>DASVWC010000040.1:0-119646 GCA_036389835.1 Thermoleophilaceae bacterium | reverse complement strand
CGGCCTCCGGAACCGTTGGTACGGTGGGCGCATGACGGATCTGCCGCCCGACTTCCAGACCAGGCCGGTCGCGGAGATCGATCCCGAGATCGCCCAGGTCATCGAGGACGAGCTCCGCCGCCAGGACGCGACGCTCGAGATGATCGCGTCCGAGAACTTCGTGCCGCAGGCCGTGCTCGACTGCCAGGGCTCGGTGCTCACGAACAAGTACGCCGAGGGCTACCCGGGCCGCCGCTACTACGGCGGCTGCGAGCACGTCGACGTGGCCGAGAACCTCGCGATCGAGCGCGCCAAGGCGCTGTTCGGGGCTGAGCACGCCAACGTCCAGCCGCACGCGGGCGCGCAGGCGAACAACGCCGTCTACCACGCGCTGCTCCAGCCGGGCGACCGCATCCTCGGCATGAAGCTCGACCACGGCGGCCACCTCAGCCACGGGATGAAGATCAACGTCTCGGGCAAGCTCTACGACTTCGCCGCCTACGGCGTGCGCGAGCGCGACTCGCTGCTCGACATGGACGACGTGGCCGCCGCCGCGCGCGAGCACGAGCCGAAGCTGATCGTGGCGGGCTGGTCGGCCTACCCGCGCCAGCTCGACTTCGCCGCCTTCCGCGCGATCGCCGACGAGGTCGGCGCCTACCTGATGGTCGACATGGCCCACTTCGCCGGGCTGGTCGCCGCGGGCCTGCACCCGAACCCCGTGCCGCACGCCGACGTGGTCACCACCACCGTGCACAAGACGCTCGCGGGCCCGCGCAGCGGGATGATCCTGTGCCGCGCGGAGCACGCGAAGAAGATCAACTCGGCCGTGTTCCCGGGTCAGCAGGGCGGGCCGCTCATGCACGCGGTGGCGGGCAAGGCCGTCGCGCTCAAGATCGCCGCGAGCGAGCCGTTCCGCGAGCGCCAGCGGCGCACGATCTCCGGCGCCCAGCGCGTGGCCGAGGAGCTGGTCGCCGCCGGCGTGAACGTGCTCACCGGCGGGACCGACGTCCACCTGGTGCTCGCCGACCTGCGCGACTCGCAGCTCGACGGCCAGCAGGCCGAGGACCGCCTCCACGAGGTCGGCATCACCGTCAACCGCAACGCGGTCCCGTTCGACCCGCGCCCGCCGTCGGTCTCCTCGGGGCTGCGCGTGGGCACGCCGGCGCTGGCCACCCGCGGGTTCGGCGACGACGAGTTCACCGAGGTCGGCCGGATCATCGGCGAGGCGCTCGGCTCCGGCTGGAGCGCCGAGCTGAGGGCCGACCTCGCCGACCGCGCGCGGGCGCTGGCGGAGCGCCACCCGCTCTACCCGCAGCTGCTCCAGACCGTCTAGGCCGGGCGCGGAGCCCTGAGCCCGGCTCTCTTCGAGCTCGACAGCATCACCGCCTCGCGCGGCGGTGAGGCCGTCCTGCGCGAGGTCAGCTGCGACATCCGCCCTGGGGTCACGGCGTTGCTGGGGCCGTCGGGCTCCGGCAAGTCGTCGCTCCTGCGGCTGCTCAACCGGCTGGCGGACCCCGACCGCGGGACCGTGCGCTTCCAGGGCGAGGACGTCGCGGCGCTCGACGTGCGCGAACTGCGCAGGCGCGCGTGCATGGTGCCGCAGCTCCCGGCGCCGCTGCCGGGCACGGTGGCCGACAACATCCGCTACGGCCCGGCGCTGTGCGGGCGGGCCGTGGGGGTGGAGCGCCCGCTCGAGCTCTCCGGCCTCACGAAGCTCTACGCCGACCGCGAGGCCGACCAGCTCTCGGTCGGCGAGCAGCAGCGCGTGATGCTCGCGCGGGCGCTCGCGCTCGAGCCCGACGTGCTGCTCCTCGACGAGCCGACCTCGGCGCTCGACGACTACACCAAGCGCGGCGTGGAGCGCACGCTCGCCGAGCTGGCCGATCGCGCGGGGCTTTCGATGGTGCTCGTCACCCACGAGCAGGGCCAGGCCGAGCGGATGGCCGACCGGATCGTGCGGCTGCGCGACGGGAGGATCGCGGGATGAGCATCGACATCTCGCTCTTCGAGGTGGCGGCGTCGCTCGTGCTGGTCGGGCTGGCGGCCGGCGTCTCCTACTGGCGCCGGGCGGCGCTCGAGAGGGATCTCGGCATCGCGGTCGTGCGCTCGTTCCTCCAGCTCACGGCGGTCGGCTACGTGATCCAGGCGATCTTCGACTCCGACAGCCTGCTGCTGGTGGTCGCGCTGCTGACGGTCATGGTGGGGTTCGGCTCGTGGACCGCCCAGCGGCGCGCGCGCGGCGTGCCCGCGGTGCTCCCGGCCATCGTGCTTGCGCTCGGCGCGGCGGCCGTCGTCACGCTCGGCCTCGTGCTCGCGCTCGGCGTCTTCGACACCAAGCCGCGCTACCTCGTGCCGGTCGGCGGCATGGTGATCGGCAACGCGATGACGGCGGCCGCGGTCTCGCTCAACCGGCTCGCCGACGACGTGCGCGCCTCGCGGCTCCAGATCGAGGCGACGCTGGCGCTCGGCGCGACCGCCACCGAGGCCGCGCGCGGTCCGGTCACGCGGGCGCTGCGCTCGGGGATGATCGCGCTGATCGACTCGACCAAGACGACCGGCGTCGTCTTCTTCCCAGGCACGATGGTGGGCATGCTGCTGGCGGGGGCCGACCCGATCGACGCGGTCCGCCTCCAGCTCATCCTGCTCTGGACGCTGATGGGGAGCGTCGCGATCTCGGCGGTGCTCGCCACCTCGCTCGGCTACCGCGGCTTCTTCACGGCCGCGCACCAGCTCAAGGAGCTGCCGCCGGGGGACTAGGGCGAACCAGGCTGCGGCGCACAGATCCGCCGCGGCCGCGAGGAGCGTCCTGCCTGCACAGGCGCCGAGCCGGCGGCGAATGCGACGGCTCCGCTGCCGCCTCGCGCGATGAGCAAGCTCCGCTCGGCTGTCGATCACGCGAAAGCGACAGGGCCGAGAAGCAGTGGCTGGGGCAGTTTCCGGCTGCTGAATCAGGGCCCACCGACGAATGCGTGCCGGCGCCCGAGTGCGAGTGGTATTCGCCTAGGTGGCGGGGCGCACGATCGCGGACAGGAACTTGATCGCACCCTCCACCCGCTGCTTCAGGGCGCGAAGAGCGTTCAGGTCAAGTACGCCGGCATCGCCGTGCGTGGCGTCGTTGAACACGCGGAACAGCTTCATCACATCGTGCACGTCCGTCTCCACGAAGTCGCGCAGGCTCTCGTGGTCAGCTCCGCTTTTGCTGAGGAGGTATCCGATCTTCGCCCGTCGGATCGGCCTGCCGTCGTCCAGCGTCTCGCAGTCGGGTAGAGCTGCAAGCACGGCGTCGTCTGGCGCCTCCAGATCGATTACCCGGGTGAGGATTTCCCGCGAGCTTGTGCAGAAGTGACGGGCGGCGTCTGGATTACGCGAGTCCAGTGAGAACAGGGCCCCCTGCCACCGCTTGTCGAGCTCCGCAGAGATGACGCGCAACTCGTCGGTGATGACCGTCTCCTCGCGCGGCAGGTCGGCTTCGTCGCCGAATAGCGCGTTCGCGGCGGCGGCGCTGTTAGCGGTCTCGGTCTCGGCCAAGTCGGCCAGAGCGACGCCGGACCCACTCCACGACTCAGACGCCAGATCAACGCGCTGATAGGCCTCATTCAGCACGCGGACTGAGGCCTGGACTGGCACGGACTGAGTAGTCGAGGCCTGCCGCTCCAGGCGTTTCAGCTCGTTGATCAGCCGCTGGCGATCCTGCCGCACCCGCGCGTTGTGCGCCTTCGCCTTGCGGTTGTAAGCGGCAATCTCTCGCTTCTGCTGGCGAACGGCGGCGTTGTAGCGGCGCGCCTCCTGGTTGTAGCGGTTGATCGCGTGACGCCGATCGCGCTCGGCCTTGCGGATCATGCTCTGAAGCTGAGATGGGGTGACTCGTCGCGGCATGGCAGCAACTGGCCAGCATATGAAGCGGAGCGGCGGAACCCGCGAAGCGCGTTACTGCCGCTCCACGCGAGTTGCACTAGCGCCGCCGGAGCCGGCCAGTCTGAGCTGTTCGTTAGGCGCGACCCACCGGCATCGCCCCTCGCCGCACTCAGTCTCGCCCTGACCCAGCCCAGCGCGCCGGACTTATGGTTCAGCCCAGGGCCCCGAGATTTGGAAAGGAGCGCCTGATATGAGCACCCACACCGGCAAGGTGGTCGTGAACAGGGCGATGTCGCTTGACGGCTTCATCGCCGGTCCCGGCCACGCGATGGACTGGATCTTCGATTTCCTGACACCGGACGCATTCCCTGAGGTGATGGCCGCCACTGGTGCGATGCTCATCGGCCGGGGTACCTACGAGGTGGCCAGGCAGATGCCCGACGAGGAGCGCGACTACGAGGGCGGAGCCCAGTTCGTCCTCACCCACGATCCTCCCGACAAGCCGGACCCGAACGTCACATTCCTCACCTGTGACATCGCAGAAGCCGTCGTCACGGCGCTAAGCGCCGCGGGCGGTAAGAACCTGGAGATCCTCGGCGCCGACCTGGCCAGCCAGTGCCTGCAGCGAGGGCTCGTCGACGAGATTCTGGTCTATGTGCTCCCGGTGCTCTTGGGCGACGGGGTCCGCTTTTCGACTCCGACCCTCCGCAGGGTTGACCTCGAACCATTCAGCAACGCCCAGTCGGGCGCCGTCACCATGCTCCGCTTCCGCGTGCCTCCCGCCGCCAGCGTGCCCTGACCTCGGCGGTCCGAAGTCAGCGTTCGGTGATTGTGCCGGGACTCCCGATTCTGCATGGGCGGTCACGCCCGTGTCGCGGTGGCCGGGTCCTGACCCGGCTTGCGCTTCGCGCGAGATGCGGCCCGCGGTAGGGGGCGCGAACGACGTCGCATGACCGACGACGAGTTGACCAACGCCTGGCAGGCAGGGAAGGTCCTCCCCGGAGGCATCGGTCATGAGCAGCACCTCCGGATCGCCTGGGTCCTCCATCGGCGTCACGGACAGGACCGCGCCGAGGACCTGCTCGTATCCGGCACGCGCCTTGCCTGCGAAGCCCACGGCTGTCCCGAGAAGTTCGATGAGGCGCTCACGCGCCGGTGGGCGCGAGCTGTAGCGGAAGCCGTCGCACGGGATGGTCTCGGTCCCTCCGCCCGCGCGTTCCTCGACGCCCACCAGGAACTCATGCAGGGCGACCTCCTGGGCTCGCCCCGAGGGAAGCCTGACCGCTGTCGCTTCTCGGGCCAGCCAGACCTCCAATAGAGTCGCGCCCCCGTGAAGGCGGCGGTGATCTACGCGGGAGAACACGGCCCGGCCGCGGCTGGGCTCGCTCTGGGCGGCCGCGGGGCCGGGTGCGGGATCGCCGGCTAGCCCGCCCGGCGATACCGGATGTGCGTGGCCAGCGGCGAATGCAGCACCTCCACCGGCTCCATGCCGAGGGACTCGACGCCGTCGAAGATCCGCTCGCCGGACCCGAGCAAAACCGGGGCGATGTCGAGCGTGAGCTCGTCGACGACCCCGGCGATGAGCGCCTGCCGCACGGTCGAGGCGCCCCCCGCGATGTCCACGCCGTCATCGCCGGCGGTCTCGCGCGCCTGCGCGTAGGCGGCGTCGAACCCGCCAGTGACGAAATGGAAGGTCGTCCCGCCGTCCATCTCGATCGGCTCGCGAGCGTGATGGGTGAGCACGAACACCGGAGCGTGGTAAGGCGGCTCGGGTCCCCACCACCCGCGCCAGTCCTCGTCCCACTCACCGCGGATCGGCCCGAACATGTTGCGACCCATCAGGTAGGCGCCACGCGGACGCATAAGCCAGCCGGCCGCCGTCTCGTCGGCCTCGTTGGCGCGCTCGTCGCCGAGGTGCCAGGCGTGCAGCTCCCTCCCGCGCTTGCCCAGCGGGTCCTCGCGACTCTGCTCTGGCCCGGCGACGAAGCCGTCGAGCGAAATCGACATGTGGCACGTGGTGTCCTGCACCAACACCCTCCCAAGTGGTTGCGACCTGCACGCGGGCCGCCCACCCTAAGCCAAGCGATGGCCGACCGCGGGCACCATCGTCTTCCAATCGGCCGTTGCGGCCGGATCGATGTGCGATGCGCCCGTCACGCGGATAGACCGCTCGCGCCGCGGCTCCTAGCGGAATGACGCCGAGCGGCGCGTGCCCGACCTCAGCCAGGTGACCCGGTCGCCGCGCCGTCGCAGCGAGCGCGGCTCGATGCGGCCGCGGTCGAGTCGTTCCGCCGCGCTCGTGTCCGGGTCGTCGCACGCGGGCTGGAGGCAGCGCCAGACCTCGGGGCGGCTGCCGCAGTCGTCGATCCACGCGACCGAGCCGCGGCCGTTGATCACCCAGTCCGCGGCCGGTGCGCAGTTCGTCGCGCCGGCGGCCGTCCAGGTTCGCGACCGGAGGGCGTCCGTCACCTCGAACCCGAGGCCGTCGTCCTCGCCCGCGGGGAAGATGACCTGCGTGATGTAGGAGACGAAGTGGCCGGAGATGCGGATCCCGTGTTCGCGCTCCAGGGTCACGTCGTCATCCGGCTCGTCGAGCTCGGTGCGCCGGCCGTCGGTGCGCAGGCACGCGACGTGCTGGAACTCACGTGTCTGGACCACGGTCACCAGCCCCGTTCGCTTCACGAGCCTGTCACCGTCGAGCAGGCAGTCTGCGCCCGGCGCGTCCGCCGGAAGGAGCACGGCGCCGGTGAGCACGACCAGCACGGCGACGCGTTTCAGAAGGCCGCCCCCCGCATGACCAGCCCTCGGCTAGGCCGGCGGCCTGATCGCCTCGAACTCGCCGGTCTCGAGCTCGCGCGCCACGTGCGCGTCGATCTCCGCCTCGGCGGGGGCCGGCGCGCCGGCCAGCTCGCTCTCGCTGCGGAGCTGGAACTGGCGGAAGCGCTTGAGCTTGAGGATCTCGAGCACGTAGACGAGGTAGAGGCTCGCCGCCATCGCGGCCAGGCCGAACAGCGACAGGACCGCCACCCACTTCCAGTCGAAGTTGCCGTGGTCGTCCGAGTAGGGGACGAAGCGCAGCGCCAGCGCGAGCGCGGCCAGCGACAGGGTCCAGCCGTAGAGGTAGAGCGCGGTCTTGCGCTGCGAGAAGCCGATGTTCGCGAAGCGGTGGTGGAAGTGCCAGCGGTCGGCCTTGTAGACGGGCTGGCGGTACTTGATCCGCTTGGCGATCACGAAGCTCGAGTCGAGGATCGGGACGGCGAGGATCACCATCGGGAACGCTAGGGCGACGACCGCGTTGGTCTTCAGCGCGCCCTGCACGACGACCGCGCCGAGCAGGTAGCCGAGCAGGTTCGAGCCGGAGTCGCCGAGGAAGACCGAGGCGGGGTGGAAGCCGTGGCGCAGGTAGCCGAGCGAGGCGCCGGCCACGATCAGCGCGAGGACGCCGGCGACCTGGCGGTCGAGCGAGAGCGAGATCGTCGCGAACGTGAGGGCGGCGATCGTGCACACGCCGGCCGCCAGCCCGTCGACGCCGTCGATGAAGTTCACCACGTTCATCAGCGCCACGATCCCGACCGCGGTGAGGCCGTAGGCGAGCGGGTCGCTCAGGTCGATCCGGCCCAGGAACGGGATCGTCATGTTGGTCACGCGCACGCCGGCCGCGACCGGGATCGCGGCCGCGAGGACCTGGCCAACGATCTTGTACTCGGCCGACAGCTCGAGGATGTCGTCGGCCATGCCGACCGCGACGATCACCGCGGCTCCGATCAGGATCCCGGTGGTCTGCTGGTCGTGGGGCAGGAAGACGAGCGACGAGGTGGCGACCGCGGCGAGGATCGCGAGCCCGCCCAGGCGCGGCGTGGGGAACTGGTGGAGGCCGCGGGCGCGCGGCGTGTCGATCGCGCCGATCCGCCACGCGAGGGCGCCCGCGATCGGCGTGGTCAGCAGCGCCACGACGAGCGCGAGGGCGAGCGCGACGATGCCGTCGCCGGTGCTAGGCATGGGAGTTGCCGCCGATCAAGGGTCGTGTCGCTCCAGTGCGGGGTTCGACCGTAGCGCGTGGCGCTCCTGCCACAGCGCGAACGACATCAGCCCCCAGAGCTGGCGGCTGAGGTCCTCGCGGCCGGCGACGTGCCGGTCGAGGACCCGCGTGACGGCGCCGGGGTCGAAGAACCCCTGGCGGCGGATCGCCTCGGGAGAGAGGACCTCGCGCGCGAACGGCTGGAGCTCGCCGCGCAGCCAGGCCGCGGCCGGGATCGAGAACCCGCGCTTGCGCCCGCGCACGATCTCGCGCGGCACGAGCGGCTCGACCGCCTTGCGCAGCAGCCGCTTCTTCTGGAGGCCGCGCACCCGCATGCTGCGCGGCAGCGCCAGCGCGAAGTCGGCCAGGGCCGTGTCGAGGAACGGCACGCGCGTCTCGAGCGAGTGGGCCATGCTTGCGCGGTCGGTCTTCGTGAGCAGGTCGTCGGGCAGGTAGATCCCGATGTCCACGTCCTGGAGGCGGGCTAGCGGCTCGGCGCCCTCGGTCTCGGCGTAGCGGGCCCGGTAGACGTCGAGCGGGTCGCGCGGGTGGTCGCGGCGCGCGCCGAGCAGCTCGGCGCGCGCGTCGGCGGAGAAGATCTCCTTCCAGCCGTGGTGGCGCTCGAGCGGGGGAAGGTGCGCCGCGCGGGCGAAGCGCTTGGCCATGTAGTCGAGCGAGGTCCGCCGGCTCGAGCTGGGCAGGCGGTCGATGACCGGGCGCAGCGCCGCGGCGGGTGGGCCCACGCGCGGCGCGATCAGGTCGGCCACGTACGTGAAGTAGCCGCCGAACAGCTCGTCGCCGCCCTCGCCCGACAGCGCCACCTTGACGTGCTCGGAGGCGAGCTTCGAGACCAGGTAGGTCGGCAGCGCCGACGAGTCGGCGAACGGCTCGTCGAAGTACACGGCCAGCTCGTGCAGCAGCGCCGCGGCGTCGGGCCGCACGACCAGCTCGTGGTGCTCGGTCCCGTAGCGCTCGGCCACGAGCCGCGCCTGCTCCAGCTCGTTGAAGGAGCGCTCCTCGAACCCGATCGAGAACGTCTTCACGCGGCCGCCGCTCTCCTCCGAGGCGAGCGCCGCGAGCGCGGACGAGTCGACCCCGCCCGAGAGCAGCACGCCCACCGGCACGTCGGCCACGAGGTGGGCGCGGACCGAGTCGCGCAGACGGTCGCGCAGCTCGGCCGCGAGCTCGTCCTCGCTGCCGTCGCGCAGCGCCGACTCCGGCGGTGGACCGGGCCGGGCGTAGCGCTCGACGCGCGGCTCGCCGCCCTCCCAGACGAGGATGTGGCCCGGCGGCAGCTTGCGCGCGTGGCGGTAGATCGTCAGCGGCGCGGGGATCGAGTTGAACGCGAGGAAGGCCTCGAGCGCGTCGGGGTCCACGTCGTCGGGCAGCTCCGGCTGGCGCATCAGCGCCTTGAGCTCGGAGGCGAACGAGAGCACGCCGGCGGCGGTCGCGTAGTAGAGCGGCTTGATCCCGAAGCGGTCGCGGGCGAGGACGAGGCGGCGGTTGCCGGCGTCCCACAGCGCGATCCCGAACATCCCGCGCAGCTCCTCCACGAAGCGCGGCCCGCGCTCCTCGTAGAGGTGCACGAGGACCTCGGTGTCGGAGCGGGTCGAGAAGCGGTGGCCGCGCTCGGTCAGGCCCGCCATCAGCTCCCGGTAGTTGTAGATCTCGCCGTTCTGGACGACGTGGACGGTGCCGTCCTCGTTGGCGATCGGCTGGTCGCCGCCCTCGAGGTCGATGATCGAGAGCCGCCGCATCGCGAGGCCGACGGGACCGTCCACGAGCAGCCCGTCGCTGTCCGGTCCGCGGTGGACCAGCGCGGCGTTCATCGCATGGAGGGCGGCCGGGTCACGGCCCGTCACGCCGTCGAGCGACGCCTGGCCGCAGATGCCGCACATGGGCGGCGGAGTCTAGCTCTGGAGCGCCTTGCGGCCGGTGAGCGGGCGGGTGGCGATCCGCCAGAGCGTCTCGAGCACGACGCGCAGGTAGAGGTGCACCGAGCGGTCGGCGATGTACTCGAAGTCGTGGGCGAGCTTCTCCGCCCAGGAGTGGTCGCGCGTGAGGCGCATCTGGGCGAAGCCGGTCATGCCGGGCCGCACCACCAGCCGCTGCCAGTACTGCGGGATGTCCTGGCACAGCTCCTCGAAGAAGGCGGGGCGGATCGGCCGCGGCCCGACGATGCTCATGTCGCCGCGGAGCACGTTCCAGAGCTGCGGGAGCTCGTCGAGCTGCGACGAGCGCAGCAGCCGGCCGACGGCGGTCACCTCGTTCTCGGTGAGCTGGGAGAGCGTGTTGCCGAGGTAGGGCCCGAGGCGCACCTCGGCGTCGGGCACGAGCGTGCGGAACTTGTACATCGTGAAGATCCGCCCGGCGCGGCCGACGCGGCGGCCGCGGTAGAGGACCGGCTTGCCCGAGGTCGCCCGGATGGCGGCGGCTATGGCCGCGATCGCCGGGCTGCTGAGCACCAGGGTGCCGCCGGCGATCGCGACGTCGAGGGCCCTCAGGGCGGCGTCGACGCCGCGCGGCTCGAGGTGCGCCTCGTGCGCCAGCCGCGCGTAGCGCTCGGCGAGCGAGCCCGGCCGTACCGCTTCGGTGGTGGCGGCCTCCATCTCGCCTTCGAGTGTGACCGATTCAGCGGACCGCTGACGAGTCGAGCGTGCCCAGGAACATGTCGACGAGCAGCTCGGGGTCGCGCCGGTCCGGTTGCGCGTGCGGATCCTTCTTCCGGATCTCGATCGCGCGCGGGTTCGTGAGCGGGCGCAGCCGTCCCTCGCTGATCAGCGCCTCGTCGACGCCGCCGAGCCGGCCGCCGTAGGTCGTGTACACCGGCGTGCCGAGCGCGACGGCCTCGCGGTTCATCGTGCCGCCGGCGGAGATCACCAGGTCGGCGAGGGCGATCATGCTCTGCGCGTCGACGGCGCCGTCGGGCACGGTCACCGACGGCAGCTCCAGGCCGCGGACGTAGCTGCGCTGCTCGTCGGTCCGCGGGATCACGATCGCCTGCACGTCCTCGTGGCGCCCGAGGTGGTCGAGGACCTGGGGGAAGAGCGGGTTCGACTTGCGGTGGTAGAGGGAGACGTCCGGCGGCGGGCGGAATACGACGACGACCCTGTCGCGGTCGATGCCGAGCGAGTCGAGTGCGCCCGGGTCCGCCTCGAAGTCGTAGAGGTAGTACTCCTCCTTGAGGCCGGGGTACTGGACGAGCTTGTCGGGGCCCACGCCGTAGCGCTCCAGCCGCTCGGCGGGGATCCGGTCGGGGACCATCACCCGGCGCGCGAGGCGGCAGCCGACGTTGTGCTGCTGCACGGCGAACTCGTAGTCGAACGTGTTGGCCGCCGGGATCCGCAACGAGGCGGCGGCCAGGGCGAGGTCGTTCGAGCCGTGCGCGAGCGCGAGGTCGAAGTGGCGGCCCGCGCCGAAGCGGCGCATCGCGCCGGTGCGGCGGGCGAGAGCGAGGGCCTTCTGCGCGCGGCTCGCGCCACCGTGGCGCCCGAACGCCGTGTGGTCGATGCGGTGCATGTGGAGCAGCTCGAGCGTCTGGGCGTAGTCGCGCGCGGTCACCTGGACCTCGTGCCCGCGGGCGCGCAGCCGCTCGATCACCGGCCGGAAGACGAGCACGTGCGCCGGCGCGGTCATGTCGATCCAGATCCTCAATGCGGGGGCGAGTCTATGAGCGCGCCGCGGGGCTCGAGCGGGCGTGCCCCGGCCCTAGAACAGGCTCGGCTGCTCGGGCGGGGGCGCGGGGGCGGCGTGCTCGCTGGCCGAGCGCTCGCGCCAGGACGCGGCCGAGCGCTCCCCCTCCTCGACCTCCTCGCGCGTGAACCGCGAGCGGACCCTCACCAGTCCGCGGATCCGCGCCGCCTCCTGCTTCGGCAGGTAGGCGCCGCGCGCGTAGAGCTGCTCGTAGCGGTCGACCAGGTCGGGCCGGTAGGAGCGCAGCCACTCCATGAACACGTCGCGCACCTCGCCGCGCAGGTGCAGGCCGATCCCGCCGATGCTCCTGGCGCCGGCCTCCGTGGCGATCTCGATGATCCGCTCGACCTGCTTCGGGTCGTCGTTGATGCCGGGCATCAGCGGAGCGATGAGGATGCCGGTGGGGATGCCGAGCCGGTTGAGCTCGGCCACGGCTTCGAGCCGCGCGCGCGGGTGCGGGGTGTGCGGCTCGCTCGCCCGCCATGCCCTCTCCTCGAGCGTTGGCACGCTGAAGTTGGCGCTGACCGGCACGCGCTCGTTGATCTGCACCAGCAGGTCCTTGTCGCGCAGGACCAGCGGGGACTTCGTGAGGATCGAGCACGGGTTGGCGAAGTCGCGCATCGCCTCCCAGATGCCGGGCATGAGCTTGTAGCGGCCCTCGACCCACTGGTACGGATCGGTGTTGGTCCCCATCGCGACGTGCTCGCCCTTCCACGACGGGCGACCCAGCTCCCTGCGGACGAGCTCCGGCGCGTTGACCTTGACGACGATCTCCTTCTCGAAGTCGCGCCCCGCGTTCATGTCGAGGTAGGCGTGCGTGGGGCGGGCGAAGCAGTATGTACACGCATGCGAGCAGCCGCGGTAGGGGTTGATCGTCCAGCGGAACGGCATGCGCGAGCGCTCGGGGACGCGGTTGATCGCGGACTTCGCGCGGATCTCGTAGAAGCGGGTCTCGAGCGCCTCGGGTGCGTCGAAGGTGCGCACGACCGCGTCATCCTTGAAGCCCGGCAGCGCCCTCCGCTGCTGCTCCTCGACCTTCAGCTCATCCCAGCGCATCGAACATATGTTCGCACATTTCGTCGGCAAGTGGGCAGTCTCTGTAGAAATGACCACAAACGCGCCAAACACACACCCCCAGCCACACACTCGGCTCCGCCAGCCCGCATGCCAGAGCGGAAGTTATGCAGTCGGCGTCGCTGGTTCGATCCGTCCGACTGCGGGCATACTTTTGTCCGGACATTGTCATGACATGCCTAGTCACGAACTGGCTGGCATGAGGCGAGGTGCCCGCCACCGTGGCAGGAGAGGCGACAACTGAATAGAAGACGGCCCTAGAGGCGCTACCCCGACCAGCGCTTCCGGTGATTTTGCCCCCGTGGTTTCGAGCCCCCGAGGGTGTGGCTGAACCGGAACGATGGTCCCGTACGCAGAGCCGAGGGAGGACCCGAACCCTGGTACGGCTAGGACCGTGGCCGCATCCTAGGATTGCTCGGGGACGGAATGGCAGAAAGGCCCACCCAAAAGACCCGCCCGAAGAAGGGCAAGCCGGCCGAAATTCCGGTGCCGACGCGCGGCGACTTCGAGGACTTCGTTAAGAAGGTCGCGCCTGGCCCAGCAGGTCGTAAACGCCCTGCCGACTCAGACCGGCCTCAGCGGCGATCCGAGTAATCGAGACGCCCGCCGCCTGAGCGGCGCGCACTTGCGCGCGTAGCTCCGCCACGGCCTCGCGCCGTGCCTTGTCGGCACGATCCCGACGCTTCGCCGCCTGCCGGATGCCCTTGATCGGGTCGTCGCTCATGGCGCCGACCGATCCAGCAGCGTCTCGAACATCGAACGCGGGTTGTGGCGCTCGTTGTAGCGGAAGGCGTATTCGTTGAGGTAGGACGGCAGCCACCTGCTCGAAACCGAGTGGTAGGTCCCCCGGATGCCGTTCTTGAGCAGGCCGAAGAACCCTTCGATCGTCTGCGTGTGAACGTCTCCGCTCACGTAGACGCGATCCATGTGCTTGATCCGCCGGTGAGCAATGAAGTTGCTGCTGAGTCCCTTGTGGTCGTAGCCCTTGTATTCGTCCGTGAAGATCATCGAGGCGGGCAGCACGTACTCGTAGATCGGGGCCTGCACGTCCACGCCGGAGCGCGAGCGAATGACCATCGCCTTGACGCGGCCGTGGCGCTCGACGGCTCCCCACACCGTCGGCTTGTAGGTCTTGCGGACGTGGCCGGGGACGGGATCGGAGGCGCGCGGCTTGCCACCGTGCCACGTCTCGTCTACCTCAACATCACCGGACAGCGGCTCGGCGTCCTGCTCCATGAGTTCGTTGCGGATCTTGTTCAGCATCCGCCACGCGGTCTTGTAGGAGACGCCTAGCTCGCGCTCGAGCTGCTTCGCGGAGATACCGCAGCGGGTGCTGGCCATCAGGTACATCGCGTAGTACCAAAGGTGCAGGGACGTGGACGACTTCGCGAAGATCGTTCCCGCCGTCGGGTGGACATGATGCCCGCAGGCCGTACACGTCCACGACTGACGGCCCTGGGTGGTCGCGTAGCGCTTGAAGACGACCGCCTCGCGCTCGCACTTCGGGCAGTCGGCGTGCGTGCCGTCCGGCGAGTGCCTGCTACGCCACAGATGCTCTAGGCAGGCCGCGTCGTCGGGGAACTCGCGCATGAACTCCATGAGCGAGAACTTGGAGTCGGAACAGGCCGTCCGAGTCGGGTTGTGGCGGTTGGCCGGAGGCATAGTGTCAACATACTTGACAGGTCGGACGGTGTCAAGGGGGTTGACACTAGGTTGTTGCCACGGGGTGAACGGAGGTCTAAACTGCATCGGTTCCGGGGAGATCGTGTCTAGACTCGGAGCGTGCGATGAGCGAACGCGAGGCGATAGGCGGCAGGCGTGCCTGACAGAGCCTCAGCCGAGAGGGCAGCGGAGGACCTTCTCAGGGCTACGTGGCACGACCAAGCGGGGGAGTGCTCTCTCCCAGTTGACCCGTTTCAGATCGCGGGTGCGCTTGGGCTAAGGGTGCGCATCATGCCGCTTGAGCCTGATGTGTCGGGGATGCTTGCCAAGCGGCCGTTCCAAGACCCCGAGGTCTACATCAACGCTCTCGACAGCACGAATCGACAGCGGTTTTCGTGCGCGCATGAGATCGGCCACTACGACAGCCGCGCTTCCAACCGCGACGACGACAGCTGGGGTTACATCGACCGGCGCGGGCCTTCCGCCGCGAAGGGCACGACCCCAGACGAGATCTACGCCAACCAGTTTGCCGCTGCGTTACTGATGCCAGCCGACAAGGTCAAGGAAATTCACGGGACCATCAGTCCTGCCGCGATGGCCGTGGAGTTCGGAGTGTCGCTTGAGGCGATGCTCTTCCGCTTCGACAACCTTGGCCTGTCGAGGACTGCCCATACCTCGAGGACTGCCCATACGTCGTGATCCCTGACGAGGGGCCGGGCGCAAACCCCGTTCGTTCCCCGACGCCCAGTCCCTCGCTCACGGTGCAGCCGAAGAAGCGGTGGTGGCGCAGGCTGGGGCTAGGGCGCGCGAAGCCCTCCGGCCCGTCCACGGTCGAGGATGTCGAGAAGGAGCTTGGAAGGGCGCGTGCCGCCGCTCGTTGGACGGACGTGGGGATACGGAAGTGGCTCGGTTACGGCTCGTTGTTCGTCTTGGCGTTCCAGTTGGTCGTCGCCGATGTTGCGTTCTTCATCTACGGCTACAACAACGACTGGAACATCCATGAGACGGCCATCAACGTGTGGCTCGCGGCCGTCGTCGTCCAGCTCTTCATTCTCGTCCGTGGAATCCGGGACTACTTGTTCCCTGCCGACGAAAGCCCCCACAAGGACGAGTAAGCGTCAGCGCTCCTCGGCCCGCGCTATCAGCTCGGACGCCTTGACGCCTAGAGCCTTCGCCAGCACGGCAATGGTCTCGAGCGTCGGCTTGCGCTCAGCCCGCTCGATGCCGCCGATGTAGTTCCGATGCACGCCGGTCCTGAGGCTCAGCTCCTCTTGCGACCAGCCGCGTTCTGTCCGTAGCTCGCGGATCGCCTTCCCGAGTCCAACCAACAGCCGATCCGGCTTGCGTGCCACGCGGCGCAGTACAGCCTAACCGTGTTACCCTCGTCTACAGCCCAACCGTGTTACCGGCATGAACAGCGTGAGCCTGCTCGGGCAGGTGGTCGGGGAGCCGCAGCTACGCGAGACGCGCGCCGCGATCCCAGAGTGCCGGATGCGGCTCGCCATTCCCCGCCGCTCGCGCGACGGCAAACGCGAGCCGGGAGTCGTCTACGTGGACGTGAGCACCTTCGGTGACGAGGCGCGTGAGTGCGCAAGGCGGCTTCAAGAGGGCAGCACGCTAGGGCTTGTCGGTCGAATCGAGGACGACCCCTACGGCGTCCTGATCGACCAACTGACGTTCCTGTAGCGCCTTACAGCTTCGCGATCAGGTCTCGGATATTAAGCAGCGCCAGAATCAGCGCGAGAGCGAGGGCTTCCATTCTTTTCCCTTCCTTGGGTCGTTCGGTGCGAAGGCCGTCCTTGGCCACAGACGAAGGCTACTCGCGTCGATTTCGGAGGACGTTCCGGCTTTTGGCGGGGAGCAGCTTCCGCGTGTCCCCAAGGTACCGACCGCCGATTTCGGACCCCTGCGAATTGGAGCTTCTACAGCGAATGACTACTTGCCATTTCGTCGGATGGAATCGTGCTTTCGGCGGGGTGGGGGGCGAACTTCTCCGCGCGTACGCTTAGCCCGGTGCGATGGCCACCGTCGAATGGACCGATGAGCGCTTGAGCGACGCCTTCGAGGCGCTCCGCGCCGACCTGCGCGCGATGCGCGAGGACATGCGGGCGATGCGCGACGAGATGGGCTCGCTGCGCGGCGGGCTGCGCGGCGACATGGACTCGCTGCGGACCGAGCTGCGCGGCGACATGGACTCGCTGCGGACCGAGCTGCGCGGCGACATGGTCTCGCTGCGCGACGAGTTGCGCGGCGACATGGACTCGCTGCGGACCGAGCTGCGCGGCGACATGGTCTCGCTGCGCGACGAGTTGCGGAGCGACATGGACTCGCTGCGGACCGAGCTGCGCGGCGAGAGTGGCGTGCTGCGCACCGAGCTCAAGGGCGAGATCGGGCAACTGCGCACCGAGCTCAAGGGCGAGCTCGGCGAGCTCCGGTCGGACACGAACGAGCGGCTCCTCGACGTCAGCGCCCAGCTGCGGCAGATCCACGGCGAGCGGCTTACGCTCTGGCCGGCGATCATCGGCGCGTACGCCACGATCGTCGCCAGCGCGATCGTCGACAAGCTCTAGCCCGCGGCCTCGCCCCACGCGGTCACCAGCAGCGTGCGCGGGCCGCCGCTGTCGCGGTGCTCGCAGAGGTAGATGCCCTGCCAGGTGCCGAGCGCGAGGCGGCCGTCCGCGACCGGCAGCGACAGCGAGCTTCCGGTGAGCGACGCCTTGACGTGGGCCGGCATGTCGTCTGGGCCCTCGAGCGTGTGCGCCCAGTACGGCGCGCCGTCGGGAACCGCGCGGTCGAACCACTCGCGGAAGTCGCGGCGCACGTCGGGGCTGGCGTTCTCGTTCAGCGTGAGCGAGGCGGAGGTGTGGCGGATGAAGACGTGGGCGATCCCCACGCGCAGGCGCGCCAGCTCCGGCACGCCGTCCACGACCTCGCCGGTGACGAGGTGGAAGCCGCGCGGGCGCGGCGCGAGCCGGACCTTTCGCTGGATCCAGGTCAGGAGGATTCCTTGCGCACGATCGTCGCGACTGAAGCTACGACGACGACGGCGCCGGCGACGATCGAGGCGGTTATCTCCTCCGACAGGATCGCCCAGCCGAGGAAGATCGCGATCACCGGGTTCACGTACGCGTACGTGGCGACCTTCGAGATCGGCGCGTGCTGGAGCAGCCAGACGTACGCCGAGAACGCGACGAGCGACCCGACGACGACCAGGTACGCGAACGCGATCAGCGAGTCGCTCGAGAACGAGCCGAAGTCCACGCCGCCGGCCTCGCCGTGCACGACTCCGGCGACGATCGAGGTGGCGCCGCCGAGGAGCATCTGGAGCGAGGTGGACAGGAACGGGTCGGCCGGCAGCGGGCGGCGCTTCGAGAGGAACGACCCGAGCGCCCAGCTCGGCGCGGCGAGGAACACCAGCAGGAGGCCGACCCAGCTCGTGACCTCGTCGTTGCCGCCGCTCGGCAGCAGCAGCAGCGCGAGCCCGACGAACCCGACGGCGACGCCCGCGAGCGTGCCCGCCGCGATCGCCTCACCGGCGGCGCGCCGGTAGACGATGACCCAGAGCGGCACCGACGCGATGATCAGCGCCGCGAGCCCGGACGGCACGTCGACCTCGCCGACCATGACCATCCCGTTGCCCCCGGTGACCAGCAGCGAGCCGACGACCAGGCACGACACCACCTGCGCGCGCGTGAACCGCACGCCCTCGCGCCCGCCGCGCACGAGCAGCACCGCGTAGAGGATCGCGCCCGCGAGCATGAAGCGCACGCCGCCCGAGAGCAGCGGCGGCATCGTCTCGACGAGCACGCGGATCGCGAGGTACGTCGACCCCCATACGACGTAGACGATCCCGAGGCCCGTCCAGACCTGCCAGCCCGGCGCCGGCCGGTTCGCGGGGGCGGCGCGGCCGCGGTCCACGGCGCCCGCCGCCGCGTGCGGCGAGCCGACGGCTCCCGATGCGCGCGCGAGCAGCCGTGAGGATGCAGTCAGAGCGCGCACCCTCCGATCTTGGCAACGCCCGGGCGCGCCGCCCAACGAAGTTTTTCGAATGGCCCCGATCAGCCGCACTGATGCGTCAACGATCGAGGCGCGGAGAACCGGACACCGAGCGGCCGTGAGTGGGGCCGGCTCGTGGCGGGTAGCTAGAGGCACGAAGCACTATCTCGCGAGGGGGATTTCGATACCTTTCCCGCCCCGTCCGGGGGGAGCCGACGCCGCCGAGTCCAGGCGGCTTCCCGCGGCCGATCCTGCCTTGTCAACGCACACCATGGAGACGACAACCGACGCACCGACCGCGGTGCGCGTCCTACGCAACGTGGACCTCGCCGTGCTGGCGGTCGCGCTGCCGATCTTCCTGGTCGCGGACGTCAACGTGCTCGGCTGGGTCACGGGCGCGGGCCTCTACGTCGGCCAGCGCCTCGTGCGCGCCTACGTGCAGCGCCGCGCCGAGCGCGCCGAGGACCCGCGGACCACGGTCGGCCTGCTCGCCGGGAGCATGATCCTGCGCGGCTGGATCGTGGCCGGCGCGATCTTCACGATGGGCATGGTCACCGAGAGCGAGGTCGGCCTCTCGTCGGCGATCCTCTTCCTGGCCACCTTCACCATGTCGCTGACGATGGCGCTGGCCACCGGCGGCGCCAGCGGCATGGCCGGCGCGATGGCGGCCGGCCCGCTCCCGCGCCGGCCCGAGGGACCGAGCGCATGAGCGCGATCGGCCGCATGAGGACCCGCAACAAGGTCCTGCTCGCGTCCGGAGTCGTCATCGGCCTGATGACGCTCGTCGGCTTCATCTTCGGCAAGGAGCCGGAGAACAACGACTACAAGCCGCAGAACGAGTTCAAGCTCGACCCGTGGATCGAGCTGAAGCTCGGCCCGATCGACATGAGCATCAACAAGGCGGTGCTCTACCTGCTGATCGCGGCGGCGCTCACCTGCTGGACGATGACCTACATCGCCAAGCGCATGCGCGAGCGGCCGAACAACGTGCAGACCGCGGTCGAGACCGCCTACGACCTCGCCTTCAACAACATCACGCGCGGGAACATGGACGCGGGGATGGCGGCCAAGTGGTTCCCGGTCGTGGGGACGCTGTTCTTCTTCATCCTGTTCTCGAACATGATCGGCTACCTGCCGCTGCCGACCAACACCGAGCACAAGGTCGACATCCTCGGCGCGCAGGTGCCCGCGCTGGCGCTGTACGCGGCGACCGCGAACATCTCGGTGCCGCTCGTGCTCACGCTGCTCGTGTGGTTCAGCTACCACTTCGAGGGGGTCCGGGCCAAGGGCGTCGTCCCCTACTTCAAGAGCTGGGTGCCGGCGGGAGTGACGGGCTTCGCGGCGGGCCCGATCTTCGTGATCGAGGCCATCTCCCACTTTGTACGCATCATCTCACTGTCGGTGCGACTGTTCGCGAACATACTTGCAGGGCATCTGCTGATCCTCTTCATGGGAGGCGGCATGGTCGTCCTTCTCGGCGCCGCGGCAATCGGTCCGTTCACCATCCTCGCGGCCGCCGCGTTCTTCTTCTTCGAGCTCGTGATCGTGGCCGGGCTCCAGGCATTCATCTTCGCCACGCTTACATCGATCTACCTAGGCAGCGCCACCGGCGAGGCCCACTGACTAAGGAGGCAGCATGGACCTCAGTTTCATCCCAGACTTCGTCGCCCAGGCGGGCGGCGGTCAGGAGAAGACCGCCAAGGCGATCAAGTCGATCGCGCTCGGCGTCGGCGCCGGCCTCGGCACGATCGGCCCCGGCATCGGGGTCGGATACATCTTCGGCAAGGTGATCGAGTCGGTCACCCGTCAGCCCGAGATGCGCGACGAGATCACGAGCATCCAGTGGCTCGGCTTCGCCCTTACCGAGGCGATCGTCTTCTACGCGTTCATCTTCGGCCTGATCGCGTTCTTCCTCGGGGGCTAGCCCGATGAAGGTCGCCTTCGCGAACCTCGTGATCGCCGCCACCGAGGGCGGCGGCGGCGCCGCCAAGGAGGAGGAGAGCGGCAACTTCCTGGTCACCCCGAACGTCGGGCTGATGATCTGGACGCTGCTCGCGTTCGGGATCACGCTCATCATCCTGCGCAAGGCGGTATTCCCGAAGATCGCGGAGAACCTCGACAAGCGCCGCAAGGCGATCGAGGAGTCGATCGACCACGCCGAGCGCACCAAGCAGGAGGCCGACCAGATCCTCCAGGAGTACCGCGAGCGGCTCAAGGAGGCACGCGAGCAGGCGGAGGACATCGTCGCCCGCGCGCGCAAGGCCGCCGACCGGCTCGAGGACGAGGCCAAGGCCGACGCCAAGGCCACGCGCGAGGAGATGATGGCCGACACCCGGCGCGAGATCGAGTTCGAGACCCGGCGGGCGGTCGACGAGATCCGCCGCGAGGTGGCGAACCTGACCGTGCTGGCGACCGAGAAGGTCACCCGCAAGACGCTCGACGCCGACGACCACAAGCGGCTGATCGAGGAGGCGCTCGGGGAGTTCGACTTCTCGGCGCTGTCGGGCGGCAACGGCAACGGGTCGAACGGCGGCGGGCAGCCGGGCTCGGCGCCGGCGGAGAACCCGGCCGGAGAGGGTTCCTAGTTGCAGGAGATCGCCGAGGTCTACGCGCGCTCGCTCTTCGAGGTGGCTCAGGAGCACGACGCGCTCGACGACGTCCACGATCAGCTCGGGGAGTTCGCCGACGCGCTCGACGAGAGCCGCGAGCTCCAGGTGTTCTTCTTCTCGCCGTACTTCAGCTCCGAGGAGAAGAAGGACGGGATCGGCAAGATGGTCGAGGACGCCGACGAGCGCCTCGTCCGCTTCCTCGAGCTGCTCGCGGAGCGCCACCGGATGCCGGTGCTCTTCCGGATCCGGCGCGAGTTCGAGGCGCTCTACGCGCAGGAGCGCAAGCTGCTCCCGGTTACCATCACGAGCGCGGTCGAGCTGGACGAGAGCACGGTCAAGCGAATCGGCGACGAGATCCAGGACCGGACCGGAAAGCGCATCGAGCTCACGACGTCGGTCGATCCCGACGTGATCGGTGGGCTGGCCATGCAGGTGGGCAACGTGATCATGGACGCCACGATCAGGGCCCGTCTCGAGAGACTTAGAAAGGAAGTGGCGAAGGCCGCATGAAGATCAAGCCCGACGAAATCACGAGCATCCTCAAGAGCCGCATCGAGGGGATTTCCGAGGACGGCGGCGCGGACCTCTCGGAGGTCGGCACGGTCCTCTCGATCGCCGACGGGATCGCGCGCGTGCACGGCCTCGACGACTGCATGTCGATGGAGATGCTCGAGCTGCCGAACGACGTCACCGGCCTCGCGCTCAACCTCGAGTCCGACAACGTCGGCGCCGTGCTGTTCGGCGACTGGGACAAGATCGAGGAGGGCAGCCAGGTCAAGCGCACCGGCCGCCTGCTCGAGATCCCGGTGGGCGAGGGCCTGCTCGGCCGCATCGTCGACCCGCTCGGCAACCCGCTCGACGGCCGCGGCGAGGTGAAGACCGACGAGTACCGCCCGGCCGAGTTCAAGGCCCCCGGCGTGGTCCAGCGCCAGCCGGTGGAGGAGCCGATGTACACCGGCCTCAAGGCGATCGACGCCATGACCGCCATCGGCCGCGGGCAGCGCCAGCTCATCATCGGCGATCGCCAGACCGGCAAGTCGGCGATCGGCATCGACGCGATCATCAACAACCGCGACAAGGACCTGATCTGCATCTACGTCGCGATCGGGCAGCGGATGTCGACGGTGGTGCAGGTGGCGGAGACGCTGCGCGAGCACAACGCGCTCGACAACACGATCATCGTCGCCGCGCCGGCCGACGAGGCCGCGCCGATCAAGTTCATGGCGCCGTACGCGGGCTGCGCGATGGGCGAGCACTTCCTCTACGACGGGAAGCACGCGCTCTGCATCTACGACGACCTGACCAAGCACGCGTACGCGTACCGCCAGATGTCGCTGCTGCTGCGCCGCCCGCCGGGGCGCGAGGCGTACCCGGGCGACGTGTTCTACCTGCACAGCCGCCTGCTCGAGCGCGCGGTCAAGCTCAACGACGACCTCGGCGGCGGCTCGCTCACGGCGCTCCCGCTGATCGAGACCCAGGCGTCCGACGTGTCGGCCTACATCCCGACCAACGTCATCTCGATCACCGACGGCCAGATCTTCCTCGAGGCGGACCTGTTCCGCTCAGGCGTGCGGCCGGCCATCAACGTGGGCATCTCGGTGTCGCGCGTGGGCGGCAACGCGCAGGCCAAGCCGATGAAGAAGGTCGCCGGCAAGCTGCGCCTGGAGCTCTCGCAGTACCGCGAGCTGGAGGCGTTCGCGCAGTTCGGCTCGGAGCTCGACCAGGAGACCCAGCGCACGCTGGCCCGCGGCGAGCGGCTCGTGGAGACGCTCAACCAGGACGAGCTGAAGCCGTGGTCGATGGAGGACCAGGTCGCGGCGATCTACTCGGGCACCGGCGGCTACCTCGACCGGATCAAGGTCGAGCGCGTGAAGGAGTTCCACGAGGGCCTGCTCGCGCGGCTCCACTCCGAGCACGACGACCTGATGCAGAAGATCGCCGGCGGCGACTGGGACGACTCGATCGAGAGCACGCTCGGCGACGCCATCGCCGAGGCGATCGACGACTTCGGGCCGGACTTCGACGAGGAGGGCAACCCGCTCGAGGAGGGCGAGTCCGACCGGATCATGTCCGAGGAGGAGCGCCAGAAGGAGGGCCGCACATCCGGCGACTCGTCCGAGGACGAGGAGGGCGCGGCCGAGGAGTCCGAGGCGGCGCCGGTCGGGGGCGTCTAGTCCGCTAGGGGCGAATGGCCAGCCAGAAGGACATCAAGGGCCGGATCTCGTCGGTCAAGAACATCCGCAAGATCACGCGGGCGATGGAGATGGTGGCGGCCGCGCGGCTGCGCCGGGCCGAGCAGCGGATCGAGGAGCTGCGCCCGTACGCCGACGCGATCCGGCGGATGACCCGCCAGGCCGTGTCGGCCGCGGAGAACATCCCGAACATGCCGATCCTCGAGGAGCACGACAGCTCGAGCCGCGTCGGGGTCCTGCTCGTGACCGGCGACCGCGGGCTGGCCGGCGCGTTCAACTCGCAGATCGTGCGCGCCGGCAACCGCCGCGCGCGCGAGATCGACGAGGAGGTGGCCTGGTACGCGGTCGGGCGCCGCGGCGTGTCGTCGATCTCGTTCCGCGGCCTCGAGCTCGCCGGCGGCTACACCGGCTTCACCGACCGCCCGGCGTACGCCGACGCGCGCAACGTGGCGGACGAGCTGATCCAGCACTACGTGGACGGCGAGGTCGACCGGGTCGAGGTCTTCTACAACGGGTACGTCTCCGCCATGACCCAGGAGGTCAGGCACGAGACGCTCCTGCCCCTCCAGCAGGCCGACGTGCTCGGCGAGGAGGAGGACGAGGACGGCGACGGCGGGTCCGGCGACGACGACGCGCCCGACCACAGCCGCTCGCTCTGGATCTACGAGCCGGACCCCGAGGAGATCCTCAAGCGGCTGGCCCCGGACTACGTGGAGATATCGATCTACCGCGCGCTGCTCGAGTCGACCGCCTCCGAGCACGGGGCGCGGATGACGGCGATGCGCAACGCGTCCGAGAACGCCGCCGAGCTGATCGACGACCTCACCCTCGAGGCCAACCGGCAGCGCCAGGCGGACATCACCCAGGAAATCATGGAAGTAGTCGCGGGCGCCGAGGGCCTCCGCTAGCAAAGGAGACATTCAGGTGGAAGCGACAACGAGCAATCCGGTGGGCGGCGGCCAGGAGCGGAGCTCCGGGTCGGGCGGGAACGGATCGGGCAACGGCACGAACATCGGCCGGGTCGAGGAGATCCAGGGCGTGGTGATCGAGGTCGCGTTCCCCGACGAGCTGCCCGAGATCTACAACGCGCTCGAGATCGACCTCGAGGCCTACGGCGAGGACGACGAGGTCTCCGGCTCGGACGAGAGCAAGGGCAAGCTGATCTGCGAGGTGCAGCAGCACCTCGGCGACGACCGCGTCCGCGCGGTCGCGATGGACGCCACCGACGGGCTCTCGCGGGGCGCCGAGGTGCGCGACACCGGCGGCCCGATCACGGTTCCCGTCGGCGACGAGACGCTCGGGCGGATCTTCAACCTGCTCGGCGAGACGATCGACCAGGGCGACGCGGTGGAGGGGGAGACGCGCTGGCCGATCCACCGCCCGGCGCCCGAGGTCGAGGACCTCACGCCGACGCGCGAGATCCTCGAGACCGGGATCAAGGTCGTGGACCTGCTGGCGCCGTACGCGAAGGGCGGGAAGGTCGGCCTGTTCGGCGGCGCGGGCGTGGGCAAGACCGTGCTCATCCAGGAGCTGATCCACAACATCGCCCAGGAGCACGGCGGGCTCTCGGCGTTCTGCGGCGTGGGCGAGCGCAGCCGCGAGGGCAACGACCTCTGGCTCGAGATGAAGGAGTCGGGCGTCATCGACAAGACGATGCTCGTCTTCGGCCAGATGAACGAGCCCCCGGGTGCGCGCATGCGCGTGGCGCTGTCGGGCCTCACGATGGCCGAGTACTTCCGCGAGGAGGGCGGCCAGGACGTGCTGCTCTTCATCGACAACATCTTCCGCTTCGTGCAGGCGGGCTCGGAGGTGTCGGCGCTGCTCGGCCGGATGCCGTCGCAGGTGGGCTACCAGCCGACGCTCGAGACGGAGATGGGCCAGCTCCAGGAGCGGATCACGTCCACGCGGCGCGGCTCGGTCACCTCGGTGCAGGCGATCTACGTGCCGGCCGACGACCTCACCGACCCGGCGCCCGCGTCGGTGTTCGCGCACCTGAACGCGACGACGGTGCTGTCGCGGTCGATCGCGGAGAAGGGGATCTACCCGGCGGTGGACCCGCTCGACTCGACCTCCACGATCCTCAAGGCCGACATCCTCGGCGAGGAGCACTACCAGGTCGCGACTCAGGTGAAGGAGGTGCTCCAGCGCTACAAGGAGCTCCAGGACATCATCGCGATCCTCGGCATCGACGAGCTCTCCGACGAGGACAAGCAGGCCGTGCAGCGGGCGCGCAAGATCGAGCGCTTCCTGTCGCAGCCGTTCTTCGTGGCGGAGGCGTTCACCGGCTCGCCGGGCACCTACGTGAAGGTCGAGGACACGATCCGCGGCTTCAAGGAGATCGTCGAGGGCAAGCACGACGACATCCCGGAGCGCGCCTTCTACATGAAGGGGACGATCGACGAGGTGATCGAGGCGGCGCGCGGCGAGTCCGACTCGGGCGGCGACGACTCCGGCGACGACGCGGACTCCGGCGAGGGGGACGGCGACTCCGGCTCCTCCGACTCGGAGAGCAGCGAGCGCGGCCAGGGCGGCGAGGACTCGCAGGACGCGGTGGACGAGGCGGGCCAGTAGGGCATGGCCCACAAGACGTTCCCCGTGGAGGTGCTCACGCCGGAGGGCAAGGCGTTCGAGGGCGAGGTGGAGATGCTCTCCACCCGCACGAACACCGGCTCGATCGGCATCCGCGCCAACCACGCGCCGCTGATGGCGATCCTCGACCCGACCGAGCTGCGGCTGTACGAGGACGGCGACTCGTCGGAGCCGTCGAAGCGTTTCGCGCAGGGCGAGGGCTACCTCCAGGTGGTCAGCAACACCGCGCTGGTGCTGGTGGACGAGATCATGGACCCGGAGAAGCTGAACCGGTCCGACATCGAGAGCCGGCTGAAGGACGCCGAATCCGGGCTCGAGTCCGCCGAGGAGGACAGCGAGGAGTACCGCCGCTGCGAGCGCAACGTGCGGCGCTACAAGGCGTTTCTCGAGGTGGCCGAGGGGAGCTAGCCGGGGTGGCGGCCGTGCCGGGGCCGGGTGTGCCGCCGCGGGCGGCGGCTTCGCCAACGGCGCTGGCTCCGCCGCGGGCGGCGGCTTCGCCGGTCCCGCCGATGGGCGGTGCGTTCGGGTTGCCGGGCGGGACGCTCGGGATGCCGGGCGGCATTCCCGGCGGCGCGCCGGGGGCGGCGCCCGCGGGGCTCTTCAGCGGCCCGCCGGGAGGGATCACGGGGCCGCCCGGCGGGGTCCCGCCGCAGCCGCTCGCCGACCTGACGCTGCTCGCTCCGCTGCCCGGTGCGCTGCAGGCGGGGGCGCTGGCGCCGCCGCCCTCGGCCAC
Organism: Thermoleophilaceae bacterium; assembly: GCA_036389835.1. Classification (GTDB taxonomy): domain Bacteria; phylum Actinomycetota; class Thermoleophilia; order Solirubrobacterales; family Thermoleophilaceae; genus AC-37. Next base: position 93,246 of record DASVWC010000040.1, on the reverse strand, counting down.
GGGCCGGGCGGGGGCCCGCACGCCCGCGGCGCCTCCGGCCGGTGCCGGGGCCGCGCCCGGCGGCGGGGTGCAGCTCGCCCTGCCCGACATCCAGGGCGCTGCCCGGCGGGCGCTCGAGAGCGTGGTCGCGCGCGCGGACCCCTCCGCCCGGACCGCGCCACCCGCCGGCGCCGCGCCGCCCGCCACCGGCGGTCATCCCGCGCCCGCTCCCTACGCGCCGCCCGCCGGCGCCCGGACACCCCACGTCGCGCCCGCGCGCGTGCACTGGGAGGCGCTCCCGCCGGTCCCGGCACCCGGCTCCGGCACCTCGCCGCCGGCCCGGGTGGCGGCGGGCGTCTGGCGCGGCCCGCCGCCGCGCGACTGGCACCCCGCGCCGCGGCCGCTGCCCGCACCGCCGCCGCTGGAGCGCTCGGGGTGGCCGGGCGCGGCGATCGTGCCGCAGCAGCGCGACCTCGCCCAGCGCGTCGGCGACCGGCTCTACCCGATCGTGGAGCGTCTGCGCGACAGCAGGCTGAGCTGGGTGGCGGTGGTCGCGCTGTTCGGGATCACCGTGCCGATCATCCTGCTCAGGCAGTCGTTCGACGTGCGGCTGCGGCTTGGGCTGGCCGCGCTCACGTTCCTGTTCTGGCTCGGCCTGATCCAGGACATCGGCTGATCGCGGCGCGGCCGCGGCGCCGGTAGGCTGCCCGCTGATGAGCGCAGCCGACCCGCTGGCCGACTACTTCGTCGCGTCCCCGCGGCACTCCCGGATGCTCGGCGGCCGCAGCGGCATCCACGCGCAGGTCGACGCGCTGCTCAACGAGCTCCAGATCCCGGCAACGACGGACAGCGACGGGGACTGGAAGCTCACCACCGACGTGGGCCCGTTCCTGCTCCTGATCGACAAGGAGAACTCGGACCTGGTCGCGATCCAGACGATGCAGTCGATGGAGCGCAAGGTCAAGAACTCGGCCGACGAGATGCACGTGCTGCTGGCGCTGAACTACGAGGCGCGCGGGATCGCCCGCTTCGGGGTGGTCAAGGACGCGGGCCAGACGCTGCTCGTGCTGACCGCGCGGCTGGCTCCCGAGGACATCGAGCGGGACAGTCTGGAGGGGATGCTGCGCGACTGCTTCCGGCTCTCGCGGCGTGTCGACGAGCTGCTGGGCAACGAGCCGCCGCGCCCGCCGGCGCAGCCGGCGGAGCCGCCCGCCGCTGCGGAGCCGCCGCCCGCCGCGCCCGTCCCGCCGCCAGTTGCGCAGCCGGAGCCCGCCGCCGCGCAGCCGACCGCGGCCGCGGACCCCGGACCGCTGGCGCAGCCGCAGCAGCCCGCCGAGCCGCCGCCCCCGGAGCAGGCTCCGGCCGACGCGCCCGCTGCCGAGACCGTCTTCGCGCAGCCGGTGCCTGAGGCCACCCCGCCGCCCGCCGCCGCGCAGCCCGAGTCCGCGCCGCCGCAGGCCGAGCCCGCACCGGCCGCCGAGCCCGCGCCCGCCGCCCCCTCCGACGCCGGCCTCGACTTCCCGCCGCCGCAGGTCGACGACCCGGCGCTCGCCTTCCCGCCGCCGGCCCAGCCCGAGCCCGCCCATCAGCCCCCCGCCGTAGAGCCGGCTCCGGCCTACCCGCCGCCGGCGCAGCCGACCCCTCCGCCCCAGCAGCTCGCCCCGGCCAACTGGTACCCGGACCCCTACTACCAGGCGCGGCTGCGCTACTGGGACGGCCAGAGCTGGACCGAGCACGTCGCGAACTAGGGAGGCGTTGGCGGAAGCTGTGGGGCAAGCCCTCCGCGAACGGCGTCGTCCGCGTGAGCGGAGGATTTTCCTTGCTATGCCATGAAAAGACTCCAGTGGGGAGACCTCGGACCTCGCGGTCGGCCGGGTCGCCGCCGGTCGCTTAACGAAGGGAAACGCCACCGGTTCGCGAAGTCGGCCGCATGATCGCTCGGCGTGCCCCCTTCGCGACCCTGCTCCTGATCGCCGCGCTGCTCGTCGCGGCCCCCGCCAACGCCGCCAACGTCGCGCTCTTCAACGACACGACCTACGTCGGCAACGAGGAGTCGAGCAACATCCAGGCGGTCCTCCAGAGCCAGGGCCACACGGTCTTCACCTTCACCGACGAGTCGCCCGACGGGATCCGCACGGCCCTCACGGGCCGCGACGTGCTCCTCATCCCCGACCTGGCCGGCGGTACCAACCTCCACACGTCGCTCAGCGGCGCCGCGCGTGAGCTGATCCGCGGCTTCGTCGCCGACGGAGGCGGCTTCGTGATCAACGGCCACGCCACCGGGTCGGAGGCGGCCGCCCTCGTCAACACGCTCTTCAACTTCGACCTGACCGAGGGACCCGCGGGCGCGGCGGCCAAGGTGCCCGAGAAGGCGGCGGGGACCGAGTTCGCCGGCGGCCCGGAGGCGCTCGCCGCCAACGACTTCATGTCCGGTCTCGACAGCTCGTCCGTACCGCCGGAGGGGCGGGTCGTGTACCAGGCGGGCACGCGCGCGACCGTCGCGGTGCTCTACCGCGGGCTCGGCTCGATCACCTACCTGGGCTGGGACTGGCACGACTCGAACCCGCCGGAGCCGGGCCTCCAGGACGGCGGCTGGCAGGGGATCCTGGGCAGCGCGGTGGCGCGCCCCACGCTGAACATCGCGGACGCCGGGGTGCTCGAGGGCAACAGCGGCGTCACCCCGGCGCGGTTCGTGGTCTCGCTGGCGGGCGGACCGGTCTCCGAGGAGGTGCGGGCGTCGCTCGAGGGAGCCGGCGGAACGGCCACCTCCGGCGCGGACTACGCGCCGCCGCCGGCCACGGTGACGATCCCGCGCGGGGAGACGCAGGCGAACGTCGACGTGGCCGTGATCGGCGACACCGCCGACGAGGCCAACGAGACCTTCGAGCTGCGCGCGACCGCCGTCGCGGCCGCGACGATCGGCCGCGGTACCGCGCTCGGGACCATCGGCGACGACGACCCCACGCCGGGGCGCTGCAAGAACCGCCAGGACGCCAACGACACGGGCGGCACGCTCAACGGCACGCCGTTCGGCGACCTGCTCGTGGGCGCCGCGGGGAAGGACGTGCTCAACGGCGGCGACGGCGAGGACTGCCTGCGCGGCCGCGCCGGGAACGACCGCCTGAACGGCGGCGACGACGACGACTCGCTGAGCGGCGAGGACGGCAGCGACCGGCTCGCGGGCAGCGAGGGCGCCGACACCGTGTCCGGTGGGAACGGCAACGACACGATCTCGGGCGGGAACGGCAACGACCGCCTGGGCGGCGGCGCCGGCAACGACAAGATCAACGGCGGCCAGGGCCTCAACACCTACAGCGGCGGGGCGGGCAACGACAACGTCATCGCCGCGAACGGCCGCCGCGAGACGATCGACTGCGGCCCGGGCAAGAGGGACAAGGTGCGCGCGGACCGCACCGACACCGTCCGCAACTGCGAGAGCGTGCAGCGGCTGAGCCGCTGACTACGTCCTCTCGGGCGGCGCGTCGCCGAACGGCTCGTCGCGCTCGCGTACCGCCTGCTTGAAGCCCGCCTCCGCCGCTCGCTGCTGGAAGGCGAAGCCCTCGGGCGTGTGGCGGGCCACGCCGTCGAACACCGTCGCGAGGACCTGCGTGGCGTGCAGCCCCTGCGCGTACATCGTCTGGTTGACCAGCAGCTTGTGCATCACCAGCTGGTTGACGGGCACCAGCGCGATCCGCTGCACCAGCGCCTCGAAGCGCTCGTCGAGCTCGGCCGCGGGCGGCGCCTCGATCGCCAGGCCCCACTCGTGCGCCTCGCGGCCGGTGAGCAGGTCGCCGGTGAACAGCAGCCGCTTGGCCTTCTCCGGCCCGATCCGGTGCGCCCACACCATCGTGGTGGGCGTGCCCCAGACGCGCGCCGGCGGGTAGCCGATCCGCGCGTCGTCCGCGATCACGAGCAGGTCGGAGCAGAGCGCCATGTCGGTTCCGCCCGCCACGCAGAACCCGTGCACCTTGCACACGACCGGCTTGTTCGCGTGGAAGAGCGACATGAAGCCGCGGACGTTGCGGCTCATCATCGCGTAGTCGACCAGCGGGTCCCACGTGCCGGACGGGTCGTGGTTGCGGAGCTGGACCAGCGGGTCGAGCGGGGAGCCCGGCGGGAAGCCGGGATCGCCGGGCGAGCCTGGACCGGCTGCCTCGCCCCCCACGCCCTCCATCCGCTGCTCCGCGCTCGCCACCAGGTCGTAGCCGCCGCAGAACCCCTTCCCGGCCCCGGACAGCGCGATCACGTGCACGCCGGGGTCGAGATCGGCCTGCTCCACCGCCGCCGCCAGCTCGCGCGGCATCTCCAGCGTTATCCCGTTGCCCCGCTCGGGGCGGTCGAGGGTGATGCGCGCCACCCGCCCGTCCACCGAGTAGGTGAGGGTGCTCAGAGCGCCTTCTTCTCCAGCCGCTCGGGACTGACCCGGACCACGTCCCACGCGAGCCCGAGCCGCTCGAGCCCGCGGATGACCAGCGCCGAGATGTCGAGCTCGTACCAGCGCAGCCCGTGCGCCGCCGAGGTGGGGAACGCGTGGTGGTTGTTGTGCCAGGCCTCGCCCAGCGAGAGCGGCGCGAGCCAGGCGAGGTTGCGCGACTCGTCACCGGTCTCGAAGCTCTGGCGGCCGAAGAAGTGGCAGAGCGAGTTGATGCTGTAGGTGACGTGGTGGAGCAGCAGGACGCGCACCGCGCCGCCCCAGAGCAGCCCGGTGAGCGCGGTGTGGATTGTCCCGCCGATCGCCCACCCGAGGAAGAACGGCAGCGCGAGCCCGCCGAGCGCCCACACGAGGAAGGTCCTGTCCACGAAGCGGACCGCCGGGTCGGCGAGGAGATCGGGCGCGTAGCGCTCCTTCGACCCGCGCTCGTCGTGCACGAACAGCCAGCCCACGTGCGCGTGCAGCAGGCCCTTCAGCGCGCCGCGGAAGCCGCCCGCGTGCCCCACGTGCGGGCTGTGCGGGTCGCCCTTCTCGTCGGCGAACGCGTGGTGCTTGCGGTGGTCGGCGACCCACGCGGTGACCGGCCCCTCGATCGCGGCGGTGCCGAGGATGGTCAGCGCCACGCGGATCGGCCGCTTCGTCTTGAACGCCCGGTGGGTCAGGTGGCGGTGGAAGCCGACCGTGATGCCGAGCCCGGTGAACGTGTACATGATCGCGAAGACCGCGAGGTCGCTCCAGTAGAGCGAGTGCGCCCACGCCTGCCAGACCGCCACCCCCAGGGCGAGGAAGGGGAGCACCGTGACGGTGCCGGTCGCGATGCGGTCGACGGTCTCGTTCGCGACGGGCTGTATGTCGTCGCGTCCCGGCTGGTCAAACCGGTCCACTCCGGCGGAAGATGCCTCCAAGTGGTTCGGAGACTAGCGGGCGGGGCTGTGCCTTTCGATGATCCGCTCGAAGTCGGCGCCCGCGGGCAGGGTCCCGAGCGCGCGCCCGCGGTCGCCGGCCAGGCGGCTGGCGCAGAACGCGTCCGCCACGGCCGCGTCCCCGTGGCGCACGAGCAGCGACGCCTGGAGCGCCACCGCCATCCGCTCCACGAGGCGCCGCGCGCGCGCCTCGATCCCCTCCGGCTCGCCGAGCTCGGCCTTGAGCGAGCGGACGTACGCGTCGAGGCGCGGCTCGGCACCGGAGGCCGACTCGACCTCGTCGAAGAACGCCTGCACCGACTCGGGCGTGCGGGCCATCGCGCGCAGCACGTCGAGGCAGTTGACGTTGCCGGAGCCCTCCCAGATCGACAGGAGCGGCGCCTCGCGGTGGATGCGCGGCATCCCCGACAGCTCCACGTACCCGTTCCCGCCGAGGCACTCGAGCGCCTCCGCCACGTGCCAGGTCGCGCTCTTGCAGACCCAGTACTTCGACACGGCGAGGCCGAGCCGCTTGAAGAGGGTCTCGGTCGGGTCGTCGGCTCCCACGTCGATCGCGCGGGCCAGCCGCAGCGCCGTGAGCGTGGCCGCCTCGGACTCCACGGCGAGGTCGGCAAGCACGTTCTGCATCAGCGGCTGGTCCACGAGCGTCCTGCCGAACGCCGCCCGGTGCGAGCAGTGGTGGATCGCCTGCGCGAGCGCCTCGCGCATCAGGCCGGTCGAGCCGAGCACGCAGTCGAGCCGGGTGAAGTTGACCATCTCGATGATCGTCGGGACGCCGCGGCCCTCCTCGCCGACCATCCGCGCCCAGGCGCCGTCCAGCTCGATCTCGCTCGACGCGTTCGAGCGGTTGCCGAGCTTGTCCTTGAGCCGCTGGATGTGCATCCGGTTGCGCTCGCCGTCGGGCGTCCAGCGCGGGAGCAGGAAGCACGAGAGCCCGCCGTCGGCCTGGGCGAGCACGAGGAACATGTCGCACATCGGCGCCGAGCAGAACCACTTGTGCCCCGTGAGCTCGTACTCGGCCCCGGCCCCGCCGCCGTTCAGCGCGCGGGCGAGCGTGGTGTTGGCGCGCACGTCGGAGCCGCCCTGGCGCTCGGTCATGGCCATGCCCGCCAGCGCGCCGCGCTTCTGGTCGGCGGGCACGAAGCGGCGGTCGTACTCGAGCGAGGTGAGCCGCGGCTCCCACTCGGCGGCGATCTCGGGCTGGCGGCGCAGCACGGGCACCGCCGCGTAGGTCATCGAGATCGGGCAGCCGTGCCCGGACTCGAGCCCGCTGCCGCACAGCATCATCGCGGCGCGCGCCGCGTGGGCGCCGGGCCCCGGCTCGCGCCAGGGCAGCGCGTGCACGCCGTGACGCATCGACAGCTCCAGGAGCTCGTGCCACGCCGGGTGGAACTCGACCTCGTCGATCCGGTGCCCGAAGCGGTCGTGCGTGTGCAGGATCGGCGGGTTCTCGTTGGCGAGCCGGCCCAGCTCGCGGTCGGCCGCCGCGCCGGACTCCGCGCCGATCGCGGTGAGCCGCTCCTCGGCCCAGCCGGCTCCCTCGCGGCGCACGGACTCGACGAGCGGGACGTTCTCCGTGAACAGGTTGCGGCCCGTCAGCGGGGGCGGCTGGTTGAGGACCTCGCGGGCCGGGTTGCGCTGCTCGATCGTCGCCATCTAGACCTCCAGTGCTCTGCTGACGATGGCGTCGGCCGCCACGCCGTCGGGAATGGTGCCGAACGCCCAGCCGCCGTCGCCGAGCCGCGAGGCGCAGAACGCGTCCGCGACCGCGGGTGGAGCATGACGCAGGAGCAGGCTGCCCTGCAGCGCGAGCGCGAGGTCCTCCACCGCGCGGCGCGCGTTCCACTGCGGGTGGGGCCCGCCCAGCATCGTCACGCTCTGGCGGGCGCGGGCGAGGAAGTGGTCGTAGCGCGCGTCGGCGCCCACGGCCAGCTCGCACTCCGCCAGCAGGGCCTCGACCGCCTCCGGGTCGGTCCGGGAGGCGCGCAGGACGTCGAGCGCCATCACGTTCCCGGAGCCCTCCCAGACGGTCCCGATCTGGATGTCGCGGTAGAGCCGGGCGAGCGGCGCCTCCTCGATGTAGCCGTTGCCGCCGAGGCACTCGAGCGCCTCGGCCGCCGCCGCGGCGGCGCGCTTGCAGACCCAGTACTTCATGACCGCGGGGGCCAGCCGCCGGAACGGCTGCTCGGCGTCGGTGTCCCAGGCCCGGGCAACCCGCAGCGAGGCGGCGGTCGCGGCCTCCGACTCGACGGCGAGGTCGGCCAGCACGTTCTGCATCGCGGGCTGCTCGGCGAGCAGGCCGCCGAACGCGCTGCGGTGGCGCGCGTGGTGCACCGCCTCGGCCACGGCTCGGCGCAGGATGCCGCCGATGCCGAGCAGCGTGTCGAGGCGGGTGGGGCCGATCTGGGCCATCATGGCGCGGATCCCGTGGCCCTCCTCGCCGAGGATCCGAGCCGGCAGCCGGCGGTACTCGACCTCGCTCGAGGCCAGCGAGCGCCCGCCCAGCTTGTCCTTGAGGCGCTGGATCTCGAAGCCCTCGCCGCGCTCGGCGACGAAGCAGGTCGGCCCCGCCTCGGTGTGCGCGAGTGTGAAGAAGAACTCGAACACCGGGTGGGTGCAGAACCACTTGTGGCCGGTCAGCTCCCACCACCCGTCGCCGGCCGGCTCGGCGACCGTGCTGTTCGCGCGCAGGTCCGAGCCGCCCTGCTTCTCGGTCATGACCATGCCGGCCTGGGCATAGGAGCCGTAGTCCGGGCGGGCCGCGCGCTCCTCGTACTCGGCGGCGAGCTCCGGCGACTGGCGCAGCGTCGGCACGGCCGCGTAGTTGATCGAGACCGGGCAGGCCGGGCCGGTGTCGAGCTCGTTGTAGACGAGGAACATCGCCGCGCGCACCACGTGGGCGCCGGGGCGGGGGTCGCGCCACGGCAGCGAGTGGAGGCCGCGGTCGATCCCCTGGCGCAGCATCCAGTGGAAGCCGGAGTCGTACTCGACGGCGTCGATCCGGTGTCCGAAGCGGTCGTGGGTGTGGAGCGCGGGGACGTTGCGCTGCGCGCGACGGCAGTGCTCGTCGGCCTCCTCGGAGCCGACCATCGCGCCGATCTCCCGGCAGCGCTCGGCGCCCCAGCCGCCGCCCTCGCGCTCGAGCGCCTCGCGCAGCGCGGGGTCGGCCTCGAAGGCGTTGTAGCCGAGCAGCGGCCGCGACTGGTTCAGGACCTCATGCGTGGGCAGCGTGGCCGGCACGGCTCTCCTCCCTCGGTAGCGCACGGATGCAGAAGTCCACGAGCGCGGCGACCATCGCCTCACCGCCGCCCCCGCGCGGGGACAGCGGCCCGACCAGCGCCTCGCCCAGCGCGCCGACCACCGCGGCGGCCGCCGTCTCGCTGTCGTGCGGTGCCAGCTCGCCGTCGCGCACGCCCTCCTCGAGGATCGCGCGCAGGTGGTCGCGGATCGCGCGGCGGAAGGCGAGGCGCGTCTCCTCGACCGACGGGTCGACCGGCTCGGCGATGAACGCGTAGGCGCGGGTGGGGGCGGCGAGCGCGCGGCGCGCGAAGGCCTCCACGGCGGCGCCGATCCGCTCGGCGGCCGGGCGCCCGTCGGCGCGCGTGGCCTCGGCGATCAGCCGCATCTCGCGCTCCGATCCGCGCCGGAAGACCTCGGCGAACAGCGCCGACTTCGACGGGAAGTGGCGGTAGAGGGTGCCGGTCGCGATCCCCGCCCGCTCGGCGACCCCCTGCATGCCGGCCGACGCGTAGCCGCCGGCCGCCAGCTGATCGAGGGCGGCGTCCAGGATGCGCTCGCGGGTGGCGGCGCGCTTGGCCTCGGTGCGCTCGGTAGGGCGGTACGCCATGCCAAGAAGTGAATCACGATTCACCTCTTTGCGCAAGGCCCGGCGCGGGCGACCGATGACGCAGCGGGCGCCGGTTCGCAGCCGGGCCGCAACCGCTCGTACCCTCGTGGGTTCTCTTGTTCGTGAACCGCCTCGGAGCTCTCCTCGCCGCGGCGGCAGCGCTGCTGGTCGCCATGCCCGCGAGCGCCGCCGCCCAGCGCGCCGTGCCGCCGCTCTTCTACGGCGCGAACTGGGACGCCGAGATCGAAATGGTCGCGCCGGAGTCGATCCGCGACGCGGAGAACGCGCGGATGGCGAGGAGCGGCGTGGAGACCAAGCGGCTCGCGTTCGAGTGGCTGCGCGCGCAGAAGCGCAAGGGCGCGCCGTTCGACCACTCGAAGACCGACCGCGCCGTGCGCCACGCCGCGGCCCACGGCATCGACGTCCTCCCCGTGGTGATCCTCGCCCCGCGCTGGGCGCGGCAGTACAAGAACGTCGCCCACTCGCCGCCCACGAGCTTCGCGGACTACACGCGCTACCTGCGCGCGCTGATCGCCCGCTACGGCGAGAACGGGTCGTTCTGGCTCGAGAACCCGCTGCTGCCGAAGCGGCCGATCCGCCAGTGGCAGATCTGGAACGAGCCGCACCTCCAGTACCAGTGGTCGATCCCGACCGGCATGGACTACGCGCCCGGCTACGGCAAGCTGCTGCGCGCGTCGTACAAGGCGATCAAGGCGGAGGACCCCGGCGCCACGGTCGTGCTCGGCGGCATCTCGAACGAGTCGTGGAAGTACCTCGACCACATGTACGAGAGGGGCGGGATCAAGGGCGCGTTCGACGTCGCCGCCCTGCACCCGTACACCTCGAAGCCGGAGGGGATCGTCACGCTCACCAAGCGCTTCCGGATCGTGATGCGCCGTCACGGCGACGGGGGCAAGCCGCTCTGGATCACCGAGCTCGGGCTGCCCGCCTCGAAGGGGAGGATCAAGTCCGACAACAAGCTCCAGACGACCGACGCGGGGATGGCGTCGTTCCTCTGGCGCGCGTACAAGCTCCTGGTCAAGAACCAGTCGTCGAGCCTCGCGAGCGTGCAGCGCGTCTACTGGTACACGTGGGCGTCGTCGTACTCCTCCGAGCAGTTCAAGTTCACGGGGCTCGTGAAGTACGACGGCAAGCAGACCGTGACGCCGATGCCCGCGCTCGAGCAGTACGCGCGCAGCGCCCGGCTCTACGAGGGCTGCCAGAAGGACGAGCGCGCCCAGTGCATGACGGACCAGCCGCAGCAGCCGGCGGCCGGGCCGCCGTCGCCGCGCTAGCCCTCCAGCAGGGCCTCGACCACGCCGTCGACCAGCCGCGCCGAGCGCTCCCACGTGTGCGCCGCCGCGCGCTCGAGACCGCGCTCCGCCATGGCGGCGCGGCGCACCTCGTCGGTGGCGGCGGCGACGGCCGCGGCCGCGAACGCGCCGGCGTCGTCGGGGTCCACGAGCAGCGCGGCGTCGCCGCAGGTCTCCGGCAGCGCGGCGCGGTCGGCCGCCACCACCGGCACGCCGCTGGCCATCGCCTCCAGGCACGGGAGGCCGAAGCCCTCGTAGAGCGACGGCATGAGCAGCGCCCGCGCGCCCGCGTAGAGCGACGGCAGGAGCTCGTCGGGCACGTAGCCGAGCGCGCGCACGGGCGCCCCGTCGCCCGCGCGCATGTACGGCCGCCCGCCGCCGGCGGCGACCAGCTCGATCCCCGCGGCGGTCAGCGCGCGCGCGGCCTCCGCCAGCGCCGGCGGGTTCTTGCGGGCGATGCGCGTGCCCACCACGAGCGCGTACGGACGCTCGCCGAGCCCGGTCGCGGCGCGCGCGGGCGCGGGGTCGGCGGCGGGCGAGAAGCGATCGTCCACGCCGTTCGGCACGACGCTCACGCGCGCGGGCGGCACGCCCAGGAGCTCGACCAGCTCGCCGCGTGAGAACTCCGACACGGTGATCACGGCGCGCGCGCGGCGCGCGAGCCGCGGCAGCAGCGCGCGCTGCCAGCGCGCGTAGGCGGCGCCGTACCACTCCGGGTGGCGCAGGGCGGCGGCGTCGTGGATCACGACCACGTTGCGGCGGGAGGCGAGCGGCGCGAGGTTGGCCGGCGAGAGGATCAGCTGCGCGCGGCTGGCCAGCAGCGGGAGGGCGGCCTGCTCCCAGGCGTGGCCCGCGCGGTGGGCGAGCGCCGCCCGCGGGCGCGCGACGGCGTAGCGGTCGGGGCGCAGCGCCGGGAGCCGCCACGCGAGCTCGCGCGCGACGCGCTCGACGCCGCCGATCTCGCGCCGCACCGCGGCGCGCCCGTTGATCAGGACGGGCGCGCTCACGCCGCCGCCGCGCTCAGCGGCCCGGGGGCGCGCCGCCGCGCCGCGCGCGCAGCAGCGCCGCGAGTTGCTCGCGCTCCCGCCGGGCCACCCCGCCGAGCGCGGACTTCAGCGCGATCCGGGTGGCGAACGTGAGCGCCTGGGCGCCGTCGTCGGTCCGCTGGCGGCGCTCGCCGCGCCAGCGGCGTACGACCTCGCGCCGGCGCCTGGCGAGCAGGTCGAAGGGCTCGCCGCCGAACGCCCGCGCCGAGGCGTGCGCGCGGCGGTGGAGCACCCGCCCGGAGGGCCAGAACCAGGTCTCCACGCCGGCGTCGGTCGCGCGCAGGCCGAGGTCGAGGTCCTCCGCGTACAGGAAGGCGCGCTCGTCGAAGGGGCCGAGCCGGCGCAGGGTGTCGGTGCGCGCGACCAGGCAGCAGCCGACCGCCCAGCCGACGCGGCGCGGCTGGTTCGCGCGCCACGGCTCCAGCGACGGCCGCAGCGGCCGCGGCAGGGCGCTCGTGGGGATCAGCGCCCGGACGAGCTCGGGTGCGGAGCCCGGCTCGGGGTGCGCCGAGTCCTCGCGCGGCCCACCGGGCTGGATGACGAGCGGCGCGAGGATCCGCTCGGGACGGTCGTCGCGCATAACCTCGGCCGCGAGCGCGGCGAGCGAGTCGTCGAGCAGCTCGGCGTCCGGGTTGATCACCACCGCGACCGGCTCCTCCACGGCGGCCAGCGCCGCGTTCGTGGCGCGGCCGAAGCCCACGTTCGCGCCGATCTCGATCACCCGGGCGTCGTGGCGCCAGTCGCGCACGGCCGCTGCGCCCCCGTCCGACGAGCCCGAGTCCGCCGCGACCACGCGCGCGCCCGGGAGGTGGCGCTCGACCGAGGCGAGCAGGGCGCGCACCTCGGCCTCGGAGTCGTGGAGGACGGTCACGAGCGCCATCCCGCTGCCCGGCGCGGCGTGCTCGGGAGCTCCCGGGACGGCGACCGACCGACCCGCACGGCCGCGCTCGACCAGCTCGTCGAGCAGCGCCTCGTAGCGGGCGAGCGAGTCCTCGAGCCGGTAGTGGCGCTCCGCCCGCGCCCGCCCCGCCGCGCCCACGCGCGCGGCTAGCCCCTCGGTGCCGAGCAGGTCCACGAGCGCGTCGGCGGCGGAGCGGGCGTCGCCCGGCGCGAACAGGCGGCCCGTCTCGGGCGCCACGATCTCGGCGGGGCCGCCCGAGTGCGGCGCCACCACGGGACGGCCCGCGGCCAGGGCCTCGACCACGACCATGCCGTAGGGCTCGACGTCCGCGGTGTGGAGCAAGCAGGTGCAGTCGGCGAGCGCGGGGCGCGGGTCGGCGAGCTCGCCCGTGAAGGTGACCCGGCCCGCGAGGTCGGGCGCCAGCGCGCGGGTGCGCAGCGACGCGGCGAGCCGCTCGCCGGCCTCGTCGAGCGCCGGGCCCGCCACCGTCAGCTCGAGGTCGGGCAGCTCGCGCGCCGCGAGCGCGACCGCCTCGAGCGCCAGGCGCGGCCGCTTCCAGCCGACGATCGCCCCGAGCAGGAGCGCGCGCGGCGGCCCTGACGGCGGGCCGATGTGCGCGTAGGCGTCGAGGTCGACGCCCGGGGGGAGGACGACCGTGCGGTCGTCGAGCGCGCCGCGCGGGTCGAGGTCGCGCGCGATCGTGGCCGACAGCGCCACGACGAGGTCCGACTGGTAGGCCAGCGCGCGCGCCACGCGGGCGATGACCGGTCCCTGGAGCAGGTCGTTGTTCTGGAAGACGAGCTGCGAGCTGGGGTGGGCGCGGTGGACGGCGGACGCGCAGGCGATCGCGGCGCGCGTGCCCCAGCCGATCGTGACGGCGGGGCGCAGCGACGCGACCAGCTCGCCGACCTCGCGCGACTGCCCGGCGAGCCGGAGCGGCTTCTCGATCCGGTCGCGCAGCGTCGCGCGCAGCTGGAGGCGACGCGCGCGCAGCTGGAAGACGTGCACGCCGGCGTCGCGCAGCCGGTCGGCCAGCGGCCCCGGCGGGCAGGCGACCGCGACGCCTCCGCCGAGACGCGGTGCCGTGTCCAGGAGGATCCGCTCGGAGCCGCCCATGAGGCCCGAGTAGCTGACGAAGAGCGACAGCCCGCGGGTGCGGCGGACGCCGGTGCGCCCCGCCGCCGGGCGCGCCGCCGGGCCGTGCGGGCCGGCCGCGGTCGGGGAGCCGCTGGTCGCCTTCACGGGATCGCCGCGGCCGCGGCCGCCTGCCCCCTAGAGGCCGGCGGCGGCGGCCCTGCGGAGGCCGAGGCCGCCGCCGAGCAGCGTGACGCCCGCGAGCGCGAGCAGCCAGGCGTCGGCGCCGGTGGCCGGAAGCTGGTCGCGGGCCTGCGCCGAGGTGGTGCCGGTCCCGTCGGCCGTACCGGCCTGGGTGGTGTTGGCCGCCGGCGTGCCGGCGTTGCCGTTCCCGCCGTTCCCGCCGCCGCTGTTCCCGTTCCCGCCGCCGCTGCCGTTGCCCGCGCCGGGCTGGCCCGCGAGCGGATCCTGGTACTGGTCGCTGCCGGCACCCTGCGCGAGCGCGCCGGCCGGCACGGCGAGCGCGACCGCGACTGTGAGCATGGCGACGAGGGCGCGTGGCACGGCCGCAATTGGTAGCAGACGCCGCCGACGGCGGGATCTGGGCGCGCCGGCAGGGGTGGCGATGCGACGGGTCGGAGGCATAGACTGGACCTGCATGCCTACCCCTAACACCCGCGAACGCGCCCGGGTTGCGCTCGTGCACGACTTCCTGCTCGATCTGCGCGGCGCGGAGCGGGTCTTCCACGAGATGACGGAGCTGTGGCCGGACGCTCCGATCTACACGGCGGTGTACGACGAGGACGGGACCGAGGGACGCTTCGCGCACCGCGACGTGCGCACGACGTTCCTCCAGAAGCTGCGGCCCACGGCGCGCACCTTCCGCAGCCTGCTGCCGCTCTACCCGACCGCGATCGAGTCGCTCGACCTGTCGGAGTTCGACCTGGTCGTCTCGAGCTCGAGCGCCTGGGCGCACGCCGTGCTCTGCCACGAGCACACGCTGCACGTGTCCTACTGCCACAACCCGTTCCGCTACGCGTGGAACGACCGCGACCGCACGCTCGCCACGCGGCCCGACCCGATCAGCCGCGCGGTGCTGCGCTCGCTGTTCCGCCGCTGGCGGCAGTGGGACTGGATCGCGGCGCAGCGCGTGGACCAGTACCTCGCGAACTCGTCGGCCACGCGCCGGCGCATCCACTCGTACTTCAACCGCGAGTCGCGCGTCGTCTATCCGCCGGTCGACACCTCGCGGTTCGAGCCGGGCGAGGTGGGCGACCACTACATGGTCCTCTCGGAGCTGATGCCGCACAAGCGGATCGACGTCGCGGTCGCCGCCTTCAACCGGCTCGGCCGCAGGCTGATCGTGGCCGGCGACGGGCCGGACTCGCGCCGGCTGCGCTCGCTGGCCGGACCCAACGTGAGCTTCACGGGCCGTGTGAGCGACGCCGAGGTGGCCCGCCTCCTCAGCGGCGCGCGTGCCCTGGTGGTGACCGCGGCGGAGGAGTTCGGGATGGCCGCGGTCGAGGCGCAGGCGGCCGGGCGGCCGGTGATCTCGGTGGCGCGCGGGGGCGCGCTCGAGACCGTGCGCGACGGCGTGACCGGCTGCTTCTGGGACGGCGGGCCGGAGGAGCTCGCGGCCGCCGTGCTCGCCTTCGACGCCGAGGCGGCCGACCCGTCGGCCTGCGTGCGCAACGCGCTCAGGTTCGACCGGCAGGTGTTCCGGCGCCAGCTTCTCGAGGAGATCGACCGGACGGTCGAGCGCGACCGCGGCGAGCGCCCGCTGCGCCAGCACCAGCGAGTCGAGTGGACGCCCTCGCGCTCGGGCCTGCGGCTCTCCCGCCGCGGCCGCGCGCGGCCGTTCGTCTAGGCGCTGGCGGCCGGCTCGGGGCTGCCCTCGCGCGGCGCCGCCGGGGCGTGGGCGCGCGGGGACGCGGCGCGCCGTGCCAGCAGCACGCGCTCGTCCCCGAGCGACAGCGAGAGATGGAGCCGGCGCGGGAGCAGGCGGCGCAGCGTCTCGACCGGCGCCGCCAGCCGCCCGCCGCGCTCCGCCAGGCCAGCCAGCCAGTAGCCGGCCGTGAACGAGCGCACGAGCGGCGCGTCGTCGATGGCCACGAGCTGCTCGCCGGCCAGGAGCTCGCGCAGCGTGCGCCACGGGATCAGGAACGTGTGGGCGGGCAGCAGCGCCCACCAGCGCGCGCCCGCGAGGCGGGCGGTCCGCGAGGCCGGGTCCGGCGTGACCACGCAGAGCAGGCCGCCCGGGCGCAGCAGGCGGCCGCAGCGCCGCAGCGCGGCCCGCGGGTCGTCGAAGTGCTCGAGCACGTCGGCCAGCACGATCACGTCGTAGGACTCCGGCTCCAGGTCCGCGTCCGCGAACGGCTGCTCGTGGATGGTGAGCCCGAGCGCGCCGCGAGCGTGGGCGACGGCGCTCTCCGACACCTCGATTCCCTCGGTCGCGTAACCGCGCCGGCGTGCCTCGTCCAGCAGCAGCCCGTGGCCGCAGCCCACGTCCAGGAGCCGCCCGGACGGGGCGTGACGGGCGATCAGGTCCAGCACCCGGCGGGCGGTGCGGCGGCGGCCGGCCTCCTCGGCGAGGTAGGCGTCGTCGCGCATCTGGCGGTAGAGCTCAGCCAGCTCCGAGCCCGGCGGGAGCCGCGGCTGGTGGAGCGTTCCGCAGCGCTCGCAGCGGTAGAGGTCGCCGTACTCGCCGGGGCGGTGGTTGGTGGGCGAAAGCAGCGTCGCCGTCACGTCGGCGGCGGTCCCGGGGTAGCGGAGAGCGAGCGGCCCCGCGCAGATCTTGCAGGTCTCGGGGGCGCCCATGAGCCACGCAGGGTATCCGCCGGAGGGCCCGATTCCAGCGCTAGCCTGCCACGAGTGAGGCGCGCGATCACGGCGTTCGCGGTCACCGTCCTGCTGGCCGGTCCGACGGCGCTCGCCTTCCGCGAGGGCGGCTACTTCGACCCCGATCGCCTCGCCGCCGGCATCGTCGCGTGGCTGCTGGTGCTCGCGGCGCTCGCGGGGCCCGCGCCGCTCCCGCGGCGGCTCGGCGGGCGGCTCGCGCTGACGGGGCTGGCGCTGCTCGCCGCCTGGTCGGCCGTCTCGTTCGCGTGGGCGCCGCTGTCGAGCTCGGCGACCGACGCGCTCCAGCGCCTGCTCCTCTACCTGGGCGCGCTGACGGCCGCCGCGGGCCTGCTGCGCGCGCCGCCGGCGCAGCGGGTCGCCGAGCCGGCGCTCGCCGCCGGGGCGCTCGTCGCGGTCGGCTACGGGCTCTCCGAGCGGCTGCTGCCCGGCGTCCTCGAGTTCAGCCGCACGCCGAACGCGCTCGGCAGGCTCGAGCAGCCGCTCACCTACTGGAACGCGATGGGCGCGCTCGCCGCCCTGGGCGCGGTCCTGGCCGCGCGGCTCGCGGGCGACCACACGCGCTCGGTCTGGCTGCGGGCGGCCGCCGCGGCCGGCAGCGTCCCGCTCGCGGCCGGCGTGTGGCTCAGCTTCTCGCGCGGGGTGCTCGCCGCGCTCGGGATCGGCCTGCTCGCCCTGATCGCGCTCGCGCCCGGCCGCGCGCAGCTCCGCGCCGTGGCCGCGCTGCTGTGCACGGGCGTCGCGGGCGCGGCCGTCGCGAACGCGTTCGCCGGCGTGCGCGGGCTCGAGGGCTCGCTCGCCGACCGCGAGCGCGAGGGCGCGCTCGCGCTGGCCGCGCTCGCGGCGCTGTGCTGCCTGGCGGCCGTCGCGACCTGGTGGCTCGCACGGGCCGAGCGGGGCGGGCGGCTGTCGGTCGAGTACCTGCGCCTGCCGCGCCGCGCGCCGGCGATCGCCGCTGCGGCCATCGTCGTGCTCGCGCTCGGGACGGTCACGCTCGCCGCGCGCGACCGCGGCCATCCGCCCGCGGCCGAGGGCGCGAGCGCGGCGCGGCTCAAGTCGATCGAGAGCAACCGCTACGAGTACTGGGACGTGGCGCTCAGCGACGGCTTCGGAGCCGAGCCGGTGCGCGGCCTCGGGGCGGGTGGCTTCCAGGTCGCCTGGCTGCGCCACCGCGACGTGCCCGAGGGCACCAAGTTCGCCCACTCGCTCTACATCAACACCCTCGCCGACCTCGGCGCGGTCGGCCTCGCGCTGCTCGTGCTCTTCCTCGGCGGGGTGGCGGCGGCGGCCGTGCGCGCGCACCGCCTGGACGGCGCGGCGGCGGCCGGCCCGATCGCGCTGGTGGTGGTCTGGGCCGTCCACAACGCGGTGGACTGGGACTGGGAGCTGCCGGCGCTGACCCTGTTCGCCGTCGTGGCCGGCGGCCTCCTGCTCGCCCGGGCCGACGCGGCCGAGCCGGCGCTCGCCGCGGACCCCGCCGCCGGGCCGGCGCTCGCCGCACCCGCCCCGGTCCCCGCGCGATGAACGCACGGGCCGACCGCTTCCCGCTCTTCGACGGGCTGCGCGCCGTGGCCGCGCTCTCCATCGTCGCCTTCCACGCCGCGTTCTTCGTGCTCTCCGGCGGCCCGCTGCGCAAGTACACCGCGCACCTCGACGTGGGCGTCACGATCTTCTTCCTCGTCTCCGGCTTCCTGCTCTACCGGCCGTTCGTGCGCGCGCGCATGCGCGACGAGCCGCTGCCGGCGACCGGCGCCTACGCGTGGCGGCGCTTCCTCAGGATCGCGCCCGCCTACTGGGTCGCGCTCACGGTGGTCACGATCTGGCTGTCGCTGCCCGACGTGTTCGGCTCGCAGGCGCCGCTCTACTACGGGTTCGCCCAGATCTACGACGCGGGCGCGGGGCTCGGCGGGATCGCGCAGGCGTGGACGCTGTGCGTGGAGGTCAGCTTCTACGCGTTCCTGCCGCTGTGGGCGCTGCTGCTGCGGCCGCTGCCGGGGCGCGGCAGGCCGGACGTGGTGGCGCTCCAGGAGCTGGCCGGGCTGGCGCTGCTGTTCGTCCTCAGCGTGGCCTACAAGGTCTGGGCGCTGAGGCAGACGTCGCCGATCGCGCTCGACTCCGGCCCGTACCTCCAGCCGCTGCCGAACTTCCTCGACCAGTTCAGCATCGGGATGGGCCTTGCCGTGCTCACCGTGTG
Source organism: Thermoleophilaceae bacterium (assembly GCA_036389835.1). Taxonomy (GTDB): domain Bacteria; phylum Actinomycetota; class Thermoleophilia; order Solirubrobacterales; family Thermoleophilaceae; genus AC-37. The sequence goes on along the minus strand of DASVWC010000040.1, from coordinate 74,681 downwards.
GTCGCAGAGCCGCGGCGAGCGGCCCGAGCCGCGTGTTATCGCGTGGCTGAGACGCTGGCCGAGCGCGCCGTTCGCGCTGGCGCTGGTCGCCTTCTGGGCGGTGAGCACGCAGATCGGGCTGACCGGCGTCCTGCTCCCGCCCTCGTATCCGGCGCGCACGTTCCTGGAGCGCCACGAGCTCTACTCGCTGATTGCGCTCGGGGTGGTGGCCCCGGCGATCTTCGCCGCACCCGGTCGCGGGCTCGCGGGCCGCCTGCTCGGCAACCGCGTCGTGCTCTGGCTCGGGCTCGTCTCGTACTCGATCTACCTCTACCACCTCGCGGTGGTCCGCAAGCTCCACGAGTGGATCCACGTCGGCGGGGCGGACGAGCTCCGGCTGGTCTTCTTCTTCGTCGTCGGCGCCGCGTGCAGCGCGGCGGTCGCGGCGGTCAGCTACTACCTGGTCGAGCGCCCGGCGCTGAGCCTGAAGCGGCTCGTGCGCGGCCGCGGGATCGAGTCTCAGCCGGCGGAGGCGCTCGTCGAGCCGGCGCCGGTCGCGCCCGCCACCTCGCCGCGGGGGTGAGGCTCGCGTCCGCGACCGGCGGCGGCCGCGAGTGCGACCGCCGCGAGCACCGCGAACGCGAGGTCGGCGGGGTGGCGGAAGCGCGGCACGCCGTAGCCCACGACGCTCGCCAGCGCCGCCAGCGCGACGGGCGTGAGCAGGGGCCAGAGCGGCTGCCCGCGCCTGCGCAGCACGACGGCCCCGGCCGCGGCGCCCGCGGCCACGAGGAGGAACGCCGCCGCGCCCGCGATCTCGATCCCGTCGGAGCGGCCCTCCGCGTGGCGGGCCTGGCGCACGGGCTGGTAGACGCCGAAGGTGCGGGCGAGCCGGGCGGCGACCACGAGCGGCACGCGGCCGGCATGGTCGCTCGCGTACTCGAGCCCGTCGCTGCGGAGGTCGGCCGCCGCCTCGGACTCGTCGACCGCGGGGCCGCTCGGCACGCAGCGGATGTCCCAGCTCCCGATGTCGCTGCCGCCGTACGTGCTGGGGCAGTTGGCGCCGGCGAGGAGGGTGCCCTCGTTGGTGGAGAGCGGCACGAAGCGGTCGAAGGTCGTCGCGTTGCGGATCGTCCACGGCGCGAGCACGACGGCGAACGCCGCGAGGGCGGCCGCCAGCGCCGGCGCGCGCCGGGCGGGGAGGCGCAGGCAGGCCGGCAGCACGAGCAGTGGGACCAGGAAGAGCGCCTCGCCGCGCGTGAGGGCGGCCAGCCCGGCGAGCGCTCCGAGCAGCGCGGCGCGCCAGGCCGCCGGCCGGTCGGCGAGCGCGTATGCGGCGAGCAGCGCGAGCACCACGAGCAGGCCGAGGAGCGTCTCGGCCATGACGGCTCCGTCGGCGCCGATCAGGACCGGGTACGCCGCGGCCAGGGCGGCCGCGCCCGTGCCGGCGCGCGGCCCCGCGACCCGGCGCGCGAGCAGGCCGACCGCGACGATCGCGGCCGCGCCGATCACGCACACGACGACCCGGTCGGCGAGGTAGGAGTCCGCGCCGAGCCGGTGGCCGAGCGCGAGCACGAGCGGGAGCAGCGGCGGGTGGAGCGCCGTCGGCGTGCCCCGTGCGGGGTCCGTGAAGCCGTCGCCCGCCGCGATCGCCGCGGCGAGGTCGTGGTAGTAGGCCGAGTCGCCGCGCCCGCGCAGGTCGGGCGTGAGCGCGAGGACGTACAGGAGCCTGAGCGCGAGGCCGCCCGCGGCGATCGCGAGCAGGCGTCCCGCGAACGCCCGATCGAAGCCCTCCGGGCGCGCTCGCATGGCTGGCATCATTCCCGAAAGCACGGGTGATGCGACGACTGCGCAAATCGCCGTTCGCGGCCCGGCTCCTGGTGCTCGCGGGCGTGGGCCTGGCCGCCCGCCTGGTCTACGCGCTGGTCGTGATGCACGGACGCCCGGTCACGGGCGACGGGCGCGAGTTCCACCTGCTCGCGAACGTGCTGGGCGAGAGCGGGCGCTACCTCCAGCCGTTCCTCTACCTCTACCGCGACGGGACGGAGATCCCGACGGCGGAGAAGCCGCCGCTCTACCCGCTCGTGCTGGCGCTGCCGTCGGCGCTCGGGCTCGACACGAACACGGCGCACCAGGTCGTGTCGTGCCTGATGGGGGCGGCGGCGGTCGCGCTGATCGGGCTGCTCGGGCGGCGCGTGGGCGGCGACCGGGTCGGGCTCGTGGCCGCCGCCGTCGCCTCGGTGTACCCCGCGCTGGTCATGCTCGACTTCTCGCTGCGCAGCGAGTCGCTGTACGTGCCGCTGGTCGCGCTCTGCCTGCTGGCGGCCTACCGGCTCGCGGACGGGCCGAGCCCGCGGCGGGCGGCGCTGCTCGGGCTCGCGGTCGGGCTGGCGGCGCTCACGCGCGGCGAGGCGGTGCTGCTGCTGGCGCTGCTCGCCGTCCCGGTCCTGTGGCTCGTGCCGCGGCCGCGGCGGCTCGCGCTGGCCGCCGCGGTGGCGGCGGGCTTCCTCGCCGTGGTGGGGCCGTGGCTCGCGCGCAACTGGATCACCTTCGACCGGCCGGCCGCGATCTCGACCAACGAGGGCGGGCTGATCGCCGGCGCGAACTGCCGCAGCGCGTACCACACGGAGCTGATCGGGACCTGGGCGTGCTTCCCCGAGGCCGACCCCGCCTGGGGGACGAACGAGGCGCTGATCTCGAGCCGCCTGCGCCGGCGCGGGCTCGACTACGCGGGCGACCACGCGGGGCGCGTGCCCGCCGTCGTCGGGGTGCGGGTGATGAGGGTCTGGGACGTGTGGTCGCCGCGGCGGGCGGCGGTGCTCGAGGCCGGGCTCGGCGACCGCCACATCCGCGCTCAGCAGGCGTCGACTGCGGCGCTCTACCTGCTCGCGCCGCTGGCGGTCGTGGGGGGCCTCGTGCTGCGCCGCCGCGGACAGCCGCTGCGGGTGCTGGCGGCCCCGCTCCTGCTCGTGACGATCGTGGCGGCCGCGACCTACGGCACCACGCGCTTCCGGGCCGCCGCGGAGGTGCCGATCGTGGTGCTCGCGTCGGTCGGGATCAGCGGGTTGTGGGAGCGGCGCCGTTGAACGTGCGCGCCTACCACTTCCCGCTGATGGACTCGATCCGGGGGATCGCGGTGATCGCGGTCGTCGCGGCGCACTCGAGCGTCTTCATGTCGCTGACCGGGTCGCACTCGCTGGCCAACGTGCGCTTCGACTTCAGCGTCCGCGTCTTCTTCATGATCTCCGCCTTCCTGCTCTACCGGCCGTGGGTGCGCGCCCGGCTCGCGGATTGGGAGCCGCCGTCGGCGAAGGCGTTCGCGTGGCGGCGGATGCTGCGGATCGTGCCGGCGTACTACCTCGCGCTGACTGTGATCGCGCTGTGGCTCGGCCTGTCGTACGTGTTCGGCGCGCGCGGGATCCCGACCTACTACGGCTTCGCGCAGGTCTACCAGCCGGGCTGGGCGGTCGGCGGGCTGCCGCAGGCGTGGACGCTGTGCGTCGAGGTCGTCTTCTACGCGCTGCTGCCGCTCTGGGGCGGGCTGATGCGGCGGATCCGGGCGAGCTCGGTGGCGCAGAAGCTGCGCCAGGAGCTGATCGGCTGCGGCGTGCTGCTGGTCGTGAGCCTCGTGTACAAGGTGATCGTGACGGCGACCGGGGCGATCGGCGGGTCCGGCGGCGTGCCGTTCCAGCTCAACACCCTCACCTTCCTCGACGACTTCGCGATCGGCATGGCGCTGGGGGCGGTCTCGGCGGCGTACGAGGGCCGCCGCGAGCAACCGCGCGCGATCCGCGTGCTCGACCGCCGGCCGGAGCTCGCGTGGGGGGTCGTCCTCGTCCTGATCGTGGGGACGACGTTCCTCGTGGGGTTCTTCGGGGAGGTCGCGGAGAACATCCAGGGGGCGCCGTACGTCGGGCGCCACTACATGCTCGCGGCGCTGGGCGTGGCCCTGCTGCTGCCGGCGATGTTCGGCGACCCCGACCGGGGGGCGGTGCGGCGGCTGCTGCGCAACCGCGTCCTGAGCTACCTCGGGATGATCTCGTACGGGCTGTACCTGTGGCACTTCGCCGTGCTGGTGCAGCTCGAGCGCTGGGACTTCCAGTCGGTGGCCGAGGACGCGGGCGCGTGGGTCTGGTTCCCAGCCGCGCTGCTGGGCGGCACGCTGCTGGCGAGCGCCAGCTACTACGTGGTGGAGATCCCGTTCCTGAGGCTCAAGGGGCTGGTGCGGTCGCGGCCCGGGCCGCAGCCGGGCGAGGCGATCGAGGAGCCGGCGCCGATCGCGCCGCCGCGGCCGCAGACCGGATGAGCGCCGCGACGGCCGGGCACCACGCGGCGCTCGCGCTCGCCGTGGCGGCGCTGGGGGGCGCCGGGCTGCGGGCGGCGTCGCTCGCGGCGCCCGACGGGCTCGCGCGGGCGCTCGCGGCCGTCGTGCTCGCCGCCGCCGCGGGGGTGTTCGAGGCGCTGGCGCTCGGGCTGGTCGCGCTCGGCGGCAGCTCGGTGGCGCTGACGCTGGCCGCGCTCGCCACGTGGGGCGCGGCCCGGGTCCTGCTGCCCGCGCCGGGGGTGGCTGCGGGCGCCGAGCTCGCGGGGTGGTGGCGGGGGCTCGGGGCGTGGCAGGCGGCCGGCGCCGGAGCCGCGCTGGGCGGCTGGGCGGCGTGGAGCGCCTGGCTGCTGATCCATCCCGCGCTCGGCCACGACATGGTCCTCTACCACGTGCCGGAGGCGGTTGGCTGGGTGCACGACGGGCGGCCCGGGTCGATCCTGCCGGTGGTCTCCACGCTGCCGGTCGGCAACTACCCGCTGACGCACGAGGTCCTGCTCGCCTGGGGGCTCGGGATCGGGCGCGGGTTCACGTGGGTCAGCGTCGTGACGGCGGCGATGCCGGCGCTGGCGGCGCTGGCGACCTGGTCGGGGCTGCGGACGCTCCGGGCCGGGCGGGCGGTGGCGGCACTGGGCGCGCTCGCCGTGGTGGCCACGCCGGGGGTCGTGGCGTCGCAGAGCGGCGGCGCGAGCGCGGACCCGGCCGCGCTCGGGTGGCTGTGCTGCTGCGGGGCGCTGTGCGCGGCTGCGGGCGCGCGGCCCGGGTTGATCGCTCCGGCGCTCGTCGCGGGGGCGCTCGCCGTGGGGACAAAGACGACCGCCGCCCCGCTCGCGGTCGCGATGCTGGCCGCGCTGGCGTTCGCCTCGCGGCGGCGGCTGCGCGCGCTCGCGCCGTCGCTGGCGGCCGCCGGCGCGCTCGCCGCCGCGGTGGGCGGGTTCTGGTACCTGCGCAACCTGTTCTCGCACGGCTCGCCGTTCTGGCCGTTCGCGGCGGCGCCGTGGGGCGACGAGCGGCCCGGCATCATCGCCGCCGCCGACGTGCGCTTCGCCGACCGGCCGCGCGCGACGCTGGACCGCCTCGGCGGGTACTACTGGGACCACTTCGGCGGGCCGCTGCTGATCCTGGCGGGGGCGCTGCTCGCGCCGCTGGTGACGCGCTCGCGCGCGGTGCTCGCGGCGGCCGCCGCCACGCTCGTCTCCGTGCTGATCTGGGCCAACGCGCCGTTCACGGGCGTGGGCGCCACGCCGCTGTTCGACATCGGGACCGGCGACGCGACCCGCTACCTGCTGCCGGGGGTCGCGGCCGGCGTGGTGGCGGTGGCGCTGGCCGGCCGCGCGGGCGCCGCGCGCCGGCTCGCGGCCGCGCTGCTGGCGGCGGCCGCCGCCACCGGCCTCGTGAACACCTTCGAGCTCGGCTACCCGAGCGCGCCGAAGGCGTGGACCCCGGCGGCCGGCGCGCTGCTGGGCGCGGCGGCGGCGCTCGCGCTCGCGCTCGCGCGGCTGGGCGGCGGCCGCGCCGCCGCGTGCTCGCCCGCCCCCGGCTCGGCCGCGCCCCGCGCCCCCGCTCTCCGTTTCGCGGCCCTCGCCGCGCTGCTCCTGGCCGGCGTGGCCGGAGCGGCGGCCTCCGACGGCTACGTCGAGCGCCACGGGCGCACCGGCGGCGGCGAGGCGCGCGTCAGCGGCTGGTTCGCCGGCCAGCCCGCCTGGCGCGACGGCGACGCGCCCGTGGTCTCGACCTTCGCGCTCGTCGGCCCGCTGGCCGGCGACCGCCTCCAGCACCCGCTCGAGCTGGCGGGCGCGGCGGACGCCTGCCGGCGCGCGGCCGCGGGCGCCCCGGAGTGGATCGTGCTCGACGTGCGCGAGAGTCGGGCGCGCGGCGTGAGCGGGTGCGGCACGCCCGACTACGCCGACCGCGACTACCAGGCGTTCGCCCCCGCGGGCGTGCGCCCCGCGCGGCCATGACGGGCGGCGGCTACGCGCTCGGCGTGGGGCTGACCCTCGCCGCGATCGCGCCGCTCGTGCTGGGCGCGATCCGCGTGCGCGCCCGGGCGCTGCCGGACTGGCACGGCGCGCCGGCCAGGCTGGCGGAGGCGGTGACGGCGCTGGCGGCGCTCGTGCTGATCGCGGAGCTGCTGGGCGCGGCGGGCGCCCTGCGCCGCGGCTGGCTGGCGCTGGCCTGCGCGCTGGCGGGCCTCGCCGCGGTCGCGCTGACGCGTGGTAGCGGCGCCGTCACGCAAAGCGGGGAGGGTCTGACCCCATCGCCGTTTTGCGGTAGCGGGCCTCCGCCGGCTGGGCGGTGGTCGCTCGCCGCCGCGGCCGGCGCCGTGGCGCTCGTGGCGTTCGAGTGGGGCAGCCGCAGCGTGGAGGTGCTCGGGCGCGGCATGGCCGACCCCGACACGCTCTGGTACCACATGCCCTTCTCGGCGCGGTTCGCCCAGACCGGCGAGACCACGCCGCTCCAGTACACGCAGGCCGAGCCGATCACCACGTTCCACCCGGCCGGCTCGGAGCTGGTCCACGCAATCGGGATCGCGCTGTTCGACGGCTACGACCTGCTCTCGCCGTTCGTGAACCTCGGCTTCGCCGGCCTCGCCCTGCTCGCCGGCTGGTGCGCCGGCCGGCGCTTCGGCGCGGCGCCGCACGCGCTGGTCGGCGTGGCGGTGGTCCTCTCGCTGCCGATCGTCCTCCAGACGCAGCCCGGCGAGGCCGCCAACGACCTGATCGGCGTGGCCTGGCTCCTCGCGGCGGTCGCGCTGCTGCTGCTCGGCGCCCCGCGCCCCGCGCCGCTGGCGCTAGCCGCCGTGGCGGCCGGCATGGCGATGGGGACCAAGCTCTCGCTGCTCGCCCCGGTCGCGCTGATCACGCTCGGCGTGCTCGTGGCGGCGCCGCGCTCGGACCGCCGCCGCACGTCGGGCCTCTGGATCGGCGCCCTGGCCGCGGCCGGCGGCTTCTGGTACCTGCGCAACCTCGTCCGGGTCGGCAACCCGCTGCCGTGGTACGGGGTGAAGCTCGGCCCGCTCGAGCTGCCGTCGCCGTCGCTCCCCCAGACCGACGCCAACAGCTTCTCGCTCGCCCACTACGCCACCGACGTCGACCTCTGGCGCAGCCACTTCCTGCCCGGGCTCGACGACAGCCTCGGCCACCTCTGGCCCGCGCTGCTCGCGCTCACGCTCGCGGGCGCGCTGCTCGCGCTCGCCACGCGCGGCGACGCGGTCGTGCGCGTGCTCGGCGTGGCCGCCCTCGGCACCCTCGCCGCCTACGCGATCACCCCGGCCAGCGCGGGCGGGCCCGAGGGCGCGCCGGTCCTGTTCGGGCTCAACCTCCGCTTCGCGACGCCCGCGCTCGCGCTCGGGCTCGTGCTGCTGCCGTGCACGCGGGCGCTGGCGTCCCCCGCGCGCCGCGGCGCGCTGCTGGCCGCGCTCGCGCTGCTGCTGCTCGCCACCCAGTGGTCGGAGGGCTTCGCGCCGCCCGCCAGCGCCGGCTGGGGCCTCCTGCTCGCCGCCGCCCTCGCGGCCGCGGTGGCCGCGCTGGTCTGGGTCGCCCGCGCGGCGCCCGCCCGCGCGGCGCTCGCCGCCGCCGCCCTCGCGGCGCTGCTCGCGGCCGCCGGCTGGCCCGTGCAGAAGGACTACTTCCGCGAGCGCTACGCGGAGACCGGCCCAACGCTGCCGCCCCCGTCGCTCTGGGCCCAGGACCTCGAGGGGGAGCGCATCGGGATCGTCGGCTACCTGCTCCAGTACCCGCTCTACGGACGCGACGGGTCCAACCGCGTCGAGTGGCTGGGCCGGCGCGGCGCGCACGGGTCCTTCGCCCCGATCGAGAGCTGCACGGGCTGGCGCGCCGCGATCGACGCCGGCCGCTACCGCTACGTCGTGACCGCCCCCCAGGCGTCGGTGGTCCTGGGCGACGCGGGCGCCCGCCTGGCCGAGCCGCGCGAGGCCGGCTGGACGGCCTCGGCCCCCGGCGCGCACGTGCTGATGCGCGACGAGCCCCGCCGGACCACGGTGTTCCGCCTCGACGGCCGTCTCGGCAGCGCCGGCTGCCGCCCCGCCCGGGCGAGCGCGACGCCACCCACTACGGTGTCTCGCCGTGGCTGACCGGCCGCCAGTGAGGATGCTGGTCGCGGTCGGGCTCGTGGCCGCCTGCGCCCTGGCGCTCCAGGTGCTGCTCACGCGCCTGCTCGCGGCCGTCCTCTTCTACCACTTCGGGTTCCTCGCGATCTCGCTCGCGCTGCTCGGCACGGGCGCCGGCGGGCTGCTGCTCTACGTCCGCCCGCGCTGGTTCGAGCGACCGACGGTCGAGGCCGCCCTCGCCCGCTGGAGCGCGCTGCTCGCGCTGCTGCTCGTCACGGTGCCCGCCCTGCTCGTGCGGGTGAGCTACGACTTCGGCGACAAGGTCGACTGGCCGCTGGTCCGCGGCCTCGGCCTCGTGTGCGTCCTGGCCGCGCTTCCCTTCACCGCGGCCGGGATCGTGATCGCGCTCGCCATCCGCGAGTACACGCGCCACTCCGGGCGCGTGTACGCCGCCGACCTCGTCGGGGCCGGAATCGGCGCGGCGGTGGTCGTGCCCGCCATGTGGATCTCCGACCCGGCCACCCTGATCGTCGCGCTCGGCGCCGCCGCGGCGGTGGCGGCGATCCTGTTCGCCGGCCCCCGCCGCCCGGAGCGCCTCCTCGGCGGCGGGCTGGCGGCGATCGCCGGCGCCGTCACGCTGATCGCGGCGTCCACGTCGCTGCTCTACCTCGAGCCGTGGACGCACGTGAAGCCGTTCGCCGAGCGCTGGACCCCGCTGAGCCGCGTGATCGGCTACCCCGCGAAGCCGAACGGCCGCTTCGCGCTGCTCTTCTACGACCGCGTCTACGCGCCGGTCCCGCTGTACCGGCGCGGCGCCCCCAACCCCGACGCCCGCCGGCTCGGCATCCGGCCGCAGGCGATCGGCTACGCGATGGCCCCGAAGCGGCGCGCGCTGGTGATCGGCGGCGGCGGCGGGCGCGACATCCACAACGCGCTCTCGAGCGGCGTGCGCGACCTCGACGTGATCGAGCTCAACCAGGGCATCGTCGACGTGGTCGACGAGGACCTGCGCGAGTGGTCCGGCTCGCCCTACTCGCTGCCGCGCGTGCACACGACCGTCGGCGACGGCCGCTCGATCCTCGCCTCGCGCGACACGCGCTACGACCAGATCCACATCGGCTTCACCGACACGCTGAGCGCGAACTCGGCCGCCGCGTTCGCGCTGACCGAGAACAACCTCTACACGACCGAGGCGTTCGACGAGTACTACGACCGCCTGACGCCCGAGGGCGTGCTGAACGTGTCGCGGCTCCACCGGCTGGTGGGGGACGAGGCGCTGCGCGTGACGGTCCTGACGCTCGAGGCGCTGCGCAAGCGCGGCGTGGCCGACCCCGAGCGCAACGTGGTGGTCCTCCTCAGCCGCGACGTGCTCGGCGAGCTGTTCGGCACCACCCTCTCGCGGACACGCCCGTGGACGGCCGCCGAGCTCGCGCGGATCCGCGCCCTCGCCGCCCGCGAGGGGGCCCAGGTGGCGTTCGCGCCCGGGGGCCCCTACCGGCGCGAGTGGGCGCAGCTCGCCCGCGCGCCGAGCGTCGAGGAGTTCTGCTCGAGCTACCGGCTCGACGTCTGCGCGCCCACCGACGACAAGCCCTTCTTCTTCAACATGAAGCGGGTCGAGGACATCGGGCGGGCGCCGCCGCCGGGCTACTTCTACGCCGTCGACCCGCTGCGCGTGCTCGCCGTGACGCTCGCGATCCTGCTCGTGCTGTGCGCGGCCGGCTTCGCGCTGCCGCTGCTCGCCGTTCGCCGCGAGGGCCGCCCGGGGGTCGGCCCGCTCGCGTTCTTCGCGGCCATCGGCCTCGGCTTCCTGATCCTGGAGATCGTCCTGATCCAGCGCTTCGTGCTGTTCCTCGGCTTCCCGACCTACGCGCTGTCGGTGGTGATCGCCGCGCTGCTCGTGTTCACCGGGGTCGGCGCGCTCGCGAGCGCCCGCCTGCCCTCGCCGCCGCGGCGCGGGCTGATGGCCGCGCTCGCCGCGGTGTCGGTGATGATCGCCGCGGCCGCGTTCGGCCTCCAGCCGCTGCTGCGCGCTCTGATCGACCTGCCGTTCGCGGGGCGCGTCGCGGTCACCGTGGCGCTGCTCGCGCCGCTGGGGATCGGGATGGGGGTCGCTATGCCGGTCGGGCTCCAGCGCCTCCAGGCGCTCCACCCGGGCGGCGTGCCCTGGGCCTGGGCGATCAACGGGATCACGTCGGTGCTGGCCTCGGTGCTCGGCGTGGCGATCGCGCTCACGGCCGGCTTCACGGTGGCCACGCTCGCGGCCTGCGCCTGCTACCTCGGCGCCCTCGCGCACGCCGCGTTCGGGCGCTGGCCCGGTGCGGCTAGCGCTGACGCCGGGCGTTCACCGGATCGAGCTCCCGCACCCGAGCTGCGGCCCGCTGCGCCAGCTCCGGGTCGATCTGGCGGCTGACGAGCGCGAGCAGCGCCCACGCCTGGAGGTTCTCGGGCTCGCGGCGGACGATCTCGGTGAGCGAGTCGAACGCCTCCCGGTTGCGCCTGCGGCGGATGTTGAGCGTGGCGCGCAGCCCCTCCGGCTCGGCCCAGTCCGGGTTGAGCAGCTCGGCGTCGCGCGCGTCGGCGAGCGCGCCCTCGATCTCCGCCTCGCCGGGGCTCGCGGACAGCGACACGTCCTGAGCGCGCTCGAGCATCAGCTCGTTGCGCAGCCCCACGCCGAACCAGGCGACCGCGGCCAGGGCCACGACCGCGACCACGAGCCGCTGGAGGAGCGAGCGTCCGATCACGCGAGGGTAGTTCGCGACCCGCGCCGGTCCGCGAGCGCTCCGATCGCGACGGCGGCCAGGATCACGATCGCGACGTCGGCGGGGACGCGGAAGCGCGTCGTCCCGTAGCCGAGCGCCGCGACCGCGATCGCCAGCGCGACCGGCGCGAGCAGCACCCGCAGGCGCTCGCCCCGGCGCCGCAGCGCCAGCGCGCCGCCTACCGCCGGCACCAGCAGCAGGAGGTGCACGGCCACCCCGGCGCGGTGCGCGCCGAGGTCGCGGTCGCCGATCCTCGCCTCGAGGCGGGTGGCCGGGCCGGGGTCCCAGAGGTCCCAGGTGCGCAGCTCGCGCACCGCCACCACCGCGGGCACGCGGCCGGCGTGGTCGCGCGCGTAGCGGGTCCCGCGGCGGCGCAGCTCGGCCGATACGTCCGCCTCGTCGCGCTCCCCGGTCGCGCGGAGCGGCGGGAAGCACGGCCAGCTCCCGGTCAGCTCGCCGTGGTAGGCGGCGTCGCAGTTGGCGCCGTAGGCGAGCGACCCGGCGTTGGTGGAGAGCAGCGGCCGGTCGAACCTGGCCCAGTTGCGAACGAGCCACGGCGCGAGGACCAGCGCGAACGCGAGCCCCGCCACCGCGACGGTGCGCGCGCAGCTGCCCCGCGGCGTGAGCGCCGCCACCGGGACGACCAGCAGCGCCAGCAGCAGCAGCGCCTCGCTGCGAGTGAGCGCGGCGAGCCCGACGAGGCCGCCGAGGACGCCGGCGCGCGCCGCGGTCGGGCGGTCGAGCAGCCGGTACGCGGCCAGCAGCGCGAGGGCGATCAGCGGCGCGTAGAGCGACTCGCTGCGCAGGGAGCCGTCGAGCACCACGAGCGCGGGGTGGACGGCCGCCAGCGCCGCGGCGATCAGCCCGGCGCGCTCGCCGCCCGCGCGGCGCCCGAGCAGGCCAACCGCCGGCACGAGCGCGGTCCCCATCAGCGCCGAGACGACCCGGTGCGCGCCGATCGAGTCGAGACCGAGCCAGGACGGCAGGGCGAGCAGCAGCGGGTAGAGCGGGGGCTTGTCGGCCGTCGGCAGGTGGTCGGGGGAGACGATCAGCGGCTGGACGTAGCCGAGGCCGTCGGCGAGCTGGTTAGCGAGGATGTGGAACTCGGCGCCGTCGCCAGCCACTCCGCGCCCGTGCATCACCCAGAGGACGTAGAGCAGCCGCAGCGCGAGCCCCGCGGCCGCGATCAGCGCGAGCCGGCCCGCGAACCCGCGCGGCATCTAGACGGCCGCCGCGGCCGCCGCCGCGCGCCGGCGGCGGCGCTCGAGGAGCGCGACGAGGCCGAGCGCCGCCAGCACGACCAGGCTCGGCTCGAACGCGTGGCGGAAGCGCGGCACGCCGTAGCCGACCGCGCTCGAGATCGTGACGACGGCCGCCGGCGCGAGCAGCACGAGCAGCGCCGGGCGCGCGCGCGAGAAGAGCCGGACACCGCCCGCGACCGCGAGCGGCAGGAGCAGGAAGTACGCCGCGACCCCGGCGCGCTCGGCCCAGCGCGCGCGGCTCTCGGCGAACTCGACCTGGCGGCGCGGCTGGTAGAGGTCCCAGGTGCGCAGCACCCGCACCGGGACCACCAGCGCCAGCCGGCCGGCGTGGTCGCGCGCGTAGTCGAGCCCCTCGCTGCGCCAGCGCGCCGCCTGGTCGCCCTCGCGCAGCGTCCGCCGCTCGGAGATGCAGTCGAAGCGCCAGCTCCCGAGGTCGCGGCCGCCGTAGGTGGCCGGGCAGTTGGCGCCGGCCAGGACGGTGCTGTCGTTGTGGGCGATCAGGGTGAGGCGGTCGAAGGCGCTCGCGTTGCGGATCGTCCACGGGGCGAGCACCGCCGCGCACGCCGCGCAGGCGAGCGCAGCGCGCGCCACGCGCCGGCGCCCGCCCGCCAGCGCGATCGGGAGGGCGAGCAGCACGAGCAGCAGCAGCGCCTCGCCGCGCGTGAGCGCCGCCAGCCCGATCAGCGCGCCCAGGATGGCGGCGGAGGCCAGGTCGCGCCGCTCGTGCAGGCGCAGCGCCACCAGCAGCGCGGAGGCGACCAGCAGGCCGTAGAGCGACTCGCTCATCAGCGCGCCGTCGGCGGCCACCAGGAGCGGGTAGAGCGCGGCGATCCCCGCGGCCGCGAGCCCCACTCGCTCGCCGCCGACCCGGCGGCCGAGCAGGGCGATCACCACGATGCACGCGCCGCCGGTGAGCGCGCCGAGCGAGCGGTGCTCGAGCAGGCCGTCGGCGCCGGTGAGCGAGGCGAGCGAGAGCCAGAGCGAGTAGAGCGGCGGGTGCGCGGCGGTGGCCACGTCGATGCCGTAGGCCGTGTGCACGAACGGCTCGACGAAGCCCTCGCCCTCGGCGATCAGGTTCGCCTCGCCGTGGAAGAACGACGAGTCGCCGGCCATCGGCACCGTGCGCGCCAGCACGAGCACGTAGAGCAGCCGCAGCGCCGTCGCGGCGGCGACGACAGCCGCAAGGCGAGCGCGGAAGCTGCCGGGCACGGGCCGCATCGCCGAGAGTGTGATCGATCGCCGGGCTACGCCGGCAGCCGCGGGTCCACCCGCCGCGGCGCGTCGAGCCGGCGCCGCCACTCCCCGGGCGCGATCGCGCGCTCGGCCTGGATGCGCCGCCGCGTGCGCAGCGCCCAGGGCAGCGTGGCCAGCGCCGCGAGCCGTCCGGCCGCCTCCACGGCCACGAGCGGCAGCGGCGGCCGCCGCCGGCCGAGCTCGCGCAGCACCTCGCGGGCGATGGCGCGCGTGCTCGGCTCCGGATTGCAGCGCACCGCCGTCCAGACCGCGTTGCGGGCGACGTGGAAGCGGCGCCGCGGGCCGCCTCCCGAGGCGCCGAGGTCGTGCTCCACGCGCGCGCTCGGGACCTCGAGCGCCCGCCAGCCGCGCAGCAGCGCCCGCAGCGCCAGGTCCACGTCCTCGAAGTAGAGGAAGTAGCGCTCCTCCCAACCGCCCAGCTCGCGCAGCCGGTCGGCGCGGTAGAGCGGTGCGGCCCCCGGCGGGGCGACCACCTCGTACGGCTCGCGCGGCAGCTCCGCCACGGGCCGCTCGCTCAGCAGCTTGGACGCGAAGCCGGCCTCGTGCCAGTGGTCGCCCGCGCTCTCGACCAGCTCGCCGCCCGGCCGCAGCAGCACCGACCCCCAGGCCCACACGTCGCCGTCGCGCGGCGCGGCCAGCAGCTCGGCGAGCCAGTCGGGAGCCGGGCGGGCGTCCGAGTTCAGGATCGCCACCAGCTCGCCGGTGGCGTGCGCCACGCCGCGGTTCGCCGCGCCGGCGTAGCCGTGGTTGCGGGAGAGGGGGACGACCTCGACCTCCGGGTGGTCGCGGCGCAGCAGCTCGACCGACCGGTCGCGCGAGCCGTTGTCCACGACGACGACCTGGTCGGGCGCGACGGTCTGCGCCGCCAGCGCCGCCAGGCAGCTCGGCAGCAGGCGCTCGCCGTTGAAGTTCGGGATGACGATCGAGACGCCCACGGCGGCGGGGAGTGTGATCGATCGTGCCCCGTAGCCTCCCGCCGATGCGTTCGAGGCAGACCCTCCTGGTCGCCGCGCTTACCGCCGCGGGGACCGCGCTGCGGCTCGCGACGATCGACGTGCAGGGCTTCTGGTTCGACGAGGCGCTCACCTCGCACCTGCTCGAGCTGCCGCTCGGCGACATGCTCTCCGAGCTGCCCGACAAGCAGCTCACCCCGCCGCTCTACTACGTGCTCGCCTGGCCGTGGGTGCAGGTCTTCGGCGGCGCCGAGCTCGGGCTGCGCTCGTTCTCCGCGCTCGCCGGCGTGGCCACGATCCCGGTCGCCTACCTCGCCGGGCGCGAGCTCGCGTCGCGGCGCGCCGGCCTCGCGCTGGCGGCGCTGGTCGCGTTCAACCCGCTGCTCGTCTGGTACTCGCAGGAGGGGCGCCCGTACTCGCTGCTCGCGCTGCTGGGCGCCGTCACGCTCCTCCTCTTCGCGCGCGCGCTGCGACGGCGGGCCTCGCGCGAGCTCTGGCTCTGGGCCGCGGCGGCGGTGCTCGCGCTGCTCACGCACTACTTCGCCGCGTTCCTCGTCGTGCCGGAGGGACTCTGGCTCGCGTGGGTCTGGCGCCCGCGGCCGCCGGCGGTGGCGGCCGGGGCCCTGGTCGCCGCCGCGGGGGCGGCGCTGATCCCGCTGGCCAGCCACCAGACCGACCACGTCTCGACCCAGTACATCCAGTCGCTCTCGCTGGGGCGGCGCCTGCTGGGCGTCCCGGAGGACTTCGTCACCGGCTTCGTGATCAGGTGGGACACGGCCGCCGAGCACGCGCTCGCGGCGCTCGCGCTGGCCGTGGCGCTGGCCGGCGCGGCGGCGGCGCTGCTCCGGACCGAGCGCGAGGAGGGCCGCGGCGCGCGGCTGGCGGGCGGGCTGGCGCTCGCCGCCGCGGGCGTGCCGGCCGTCCTCGCCGTCGCCGGGATCGACTACCTCAGCAGCCGCAACGTGATCGTCGCGTGCGTGCCCGCGCTGCTGCTCGTGGCCGCCGGGCTGGCCGCGCTGCGGCGCGCCGGCGGCGCCGGCGTGGCGGTCCTGTGCGCGGTGGGGGTGGCGGTGACCGCGCTCGTCGCCTCCGACAGCGAGTACCACCGCTCGAACTTCCGCACGCCCGCGCAGGCGCTGGGGCCCGCGCGCGAGCCGCGCGCGCTGGTGGTGCCGCCGTTCCTCAGCCCGATCGTGCTGGACGTGTACCTCGACGGCCTGCGCCCGCTGCCGCCCGAGGGCGTGCGCGTCGCCGAGGTGGACGTGCTCACGCCGCGCAACGGCCGCAGCGGGGGCGCGCGAGCCGGGCGCCCCGACCGGCCGCGCGCGCCGGGCCCGGGGTTCCGCCTCGCCGAGCGCCGCTACGCGGAGGACTACACGCTGATCCGCTGGCGGGCGGCGGAGCCCGTGCTCGTCACGCCGGAGTCGGTGGCGCGCGCCGGGGCGGGCGCGATCGCGCTGCCGAACGGGCTGGTCCAGCAGGCCGGCGGGTGAGCCGGGGCGGCCCGGTTCAGGAGCCCGGGCGGTAGACCGCGAACAGCCGGTTGTCGAACGCCGGCCGCCGGCCCGCGAGGCAGCGCCGCACGTCGGCCGGCACGGCCCCGCCGAGCGGGCCGCCGTAGACGACGAGCCACTGGTCGCGCGCTCGCTCGGCTATGGCGGGGCAGGGCTCGCCGCGGCCGAAGACGTCGACTGGGTGGGCGAGGTCGCTGCCGGCGAGCGGGCCGATCGGCGCGGGGGAGATCGCCACCCGCTGGTCGCCGTCGCGGTAGTCGGGCTGGGTGGCGAGCCAGTGCACGACCGGCGAGGTCAGCATCCGCGTGGCGGCCCCGTGGCGCTCGACGAAGTCGCTCGCGGGGATCGCGAGCAGGGCGAACGCGAGGGCGGCGGCCGGAGCGGCGGCGAAGACCGCGAGCCGGGCGCGCCCGGCTGCGCCCGCCTCCCGGCCGCCCCCCGGCGCGCTGGCCCCGCGCCCGCGCAGCCGCGCGCCCGCGATGCCCAGCGCCACGGCCAGCGCGGCTCCGGCCGCCGCTCCGGCCAGCGGCACCAGCGGCCGCGGCACCGTCGGGAAGCCGAGGTCGAACGTCTGCACGAGGTCGAGCACGATCACCGCCCCCAGCACGAGCGCCGCCAGCGGCGACGCCCGCCGCCCGGCGCCCGCCGCGAGGGCGAGGCTCAGCGCGCCGGCCGCCACCGCGGGCAGCAGGTAGCGGGTGGTGGAGAAGATCGTCTCCTCGAGGCCGGGGGTGGGCGGCACACCGGTCACCGGCGCGTTCGCCCAGACGAGCAGGGCGGCGGCCGTGGCCGCGCCGGCCGCGAGGACCCGCCGCCGCCGCGCGAGCAGCGGCGCGAGCAGCCCGCCGGCGAGCAGCGCCAGCCCGCCGCCGAAGCGGTCGAGGTAGGCGTCGCCGAGGCGGTCGACGGTCACGCCCGGCCGGTCGAGGAAGCTCGTCTCGACGAGGGTGACCGACCGCGGCACCGGGTCCCCCCACGGGGTGTCGACGATCGGCCAGAACGGCGAGCCGTGGGTGATCAGGTTGCGCAGGTACCAGACGCCGCCGACCGCGACGGCGGCGGCGAGCCCGGCCGCCAGCGCCACGCGCAGTCGGCCGAGGTCCCCGCGGACGCCCCACGACCCGAGCGCCAGCACGAGCGCGGCGAGCGGCAGCGCGGTCGTCTTGGTCCCCACCGCGAGGCCGGCCGCGAGCAGCGCCGGCCCCAGCAGCACCGGGCGCTCGCGCGCGAGCGCGCAGAGCGCGGCGCACGTGACCAGCCAGGCGAGCGCCGGTGGGTCGGTCATGCTCCCGTTGCTCTGCCAGGCGAGCAGCCAGGGGTTCGTGCAGAGCGCGCCGATCGCGAGCGCGGCCGGCAGCCGCGGCACCGCGAGCGAGCGCAGGCCGGTCCATCCGGAGGCCGCGATCAGCGCGACCGCCGCCCACGGCCACAGCGTGAACGGAGCGAAGCTGCGCGAGATGCCCATCGCCCAGGCGACGCTGACCTCGGCGGTGATCGGGTAGTTGCCGGTCGGGAGGGCCGGGATGAGGTTCTCGACCGAGCCGGTCCGGCCGCTGTCGAGCCAGGCGACGATCTCCGGCAGGTGATAGTGGATCGAGTCGAAGCCGATCGCCGGGTTGCGCAGCTGCCAGGCGGCCCACGCCCCCGCCGCGCCCGCGACCGCGCCCACGGCCGCGCGCTCGGGCGCCGTGCGCTGCGCCCACCACTGCGCCAGCTCGGCGCTCGGGGGGACGGCGGGCACGGGCAGCAGCGCCCGCGCGGCCGCCCAGGTGGCGATCGCGGCCCCGCCCAGCGCCAACCAGCTCCCCGACAGCGAGACGAGCCCGAGCGCGAGCGCCTCGGCCACCGCCGCGGCCGCGGCGAAGGTCACCGCGACGATCGCGCGCGGGAGGCCCCGCTCGGCGAGTGGCGCGGCGGCTCGCAGGGCAGCCGCGGCGAGCGCCGCGACGCTGAGCCCGAGCAGCGCGTGATGTAGGGCGGCGCCCACGGCAGCGGCAGGCTAGCCGGACGCTGGGCGGCCCAGGTCCCGTTCTAGGGTTCTCGCCGTGCCCAGCCCCCCAGCCGCAGCCGACCGGACCGCCGCCGCGTGCGCCTGGTGCGGCGCCGATCTGAGCGCCGGCGGAAGGCGCGGCGGCGGCCGCATCGCCTGCGCCCGCTGCGGCGCGGCCACCACCGACCCCTGGCCCTCGCAGGAGGTCCTCGCGAGCGCCTACGCGGGCTGGTACCGGCCGGCGGAGGGCCGCTTCGCGGGCGCGGGCGACGCCCTGCTGCGCCGCGCGCGCGGCACGCTCGCCGGCCGCCTCGACCGGATCGCGCCGCCGGGACGCGTGCTCGACGTGGGCGCCGGCGACGGCGCCCTGCTCGACGCCCTGCGCGCCCGCGGCCGCGACGCGCTCGGGCTCGAGCTGGTCTCGACGCGCCCGGACGTCCTCGCGCTGGACGTCGCCGACGTCGAGGAGACGGACTGGGCCGCCGTCGTCTTCTGGCACTCGCTGGAGCACCTGCCCGAGCCCGGCCGCTCGCTGGCACGCGCCGCCGCGCTGCTGCGATCCGGCGGCGTCCTGGTCGTGGCGGTCCCGAACTCGGATAGCCTCCAGGCGCGCGTGTTCGGCGACCGCTGGTTCGCGCTCGACCTCCCCCGCCACCTCGTTCACCTGCCCGCGGAGACGCTCTTGCGAAGACTGGACGAGCTCGGCCTGCGCCGGCGGCGCGTGAGCCACCTGCGCGGGGGCCAGGTCGTGTTCGGGTGGCTGCACGGGCTGGTGGACCGGCTCCCGGGGCGGCCGAACCTCTACGACGCGATCCGCCGCCCGGAGGCGCGCAGCGCGGCGGTCCCGGTCGCCCGGCGCGCGTACGCGCTCGGCGCCGCGGCGGTGCTGCTCCCGGTGGCGGCGCTCGCGGCCGCGCTCGAGGCGGCTCTGCGGCGCGGCGGCAGCGTCTACGTGGAGGCCGTGCGTGGCTGAGCGCCCGGACGGCAAGGTGATCGTCGTGATGCCCGCCTGGAACGCGGCGAAGACGCTCGAGCGCACGGTCGAGGCGATCCCGCGCGACTGGGTCGACGAGGTGATCCTCGTGGACGACAAGTCCTCGGACAACACGATGGAGGTGGCGCGCGGGCTGTCGCTGCACGCGATCTGGCACCCGCACAACGTGGGCTACGGCGGCAACCAGAAGACGTGCTACCTCGAGGCGCTCCAGCGCGGCGCCGACGCGGTCGTGATGCTCCACCCCGACGGCCAGTACGAGCCCACGCTGATCCCGCGGCTGGTCGAGCCGATCCTCGGCGGCGAGGCCGACCTGGTGCTCGGCTCGCGGCTGGCGGAGCCCGGCGCCGCGCTGGCCGGCGGCATGCCGCGCTGGAAGTACGTGGCCAATCGCTTTCTGACCGGGATCGAGAACCGCGTGCTCGGCACGCAGCTCACCGAGATGCACACCGGCTACCGCGCCTACTCGCGCGAGCTGCTGCTCACGGTGCCGTTCCTGCGCAACGCGCTCGACTTCAGCTTCGACTCGGAGATGCTCCTCCAGGCCTCGCACTTCGGCTTCCGGATCGCCGAGGTCCCCGCCCGCTCGCGCTACTTCGACGACGCGTCCTCGGTCGGCTTCGGGGCCGGCGCCGTCTACGGCTCGAAGACGCTGCTCGCGTGCGCGCGGCTCGCGCTGCACCGCGCGGGGATCCTCCGCTCGCGCAAGTTCAAGCCGTGAGGGTCACCGGCGAGCGCGTCTCGACGCCGGCCGGCGGCTTCAACCCGACCTGGCAGCGGCACGTGGCCGCGTACGCCGCGGCCGCCGGCCTGCTGCCCGCCGGCCGGGTGCTCGACCTCGGCTGCGGGACCGGGCACAGCTTCCGCCTGCTCGAGCCGCGCGCGACCGTGGGCGTGGACGTGGAGGCCGGCGCCCTCGCGGGGCAGGAGCGCCCGACGGTCGTCGCCGACATGCGCGAGCTGCCGTTCGCCGACGCGAGCTTCGCCGCGGTGCTGTCGGTCCAGTCGATCGAGCACGTGCCGGATCCCGAGCGCGCGGTCGCCGAGGCCCGGCGGGTGCTGGAGCCCGGCGGCGTCGCGGTCTTCGTGACGCCGAACCGGCTCACGTTCGGCCCGCCGGACGAGATCGTCGACCCGTACCACCACGTCGAGTTCGACGAGCACGAGCTGGCG
Organism: Thermoleophilaceae bacterium; assembly: GCA_036389835.1. Classification (GTDB taxonomy): domain Bacteria; phylum Actinomycetota; class Thermoleophilia; order Solirubrobacterales; family Thermoleophilaceae; genus AC-37. Next base: position 54,416 of record DASVWC010000040.1, on the reverse strand, counting down.
GCCCTGTGCCGGCGCTCGTTCGCCGGCGTGGAGGTGCGCGGCCTGTTCGGCTCCGAGCGCTACCTCGCGATCGTCGCGCGCGAGCGGCAGCGGCTCGACCGGCTGCTGGGCGCCGACCGGCTGCGCCTGCGCCGGTTCGTCCCGCGCCCGGCGCGCAAGGTCCTCTACGACCGCGTGCTCGTCCGCTCGCGTGCGCGCGCGCAGCCGGACGAGGAGGCGATCGAGGTCGCCGACTTCGAGCTGCGCGGGCCGCCGCTCGACGACGCGCTCGACCTCGTGGCCGTCTGCCGCCGATGACGCGCCGCCGCTGGCTCGTGCCGGTCGCGCTGTTCGCCGGGGCGGCGCTGATCTCCGGCTTCACGATGCTGCGCGGGATCGACCACTTCGACGAGGGGCTCGCGCTCCAGGCGGCGCGGCGGGTGGCCGGCGGCGAGCTGCCGTACCGCGACTTCCTCTGGAGCTACGGGCCGGCGAGCCCGTACCTGCTGGGCGGGCTGTTCGACCTGCTCGGGACCTCGCTCGTGCACTGGCGGGTCCTGCGCGTGCTGGCGGACGCCGGCGTGGCGCTGCTCGCGTTCGTCCTCGTGCGCCGCCACGCCGGCGACCGCTGGGCGCTCCTGGCGTGGCTCGCCGTCGCCTGCCAGATGGCCCAGCCGCGCAACGCCAACCCGTTCCCGTTCGCGCTGCTCGCGGCGCTGGGCGCGATCGTGCTCGTATCCGGCGAGCGTCCGCTGCGCACGCGCGTCGCGTGGGCCGGCGCGCTCACGGCGGTCGCGGCGGCCTACCGGATCGACTTCGCGCTCTACGGCTTCGCGGCCGTCGCGGTCATGCTCGCGCTCGAGACGCGGCGGGTGCGGACGGTGGCGCTGTACGCGGCGGTGACCGCGGGGCTCGCCGTGCTCGTCTACGCCCCGTTCGCCGTCGCGGTCGGGCCGGCCGACCTCTACGAGGCGCTGATCGGGACCTCCCTGCGCGAGCGCGACTACTGGACGCTTCCATTCCCGTGGTCGTACTACGGGTCGCTCGGATCGCCGGAGGGATGGAAGGACGCGCTCGACTTCTACGTGCCGGCGCTGCTGCTCGCCGGGCTGGCCGTCGCCGGCGCGGCACTCGCGTGGCGCGCGCTGCGCGAGCGCCGCCCACCGCCGCCGCTCGGCGCCGGCCTGGCCGTGCTCGCGCTCGGCTGCCTCTCGTACCTGCTCTCGCGCACCGACGAAGTGCACACCACGCCGCTGTTCGTGGCGCTCGCGGTGATGCTGCCGCTCGCCGCCGCGCGGGCGTGGGGCGCCGGCCCGGGCCGCGCCCGCTGGCTGGCCTACCCGGCGGCCCTGGTGTTCGGCCTGCTGCTGCTCCACGGGGCCGCGAACCGGGGCTCGGCGCTGCTGCGCCCGCCGGAGCTCGCGGCGCTCGGCGTCGGTCCCGCGGACGGGGTCCGGATCCCGCCCGAGGAGGCGCGGGCGATCGAGCGCATCGAGGCGCTGGTCGGCGAGCGGGTGCCGCCCGGCGAGCCGATCTACGTCGCCCCGGCGCGCTCGGACCGCGTGCGCTTCAACGACTCGCTCATGTACGTCCTGATGGAGCGCGACAACGCCTCGCGGGTCGACTACGGCCTGATCGCGAAGGCCGGGCCGCAGCGGGAGATCGTCGCCGACCTCGAGCGCGCCCGCCCGCGGCTCGTGGTGCGCTGGACGGCGCCGGTCGCCTCGGAGCCGGAGCCCAACCTGCGCGGCCGCGCGAGCGGCGTGCGCATCCTCGACGACTGGCTTGCCCGGGAGTACCGCCTCGCGGAGCGCCTGCACGACTACGACGTGCTCGTGCCGCGCTAGGGCGCCCCGGCCACGCTCACCGCGATCCGGCGCTCGACCGGCGGGTCGCCCTCCTCGACGGGTGGGAGGCTCACCGAGACCCGTGCGGCCACGCGGCCGGGCGGCGCCGGCCCCGCGCTCTCGTCGCGGATGAACACCGCGCGCTCGGGGCGCGTGCCGCCCGGACGGTGGTGGCCCCCGAGGCGGTCGCCGAGCGCGGCCGAGACCGGCTCGCGCCCGTCGCGGCGCAGCTCGTAGACGACCGCCGCGTGGAAGTCGAAGCCGAGCGGCGTGGGGGAGGCCTCGACGCGGACCGTCCGGGCTCCCCCGAGCTCCGGCTCCAGCGCGCGCAGGGCGGCGCGGATCGGCCGGTACCTGCCCGCGTCCGCGTCGTCGCCCGCCGGCAGGGCGACCACCAGCGCGGTCACCGCGACCGCTGCCGGGACGACCCCCGCGGGCACGCGCGGCACGCGGGCCGGCCACCGCAGGAGCGCCGCGAGCGCCAGCCCGAGCGCGAGGTAGAGCCACATTCCGGCCGGAGCGCTCCAGTCCACCGTGTAGCCGAGCGTGTTGACGAGCGCGTCACGGGTCGGGGTCAGGGCGGTGACCAGGCCGAGCGCGGCACAGACCGCCACGGCGCCCGCGCCCGCCGCCGCGGCATCCGCGTCGCGCCGGCGAAGGGCCGGCGCGGCGGCTGCCGCGAGCGTCGCCAGCAGCAGGACCGCGGTCGCCTGCTGGAAACCACCGGGCGCGAGGAGGAGGTCCTCGAGGCGGTCACCCACGCCGAGTCGCGAGCGAGCCCACCACGGCGGCACGCCGACGGTGCGCGCGACCGCGTGCCAGCCCGTGTCCAGGCCGGCGCTGGCGCCCTGGTCCTGCGACGAGCGAGCGAGCTCGACGGCGTTGCCCGGGCGGTGGATCGCCTGATCCAGGATCGGGGGGAGCCAGCAGACGAGCGCGACGGCGGCGGCGGCGACCGACCACCGGCGCATCGGCTCCCGGGTCGCGTCCGGCCCGCGCCGCGTGCGCGCGAGGCCGACGAGGCCGATCGCGACCAGCGCGGCGCCGGGGAGGACGAGCGTCAGGTGGGCTTGTACGACGAAGCTCGCGACCAGGGCCGTGAGCGGCAGGAGCCGGTGGTCGCCGCGCGCCAGCGACCAGCAGAGCAGGATCAGCAGCGTGAACGGGAGCAGTGCGAGGTAGGGGTTCCAGACGTCGTGGAGCGCCTCCTCCGGCAGGGACCCGCACATGACCACGAGCGCGAGCGCGACCGCGAACATGAAGCCGCGCCCGCGCCGCCGGTGGGCGAGCCAGACGGCGGCCATCACCGACAGGGCGTTGACGAGCCCGGCGGCCACCGCGGTCGCGCTCGACCCGGCCCGCGCCGGGAGCGCCAGCGCCCAGTACAGGAGCGGTCCCGGGCTGTAGGTCGGATGCCCTGGCAGGGACGCCGACGAGTACTGACCGACCAGCGGGCTCTGGGCCGAGAGGACGTCGTGCGCGCGCAGGGCGATGATCGCGCGGTCGCCGTACGCCACCCAGTCGGCGCCGAGCGCGGCGACCGTCGAGATCACGACCGGCAGCGCGGCGGCGAGCCCGGTCGCCAGCACGAGGAGCCGCTCCGGACGCCGGCTCACGGCGCCGGCCCGAGGATCGCGTCCACGCGCTCGGTGACCGGTGTCGGGCGCGGCGGGAAGCCGAGCCCGATCGTGCGGCGCACCGTGCCGGTGGCGAGCAGCGTGCCGGGCGGGGGCCGGCCGGCGGCGCGGTCGTGCACGCGCAGGGGCCGCCCCGGCTCGTCGTAGCGCGAGCCGAGGAGGTGCGAGAGCTGCCTCGACGCGACGGGCGCTCCCTCCCGCCGCAGCCGGTACACGGTCGCCGTGGCGAAGTCGAACGCGGGGTCGGTGTCCGACGCCTCGACGGCGACCCGGCCGGCGCCGCCGAGGCGCTCGTGCAGCCGCGCCGTCGTAGCGCGCAGCGGGTCGTACTTCGCGCGGTCCTCGTCGCGATCGGCGGCGAGGCCCACGGCGAGGCCGGCGAGCGCGGTGCACGCGAGGGCGAGCGCGGGGGCGGCGGCGCGCAAGCCGCCCGGTGGACGCGGCGCCTCCCGCGCCCGGCCCCGATCGCGCCGCGCGGCGAGCGACACGGCTGCGCCCCACCCGAGCAGCAGCCACGCCGCCATCCCGGCGGGCGAGGCCCAGTAGAGCGAGTAGGTGACCGACTGGTACGAGCGCCCCGGCGTCCCGGCCGTGCCCGCGAAGATCGCCGCGCACAGGAGCAGCCCGATCGCGCCCGCGGCGACGAGGTCGGCGCGCCGCCGGCGCGCGCCTGCGGCGGCCACGGCCAGCAGGCCGAGCAGGATCGCGACCGTGACGATCGTCGCCAGCGCCCCGCGCCCGTTCGCCAGGTCCGACAGGCGCTCGAACGGCGAGCGCGGCGCGCGCAGCCACCAGGGCGGCGCCCCGACCGTGTGCGACAGCGCGCTCCAGCCGTCGCCCGCCCCGAGCGTCGGCCCGCGCTCGCCGGCCGCCCGCGCCACGCGCACGAGGTTGCCCGGGCGGTGGATCGCCTGCTCGATCAGCGGCAGGCTCCAGCACACGGCGGTGACCCCGATCGCGCCCAGCCCGGCGCGGCGCGTCCAGCGGCGCGCGAGCGTGAGCCCGGCGGCCGCGACCGCGATCAGGCCCGCGGCGGGGAGCGCGAACGTGAGGTGCGCCTGGGCCAGGAAGCTCGCCACCAGCACCGCCAGCGGGAGCAGCTCGCGCTCGCCGCAGGCGATCGACCAGCACAGGAACACGAGCGCCAGCAGCGGCAGGACCCCGACCGCGGGGTTCCAGACCTCGTGGAAGGTCTCGGCGCCGAGCGACCCGCACATGACCGCCGTCGCCGCCGCCGTCGCGAACATCAGCGGGAGGCCGCCGCGCCGGCGCGCGAGCGCGACGGCGCCCACGACGGCCGCCACGTTCAGCGCCGCGACCGTGACCGCCAGCGCGTCGGCGCCGATCCGGGCCGGCAGCGCCAGCAGCCAGTAGAGGAGCGGCCCGAGGCTGTAGGTGGGCTCGCCGGTCAGGTCCGAGGACGCGGAGTACTGGCCGAGCAGCGGCGTGTCCACGGTGAGGACGTCGATCGCGCGCGTGGCGATCACCGCGCGGTCGCCGTAGGGGAACCAGCCGTCGGAGACGCCCCGCACGGCGGCGACGATCACCGGCAGTGACGCCACCAGGCCCGTGGCCAGCGTCGTCGCGCGCGGGCGGGCGCTCAGCTCGCCGCCGCCCTGGCGGCCCCGCCGAGCCCGCCCGTCCTGACCTGCGCCCAGATCTCGCGCACCAGCCCGCGCTCGGCCGCCCAGGTGAGCAGCGCGGTGAGCGCGCCGAACAGCACGAGGTCCGCGATCGCGTGGCCGGCCGTGCGCTCGCCCGACCACACCAGCGCCCGCACGATCAGCACCGCGCCGGCCGCGGCCGCCACCGGAGCCGCGGCGCGCGCGCCGAGCGCGAGCAGCTCGATCCCGAGCAGCCGGCGCACGTAGTGGCGGCGCACCAGCAGCACGAGCAGCGCCGCGCCGATCCGCGCCGCGACGAACCCGTCCACGCCCCAGAGGAACAGCGCCGGGACCGCCAGCCCGAGGAACGTGGCGGCCATCGCCACCGACTCGACGGCCTGCCGCGCCGAGTCGCCGCGCGCGCGGTAGAAGGTGAACCAGTTGTAGCCGAGCTGCTGGACCGCGCCCGCCCCGGCGAGCCCCTGGAGCAGGAGCACGGCCGGGTCCCACTCGTCGCCGAGCACGAAGCCCACCAGGTCGCCCGCGAAGAGGATGCAGCCGGCGCAGAACGGCAGCACCCACATCAGCGCCACGCGGTTCGACTTCACGAACATCTCCTCGAGCGTCCCGAGCCGGTCCCGGACGACCACGATCGCGGGGTAGAGGGTCGTCGCGATGATCTGGTCCGCACGGTCCGCGTAGCGCGTGAGCGTGACCGCCAGCGTGATGAAGCCCGCCGCCGCGAGCCCGCCCTCGAGCTTGAAGGCGAGGATCTGGCCCTGCTGGAACAGCAGCACCGCCACCGCCGAGACGAAGATCGGCCACGAGAAGCGGAAGTAGCGCCGCCGGGCCGCGGGGTCGAAGCGCAGCCGCAGCCGGTACGGCGACAGCGCCACCGCCGCCACGATCGCGGCGCTGTTGCCCACGAACGGGCCGATCACGAGGCTCCACACGCCCACGCCGGCGAACGCGAGCGGGACGGTGACCGCGAAGGTCACGACCGGGACGATCGCCTGGAGCGCCCGCACCCGTACGAAGTCCATGCGGCGGAAGAAGATCCAGGTGGGCGCCTGGAGCGCCATCGCCGTGGGCAGGTAGGCGACGGCGATCATCAGCGGCAGCAGCCGGTCGTCGTCGTAGGCCAGCGCGACGAACGGAGCGGCGGCCAGGAGCAGCAGCGAGAACGCCGCTCCCACGACGAGCTCGAGCGTGAAGGCACGCTGGAACTCGCCCTCCTGGTCGGCCTCGGCCTGCTGGACGAACGCCTCGTCGATCCCCACCCGCCGCAGGGCCACGACCGTCATCGCGGTGGTGGTCACGATCCCGTAGAGGCCGAGCTCGCGCGGCCCGAGCAGCACGGTCACGATCAGCCCCTGGGCGAGGACCAGCAGCTCGGCCCCGCTGAGGAACGCGCCGTTGACGAGCGCGCCCCGGGCGGTGCGGCGGCGGAGCTCCGCGCGCGGGAAGGCCAGCCGCTCGTCGCTCATGTGGCGCATCGTTGCACGGCCACGCGTGCTTGAACCGTCGGCACCGGCGTTACGCTGGGGGCCGCAGCGACCCCCCCGGACTTGTACTCCACCCCCCGACCCAACGGCCACCGGCCGCCCCTGCACATCCTGATCCTCTCGGACCGGGATTGGACGCATCCCCAGGGCGGCGGCACCGGCACCAACCTCTTCGCGCAGGTCTCGCGCTGGATCGCCTGGGGCCACCGCGTGTCGGTGATCGCGTGCTCCTACCCGGGCGCGGCGCCCGTCGAGCGGCACGGCCAGCTCACGCTGCACCGCGTCGGCGGCCGCTCCACGGTGTTCCCGCGCGCCATCCTGCGCCAGTGGCGCGGCCTGGTGCCCGACGCCGACGTCGTGCTCGAGGTCGTCAACGGGATCACGTTCCTCACGCCGCTCTGGCTGCGCTCGCCGCGCGTCACGCTCGTGCACCACATCCACCGCGAGCACTACGTCCGCGAGATGGGGCTGGCCGGGCGGGTGGCGGCGTTCGTGCTCGAGACGCTGCCGCTCAAGCTGCTCTATCACCGCTCGCGCTTCCTCACGATCTCCAACTCGTCGGCCGAGGGGATCGCGGCCCACGGCATCCCGCGCGAGCGGATCGCCACCGGCTACATCGGGGTCGAGCACGGCGCCTTCTGGCCGGACGCGTCGCGCCGCGCGCCGGTGCCCACGATCCTCTACCTCGGCCGGCTCAAGCGCTACAAGCGCCTGGAGATCCTGCTCGACGTGCTCGAGCACAGCCCCGAGGCCGTGCTCGAGATCGCCGGTGACGGCGACCACCGCGCGGCGCTCGAGGCGGAGATCGACGCCCGCGGCCTGCGCGAGCGGGTCCGGATGCACGGCCACGTCTCGGAGGAGCGCAAGCGCGAGCTGTTCCAGTCCGCCTGGGTGAACGTGACGGCCTCCTCGGCCGAGGGCTGGTGCCTGACGGTGATGGAGGCGGCGGTGTGCGGCACGCCCTCGGCCGCGCTCGCGGTGGGGGGCCTGCCGGAGTCGATCGACGACGGGCGCACCGGCGTGCTCGCGCACGACCCGGGCGAGCTCGCCGAGCGGGTGCGCGCCGTGCTGCTCGACGAGGAGCTGCGCGAGTCGCTCGGCCGCGCCGCGCGCGAGCGCGCGGCGGAGTTCACCTGGGACGCCACGGCCGGGCACACGCTGTCGGTGCTCGAGGCCGAGTGCGGGCGCGCCGCCGAGCCGGCCCGTGCGCAGCCGGCCGCGCTGCCGATCCCGGACGAGGCGCCCGCTCCGCGGGCGTGAGCCAGGGCTTCGAGGACACGCTCGCCGGCCTCCGCGGGGTGGAGGGCTGGCTCTCGGACGACCAGGCGCGCCGCCTGTGGGACCGCGCCCGCGAGGTGCCGGACGGCGGCCGCATCGTCGAGATAGGCAGCTACCGCGGCCGCTCCGCGATCGTCCTGGCGCGCGCCGCCGGCCGCGGCGTGCGGGTGATCGCGATCGACCCGCACGCCGGCAACGACCGCGGCCCGCAGCAGATCGAGGGCAGCTCCGAGGAGGGCGAGGCGGACAACCGCGCGTTCCGCGCGAACCTCGAGCGCGCGGGGATCGCGGACGCCGTCGTGCACGTGCGGCGCATGTCGTCCGACGCCCTGGCGGAGGTGGAGGGCCCGGTCGAGCTCCTCTACGTGGACGGCGCGCACCGCTACGGCCCCGCGCGCGACGACATCGCCCGCTGGGGCGCGCGGGTCGCGCCGGGCGGCACGCTGCTCGTGCACGACGCGTTCTCGTCGATCGGTGTGACGCTCGCCTTCCTGCGGCTGCTGTTCCTCGGCCGCGACTTCGCCTACGCGGGGCGCACGCGCTCGCTGGCCGAGTACCGGCGCGCCGAGCGCCCGCTGGGCACGGCCGCGCGGGCGCGCAACGCCGCCCGGCAGGCCGCGGAGCTGCCGTGGTTCGCGCGCAACGTGCTGGTCAAGGTCGCGCTGGTGCTCGGCGTTCCGGCTCTGGCGCGCGCGCTCGGCCACCGCTCGCGCGACTGGCCGTACTGACCGTCCGCCAGAGGGCGAGCACGAGCAGCACCACCGCGGCGACGGTCACCCAGTGCGCCGCGATGTGCTCGACCGCGAAGCGCGTGTCGTAGCCGCCGCGGTCGCGGCCCGGGACGATCAGGTAGAGCGCCGGCACGACCACCACGAGCAGCCCGGCCGCGCCGAGGATCAGCGCGCGTGGCGGCCAGCCGCGCCAGAGGATCAGGAAGACGGCCGGCGCGATCACGACCCCGGCGCGCAGCGCGAACACGAATCCGAGCGCGGCGCCGGCGGCGAGGCCGGCGAGCGCGGCGGCGCGCGCCGGCCACGGGCGGCGGGCGTCGCCGACCGCCAGCTCGGCGGGGGCGGCGTCCGGCCCGCGCCGCGGCGGGCGGCGCAGCAGGACCAGCGCCAGCAGCAGGAGGCAGGCGGCGCCGCCGACCCAGAAGCCCGCGTCCACGGCTCGCTGCGGGGCGAACCGGAAGGCGACGTCGCGGCAGCCCGGCTCCACGCGCCAGCCGTTGGCGAAGCCGTCGATCACCCTCGGCGCGCCCAGCGAGCGCCCGTCGCAGGTCGCGCGCCAGCCGCGGTTGTAGCTCTCGCCGAGCACGAGCCAGCCGGGCTCGCGCACGTCCACGCGGACGCCCGTGTGCTCGCCGCGCCCGGCGCGGCCGGGCGAGCGCACCTCGCCGGGGCTCGCGGCCGCGCGCGGGGCCGGGGCGGCCGCCGGCGAGCGCAGGGCGAGGAGGAGCGGGCGCAGGAGGCCGGTCTCGGTGCGCAGCTCGGCGGGCCCGGCGGGCAGCGCGAGCGGGTCGCCGCAGGAGCGCACGCGCAGGGGCCGGCCGGCGTCGAAGTCGGCGACGTTGCCGCGCGCCGCGAGCAGGAGCCGGCGCCCGCCGGCGATGGCCGCGAGGTCGCCGCAGCGGGAGCGGACGGCGGCGCCCGCCAGCTCGGTCGCGGCGGCCGGCGGCCGCCCCGCCGCGCCCGGTCTCCGCCGCGCCGCGCCCGGTCTCCGCCGCGCCGCGCCCGGCCTCCGCCGCGCCGCGCCCGGCCTCCGCCGCGCCGCCCGCGGCAGGCCCTGGGCGGACAGCTCGCCGATTCCCACCGCGTCCGCGCTGCCCGGCCCCGCCGCGAGCACCTCCACCCGGAAGCGCGCGGCCCGCACCGCCCGGGGCAGCGTCACCGTCCCGTCGCGGCCCACCGTCAGCGGCGGCGTGCGCCCGCCCGGGTACGACAGCGCCACCCGCGCCGGCCGGCGCGCCGGCGCCGGCCCCGGGGCCAGGCGCAGCGTGCTCAGGCGCACGGCCCGCCGCCCGCGCCACTCGAGCCACGCGCCGCGGCCGAGCCACTGGCCGACCCACGCCGTCCGCGGGTCGCCGTCGAACGCCCTCGAGGCGCGGAACCCGGGCCGCCCCTCGAAGCGGCTCGAGGACGACGCGCTCGAGCCGCCGGCGGCCGTGCCCGCCATCGTGTCGAGTGCCGGGTCCGGCGCGGTCGGGGTCACCGTCGCCCAGCCCTCGGTGCTCCAGCGCCGCGCCGCGGGCGGGCTGAACGCGCGGCGTATGTCCGGCTCGGGGTCCTGCGCGGCGCGGGCGAGCGCCGCCTCGGACTCGGCCCGGTTGCCCACCGGCGCCGGAGGCGGCACCGCGCCGCGGCGGAACGGGACGTCCGCGGTCGTGCGCTCGAACAGATACGTCATCGGGGTGCGCGCGAGGTCGGCGCCGCGCAGCGCGCGCTCGGCCAGCGTCGGCGGGCGCAGCAGCTCCCTCACGGTCACCCCCGGCACGCGCACCTCGCGGAACCCGCCCGCGCTGCCGGCCTCGCCGACGGTCCGCTGCTCGGTGATGGTCACGCGCACCGAGTCCACCCCCCTCAGCCCCACGGCCAGCCGGTTCCAACCCGGCCGCAGCGCGTGCTCGCGGCCGTTCACCGAGACCCGGGTGACCACGACGTTCGGGTTCGAGTCGTCGGGGAGCAGGTCGAGCCGGGGCACGTCGCGCGGCTCGCGGAAGCGGACCTCGACCCAGTGGCGCGGCTCGTCGAGGGTCGGGTCGGCCTGCCAGGCGGTGGCGGGGTCGCCGTCGAACGCCGCGTACGGACGGTGCTCGGGAAACTGGGGGAACTGGGGCGAGAACGGCGCGCTCACGTCGCGCGCCCCCGTGTAGGTCGCCACGGTCTGGGCGTCGGCGCCGTGACCCTCGAACGGGTCGAGCGTGGCCGCGTCCTCCGAGAATCCGAGCCCGGCCGGCAGCGTCCAGCCGTACGCCTGGCGCGGCCGCGAGGCCACGAACACGCGCCGGCGGTTCGAGTCGGTGATGACCACCTCGCCCCCCGCGCCCGCCCGCTCGCGCAGCTCGTCCGCCGGCAGGTCCGCCGCGTAGAGCAGCGGCCGCCCCCGCCGGAGGCCGCCGATCGACGCGAGCCCGGCCACCCCGGCGGCCGACCCGTCCACGACCGTCGCCGGGCGGTCGGGCAGGAGCCGCACGATGCCCCGCGTCCCCGCGACGTCGTAACGGCGCAGCTGCGGCAGCGTGAGCGGCGGGTCGATCGTCTCGCGCGGCGACCGGAAGCTCGCGCTCGGGCCGTAGGAGCGGTCCGGCTGCCGCAGTCCCTGTCCCGCCAGCTCGCGCGCCGCCTGGGCCGGCGGCATCGCCCCGCTGCGCTCGAAGTCGTCGTCGGTGCTGGTGACCACCGCTCCGGCGCTCATCAGGTCGAGCAGCGGCGCGAGCTGCCCCGGCAGCAGCCGCTGCTGCTGGACCAGGTTGTCGACCGTCCAGAGCATGTCGACCGCGTGGAGGTCGTCGTAGGGCGGGACGTTGCGCACCGCCACCGGCCGGTCGGTCAGCGCCGGCAGGATCGGGTCCACCGTTCCGCCCCACGTGTGGAAGGCGAACGGCTGGCCGGGCAGCATCAGCGCGCGCGTGTTGGGACGCAGCTCGCGGTCGAGGCCGGCGGCGCCCTGCGTCCACGCCGCGGGCACCTCGTCGTAGGTGAGCTCGACGGCCTCGCCGCGCACCATCGGGAGCGCGGCGAGCGCGACCAGCGCGGCGCCGCCGAGAGCCGCGGCCACGCGCGGCGGCCGGCTCGCCAGCCGCCGCGCCAGCGCCGCCGCGCCCGCGCCCGCCAGGCACGCGACCGACAGCGCCACGAGCGGCCCGGCCTTGTAGGTGGTGCGCAGGAACTCGACCGCGTCGAAGTGGTTGATCGCGAACGTCGCACCCTCGCGCAGCGGCGTCCCCTCCGGGAAGCCGACGCTCATGATCAGCGCGCCGGCGATGCCGAGCGCGAGGAAGAACGGCCCGTAGCGCCAGCGCCGCGTCCAGGCGAACCCGGCGAACGCGAGCGCCGGGACCAGCAGCGACGCGATCACGACCGCGGGGTCGAACAGCAGCGACGGCGAGCTGCCGAAGTACGGCTCGAGCCGGTCCCCGTACCCGACGCCGAGGTAGGAGGGCCAGTAGCCCATCAGCCGCACGCTCTCGCTGAGGCTGGTCGTGGCCCAGATCGCGCCGATCTGCTCGGTGTAGGAGAGGAAGTTGAGCCCGTAGCTCGCCTGGACGAGCGCCGGCACGACCCACCAGACGGACGCCAGCGCGGTCGCGGCGCCCGCCCGCAGGGCGAACGCGCCCGCGCCGCGCCAGCTGACCCCGCCGAGCAGCGGCTCGTAGAGGAGCAGGAGCAGCGGGCCGACCAGCACCCACGCCGTCACCGCGGCGTTCACCCCGCCGCCCAGCGACGTGACGATCAGGGCGAACGCCGCCGCCCACCAGAGCCGGCGCGGCTCGCGCACCCCGCGGTGGACGAGCAGGAGCAGCCACGGCAGCGCGGCGTAGCCGATCAGCGTGAACGTCGTGCGGTTGGTGAAGACGACGACGTACGGGTTGAGCACGACCAGCGCGCCGGCCACGGCGTGCGCGACGCCGCGCGGGCGCCCGAGCAGGCGGTCGAGCAGGCGCACGGTGCCCCACGCGGCGAGCGCGAGCAGGGTCCCCAGCCACAGCCGCTGGACGAGCCACGGCGAGAGCCCGAGCTCGCGCAGCGCCGCGAAGAACGGGCCCATCGGCCAGAGGTAGCCGCTGTACTGGCCGCCCTGGATGTGGCCGAGCCCGGCGGTCGGGCTCCACACGTCGGCCACGCGGCCGATGAACCCGGACGGGTCCACGTGCAGGTCGACCTTCGTGTCGAACGACCCCTCGCCCGGCCGCTGGAGCAGCGCGATCGCGTACGCCGCCGCGGCGAGGCCGAGCGGGAACGCCCTCTCACGCCAGGCGGCGCGCAAGCCTCAGACCGGGAGCAGCGGTATGTCCCAGGCGATCGCGGCGGCGACCGCCGCGGCGGCCGCGAGCGCCACCGCTATGGCCCCCGCGATCCGCTGCTTGGTGCTCGTCTCCCCGGCCGCCTTCCCGGCCGCCTCGGCCTTGTCCACCGCGATCTCGAGCAGCCGCTCGGCCCACGCGAACTGGAGCGCGAGCATCGCGAGCCCGACCGGGATGACGGCGAGGGCGGGGCCCGGCAGGACGAGCATCGCCGCGCCGGCGAGCACGACCGTGAAGCCGGCGGTGGTCCACACCACGCGGTAGGCGAGCCCGCGCTCGGCGTACGCCTCGCGGCGCTCCTCGAGCTTCTCGAAGAGCTCGCGGACCTTGGACGTCTCCTCCTCCCGCTCGGGACGGCCCGTATCGGACCCGTGGCTCTCCTGCGCACCCTCCACCGCGGATACCGTACCCGCGCGGCCCGGCCCCACCCGCGACCGGCGCGGTCGCGAGCCCGCGGGGGGTTCGACACGCGGTCGGGGCGCGGCGCCGAGATTTCCTACGCAGGGCCATGTGCGACACGCGCGCGCTCGTCGATCCTGCGACGGTGACCGCGCAGCCGATCGTTTCCCGGAACTCGCTGACTTCCACCCGTGCCGGGTAGTTACATGCACATGGACGCGACCACGACGCGTTCGCAGCTCACCAGCCCCTACGCGATCGACGAGCGCTTCCACGACGAGGCGTTCGACGCGGACGGGCGCCCCCGCGCCCACTACGAGCCGGTGCTGCGCGCCCTCGCCGGCCGCGAGCCGAGGGAGCTCGCGCGGGCCAGCGCCGCGGCGGTCCGCGAGCGCGGGGCGTACTTCGGCGACAGCGACGCGTTCGTGGTCGACCCGGTCCCCCGCCTGGTCACGCCGGACGAGTGGGACACGCTGGCGGCGGGCCTGGCCCAGCGCGTGCGGACGCTCAACGCGTTCCTCGACGACGTCTACTCCGACCGGCGCGCGGTGACCGAGGGCGTGATCCCGGCGCGCGTGATCGAGTCGGCCGACCACTTCGAGCCGTGGATGAGCGGCGTGCCCGTGCAGAGCGCGCGGATCGCCGTGGCGGGGCTCGACGTCGTGCGCGACGCCAAGGGGCGCTTCATGGTGCTCGAGGACAACGTCCGGACGCCGTCGGGGGTCACCTACGCGGAGGTGGCGCGCGACGTCGTCGGCGAGCTGCTCGACGCCCCGAGCGCGGCCGGCTTCGACGAGTCGTACGAGTTCCTCGCCGCCGCGCTGCGGGCGGCCGCGCCGGAGGGCGCCGGGGAACCGAGCGTCGTCCTGCTGACGAACGGGCCGGGCAACAGCGCGTGGTTCGAGCACAGGCGGCTGGGACGCCGGCTCGGGGTCCCGGTCGTCACCTGGGAGGACCTCGACGTGCGCGGCGGCCGCGCGCACGCGACGGTCGACGGGCGCCGCCGCCCGGTGGACGTGATCTACCGCCGCACCGACGAGGACGCGCTGCGCGAGCCGAACGGCCGCTCCACGCGCCTCGTCTCGCTGCTCGGGCCGGTCCGCAACGGCACGCTCACCGTCGCGAACGCGCCGGGCACCGGCGTGGCCGACGACAAGCTCGTGCACGCGTACGTGGAGGACATGGTCCGCTTCTACCTCGGCGAGGAGCCGCTCGTGCGCTCGGTGCCCACCTACGACCTGGTCGACCCGGCGACGCTCGGGTACGTGCTCGGCCGGCTCGGCGAGCTGGTCGTCAAGCCGCGCTCGGACTACGGCGGCCGCGGCGTCGTGATCGGCCCGCACGCCCGGCCCGACGACCTGGCGCAGGTGGCGCGGATGATCGCCGCGCGGCCCGACCGCTTCATCGCGCAGGAGACGGTCCCGCTGTCGGTGCACCCGACGGTCTGCGGCGGCCGCTTCGAGCCGCGGCACGTCGACCTGCGCGCATTCGTCCTGTCCTCGGGCGAGCATGTCCACGTGGTGCCCGGCGGCCTCACGAGGGTCGCGCTGGATCCGGGCGCGCTCGTGGTCAACAGCTCGCAGAACGGAGGGGGGAAGGACACATGGGTGCTCAGCTAGGCGGGCCGCCGCTGATCGGCCTGACGACCTCGGAGGTCCGCGGTCAGGACGAGTTCAAGCCCACGCCCGAGGGCGACCCCCCGCGCAAGGACCTCGCGCTCGGGTTCAAGTACTTCGAGGCGGTCGAGCGGGCCGGCGGCATCCCGGTGATCCTGCCGCCGATGGGCCCGCGGGCGATCGACCCGCTGCTCGGGCGGCTGTCGGGCGTCTGCATCGCCGGCGGGCCGGACATCGACCCGCGCTCGTACGGCGGCGAGGCGCACCCCAAGCTCGGCCCCACCGAGCCCGCGCTCGACCGCTTCGAGCTGGCCGTCACCTGGGCCGCTCGGGCGCGCTGCATACCCGTGCTCGCGATCTGCCGCGGCGCGCAGGTTCTCAACGTGGCGCTCGGCGGCAGCCTGCACATGCATCTGCCCGACGACGCCGGCGACCGGGTCCAGCACCGCCGCCCCGGTTCGGAGGGTCCCGCCGCCCGGCACGCGATCCGGGTCGAGCCCGACAGCACGGTCGGCCGCGTCCTCGGCTCCGAGCGGGTGACGGTCAACTCGTACCACCACCAGGCGGTGCGCAGGCTGGGGCGCGGGCTGCGGGCGGTGGCGCACGCGGACGACGGGGTGATCGAGGCGATCGAGCACGGCGGGCCGGACTTCGTGGTCGGCGTCCAGTGGCACGCCGAGTGCATGGAGGCGCCCGAGCAGCTCGCGCTGTTCGACGCGTTCGTGGACGCGGCGCGCCGGCGCGCCGTCGCGAGCGACGAGGAGCGACTCGCGGCGTGACGACGGGGTTGCGACCCGGCCCCTCCACCGGCCGCTCGTGGGCGGACTGGCGGCCCCACCCGTCCGCCTACACGGTCGGGATCGAGGAGGAGGCGATGCTGCTCGAGCCCGGCGAGTGGAAGCTCTCGCAGACGTGCGAGGACGTGCTGGCCGGCCTCCCGCGCGGCATCGCCAGCCACGCGACCGCCGAGACGCACGGCTCGGCGCTGGAGCTCGCCACCGGCGTGCACACGCGCGTCTCGGACGGGATCGACGAGCTCGCGTCGCTGCGCGCCGGCCTCGCCGTCGAGCTGCGCCGCCGGGGCCTGGCGGTCGCGAGCGCCGGCACCCACCCGTTCGCCATCTGGAGCGACGTGGTCGTCTCGGGCGGCGAGCGCTACCAGTTCCTCTACGGATCGCTGCGCGAGCTCGCGCGGCGCGAGCCGACCCACGCGCTGCACGTGCACGTGGGGATCGGGACGCCCAACGCGGCCGTCCGCGCCGCCAACCGCCTGCGCGCGCACCTGCCGCTGCTGCTCGCGCTGTCCGGCAGCTCGCCGTTCTGGCAGGGCCGCGACACCGGCCTCGCCTCGGCGCGCACCCCGCTGTTCCAGGCCTTCCCCCGCGTGGGCGTGCCGCGCGCGTTCCGCGACTACGAGGAGTGGGTCGAGGCGATCGACACGATGGTCCGCTGCGACGCCTTCCCGGACCCGTCCTTCCTCTGGTGGGACGTGCGCCTGCAGCCGCGCTTCGGCACCGTCGAGGTGCGGATCATGGACGCGCAGGCAACGGCCGGGCAGACCGGCGCGCTCACGGCGCTGGTGCAGTGCCTCGCGCGGCTCGAGTGCGAGGAGGGCTGGGCCTCGCAGGCGCTCCTCGACCTCCCCGAGGCGATCCACGAGAACCGCTTCCTGGCCGCCCGCGACGGCATGGACGCCTCCTTCCTCGACCCCGAGCGCGGCCTGTCGGTGCCGGCCCGCACGATCGCGCAGGAGCTGCTGGCCGCGTGCGAGCCGCACGCGCAGGACCTCGGCTGCGAGGCCGAGCTGGCGCGCGTGCGCGACCTGGCCCACCAGCCCGGCGCGGAGTGGCAGCGCGAGCGCGCGGACGCGGGCGGCCTGCGCGGCCTGCTGGCCGACCTGGCGGAGGTCTACGCGGCGTAGTCCAGGAGCCGCTCAGGCCACGGCCGACTCGGACCCCGGCACCGGCGCCGTGGCGGTCTCGTCCGGGATCTCGCGCACCCGCCCCACCGCGCGGAAGGCGAGCATCACCAGCGCCACGGCGAGCAGGGCGTTGAGGCCGAGCAGGCCGAGCGCGATCGTGGTCAGCTCCTCGCCGCCGATCGCGATCATCGCCGCGGGCTGCGCGGCGGCGGCCAGCGCCAGCACCGCGATGAAGCCGGCCTTGTGCAGCGCGAGCTGGTACTGCACGGCCAGGTAGGTCAGGGCGAGCAGCGACATGGCGAGCCCGAGCCACGGCAGCGCGCCGGCGGCCCCGTCGAGCTTGAACGCGATCCGCAGGATCGGCGCGCCGGCGGCCGCGTACACGAGCACCATCGGAACCGCGATGGCGGCGATGATCCCGAGCGTTCGCGCGAGCACGCCGGTGGCGCTCTGCCCGAGGTGCGTGCGCCGCGCCGCCTCCGGCACCAGGTAGAGCGAGAGCCCGATCGCCACCCACATGATCGCCTTGGCGGCGACCGCGGCGGCGGCGTAGTCGCCGGCCGCGTCGTCGGAGGCGAGGTGCTTGACGATGATCACCTGGCCGTCCTGGAGCCAGGCGACCAGCCCGAGGGCGGCCACCGGGATCGCCGCGCGGCCGATCAGCTCGCGCAGCGGGTGCTCGTGGGCGTGGCGCTGGTGGGGCAGGTGGCGGCGCAGCGGGATCACGAGCCAGAGGCCGATCGCGAGCAGCGCGAGCGGGGTGCCGAGGAAGGCGGCGGTCACCTCGGCTCTGTCGCCGGAGACCATCAGCACGAGCACGATGCCGAACAGGAGCCGGAACGCCTGCTCGACGGCGATGCTCACGCCGACCATGCGGTACTCCTGGAACCCCTGGAGCGCGCCGCGCTCGACCGAGAGGATCAGCCACAGGACGCCGGTGGGCAGCGTGGCGGCGGCGGCCCACGGCAGCTCGTGCACGCCGATCATCGCCGCCAGCACGTCGCGCGCCAGCACCGATACGACCACCACGCCGAACCCGGCCAGCGCGAGCCGGAAGACCCAGCGCTTGACCCCGGCGCCGGCCGCCGGGTCGCCGGCCGCCAGCTCGGTGCTCACCTCGCGCGCGACAGTGGTCTGGAGCGCCTGGCCCGGGACCATGAGGATGATGAAGGCCGAGATCAGCGCGGCCAGCGAGCCGTAGCCCGACCCCCCGAGGATGCGCGCGAACACGACCGTGAACCCGAGCGCGAGCACGTTGCCGACGATCACGGCGGCGGCGAGCCCGGCCGCCCGGCCCGTGTCCGAGACGGCCAGATCGCGCAGCCGGCGCGCGTCGAGGGACCGTAACGAGGGTCTCACGGCGCGCCAAAGCTAGCGGCAAATTGGCCTCGGGGCCGGTGGTTATCCTCGCCGCGTGCAGGAACGCGCGCTCGCGGAGCGCCTGATCACCTACGACACCTCCACGCTCGACGGCATCCGGGCGGCCGCCGGCTTCGTCAAGGGCTGGCTCGAGTCCAACGACGTCGCGGTGAAGGACGGCGAGCACAACGAGCTCCCGGTGCTGGCCGCGACGGTGGGCGCGGAGTCCGGCACCACGATCGTCCTCCACGGGCACCTCGACGTGGTCCCGGCGCGGCCCGACCAGTTCAGCCCGCGGGTCGAGGGCGAGAAGCTCGTCGGCCGCGGCGCCTACGACATGAAGGGCGGGCTCGCCGGGATGATGTGCGCGGTGCGCGAGCTGAGCGCCCAGCGCGACGTGCGCGTGCACTTCGTCTGCGTCTCCGACGAGGAGTCCGACGAGCCGTTCTCGCGAGGATCGGACTACCTCGTGGAGAAGGGGTACACCGGTGACTTCGCGATCACCGGCGAGCCCACCGACCTCCGCATCGGCGTGCAGGCCAAGGGCGTGCTGGCGCTGCGCATCGACGTGAGCGGCACCTCCGCCCACGGGTCCACGCCGTGGATGGGCGACAACGCCGTACTCAAGGCCGTCGACGTCTTCCGCCAGATCCAGGCGATGCCGTTCGCGCGCGAGGCCTCCGAGCTGTTCGACCGCCCGTCGATCAGCCTCGGCCGCATCGCCGGCGGCGACCGCATCAACACCGTCCCGGGGCACTGCACGATCGACGTGGACATCCGCTACCTGCCGGGTCAGGACGCGCGCACGATCCTCGCCGGGATCCGCGACATCCCGGACACCGAGGTGTCGGTTGTACTGCAGCGTGACCCCGTCAACGTCGACAAGGACAACCCGTTCGTGACCGTGCTCGCCGCCAGCGTCTCCGACTGGCTGCCGGCCGACCGCGTCTCGATCGGGCGCGACGGCGCCTCCGACGCGATCAGCTTCATCGACGCCGGCGTGCCCGCCGTGGAGTTCGGCCCGGTCGGCGGCGGCCACCACGGTCCCGACGAGTGGGTCTCGATCCCGTCGCTCGAGCGCTACCGCCAGGCGCTCGTCCGCTTCGTGACCGACCTCCCCCGCGCGCTCGAGAGGGGGCACCTCCGCATTGCCTGAGCCCAAGGTCGGCATCTTCAAGCGCTACCTGATCGGGGCGCTCCTGATCGTGCTCGCCTCCGCCGGGGCGACCGGCGTCGCCGCCTTCGACGAGCTGAACGCGGTCACGCGCGAGTTCCAGCGCGGCCACGTCTCCGACCTCGAGAACGACCTGGCCCAGGCCGACGCGGGCAAGCCGCAGACCATCATGCTGATCGGCAGCGACACGCGCGCGAAGGGGGCCGCGGACTACACCGGGGAGCGCGGGCTCTCGGACACGATGATGATGGTCCGCCTCGACCCGTCGAAGAAGCGGATCGCGGTGCTCTCGCTGCCGCGCGACCTCAAGGTCCAGATCCCCGGCCACGGCGTGGACAAGCTCAACGCCGCCTACGCCCTCGGCGGCGTGAAGCTCACGCTCAGGACCGTCAAGGACTTCACCGGCCTCAGCGTCAACCACGTCGTGAACGTGGACTTCCGCGGCTTCAAGAAGGCCGTGAACGCGCTCGGCTGCGTCTACGTGGACGTGGACCGCCGCTACTTCAACGACAGGGGCGGACCGGGCGGGTACGCCACGATCGACATCAAGCCCGGCTATCAGAAGATCTGCGACCAGGACGCGCTCGACTACGTCCGCTACCGCCACACCGACAACGATCTGATCCGCGGCGCGCGCCAGCAGGGCTTCCTGCGCTCGCTCAAGCAGCAGGTCGGCGTCAAGCGGATCATCGAGGACCGCCGCGAGCTGATCAAGATCTTCGGCAAGTACACACAGTCGGACATCGGCTCGCGCAAGACCGTGCTGCGCCTGCTCAAGCTCGTGATCGCGTCGGCCAACCTGCCGATCCACCAGGTCCAGTTCAAGGGCAACATCGGCGAGAGCTACGTGACCGCCAGCTCCGAGGCGGCCCACCGGCTCGCCGACGAGTTCCTCGGTGCTGACAGTGACGACCCGGAGCGCAAGAAGAAGAAGCGCAGGAAGAAGAAGGAGGGCGACGTCCGCCTGGTCGATTCTTCCGGCACCGGCAAGGACCAGGCGCTCCAGGTGGTCAACCAGGGGCTGCGCGGGCTCGAGGTCTACTACCCGCGGATGCTCACCCCGGGTGCGCAGTTCGTGGCGCCGCCGCGCGCGTACACCCTGCGCGGCAAGCGCAACCGCAAGCACCGCGCCTACCGGATCGTGGTCAGCGAGGGCGAGATCGGCCACTACTACGGCGTGCAGGGCACCACCTGGCGCAACCCGCCGATGCTCTCCGGCCCGCACGAGGACCGCACCGTCGGCGCCCGCAAGGTGCAGGTCTACTACGACGGCGACCGGGTGCGGGTGGTCGCCTGGAGGACCAGGCAGGGCGCCTACTGGATCTCCAACACGCTCACGCACAAGCTGACGCTGAAGGAGATGCTCGCGCTCGTGAGGGCGACCAAGCCCTTGTAGCCTCACCGCCGCGAATGGCGGAGCGCGAACCCATAGGAGTGATAGGCGCGGGCTGGGTCGGCCTGGTCACCGCGGCCTGCTTCGCGGAGCTCGGCCACGAGGTCCACTGCCGCGACATCGTGCAGGAGAAGGTCGAGTCGCTGCGCCGCGGCGAGGTGCCGATCTACGAGCCGGGCCTCGCCGAGCTGCTCGAGAAGAACGCCGAGCGGCTGCACTTCACGACCGAGATGGGCGACGTGCTCTCCGGCGCCCGGCTGCTCTTCTGCTGCGTGGACACGCCGCCCACCTACTCGGGCGACGCCGACCTCTCGCGCGTCGAGCGGGTGGTGGAGGAGCTCGGCGACTCACGCGAGCACGCGATCGTCATGAAGAGCACGGTCCCGGTCGGCACCGGGCGCTCGATCCGGCGCCGCCGCGAGGAGCTCGGCTACGTGTCGAACCCGGAGTTCCTCAAGGAGGGCTCGGCGGTCGCCGACTTCATGCGCCCCGACCGCGTGGTGGTGGGGGCCGAGCCGGACGCGCAGGAGTTCGCCGACCGCGTCGCCGCCCTCTACGAGCCGCTCGACTGCCCGATCGTGCGCACCGACGTGGCCAGCGCCGAGATGGTCAAGCTCGCCTCGAACGCCTTCCTCGCCACGAAGATCTCGTTCATCAACGAGATCGCGAACGTCTCCGAGGAGCTGGGGGCGGACGTGACCGAGGTCGCGCGCGGCATGGGCCTCGACGAGCGGATCGGCACGCAGTTCCTGCGCGCGGGGATCGGCTACGGCGGTTCATGCCTCGTCGGCGAGGAGACCGTCTTGATCCGCCGCGGCGGGCTCTGCCGCCTGGTGCGCCTCGACGAGCTCTTCGACGAGGAGGCCGAGGACCAGGACCTCGACCATCTCGACCCCGAGGTCCTGCGCCCCCAGGAGCTCGAGGTCCTCTCATGGCGCGACGGCAGGACGAAGCCCGAGTTCCTCCCGGTCAGCGTTCTCACGCGGCGCGGCTACGACGGCGAGGTCGTGGACGTGACGACGAAGATGGGCCGGCGCCTGACGGCGACGGCCGACCACCCCTTCGTCGTGGCGGACGCCGACGGCCGCCATGTGCGCACCAAGCTCGCGAGCGAGCTCAGCACGGAGGACGACTGGCTGCCGGTGGCGCAGGGAGCGCCGCGGACCGCCGTCGAGGACGTGACGCTCGAGCCGCTCGAGGGCGCCGTGGTGGCGGGGCTCCAGCCCAGTGACGTCATCGTCCGGCCCGCGCAGGCCGAGGTCGAGTCACTGGCGGGGGCGCTGCGCGAGCGCTGGGTCGCGGGGCTGGAGCACCCTCGCGGCGTCACCCAGCGGCGCTCGGACATCCTGCGCAGCGGGGCACTGCGGCTGGACGAGGCCCACCGCCTCGGGGTGTCGACCGCCGGGGCGACCGCCCTGACGGCGCGCAACGGCACTGCGATCCCGTTCGGCCTCCGGATGGACGAAGCCTTCTGGCGAGTCGTCGGCCTGTACCTCGCCGAGGGGCACATGAGCCAGGGGCATCGCCTGCACTGGTCGTTCCATCCGACCGACGAGCAGGACCTCGTCGAGGAGGTGCGCGACTTCTGGCAGAGCCGCGGGGTCAAGGCGAGCGTGCTGCGGCTGGCGACCAGCACGGAGGTCCGGGTCTCGTCGCGGCTGCTCGTGGGCTGGTGGGAGGGGCTCGGGCTCGGCCGCAACGGCTATGAGCAGCGCATCCCCGACGCCGCCTGGAGCCAGGCCGAGGCGGACAAGCGCGCCCTCGTCTCCGGGATGTGGCGAGGCGACGGCTCGTGGTCGCACGTGAACGGCGGACCGAGCGTGGTGCTCGAGTGGGGCACGATCAGCCGCGAGCTCGCCGACGGCCTGCTGCGCCTTCTCGGCGATCTCGGGGTCGTGGCCAGGCTGAGGGTCGGCCGTACCGCGAAGTCGACGGCGGACACCTACTGGCTCACGATCGCCGGCGCCGCGCAGGTCGAGCGAATGCTCGAGTGCGTTGCCGAGCGCGATCGAGAGCCCATTCGCGACTCGCTCGCGCGTCAGTCGAAGCGCATCGCTCCGACGGGCTACCGGCGCCGCCGCCAGCGGAACGCGGCCTGGGTGCGAGTGGCGAAGACCGAGCGGCGGCGCTTCGCGGGGGCCGTCTACTCGATGGAGGTGCCCGACGCGCACACCTTCGTGACGACCGGCGGGCTCGTGACACACAACTGCTTCCCCAAGGACGTCTCCGCCCTCAAGCAGCTCGCCGGCAACACCGGCTACCACTTCCAGCTCCTGACCGCCGTCATCGAGG
Organism: Thermoleophilaceae bacterium; assembly: GCA_036389835.1. Lineage (GTDB taxonomy): Bacteria > Actinomycetota > Thermoleophilia > Solirubrobacterales > Thermoleophilaceae > AC-37. The sequence continues at coordinate 31,389 of DASVWC010000040.1, read as the reverse complement.
TCAACGAGCTCCAGAAGCGGCGCACGATCGGCAAGCTCCAGAAGCACCTCGGCTCGCTCGTGAACAAGGAGATCGCGCTGCTCGGGGTCGCGTTCAAGCCGAACACCGACGACGTCCGCGAGGCGACGGCCCTCGTGCTGGCGGCCCGGCTCCAGAGCGAGGGCGCCCACGTGCGCGTCTACGACCCGGTCGCCAGCGAGCGCGCCTCCGAGATGCTGGGCGGTGCGCGGATCTGCGACTCCGCGGAGGAGGCGCTCGACGGCGCCGACGGCGCCGTGCTCGTGACCGAGTGGCCCGAGTTCCGCGAGCTCGACTGGACCAACGGGGTCAAGCACCGCATGGCGCGCCCGCTCGTCGTGGACGGCCGCAACTTCCTCGACGCCGACCTGCTCACGGGCGCCGGCTACGCCTACGAGGGCATCGGGAGGTAGGTCGCCTTGCAGGCGCTCGTCCTCGCAGGGGGCGAGGGCACCCGGCTCCGGCCGCTCACCCTGACGGTCCCGAAGCCCGCCATGCCGCTCGCCGGACGGCCGTTCCTCACGTTCATGCTCGACTGGCTCGCCGGCCACGGCGTGACCGAGGCGGTCCTCTCGTGCGGCTACCGCTCCGACGGCGTGCGCCGGGTGCTCGGCGACATCTACGACGGGATGCGGCTGCGCTACGTGATCGAGGAGGAGCCGCTGGGGACCGCCGGCCCGGTCAGGCTCGCCGCCGACGAGGGCCTGCTCGCCGACCGCTTCCTCGTCCTCAACGGCGACACCCTCACCGACTTCGCCCTCTCCGCCGAGGTCGCGCAGCACGAGCGCAGCGGCGCGCAGGGGACGCTCGCGCTCGTGGCGGTCGAGGACACGGCCAGCTACGGCGTCGTGCCCACCGACGAGGAGGGCCGGGTCGTCGAGTTCCTCGAGAAGGTCGAGAACCCGCCCACCAACCGCATCAACGCCGGCGCGTACGTGCTGGAGGCATCGGTGGCGGAGCGGATCGAGCCGGGGCGGGCGGTGTCCTTCGAGCGCGAGGTGTTCCCGCGGATGGCGGCGGAGGGCGTCCTCTACGGCTACCCGGCCGAGGGCTACTGGATCGACATCGGGACGCCGGAGCGCTATCTCGAGTCGACCTACGACCTGCTGGCGCGGCGGGTGGAGAGCCGGCTGCCGCCGAGCGACGAGACCGGCTCGCTGATCTACGCGGGCTCGATCACGAGCGGTGCGCGGATCGGTCCGCAGTCGGTGGTCGGATCGCACTGCGTGGTGGGGGAGCGGTCGGTGGTGGATCGGTCCGTGCTCCACGAGAGCGTGCGCGTGGGACACGACTGCGTGGTGGAGTCGGCCGTGCTCGCGGAGGGCGTCCGCCTCGGGGACGGGGCGCACGTCTGCGAGCGCGCGATCGTGGGCGCCGGCGCCGTGGTGGAGGAGGGCGCGCGGGTGGAGCCCGATGGGCGCGTGCAGCCGGGGGAGACGGTCGAATGAGCGCCGACCCGGCGGGCATGCTCGACGACGTCCTCGCCCAGCCGGATCAGATCGAGGACGCGCTCTGGCGGGCCGACGGCGCCGGCCTGCCGCGGCACGAGCTCGCGGGCGGCCTCGTCGTGGCCGGCATGGGCGGCTCGGCGATCGGCGGCGACCTGGCCGCGGCGATCGTCGGCGAGCGCGCCGCGCGCCCGATCCGCACGCGCCGTGGCTACGGGCTCGATCCCTGGACGGGCGCCGACTCGCTGATCCTCTGCGCCAGCTACTCGGGCGAGACCGAGGAGACGCTCGCCTGCTACGACGCGGCCCGCGCGCTCGGCGCGCCGCGCGTGGTGCTCACCACCGGCGGGACGCTCGCGCAGCGGGCCCGCGAGGACGGCGTGCCGGTGATCGGCGTGCCGGGCGGCATGCAGCCGCGCGCGGCCGTCGTCTACATGACGGTGGCCGCGATCGAGTGCGCGGCCGCCTGCGGAGCGGCGCCCTCGCTGCGCGACGAGGTGGAGGCGGCCGCTCCGTGCCTGCGCGCCGTCGCCGACTCCCCGCTGCCGGCCGAGCTGGCGGGCCGGCTCGCGGACCGGGTCCCGATCGTGCACGGCGCCGGGCGCACCGCCGCGCCCGCGCGGCGCTGGAAGACGCAGCTCAACGAGAACGCGGAGGTGCCCGCCTTCAGCACGGTGCTCCCCGAGGGCGACCACAACGAGGTCTGCGGCTACGGGACGGGCCTCGCCCCGTTCGCCGCGATCCTCCTGACCGACGAGGGGCTCGACGCCCGGCTCCAGCGCCGGATCGGGATCACGGGCGAGCTGCTCGAGGCGGAGGGCACCCCCGTGCACACGGTGGAGGCGATGGGCGCGAGCGCCACCGAGCGCGTCCTCTCGCTCGTGATGCTCGGCGACCTCACCTCGGTCCAGCTCGCCTACGCCCGCGGGGTGGACCCGACGCCGGTCGAGGCGATCGACCGGCTCAAGGCGCGCCTGGACGAAGGTTGACACGACCGTGCTAAGGTTGACCGCATCGACGGGCTGACGATCCATCAGGCGGCGGAGACCACTGGCTGGTCGCCGCGCATGCTCCGCTACGTGGAGCGGGTCGGGCTGGTCGAGCCGTCGAGGAACGGCTCCGGGTACCGCGTGTACGGACCGGGCGAGCTGCAGCGCCTCAGGACTCTGCGCGAGCTGCTGGCCCGGTTCGACTGCACGCTCTCCGACGTGGCCTTCGCCAAGCGCATGCGCGGCGAGGAGGGCATGGAGGAGGCGCTCGCGAGCTGGTTCGAGACGGCGCCCGCGCAGCCGGAGGGCGTCGCCGCCGGCGACTGGCTGCGCTTCGAGCAGGAGAAGCACCAGCGCCTGCTCGCGCTCGCCAGCTGACGACCCCGACCGCACCAGGAGAACAAGTGACCACCACCCTCACGCCGGACACCGCCGCCAAGCTCGACTTCAAGGTCGCCGACCTCGGCCTCGCCGAGTTCGGCCGCAAGGAGATCCGCCTCGCCGAGCACGAGATGCCCGGCCTCATGAAGACCCGTGAGGAGTTCGCCGCCTCGCAGCCGCTCAAGGGCGCGAAGATCATGGGCTCGCTCCACATGACGATCCAGACCGCCGTCCTGATCGAGACGCTGACCGCGCTCGGCGCCGAGGTCCGCTGGGTCTCCTGCAACATCTTCTCGACCCAGGACCACGCGGCCGCCGCGGTCGTCGTCGGCCCCGACGGCACCCCGGACGACCCGCGCGGCGTCCCGGTCTACGCCTGGAAGGGCGAGACGCTCGAGGAGTACTGGTGGTGCACCGACCGCGCGCTCGACTGGCCCGGCGGCGAGGGTCCGAACATGATCCTCGACGACGGCGGCGACGCCACGCTGCTCGTCCACAAGGGCGCCGAGTTCGAGAAGGCCGGCGAGGTTCCCTACCCGGCCAAGACCGACCCGGAGGAGTACGGCTACATCCTCGAGACCCTGCGCCGCACGATCGCCGAGGACCCGCAGCGCTGGACGCGCACGGCCGAGCGCATCAAGGGCGTGACCGAGGAGACGACGACCGGGGTCCACCGGCTCTACCAGATGCAGGAGGAGGGCACCCTGCTCTTCCCCGCCATCAACGTGAACGACTCGGTCACCAAGTCGAAGTTCGACAACCTCTACGGCTGCCGCCACTCGCTGGTCGACGGCATCAACCGCGGGACCGACGTGATGATCGCCGGCAAGACCGCGCTGATCTGCGGCTACGGCGACGTCGGCAAGGGCTGCGCGGACTCGCTGAAGGGCCAGGGCGCGCGCGTGCTGATCTCGGAGATCGACCCGATCTGCGCGCTCCAGGCCGCGATGGAGGGCTACCAGGTGGTCCGGCTCGACGACGTGGTCGGCGAGGTGGACATCTTCGTGACCGCCACCGGCAACAAGGACATCATCACCGCCGACCACATGGCCCGCATGAAGCACCAGGCCATCGTCGGGAACATCGGCCACTTCGACAACGAGATCGACATGGCCGGGCTCGGCGAGCGCGAGGACGTGGAGAAGGTCAACATCAAGCCGCAGGTCGACGAGTGGGTCTTCTCGGACGGCCACAGCGTGATCGTCCTCTCCGAGGGGCGCCTGCTGAACCTCGGCAACGCGACCGGCCACCCGTCGTTCGTGATGTCGAACTCGTTCACCAACCAGACGATCGCCCAGATCGAGCTCTGGACCAAGAACGACGACTACGAGAAGAAGGTCTACGTGCTGCCGAAGCACCTCGACGAGAAGGTCGCCCGGCTGCACCTCGACTCGCTCGGCGTGAAGCTCACCCAGCTCTCGCCGGAGCAGGCCGAGTACATCGGCGTGCCGGTCGAGGGGCCGTACAAGCCCGATCACTACCGGTACTAGGCCGATCGCCAACACGCGGGTCCAGTGGGCGGGCGCTCACATGCCCGTGCTCCGCGGCGTGGGCGAGCGCTTCGCCGCGGAGCGGCCGTTCGACGGGCTGGTGGTGGGCGCCTGCCTGCACGTGACCGCTGAGACGGCCAACCTGGTCCGGGTGCTCACCGGCGGCGGGGCGCGCGTGGCGCTCTGCGCCGCCAACCCGCTCTCGACCCAGCCGGACGTCGCGGCCGCGCTCGAGGCGGACGGGGTGGAGGTGCACTCAGACCCTGCGTCGTACGAGCGCAACATCGACGCGGTGCTGGCGCGCGAGCCGCGGGTGACGCTGGACGACGGGGCGGACCTCGCGCTGCGCGCGGCGGGCGACGTGCTCGGCGGGACGGAGGAGACGACCACCGGGGCGATCCGGCTGCGGGCGGCCGACCTGTCCTTCCCGGTCATCGCGGTGCACGAGGGCCGCACCGCGCGCCTGTTCGACACCCGCTACGGCACCGGCCAGTCCACCCTCGACGGGATCCTGCGCGCGACCAACGTGCTGCTGGCCGGGCGCACGGTCGTGGTGGTCGGCTTCGGCGGCTGCGGGCGCGGCGTGGCGCTGCGCGCGAAGGGCCTCGGCGCCCACGTGATCGTGTGCGAGGTGGACCCGCTGGCCGCGCTCGAGGCGGCGATGGAGGGCTACCGCGTCATGCCCGCGGACGCCGCCGCCGCGGAGGGGGACGTGTTCGTGACCGCGACCGGCGGGCGCGACGCGCTCACCACCCGCCACTTCGAGGCGATGAAGGACGGCGCGATCCTCTGCAACGCCGGCCACTTCGACGTCGAGATCGACATCGCCGCCCTCGGCGAGCTGAGCGAGTCGAGCCGCGAGGTCCGGCCGCTGGTCCGCGAGCACCGGCTCGCGGGCGGCCGCCGCCTGCACCTGCTGGCCGAGGGACGGGTCGTGAACCTGGCGTCGGCCGAGGGGCACCCGCCGGCGGTGATGGACGTAGGCTTCGCCACCCAGGCGCTCGCGGTCGAGCGGATCGTGGCCGGCGGCCTCGAGCCGGGGGTGCACGGGGTGCCCGAGGAGATCGACCGCGAGGTCGCGCGGCTCGAGCTCGCGGCGCTCGGCGTGCGGATCGACTCGCTCACCGACGCCCAGCGCGAGTACCTGCACAGCTGGCTCTAGGGCGCCGGGCGCCGCGGGGCGGCTTGACAAATCGGGCGGGTGTGGCACAAGCTGGGCTCGATGCGCCTGACGTCATGGACGACGCTGACGGCGGCCGCGGCGGCCTTCCTCGCGCTGTCCGCGCCTGCGCTCGCGGCCGACGGCGACGTCGACGCGAGCTTCGGGGCCGCGGGGGTCGCCCACCTCCCATTCGGCAACAGCGCCGACGTCGCGGTCCAGCCCGACGGGAAGGTCATCGCCGTCGGCGACGTCCCCGGCGGCGACACGACGTCGTACGTCGCGCGCCTCACGGCTTCGGGCGAGTTGGATCCGACCTTCTCGGGCGACGGCGTCGCGATCGTGGGCGCGCCGGGCGGGGTGAGCGCGCGCGACGTCGCGGTCCAGCCCGACGGCAAGATCGTGGTGGCCGGGATCGTGGAGCCGCTCGAGGACGGTGAGGGGATCGTGTTCCGCCTCACGTCCGGGGGCGACCCGGACCCGACCTTCTCGGGCGACGGCGCCGCCGTGTTCGACTTCGCGGCCGGCCACAGCAGCCCGACCGCGATGCAGCTCCAGCCGAACGGGCGCATCGTGGTCGCCGGGAGCGTCTCGGCCGGCTCCGCGAGCGACTACGGCGTCACCCGGCTGCGGACCGACGGCAGCCTCGACACGAGCTTCGCCGGCGACGGCACGACGACCGTGGACGTCATGGCCTCGGATCGCCCCCGCGCCGTGGCCCTCCAGGGCGACCGGATCGTGGTGGCCGGTTTCAGCGAGCAGAACGCAGCCTTCTCCTGGCTGGCGTTCCGCCTGATGCCGGACGGGTCGCGCGACGGGTCGTTCGGGCTCGCGGACGGCCTCTACACGACCGGCGTGTTCGACGGGCTCGACGCGGTCGCCACGCCGGGCGGGGGCGTCCTGTTCGGAGGCTACGACCTCGAGGGCGACATGGCCGCCCTCGAGCTCGACTCCTCCGGCCGCCCGGACACGGGCTTCGGCCCCGGCGGCCTGCGCCACTTCGACCTGGCCGCACGTGCGACCGGGGTCGCCATCGCCGCCGGCGGCGACTACGCGCTCGCCGGCACGGTCAGCCCGCCGGAGGGCACGCCGCGCCTGGCCGTGCTCGAGGTGACGCCGCAGGGCCAGCCGGTTGCCGGCTTCGGCGACGGGGGCAAGCGCGTCTTCGATTCGATCGGCCGGTTCTCGGCGCGCGACCTCGCCGTCCAGCCCGACGGGAAGCTCGTGGTCGGCGGAAACGACGGGGAGGGGATGGCCGCGGCGCGGATCGTCGACGGCACCGCGGCGCCGCCGGCGTCCGAGCCGCCGCCCCAGCAGTCGCCCGCGCTCCCGGTGATCAACCTGACCGGCGGCACCGCCGTCGAGGGGCAGGTGCTCGTGTTCACCGCCACCCTGAGCCGGCCGAGCGACCAGCCGGTCACGGTCAGCTACGTCACCGGCGAGGGGACCGCCGCGACCGGGCTCGACTTCGGCGGGCGCAGGGGCAGCGTGACGATCCCGCCCGGCCAGACCTCGGCGCCGATCGGGATCGGCACCAACGTCGACCGCTTCTTCGAGCCCGACGAGAGCTTCCGCGTGGAGCTCTACGACCCGGTCGGGGCCCGCTTCGGCGAGTACGTCGCGTTCGGGACGATCGTCAACGCGCTGCGCTCCGGCCGCTGCCAGAACCTGGTCCGCGGCGCCGGGCGCACCGACATCCTCACCGGCTCGCCGGCCGGCGACCTGATCACCGGCCGCACCGACATCGACTTCCTCTTCGGCCTCGCCGGCGACGACTGCGTCTACGGCGAGAAGGGCGACGACATCATCGACGGCGGCGACGGCGACGACCTCGTGGACGGCGGCAGCGGCGACGACCGCATCCGCGGCGGCGACGGCGACGACCGCCTCTACGGCCGCCGCGGGATCAACCGCTACGACGGCGGCCCGGGCGACGACCGCATCTACGCGCGCAACGGGCGCTCGGAGATCGTCGAGTGCGGCCCCGGCCGCGACGTGGTGAAGGCGGACCGCAAGGACCGCTTCCGCCGCTGCGAGCGCATCACCCGCTAGCCTCGCCCGCCGCATGAAGGCCATGGTCCTAGCGGCGGGGCTCGGCACCCGTCTACGCCCGATCACGTACGAGATCCCGAAGCCGATGGTGCCGGTGCTCGACCGCCCGGTGATGGCGCACATCCTCGGGCACCTCGAGCGCCAGGGCTTCGACGAGGTGATCGCCAACCTGCACTACTTCCCGGACGCCGTCCGCGGCTACTTCGGCGACCGCGTCGAGTACCGCTACGAGGAGGAGCTGCTCGGCACGGCCGGGGGCGTGCGCAACGTGGCCGACTTCTTCGGCGACGACCCGGTCGTGGTGATCTCCGGCGACGCGCTCACGGACGTGGACCTGAACGCGCTGGTGGAGCGCCACCGGGCCAGCGGCGGGATCGCCACGCTGACCGTCAAGCACGTCGAGGAGACCGAGGAGTACGGCGTGGTGATCCACGACTCCGACGGCCGGATCCAGGGCTTCCAGGAGAAGCCGCCGACCTCCGAGGCGCTCTCGCACCTGGGCAACTGCGGCATCTACTGCTTCAGCCCCGAGATCTTCGAGTACTTCCCGCAGGAGCCGTTCGCCGACTGGGCCAACGACGTGTTCCCGGCCCTGCTCGAGAACGACGTCCCCTTCCACGTGCACGAGACCCGGGAGTACTGGAACGACGTCGGCTCGCTGGCGGAGCTGCGCCAGGGCACCTGGGACGCGCTCGAGGGGCGGCTCGAGCTCGAGCTGACGGGTGAGCCGGAGGGCGACCCGCCGGTCTGGGTCGGCCAGGGCGTGGACGTCGGCGACGACGTGCGGCTGATGGGGCCGGTGGCGATCGGCGACGGCTGCCGGATCGGCGACGGCGCGGCGCTGCGGGACACGATCGTCTTCCCGGGCACCGAGGTGGCGCCCGGCACGATCGCGATCGGCGCGATCCTCGGCCGCGGCGGGATCGTCGACGCGATGCGTCCGCTGGCTGACCTCCGCGCGCCAGGTCCGACGTAACTCCGCAACCTCCGCCTCGCCGCGTCGTTGTAGGGATCGAGGCGCCGCGCGCGTCTCGCGCAAGCGCAGGAACGCGCGCAAGGACGGGTCGCAGGGATGCGACCGATGGGGCCCCGTCACGGATGGCGGGGCTTTCGTCGTTCTAGGGCGCCAGCTCGCGCACGAGCTCGGGCGCCGGGCGGAGGTCCTCGATCCGGGCGACGGTCTCGCCGGCGTAGAGCGGGCCCGTGTCGAGGAGCGACGCCGGGCCGTCCTCGGTCGCGGCCACGGGCCCGAAGACCGGCATGCGCAGGCTCTGGCGGGCGGCCATCCTCATCTGCAGGCGCACGGGCGTGCGGGCGAGCAGCGGAGCCGACACGCGGTTCAGCGTTCGCACGGCCCTGTTCGCCCCCCAGCGCTCGAGCGCCTGGTTGGGCACGACCCGGTGCTTCGCGGGCCAGCCCGCCCCGAACAGCTCGGTGAGGACCGTCTCCTCGGCGTTCAGCAGCCTCTGCTTGTAGGCGGCGTGCGCGCCGCTCTCGGGGGTGAGGAGGAAGCGCGTCCCGAGCACCGCCGCGTCGGCGCCGGCGGCGAGCGCCTCGCGCACGTCGGCGGCGGTCGCGATCCCGCCGGCGAGCAGCAGCGGGTAGCCGGCGGGCAGCGCGGCGCGCGCCCGGGCCAGGAGCTCCAGCGCGGGGAGCGTGCCGCGCACGTGGCCGCCGGCCTCGACGCCCTGGACGATCACCGCGTCGGCGCCCGCGGCCTGCGCCGCGCGCGCCTCCTCGACCGAGCCGCACTGGTGGATCCAGGGGCGGTCGGTCCTCCGCCGCGGGCGGCCCCAGAAGGTGACCACCACGTCGGCCTCGCTCGCCGCCTCGAAGTGGGCGGCGCGCGCGAACGGCAGCAGCAGGTTGGCGGCCACCGGCCGGCCCGTCCGCTCGCGCGCGGCGCCGATCTCGGTGCGCAGGTCCCCAGGCGCCAGGAAGCCGACCGTGCCCAGCCCGCCCGCCTCGGAGACGGCCGCCGCGAGCCGCGCACGCGCGAGGCCGCCGCCCATCCCGGCCTGGACCACCGGCCGCTCCATGCCGAGGCGATCGAGCAGGGCGCTCACGCGGCCGCCGCGTCCTCGAGCCGCTCGCGCCGGCGCTCCTCCTCCTCGGACTGGCGGAGCATCCGCGCGAACAGCACGACCAGCACGATCACGAGCACCACCGACTGCTCGACCATCATCATCGCGCCGCCCACGTTCTGGTCCTCGACCGGGCTGAGGCCCCACACGCGCGGCACCTCGCCGTAGTGGTCGTAGGCGAGCCCGCTCGACCAGGTCAGGTAGATCCCGAGCGCGGCCAGCCCGACCTTGGCGCTGAAGATGTAGACGAGCGGCGCCATGCCCCTGAGCGGCCGGCGCATCGGCACCGGCTGGATCAGCGGCCACCAGACGAGGATGCCGGCGCCGAAGAAGGTGACGTGCTCGAGCGCGTGGAGGGGTGGATGATCGATCGCGGCGACGTAGAGCGCCGGGATGTGCCAGAGGTAGACGAGGGCGAGCCAGAGGACGATGAACGCGACCGGGCTCGCGAGCGCGCCGAGCCGGCGCTCCACGCCGTGCAGGCGGCGGGTGGCCGGGCGCATGATCACGCGCGAGAGCGCGAGCAGCACGAGCAGCGGGCCGATGTCGCCGAGCAGGATGTGCTGGGCCATGTGGGCGGCGAAGAGGTGGTCCTCGCCGAGGCGGTCGAGCGGCGAGATCAGCGCGGCGGCGAGGACCAGCATCGCGAGCGCGAACGCCCCCGCCTGGAGCGGGCCGGCGCCGCGGCCGCCGGCCTCGCGGCGGGCGGCGCGGAAGCGGCGCACGTAGAGGAGCGAGCCGAGCGCCAGCGCGGCGATCGGCCCGGCCTCGAGGGTCCAGTGCAGCTCTGGATTTGCGGCGACGACGCTCACCTGTCGCCCAATCGTTGCAGTCGTGACCCTCCTGGCACGCGCGCCCTGGGATCGTCGGGCCATGCGCCTGGCCGGCCTGCTCGCCCCCCTCGCCCCGCCGCTCTGCGCGGGCTGCGGCGGCGTGGCGGGGCCCGCGGAGCCGCTCTGCGGCGCGTGCCGCTCCGCTCTCACCTGGCTCGGACCCGGTTTCGCTACGGCGGCGGCGATGACGGTGTGGGCCCCCGTCGCCTACGAGGGTCCCGCGCGCGGGCTCGTGCGCGCGCTCAAGTTCGGCGGGGCCTGGCGGGCCGCCGACACGATGGCCGCGCAGATCGCGGCGAACGCCCCGGCCGCGCTGCTCGGGCCGCCGACGGTGCTCGTGCCGGTGCCGCTGCACCCGCGCCGGCTGCGCCGCCGCGGCTACGACCAGGCGCTGCTGCTCGCCGGCGCGCTCGCCGAGCGCACCGGGCTCGAGCTGCGCCGCTGCCTCGCGCGCGCCGGCTCGGCCGGCGCCCAGGTCGGCCGCGGGCGCTCGGAGCGGCTCGCCGGCCCGCCCGGGACGATCCGCGCCGTCGCAGCGGCTCCGCAGCGCGCGCTCCTCGTCGACGACGTCGTCACGACCGGCGGCACGCTGGCCGCCTGCGCCGCCGTCCTGCGGGCGACCGGAGCGGGTGAGGTGCGCGCGGTCGCATACGCGCGAACGCCCGGCCGGTGAGCGCATGCGCATCCGCGTCGGCTCAAGAAGTGAGGCGCCTCGGCGCCGGGAGCCCGCGCGCTTGCGCGATTGCACTCGCGTGCGTCGGGCCGCAGGCGTAGCATCCCCTCACCACAGCGATCCAGAGGAGGCTCGCATGCGAATCGAGGTCAAGGGACGCAACGGAGTGGTCGTGGACGACGACCTTCGGTCCCGGATCGAGCGCCGATTCGAGAAGGTCGCCAAGCAGGTCTCCGAGCTGGCCGAGCTCGACGTCGAGCTGTCGGAGGAGAAGAACCCCTCGATCCGCGACCGGGAGGTTGCGGAGGTCACGCTGAGGCTCAAGGGAACCACCCTGCGCGCGCGGGAGGCGTCGGACAACATCGGGCACGCCATCAACCTGGTGGCTGAGGACATCGCGCGGCAGGTCAAGCGCCACCGCGACAAGCGCCGCGGGCGCCGCCAGAGCGCCCGTCCCGAGGCTCGTCCGGCCGCCCCCTAAAGGCTCCGGAAAGGACCCCGGCGGCCCCTGTAGAAGCCGCTAACCTCGCCCTATGTCCCTACTCGACCGCGCCCTCCGGATGGGGGAGTCCAAGAAGTTCAAGAACTTCGAGAGGAGGGTCGCCCGGATCAACGACTTCGAGCCGGAGCTCGAGCTCGACGACGACCACGAGCTGCGCGAGCGCGCCGACGCCCTCCGCGAGCGCGCGCGCAACGGCGAGCCCCTCGACGACCTCCTCCCCGAGTCGTTCGCGCTGACCCGCGAGGCGGCCAAGCGCACGCTCGGCCAGCGCCACTTCGACGTGCAGCTGATCGGCGGCATGGTCCTCCACGACGGCTCGATCGCGGAGATGAAGACCGGCGAGGGCAAGACCCTCACCGCCACGCTCCCGGTGGTGCTCAACTCGCTGCCCGGGAAGGGCGTGCACGTCGTGACGGTCAACGACTACCTCGCCCGCCGCGACGCCGAGTGGATGCGCCCCGTCTACGAGATGCTCGGCGTGACCGTGGGCGTGGTCCAGTCCGACGAGCGCGACGAGGCCAAGCACGCGGCCTACGCGTCCGACGTCACCTACGGCACCAACTCCGAGTTCGGCTTCGACTACCTGCGCGACAACCTCGCCACCTCGCTCGAGCAGCAGTACCAGCGCGAGCACAACTTCGCGATCGTCGACGAGGTCGACAACATCCTCATCGACGAGGCGCGCACGCCGCTGATCATCTCGGGCCAGCCCGAGCAGGCCGCCGACGTCTACTACAAGTTCGCGGCCCTGGCCAAGCGCATGGTCCCCGGCAAGAAGCCCGAGGGCCTCGAGGCCAAGTCGAAGGAGTACGAGGCCGACTTCGACTTCGAGCCGGACGAGAAGCACAAGACCGTCGCGGTCACCGAGAAGGGCGTGGCCAAGGCCGAGAAGTTCATGGGGATCGAGAACCTCTACCTGGCCGAGCACGGCAACCTCGTCAACCACCTGATCCAGTCGCTCAAGGCGGAGGCGCTCTACAAGAAGGACGTCGACTACGCCGTGATCGACGGCGAGGTCAAGATCATCGACGAGTTCACCGGCCGGATCCTCGAGGGCCGGCGCTGGTCCGAGGGGCTCCACCAGGCGGTCGAGGCGAAGGAGGGCGTCCCGATCCAGGAGGAGAACCAGACGGTCGCCACCATCACCTACCAGAACTACTTCCGCCGCTACGACAAGCTCGGCGGAATGACCGGCACGGCCCTCACCGAGGCCACCGAGTTCATGAAGATCTACGAGCTCCAGGTAGTCGAGGTGCCGACCAACCGGCCGATGGTCCGCAGGGACCAGAACGACCAGATCTACAAGACCAAGGACGGCAAGTGGGGCGCGGTCGTCAGCGAGATCGAGGCGCGCCACGAGGCCGGCCAGCCGGTGCTGGTGGGCACGATCTCGGTCGAGGTATCCGAGCTCCTGTCGGGCAAGCTCCAGGAGAAGGGCATCCAGCACGCGGTGCTGAACGCCAAGCCCGAGCACGCCGAGCGCGAGGGCGAGATCATCGCCGAGGCCGGGCGGCCCGGCGCGGTCACGATCGCCACGAACATGGCCGGCCGCGGCGTGGACATCAAGCTCGGCGGCAACCCCGAGCACCTCACCCACCAGGAGCTGCTCAAGCTCGGGCTCGACCCCGAGAGCGAGGACTGGGAGGAGGAGTGGAACGCGCTCTTCCCTAAGATCGAGGCGCGCGTCGCCGATGATCAGGCGAAGGTCAAGGAGGCTGGCGGCCTGTTCATCCTCGGCACCGAGCGCCACGAGTCGCGCCGGATCGACAACCAGCTGCGCGGCCGCGCGGGCCGCCAGGGCGACCCCGGCGAGTCGCGCTTCTACCTGTCCGCCGAGGACGACCTCGTGCGCCTGTTCGCCGGCGACCGGATCTACCGGATCCTCGACCGCCTCGGCCCCGTCGGAGAGGAGGGGGAGGAGCAGCCGATCGAGGCCGGGATGCTCTCCAAGCAGATCGAGAACGCCCAGAAGAAGGTCGAGGAGCAGAACTTCCTGATCCGCAAGCGCGTCCTCGAGTACGACGACGTGATGAACCAGCAGCGCGAGATCATCTACGAGATCCGCCAGCGCATCCTCAAGGGCGAGGACATGTCCGGCACGGCGCGCCAGCAGATCGCCGACGCGATCGAGCGGATGACCGAGGAGTACCTCGTCGGCGACTACGTCGAGGACTGGGACATCGACGCGCTGCTCACCCAGCTCGAGCAGATCTACCCGATCGGGATCCCGCCGGAGGAGCTCGACCCGAACCGGCTCGAGCGCTCGGCGCTGGTCGGCGAGCTGCGCGACGACGTCGTCAAGGCCTACGACGAGCGCGAGCAGGAGCTCGGGCCGGAGCTGATGCGCCAGCTCGAGCGGTTCATCCTGCTCCAGATCATCGACGACCGCTGGCGCGAGCACCTGCACGACATGGACTACCTGCGCGAGGGCATCCACCTGCGCGGGTTCGCCCAGGAGGAGCCGCTGGTCGCCTACAAGAACGAGGGCTTCTCGATGTTCACCTCGCTCGTCAACGGGATCTGGGAGGAGTTTGGGCGCTACATCTTCAACGTCGAGGTGGAGGTCGAGGGCGGCAACGGGCAGCAGGCCCAGCCGCCCGCGCAGGCCTGGGGCTCGAGCTCCAGCAGCTCGTCCACGGCGAACTTCCAGTACCAGGGCGGCCGACCCGAGGACCAGCCGAGCGCGCTCCAGGCGGCGGCCGCGGGCGCGCTGCCGGTGGCGGCGGCCGACGCGGCGGCCTCGCCGGACGTCGACGGGGCGCCGGAGGAGGTCGCGGCGGCGGCGAGCGTGGAGACGAGGCGGCTCGGCGAGCACGAGCAGATCGGCCGCAACGACCCGTGCTGGTGCGGGTCCGGCAAGAAGTTCAAGAAGTGCCATGGGGCCTAACGGCTCCCTCCGCGACCAGCTCAAGCTGCTCGCGGACTACCTTTGACCCAGCGGCTCTCGGCGAGCGCGTAGCCGCGCTCGAGGGCGAGATGGGGGAGCCCGGCTTCTGGGACGACCAGGAGCGGGCGGCGAAGGTGTCGGCCGAGCACTCGCGCGCCCAGCGCAAGCTCGAGCGCTACAACTCGCTGGCGGCGGAGATCGACGACCTCGAGGCGCTCGAGGAGCTGGCCGCCGAGGACGAGTCGATCGCCGACGAGCTGGCCGGGCAGCGCGCCGCCGCCGAGTCGCTGCTCGAGGAGCTCGAGGAGGAGCGGCTGTTCGCCGGGCGCTACGACTCCGGCGACGCGGTCGTCTCGGTCCACGCCGGCGCGGGCGGCACCGACTCCCAGGACTGGGCCGAGATGCTCCTGCGCCAGGAGATGCGCTGGGCCGAGCGGCGCGGGTTCACAGCCGAGCTCAAGGAGGTCTCGCCGGGGGAGGAGGCGGGGATCAAGTCCGCGACGTTCGTGGTGCGCGGCGAGAACGCCTACGGCCTCTACTCGGCCGAGAAGGGCGTGCACCGGCTCGTGCGGATCTCGCCGTTCGACGCGGCCTCACGAAGGCACACCGCCTTCGCGTTGGTGGAGGTGGCGCCCTACATCGAGGGCGACGTGGACGTGGACATCGACGAGGCCGACCTCCAGATCGACACCTACCGGGCCTCCGGCGCCGGCGGGCAGCACGTGAACAAGACCGACTCCGCGGTGCGCATCACGCACCGGCCGTCCGGGATCGTCGTGCAGTGCCAGAACGAGCGCTCGCAGACCTCGAACAAGGCGACCGCGATGGCCATGCTCAAGTCGAAGCTGCTCGAGCGCGAGGAGCAGCGCCGCCGCGAGGAGGTCGCGAAGGAGAAGGGCGAGGCGCAGGACGTGGCGTGGGGGTCGCAGATCCGCTCGTACGTGCTGCACCCGTACACGATGGTCAAGGACCACCGCACCAACCACGAGATGGGCGACGTGAACCGCGTGCTCGACGGCGACCTCGACGGGTTCGTGCGGGCCGAGCTGCTGAGGCGGGCGGCGGCGTGAGCGAGATCCGCTACGCGCGGACCTCCGCCGGGCTGAGCCGCGCGTACCGCGGGCGCCAGATCGACCGCTTCGCCGACCGCGGCACCCACCCGCTGGAGGGCGTGCCGGGCGAGTGGCACCTCTACGCCGTGGACGGCGCCTAGGTGCAGGAGCTGATCGACCGCGCGCTCGCGGAGGACGTCGGCTCGGGCGACCTGACCACCGAGGCGCTCGTGCCGCCCGGCGCCCGCGCGCGCGCGGTCGTCCACCAGAAGGCGCCGGGCGCGATCGCGGGGCTCGACGCGGCCGAGTCGGTCTTCCGCCGCGTCGATCCCGAGTTGCGCTGGCACGCCCACGCGCCCGAGGGGGAGTGGCGCGACGGGGGGCTCGTCGCCGAGGTCGCGGGCTCCACGGCGTCGATCCTGCGCGGCGAGCGGGTCGCGCTCAACTTCCTCGGCCGGCTGTCCGGCGTGGCGACCCTGACCGCGCGCTACGTGGCGGCCGTCGAGGGCACCGGGGCGCGGATCCTCGACACGCGCAAGACCACGCCCGGCCTGCGCGCGCTCGAGAAGCGGGCGGTGGCGGCCGGCGGCGGGGTCAACCACCGCTTCGGCCTCTTCGACGCGATCCTCGCGAAGGAGAACCACGTCGCCGCGGCCGGGGGCGTGGCGGAGGCGGTCCGGCTCGCGCTCGCGGCGGCGCCGCCGGGAACGCTCGTCGAGCTCGAGTGCGAGACCCTCGACGAGGTGCGCGAGGCGATCGGCGCCGGAGCCCCGCGGATCCTCCTCGACAACATGACGCTGGAGGAGATGCGCGAGGCGGTGGCGATCAGCGCCGGCCGCGCCGAGCTGGAGGCCTCGGGCAACGTCACGCTGGAGACCGTGCGCGCGATTGCCGAGACGGGCGTGGACTTCATCAGCGTCGGCGCGCTGACGCACTCGGCGCCGGTCCTCGACCTATCCCTCATCATCGAGCCCCTATGAGAGCCGCGGTCTGCGCCGCCTCGATCGCCGCCGTCCTGGCAACGGCTCCGCCGGCCGCGGCGCAGACGGATCCCCTGAAGCCGCTGCGCGACTCCTGCACCACCAAGCTCAGCAAGGACGCCAAGCCCGCCCCGCGCGTCAGGTACCGGGTCTGCGCGGCGCGGATCCCCAGCTTCGACGGCACCGAGCTCGACGCCACGCTCACGCTCCCCGCCAAGCGCACGAGGGGCCGCCTCCCGCTGCTCGTATTCCTACACGGCTTCCTGAGCCAGCAGGGCGAGTACCTGAGCGAGACGCGCGAGGGCACCGGCCCCGACCGCGGCGCCGACGCGTACAAGACCGTCCGCTGGAACCCGATCTGGTTCTCCTCGCGCGGCTACGCCGTGCTCAACTACAGCGCGCGCGGGCACGGCGCCTCCGGCGGCGAGATCGGGCTGGCGAGCCGCGACCTCGAGGTGCGCGACACCCAGCACCTGACCGGGCTGCTCGTGGACCAGGGCGGGCCGCTGGCGCGGATCGACCGCAGCCGGGTAGGCGTGATCGGCGGCTCGTACGGTGGCGGGCAGACGTGGCTGCTGATGACCACGCGGCGCGCGCCGTCGGAGCCGTTCGGCACCTGGCGCACCCCGGCCGGGCGCCGCGTGACGCTCGCGGCCGCGGTGCCGAGCTACACGTGGAGCGACCTCCTCTACGCGCTCGGGCCGAGCGGTCGCCACCTCTCGAGCGGGGTGGACCCGGCCAAGGCGGCCACGCCGATCGGGATTCCCAAGCTCACGCTGCTCAACGGGTTCCTGGCGACCGCCGGGCCGCGGCTGCCGCGCCAGACCTACGCGTGGCTCACGCGCGTGAACGCCGGCGAGCCGTACGAGGCCGGCGACCCGCTGGTGGAGGAGCTGCGCCACGGACTCACGGTGGAGCGCTCGGGCTTCTACCAGGACGACTACTTCGCGGCGCTGAGCGAGGGGCGCGCGCGGCGCGTGCCGGTGCTCACCGCGCAGGGCTGGACCGACCCGCTGTTCCCCGCGATCGAGGTGCTACGCATGTACCGCCGCCTGCGCGCCGCCGACCCGAAGTACCCGGTCGGCCTCTACCTCGGCGACATGGAGCACCTGACGGCGCGGGCGAAGGTGGCCGACCTGCGCCACTTCCACGTGCTCGGCAACCGGCTGCTCGACCGGCACCTGCGCGGCCGCGGGCCCAGGCCGCCGATCGAGGCGCGCGCCGCGATCACGAACTGCGACGAGAAGCGCTTCGGCCCGGTGGTCCGCGCGAAGACCTTCGACGGGCTGTGGACCGAGCGGCGCTCGTTCGACCTCGGCGGGCCCCGGCAGACCACTCACCGGGCGACCGGGGAGGGGCCGCTGGCCGACCCCGTGCTGCTCTCCCAGCAGCGCGGCCGGGGGTGCATCACGGCCGCCGGGCCGCCCGCGGCCGGCAGCGCCGTCTACGACGTCCCCCTGCCCGCGCCGGCGACCCTGATCGGCCTCCCGCGGCTCGAGATCGAGTATGCGGCCACCGCCCCCGACTTCGAGCTGAACGCGCGCCTCTGGGACGTGGCCGCGGACGGCACGCGCACGCTGGTCGACCGCGGCGCCTACCGCGGCGGCCCGGCGCTCAGCGGCACGGTCGCCTACGAGCTGTTCGGCAACGCCTGGGCCCTCGAGCCCGGCCACCGCCTACAGCTCGAGCTGCTCCAGGACGACTCGACCTACCTGCGCCCGGACAACTTCCCGAGCACGGTCACGATCCAGTCCGCGCGGATACAGCTCACACTTCGTTAGTAGCCGCGGACACCCATCGGCACTAGACTGGTCGGTGCCCGATCAGGCTCGCGGGCTCATTTCGATCGCTCTCAGGAGGCTCGAAACATGCAGTTGCCAACGGCGCCGATGGGCGCGCTTTCAGATACCCCGCTCGCGCTGGAGGACATCCCCGCGCTGCAGCGCGAGGTGCGCGCCCTCGCCGAGGAGCGCAACGCGGTGATCCTGGCGCACAACTACCAGGTGCCCGAGGTCCAGGACGTGGCCGACTTCGTGGGCGACTCGCTCGGGCTCTCGCGCAAGGCCGCCGCCGCCGGCGCCGACACGATCGCCTTCTGCGGCGTGCACTTCATGGCCGAGACCGCCTCGATCCTCAGCCCCGAGAAGACCGTCCTGCTCCCCGACCTCGGCGCCGGCTGCTCGCTGGCCGACTCGATCACCGCCGACCAGCTGCGGGCCTGGAAGGCCCAGCACCCGGGCGCGATCGTGGTCATGTACGTCAACACCACGGCCGAGGTCAAGGCGGAGACCGACTACTGCTGCACGTCGTCGAACGCCGTCCAGGTCGTCGAGCACATCCGCCGCGAGCACGGCGAGGACGTGGAGATCCTCTTCGGGCCGGACATGTTCCTCGGCGCGTACGTCGAGAAGGTCACCGGCAGGCCGATGCACGTGTGGGCCGGCGAGTGCCACGTGCACGCCGGGATCCGGCCGGCCGACATCGCGCGCGTCCGCGACGAGAACCCCGGGGCGGAGTTCCTGATCCACCCCGAGTGCGGCTGCTCGACGTCGGTGATGGAGTACGTCGCCGCCGGTGACGTCGACGCCGAGAACACGCACATGCTCTCGACCGGCGGGATGCTCGACTTCGCGCGCGAGTCCGACGCCGACACGTTCATCGTCGCGACCGAGACCGGCATGCTGCACCCGCTCGAGCAGGAGAACCCGGGCAAGCGCTTCGTGGCCGCCAACTCGTGCGCGGTGTGCCCGTTCATGAAGATGATCACGCTGCCGAAGCTGCGCGACGCGCTGCGCGACGGCGGCCCGTCCTACACCGTGAAGGTCGACCCCGAGCTCGCCGAGCGGGCGCGGGTGCCGATCGAGCGGATGGTCGCGCTCGGCTAGCCGGGCCTGATCCTCACCAGCCGCACGTCGCGGCGCAGGCCCTCCCGCTTGCCGGTGGCCGGGTCGGCGGCCGACACCGAGACGTGGCCGGCCAGCTCGCCGTCGCCGGTCAGGCGTCCGCGGCCCGCCGGCCCGGGCACGAGCCGCAGGCGCTCCGGCCGCCCCGCCGTCAGCTTCGCCTTCCTGCGCGCGAGGGTCACCCGCGTCCCGTCGAAGGCGGCGCCGACCTTCACGACCACCTCGACCGAGCGGCTCGCCGTCACCTCCACGGCCATCCCGGCCTCGCGGAAGCGGTCGATCGAGACGAGCCGGGCGGCGTACGCCTTGAGGCGCAGGCCGCCGCCGACGGTGAGGTCGCTGTGCCGCTCGCGGAACGGCCCGGTCACCTCGAACACCGCCCCGGTCCCGCCCAGCCCGCGCTGGGAGCCGAAGTACATGCGCCGCCCCGACGGGTCGAAGCACACGCCCGTCAGCTCCGATCCCGAGTGCTGCGAGCCGGTGGCCGTCAGGAAGCGGGCGACCTCGCCCTCGGGCGTGAGGATCCCGATGTCGAGCTGGGCCGCGGAGTTGTCCTCGCAGACGTAGATGTCGCCCGAGGGGGCCGCGGTCACGTTGTCGACGCCGCTCAGCGGACCGTCGCTCGCCTGCCTGTCGTAGACGACCTCGATCGTCTCGGTCAGCGGGTCGTAGGCGTGGATCCGGCTGTCGCTCGTGGTGGCGACGTAGACGATCCCGCCGTCGAACCAGATCCCCTCGCCGCGGCGGAACGGGATCATTCCGGCCTGGCCGCGGGTGGGCGTGGTCGCGGCGGACGGGTCGGGGACCCGGTTCCAGTGCGCGACGCCGTTCGCGTCGACGTACGCGATCTCGAGCCGGCCCGCCGAGCAGTCCGGGTAGCGCGCCGGCGTGAAGCGGTAGAAGCCGCCGCCGTCGACGTCCTCGGTCAGGTAGATCCGCCTCCCGCGCGGATCGACGGCGACGGCCTCGTGCTTGAAGACGCCCATCGCGGGCCGGGCGACGGCGGGCTCGGCCCCGGCCGGGTCGCACTCCCACACCACGCCGCGGTCGACCTCCTCGCACGACATCCACGTGCCCCACGGCGTTCTGCCGCCGGCGCAGTTCGTGCTCGTGCCGCTCAGGATGCGGTAGGCGGCGCCGACCGAGCCGCCGGGGGCGAAGCGGATCCCGCTCGCCCCGCCGCTGCGCGGTGGGGACTCGGAGTTGACCGCGAGAATCCAACCGCCGTCGGACAGCGGGAAGGTCGCGGCTCCGTCCGGGAAGACCGGGAAGTCGTAGGCGGTGCCGGGCAGCGGCGTGCCGGCCTTCGCGATCAGACGCGAGCCGAAGCCCTCGGGCAGGATCAGGCCGAGCTCGTCCGGGGCGCCCACCGGCGGGCCGTACGGGCCGGGACCCGGCTTGGCCGGGGCCGCGAGGGCGTCGCGCCAGAAGGCAGGTCCCAGCGCGACGGAGCCGGCTGCCGCGAGGCCGGTCTGGATGAAGGCGCGGCGCGTCTGCCCGTCGGCCACCCGAGGATTGAAGCGGCTTCCGGAGGCCGCGGCTGCGCTCCCGCGCCGCGGCTCCGCGCCGGGCCGCCGCGCAGGGTCGCGGCGGCCCGGGTGCGGCTCCGCCGCTAGGACTGCGGCGGCTGCTCGGGCTGGTCGCCCGCGGGCTGCTCGCCGCGGCGCTCGTCGCAGTCGCGGCGCTCGCCGCTGCCCTCGGCGTTCTCGCCGGCGGCCTCGCTCGTCTCCTCGTCGCTCACGCGCGGATTCGTGCCGCGCCGGCGCTCGACGCCGTCGTTCACGCCGTCGCTGTCGGTGTCCGCGTCGCGCGGGTCCGTGCGCAGCCGGTACTCGCGCAGGTTCGAGAGCCGGTCGCGGTCGGCGTCGCGAGCGGCGTCGTCCCGGCTCACGCGCAGCCCGTTGCTCGACTCCCAGCGGTTCGGCATGCCGTCGCCGTCGCTGTCGCCGCTCTTCGCGATAGCCGCACCCGGCAGCGCAACCGCAAGCGCCGCGGTGATCGCGGCGGCGCGCTTGGTGGTGGTCCTCATGGTGGCCTCCTCGTAGGGGATCGGTGTCCCGCCGCCGGGGCCCCATCGCCCGGCTGCACCACAACAACGGGCGACCCGCGAAATCTCACGAGCTACTTACGGAACACTTATTCGCGGCCGGCGCCGAGCGGTCGCGGGCGCGGCGAGCCGATCGCGGGCGCGGCGAGCCGGCCGCGGGGCGCGCCGAGCCGGAGCCGCCCCATGCGCGCGGCGAGCCGGGCCGCCAGGGGCGGCGACCCGGCTCGTGGGGCGCTTGCCGCGGGCTAGGCGCTCGGCGGGGTCGCCGGCCTCGGCAGGAGCTCGACCTCCTCGAACACGGCCTGGCCGTTCCGGAGCTCGACCTCCGCCTCGTGCACCGGGGTGCCGGGCACCAGGTCCGCCGTCGTGCACGGGCGGTCCTCGTCGCGATCGTCGTCGTCGCGATCGTCGGCGCGGTCGTCGTCGGCGCGGTCGTCGTCACCGTCGCCGTCATCGCGGTCCGAGCCCGTGCTGCCGGGGCCGCTGTTGTCCGAGCCGGGGCCGCTGTTGTCGCTGCCGTCCCCGTCCCCGTCGCTGCCGGGGCCGCTGCTCGACGAGCTGATGCGGTCGTCGTCATCGTCGCCCTCGCACTCGATGCGCGTCGCGTCGGTCACGAGGCCGGTCAGCGTGCCGCCGCCGGAGACGTTGATCGTCAGCGTCCTCGTGGCCGAGTCGAACGACGCGATGGTGCCGTTCACCTCGTCGCCGTCGCGCACGCCGTCGTCGTCGGTGTCGCGGTCGCGGGCGTCGTTGCCCGTGCGCCGCTCGGCGTCGTCGCGCAGTCCGTCGCGGTCGGTGTCGGCGCGGCGGGGGTTGGTCTTCGCGCGAAACTCCTTGAGGTTCGAGACCCGGTCCTTGTCCGGATCGCGCGCGGCGTCGTTCTGGCCGGTCCGCAGGTGGTGCTTGGCCTCCCAGCGGTCGGGCATCCGGTCGTTGTCGCGATCGCCCTTCTTGGCGAGCGCCGAGCCGGGAAGCGCGAGGGCGAGCGCCGCCGCGACGACACCTGCCCGCATGATCGTCCTCTTCATGTTCGTGCTCCTCGTGATGTAGGGGTGGGATGTCGCGGGCCCAGACAGCTACCCGCACCCCCTGAACGCACCGAATCGGAGAAGCTCACGCCGCCGCGCGTTCAGTGGAGGCTTTTGCGTGCCATGGGCCGAAAACCCTCCCCCGAGGAGGCGCTGGCGGGCGGAGGAGGGCGGTCGGTGGCGGCTAGCCGCGGCCGCTCGTGCCCGAGCCGCTGCTCGTGCCCGAGCCGCTGCCGCTCGTGCCCGAGCGGCCGCTCGCGGGGGCGCTTCCGCTGCCCGCGCCGCGCGAGCCGGAGTCGCCGCCGCTTGTGCCCGAGCCGCTGGAGTCGCTTCCGGAGTCGCTCGCGCCGGAGTCGCCGCTGCCGGTCGAGCCGCTGCCGCTCGACCCGCTGCCGCCGCCGCTGGAGCCGCTCGAGCCGCCGTCGCCGCTCGAACCCGATCCCGAGCCCGAGCCGCTCGATCCGCTCCCGTCGCCCGAGCCGCTCGAGCCGCCGCCGTCGGAGCCGCTCGATCCCGACCGGTCGTCGTCACCCGATCCGGGCCCGGAGCCGTCGTCCTCCTCGACGATCCCCTCCAGGGTGTCGCCGCCGCCGGGACCCGAGCGATCGTCGTCGTCCCCCGCGCGCGCGCCGCCGTCCCGGTCGCCGGTCACGTCGTCCCCGGAGGAGGCGCCGCGGCGAGCGCCGCCGGCGCGTCCATCCGCCCCCGAGAGCGCGCCCGGGCCCCCCGCGCCGGGCGCGCTCTCGGCGGCGAAGGCCGGCTCCGGACCGCTCTTCGAGTGGCCTCCGATGAGGTCCGGCAGCGGTCCCGCCCCCGTCGCGCCGCCCGCCACCGCGCCGGCGACCAGCAGCGCCGTGCCGAGCTGGGCAGCGCCCGCGAGCCCGCCGAGGCCGGCGGCGCCGCCCGCGGTCAGCTCGGCGATTCGCTCGCCGGCCGGCGCCGCGAAGGGCCCGCGGCCGGCCAGCCACCCGGCCAGCTCGAACGGGGTCACCGCGGTGGCCGCCGCGCGCAGGTTGGTCCGCGCGCGGTTGAGGAGCTGCCGCACCGCCCCGCCGGTGACCCCCAGCGCCGCGGCGATCTCCTCGTACGAGCGACCCTCCAGCTCGCGCAGCACCATCGCGTTGCGCTGCCGCTCCGGCAGCCCCTTCACCGCTCGCACCACCTCGCGCACGCGCTCGCTCTGCTCGAGCGCCTGCGGCGGCTGCTGCACGCCGTCGAACTGCTCGTCGAGCTGCTCGTGGCTCCAGCCGTTCTGCCGCAGGAGGCTCAGCGACGCGTTGTGCGCGATCCGGTACAGCCACGGCCGCAGGTTGAGCTCCGACTCACCGGCGCCGATCGCGCGATAGGCGTTGAGGAAGGCCTGCTGGACCGCGTCCTCGGCCCGCTCCGGCGGCAGCAGCCGCCTGCAGTAGCCGAGCAGCGGGCGCCGGTAGCGCGCCACGATCGCCTCGAACGCACGGTCGTTGCCGGCCCGCACCAGGTCGACCAGCCGCTCGTCGCTCTGCGTGTGGAGCAGCGCGGATCCCGCCAGGCGGGCAGGCTCGATCAAGCGACGAGGGGTCACCTGACTATTGAACGCTTCCCGGCGGCGTTTGTCACGCCGGGGTATACGCAGGCGCTACTCGACCAGCTCGATCCTGGTGAAGACCGGTCCGCCGATGCCGAGCTCGAGCTCGGCCTCGTGCACGACCGCGCCGGGAACGAGCGCGCCCGCGCCGCATTCCCAGTCCTCGCCGGACTCGCCGACGTCGTCCTCGAGGTCGTCGCCGAAGTCGCCGTCGCCGGAGACGCGACCGGAGCGGTCGCCCCCGCCGTCGCTCGAGCCGGGGTCCGACCGATCGTCGCCCGAGCCGCGCCCCGACCGATCGCCGCGGTCCACCCCGATGCCGGGATCGGCGTGCCGGCGCGCCCGCCCGACCGCGTCGAGCGACCGGTGGCGCGAGTCGTCGTCGCCCTCGTCGAGGTCCCAGTCCTCGTGGTCGTCCTCGGACTCGCACTCGATCTCGGTGGCGCCGGTGACCATCGCGCTGATCGAGCCGCGCCCCGGCACGCGGACGGTGAGCACGCCGTCCGCGAAGGACTCGATCGCGCCCGCCGCCTCGGCCCCGTCGTCCACGCCGTCGTCGTCGGTGTCCGGGTCGATCGGGTCGTTGCCGGTCAAGTCCTCGCCGTGGTTGTCGAGCCCGTCGCGGTCGGCGTCCTCGCTGCCGTCGCGCACGCCGTCGCGATCGCTGTCGCGCTTGCGCGGGCTCGTGCGCTCGCGGTCCTCGTTGGCGTTGTCCACCCGGTCGCGGTCGCTGTCCTCGTCGCCGTCGAGCACGCCGTCGCGGTCGCTGTCGGGCTGCGCAGGGTTGGTCTTGGCGCGGTACTCCGCGAGGTTGCGCAGACCGTCGCGGTCGCCGTCCCGCGCCGAGTCGTCGTGCTTCACGTCGAGCCTGTGCCGGCGCTCCCAGCGATCGGGCATGTGGTCGCGGTCGCGATCCGGCGACTTCGCGACCGCGGCGGACGGCAGTGCGAGCGAGAGCACGGCGGCCGCGGCGGCGAGCGCGGGCCTGATGCGAGCCCGGTACATGAGAGCTGGATCGGCAGCCGGGCCGCGGACTTGCGCCGCGCGCCGCGCACTGGACGGCAATACGCTCCGGCGCGTGGAGTTCCGGCGCCTCCATCCCGACAGCGGCACGGCCACCGCCACCGAGGTGGCCGCGGCGCTGCGCGAGGACGCGCAGCCGCACGCGGACCGTCCCTACCTCGCCCTGAACATGGTGGCCACCGCCGACGGGCGGATCACGATCGGCGGGCGCTCCGGGCCGATCGGCAACGCGGCCGATCGCGCCCTGTTCCACGAGCTGCGCGCCCAGGTCGACGCCGTGATGGTCGGCGCCGGCACGGTCCGCAACGAGCGCTACGGCCGGATCGTCCGCGACCCCGACCGCCGCGCGCGCCGCGAGCAGGCCGGCCTCGACCCCGACCCGCTCGCGGTCGTGGTCAGCGCCCGCCTCGCGCTCGACCCGGACCTGCCCCTCCTCCAGGAGCCGGACTCCCGCGTGCTGGTGGTGACCGCGTCCGACGAGGAGCTCGACGGCGTGGCCGCGGCCGTGGAGTACGTGCGAATCCCGCGCGACGAGCCGGCCGGCACCGTCCCGCTGGCCCCCGCGCTGCGCGAGCTGCGCGCCCGCGGCGTGGAGACCGTCCTCTGCGAGGGCGGCCCCGTGCTCAACGCGACGCTGCTCGAGGAGGGCCTCGTCGACGAGCTCCACCTCGTGATCGCGTCCAAGCTCACGGGCGGCGCCGGCCCGACGGTCGTGTCCGGGCCGGAGCTCGACCCGACCGTCGCGATGACCCTCGCATCCGCCCACGAGGCCGGCGGCGATCTCTTCCTGCGCTACCGGATCGCGCCGTAGGACGGACTGCACGACCCGTTGCACCGCTTGGCTCCGCGCCGCGCGCCCGCTATCAAGTGTCCGCGCTATGGCAGTGATGGAAAGCAAGGACGCACGTCCCGTGCGCACCGACTCCGAGCGCCCCGACGTCCCCGTCATCGAGCTCCGCGACGTGACGAAGGTCTACGAGGGCGGCTCGATGGCGCTCGATCGCGTCTCGCTCCAGGTGGGCCGCGGCGAGTTCGCCTTCCTCGTCGGCCCCACGGGCTGCGGCAAGTCCACGCTCATGCGGATGCTGATGAAGGAGCTCGACCCCTCGCGCGGCGAGATCCTCATCGCCGGGCGCAAGCTGGGCGACATCCCGCGCAAGAAGGTGCCGCAGCTGCGCCGCAACATCGGCGTGATCTTCCAGGACTTCAAGCTGCTGCCCAACCGCACCGTCTACCAGAACGTCGCCTACTCGCTCCAGGTGATCGGCGAGGGGCGCCAGGCGATCCGCAAGAAGGTCCCGGAGATCCTCCGCCTCGTCGGGCTCAGCACGAAGCTGCACAGCTACCCCGACCAGCTCTCGGGCGGCGAGCAGCAGCGCGTCTCGATCGCCCGCGCGTTCGTGAACCACCCGCCGCTGCTCCTCGCCGACGAGCCCACCGGCAACCTCGACCCCGAGACCTCGATCGGGATCATGCAGCTCATCTACCGGATCAACCGGACCGGCACGACCGTGGTGGTCGCCACGCACGACCGCGAGATGGTGGACAAGATGCGCCGCCGCGTGATCGAGCTCAGCGAGGGCCGCGTGATCCGCGACGACGAGTCCGGCCTCTACCGCCCCGACGAGTCCACCGCCGAGTTCGCGATGCGCGTGCGCGAGGAGCTCGGCTACGGCAAGGAGACCGTGATCCGGACCAAGCCGTCGCAGCCGCTGATCGACCGCGACGAGGTGATCTCGAAGGCGCGCCGCTTCACCGAGCAGGACCGCGACCGCTACAGCGAGGAGAAGGTCCGCCGCGCGCTGTACGGCGAGGACGTCCAGGGATGAAGGTCGGCTTCTTCCTCAAGGAGGCGTTCCGCGCGCTGAGCCGCAACGCGGCGCCGAGCCTCGCGGCGCTGGTCACGATCGTCCTCACCGCGCTCGTGCTGGGGGTATTCATCCCCGTCGTGCAGGCCACGACCGGCACCGCCAACGACGTGCGCGAGCGCGTGGTGGTCGACGTCTTCCTCAAGGACGGCTCGACCGATGCCCAGCGCACGCAGCTGCGCCAGCGGCTGCTCGCCACGCCCAACGTGCGGGAGGTCGACTTCGTGTCCAAGGAGGAGGCGCTGCGCCACCAGTCGAAGCGCAACAAGGAGGCGTTCGAGCTGCTCGGCCGCAACCCGCTGCCGGACGTCTTCCGCGTCACGCCGCGCGACCCCGACGGTGTGAACGCGATCGTGGACGGCGTGGCGCCGCGCGGCGCCGACGGCGTCCGCCACCCGCGCATCGCGGGCGTGGACGAGGTCCGCAACCGCGAGCACGACACCGACAAGATCCTCAAGGCGACCGGCCTCGTGAAGATGCTGACCGCGTCGCTGGCGGTGCTGTTCGTCTTCGCGTCGATCGCGCTCGTGGCCAACACGATCCGGCTGTCGCTCTACGCGCGCCGGCGCGAGATCGAGGTCATGAAGCTCGTGGGCGCCACCAACTGGTTCATCCGCTGGCCGTTCGTGATCGAAGGCGTGATCGTCGGCCTCGTCGCCGGCGCGATCGCCACGCTGATGCTGGTGCTCGCCAAGGAGACGCTCGTGGACCCGCTGTCGGACCGCTTCGCGCTCCTCGCGACGCCGGACACGATCGACTTCGGCCTGCTCGTGGCGGTGCTCCTCGCCGCCTGCGTGGTCGTCTCCTCGCTGGGCTCCGGGATCACGCTCAGGCGTTTCCTCCGCGTTTAGGCCCGCGGCTAACCTCGACGGGTGCGTGGTGCCCTGACAGCGGCGTTCGCCGCCGCGACGGTGATCGTCGTCTTCGCCGCCGGCCTCTGGCTCGGCGGCCACCCCGGCAAGCTGCCCGACCCGATCCGCGACGCGTTCGTGGAGGAGGAGCGCAGCGTCCGTGCCGAGCTGATCGAGTCGATCGAGGACGACTACTACAAGAAGGTCGACTCCAAGAAGCTCCAGGACGAATCGCTCAAGGGGATCGTCAAGGCGCTCAAGGACCGCTTCTCCGCGTACTACACGCCGTCGGAGGCGAAGGAGTTCCGCCAGGCGCTGAGCGCCGAGTTCGAGGGGATCGGCGTGACGGTGCAGCCCGACAAGAAGGGGCTGAAGATCGTGTCGGTCTTCGAGAACACGCCGGCCGAGCGCGCGAAGATCCGCAAGGCGGACCTGATCGTCGGCGTGAACGGCAAGTCGATCGCCGGCGTGGACAGCGACGTGGCCACCGGCCGGATCAAGGGCAGGGCCGGGACCAAGGTGAGGCTGTCGGTGCAGAGTCCCGGCCAGACGCCGCGCGACCTCGAGGTCGAGCGCGCGAAGATCGACGTGCCGATCGCGAAGGGCGAGATGCAGGAGCGCGACGGCGTGAAGATCGCGCACGTGCGGCTCGCGGCGTTCAGCGAGGGCGCGCACGCCGCCGTCCGCAAGGAGCTCGAGCCGCTGATCGAGAAGGGCGCGAAGGGGATCGTGCTCGACCTGCGCGGCAACGGCGGCGGCCTGCTGACCGAGGCGGTGCTGGTCTCGAGCCTGTTCGTGGAGGACGGCCTGATCGTCTCGACCAAGGGGCGCAACCGCGCCGAGCGCAAGTTCGACGCCCAGGGCAGCGCGCTGGCGGCCGACCTGCCGATGGTCACGCTGGTGGACGGCGGCAGCGCGAGCGCCTCCGAGATCGTCACCGGCGCGCTGCGCGACAAGGGCCGGGCGAAGGTGGTGGGCGAGAAGACGTTCGGCAAGGGCGTCTTCCAGGAGATCGAGTTCCTCTCAGACGGGAGCATCCTCGAGCTGACCGTGGGCAGCTACTTCCTGCCGAAGGGCGACAACCTCGCGCAGCACGGGATCCCGCCGCAGGTGAAGGCCCGCGACCTGCCGAAGACGCGCCGCGACGAGGCGCTGCCGATCGCCGTCGAGCAGGCCGCGCAAGCGGCGCGGTGACGCCCCCACGGGGGCGAGCAGCGCTGGCGCCCACCGTCGCCGTCGTCGAGAAGCGCGGCCGCTTCCTGACCGCCAGCCCCCTCTTCGAGCGCGGGCGCGGCGTCTCGCTCGACTCGGCCAGGGGCGCCGGCGTGGGCGACCTCGTGCTGCTCGGCGCCGGCAAGCGCGGCGTGCGCGTGGCGCGCCGGATCGGGCGCCCCGACGTGGCCCGCGACGTGCTCGAGGCGCTGATGCTCGAGCGCGGGCTGCGGCGCTCGTTCCCGCGCGCGGTGGAGGCCGAGGCCGAGGCCGCGGCCCAGGACCCGCCCGGGGGCGACCCGCCGCGGCGCGACCTCACCGATCTCCCCACCTTCACGATCGACCCGGCCACCGCGCGCGACTACGACGACGCGGTCTCGGCGTGCCGCGAGGACGGCGGCTCGATCCGCGTGTGGATCCACATCGCCGACGTGAGCGCCTACGTGCGGCCGGGCAGCGCGCTCGAGCGCGAGACCTTCCGCCGCGCCACCAGCGTGTATGTGCCGGGCGCCGTCGAGCCGATGCTCCCGCACGCGCTGTCGAGCGGCGCGTGCAGCCTCGTCAGCGGGCAGGAGCGCCTCGCCGTGTCGGTCGAGCTCGAGATGCACGGCGCGGAGGTGCGCTCGGCGGCGTTCCAGCGCTCGCGGATCCGCAGCGACGCGCGGCTCACCTACCCGCAGGTCGACGACGCCTTCGCGGGCCGCGAGCGCGCGGAGGACCCGTGGGCGGAGCCGCTCGCGCTCGCGCGCGAGGTCGCGGCCGCCCTGCGCGCCAAGCGCGACGCGCGTGGATCGCTGGCGGTCGAGTCGTCCGAGCCGGTCTTCGAGTTCGACGACCGCGGCCACGTGGTGGGCGTCCGGCGCGAGGAGCAGACCGAGTCGCACCGGCTGATCGAGGAGCTGATGATCCTCGCCAACGAGCAGGTGGCCGGCCACCTCGCCGACCGCCGCGCGCCCACGCTCTACCGCGTGCACGAGAAGCCGGACCCGCGCTCGGTCGAGCGGCTCGCCGACCAGCTCGAGAGCCTCGACGTGCCCACCCCGCCGCTGCCCGAGAGCATGAGCCCGCAGCAGGCAGGCGACGCCGCGGCCGCGATCAGCCATGCGATCGCCCGCTACGTGGAGAGCTCCGGCCGCGGCCGGCGGGCGTTCGGCACGCTCGTGCTGCGCGCGATGAAGCAGGCCTACTACTCGCCGAGGAACATCGGCCACGCCGGTCTCGCGAGCCCGCGCTACTCGCACTTCACCTCGCCGATCCGCCGCTACCCGGACCTGGTCGCCCACCGCGCGCTGCTCGAGAGCATCGGCAGCGACGACGTGGCCCCGCGCGCCGACGAGCTCTTCGACGCCGGCGAGCACAGCTCCCAGGCCGAGCGCGACGCGATGAAGATCGAGCGCGACGCCGACGACGTGTGCATGTGCTTCCTGCTCGAGCGCCGGCTCGCCGAGTCGGGCTGGGAGCTCGAGCTCGACGGGGAGGTCGTCGGGGTGATCTCCAAGGGCCTGTTCGTGGAGTTCGGCGAGGAGGGCTTCGAGGGGTTCCTGCCGGTGCGCCGGATGCGCGGCGACTGGTGGGAGATCAACGAGCAGGAGACCGCGCTGGAGGGCGCCGACTCGGGCCGGAGGATCCGGATCGGCGACCCGCTGCGCGTGGCGGTCGCGCGCGTGGACGCGCCGCGCGGGCGCGCCGACCTCGAGCTCGCGGCAGACTAGACCCGTGCCGCCCGACCGCGACATCGCCCGCAACCGCCAGGCGTCCCACCGCTACAACCTGCTCGAGAAGTGGGAGTGCGGCATCGTGCTGACCGGCACCGAGGTCAAGTCGTGCCGCGCCGGGCGCGTGCAGCTCAAGGACGGCTACGCCGCGGTGGAGGACCGCGAGGTCTGGCTCCAGAACGTGCACATCGCGCCGTACGACCCCGCGCGCGACAACCACGACCCGGAGCGCCCGCGCAAGCTGCTGCTGCGCCGCCGCGAGATCGAGCGGCTGATCGGCAAGACCGCGGAGAAGGGCCTCACGCTCGTGCCCACGCGCATGTACTTCAAGGGCAAGCACGCGAAGGTGGAGATCGCGCTCGCGCGCGGCAAGGACCTCTACGACAAGCGCCGGGCGCTCAAGGAGAAGGACATGAAGCGCGAGGTCCAGCGCGAGCTGGGCTCCTACCGCGGGCGCTAGCGCGAGCTGGGCTCCTGCCGCGGGCGCTAGGTGTAGTTCCCAGCCACGTTGTTCAGTCTCGAGCCCGGCGGCTTGTGGCCGAGGGAGCCATGTGGTCGCCTGAAGTTGTAGTGGTCGAGCCAGCGCGGGAGTGCCGCGGTCCGCTCAGCCGATGTCCCGAAGACCTG
>DASVWC010000039.1:0-20886 GCA_036389835.1 Thermoleophilaceae bacterium | reverse complement strand
GCGGCAGGCGAGCGCGTGCACGCTCGAGCGGTAGGCCGAGCCGTTGTCGGTCAGGATCCGCTCGACGCGGATCCCGTGGCGTGTGAGGAACGCGACGGCGCGGCGCAGGAACGCAATCGCCGTGGCCGCCTTCTCGTCGGGTAGGACCTCGGCGTAGGCGAGCCGCGTGCAGTCGTCGATCGCGACGTGGACGTATTCCCAGCCGACCGTGTTGCGCCGGTGGCCGTGGCGGCCGGTGAACCTGCGGTTGTAGTGCTGGCGCAAGCCGTCGCGGGCGCGTTTGCCGGCGCCGCCCTCGATCCGGCCGAGCTTCTTGACGTCGAGGTGGACGAGCTCGCCGGGACGGGCGCGCTCATAGCGGCGGGCGGGCTCGAGCCCGAGCCGGCCGAGCCGGCCGAGCCCGATCCGGGTCAGGATCCCGAGACCGTCGAGAGCGGCATGCCGAAGAGCTCGGCCAGCTCGGGCGCGGTGAAGCGCAGCCGCCTGAGCGCGGCGATCGCCTCGACCCGCTCCTCGGGGGTGCGGTTGGCCACCGACTTCGGAGCCGAGCTGCGGTCGAGCAGGCCGAGCTGCCCCGCCTGGCGGTAGCGGGCCACCCACTTGCGGGCGCAGCGGACGCTGACTTCGGCGGCCGCGGCCGCCTGCGTCAGCGTCCAGCGCTCGTCGACGACGCGCTGGACGAGCAGGCGGCGCTTGTTCAGGCTGAGGGCGGCGTTAGCGTGAAGATCCATCCGGTGTCCTCCTTGGGACTGAGTCGCTTGGCAGCTCTCAGCCTCCAAGGGGGCCCGGATGAACCAACGTGCTCGTTAACTACACCTAGGCCGCCTGCTCCGCCGGCTCCGCCGCGGGCGCCGGCTCGCCGTCGCCGACCACGTCGTCCGGGGCCGGGACCGCCGCCAGCGTGCGCGGCGACTCGATCCCCAGGGCCGCGTAGATCTTGTCCT
This sequence comes from Thermoleophilaceae bacterium, assembly GCA_036389835.1. Classification (GTDB taxonomy): domain Bacteria; phylum Actinomycetota; class Thermoleophilia; order Solirubrobacterales; family Thermoleophilaceae; genus AC-37. The sequence goes on along the minus strand of DASVWC010000039.1, from coordinate 19,942 downwards.
CGATCTCGCGCGCCATCGCCGGGTTCTCGCGCAGGAAGGCCTTGGCGTTGTTGCGCCCCTGGCCGATGCGCTCCTCGCCGTACGAGAAGAACGAGCCCGACTTCTGGATCAGGTTGTGCTCGAGGCCCAGGTCGATGAGGCAGCCCTCGGTCGAGATCCCCTTGCCGTACTCGATGTCGAACTCGGCCTGGCGGAACGGGGCCGCGACCTTGTTCTTGACGACCTTCACGCGCACCCGGTTGCCGACCGCCTCGGTGCCGTCCTTGAGCGTCTCGATGCGGCGGATGTCGAGCCGCTGCGACGAGTAGAACTTGAGCGCGCGGCCGCCGGGCTGCGTCTCCGGCGAGCCGAACATCACGCCGACCTTCTCGCGGATCTGGTTCGTGAAGATGCAGAGCGTGTTGGTGCGGTTGAGGTTGCCGGCCAGCTTGCGCATGGCCTGGGACATCATCCGCGCCTGGAGCCCGACCGTCTGGTCGCCCATCGCGCCCTCGAGCTCGGCCTTCGGCGTGAGCGCCGCCACCGAGTCGATCGCCACCACGTCGACGGCGCCGGAGCGGATCAGCAGGTCGGCGATCTCGAGCGCCTGCTCGCCGTGGTCGGGCTGGGAGACGAGCAGCTCGTCGACGTCCACGCCGATGCGCTTGGCGTAGATCGGGTCCATCGCGTGCTCGGCGTCGATGAACGCGCAGATGCCGCCGGTCTTCTGGGCCTCGGCGAGCAGGTGGTAGAGCAGGGTCGTCTTACCGGAGGACTCCGGGCCGAAGACCTCGACGATGCGCCCGCGCGGCATCCCGCCGACGCCCAGCGCCAGGTCGAGCGACAGCGCGCCCGTGGAGATCGCCTTGACCTGCACGGCGAACTCCTCGTCGCCCATCTTCATGATCGAGCCCTTGCCGAACGTGCGCTCGATCTGGCTGAGCGCGCCGGTCAGCGCCGCGTCGCGGGCCTTGGCGACCTTCTCCTGCTCCTTGTCCATTTCTGCTCCTCTGGTTCTCGAACCCCGCACGCTAGGCGGGTCGTCGGACGGATAAGGAGCGCGGGCGGATTTCTCGCCCCCTCCCCGGGACGGAGCCCCGCCTAGCCCGGAATCAGCGCAATCAGCGTGGTCATCAGGCCGGCCTGGGCCAGGAACGAGCCCAGGTGCAGCGGGACCACTCCCCGCACGGCGGCCCCGCCGCGCCCGAGCAGCGCGAACACGACCGGGATCGTGCCGAGCGCCAGCAGGACCAGGCGGTGGGCAGCGCGGCGCCCTCGCTGACCGCGACCGTGATGCCCACGGCGGCTGCGAAGGCGAGGATCGAGACCATCCACGGGAAGGTACGCGCATAGCCTCCGGTCCGGTGGAAGACATGCGCACCAGGACGCTCGGCGTCGCCTCGCTCGTGGCCATGGCCGCCGCCTCGGTCGCGATCGTCGCCGGCGCGCAGTCCGGCCTCGACGTGCTCGTGCCCGCGGCGAAGCTGCGCTACCCCGGCTGGCTGCACGGCCCGCTCGCCCCGCTCGAGCTCGACCTCTCCAACGACGGGCTCGCCTGGCTCACGCTCGCCCTCTGCGCGGGCTACCTCGGCGCGCTGGCGTGCGCGCGCGCGATCCCCGTGCGCGCGGGCCTGGCGGCCGTCGCCGCCCTTCACCTGCTCTACGTGCTCGCCCCGCCCCTGCTCTCGAGCGACGTGTTCGGCTACGTCGACCTCGGCCGCCTCGGCGCGGTGCACGGGATCGACCCCTACTCGCCAACGGGCACCCCGCTGCCCGACGACGAGGTCTACGCCTACCGCCGCTGGGGCAGCGACCTCCCCTCCCCCTACGGCCCGCTGTTCGTGCTCGCGCTGTACCCGCTCGGCGCGCTCGGCGTCCCCGCCGCGCTCTGGTCGCTCAAGGCCATCCTCGGGGCGGCCAGCCTCGGGGTCGTCGCGCTCGTCTGGCGCTGCGCCGAGCGGCTCGGCCGCGACCCCCTTCCCGCGGCCCTGTTCGTGGGGCTCAACCCGATCCTGCTGCTGTTCGGCGTCGGCGGGGCGCACAACGACTTCCTGTTCGTGCTCGCGCTGATGGCGGCCGTGGCGCTGTCGCTCGACGAGCGCGAGCGGCCGGCCGCGGCGGCGGTGACCGCCGGCGCCGCGGTCAAGGCGACCTCCGGGCTGCCGCTGCTGTTCCTCCTGGCGGGGGCGCGCCGGCGCGGGCAGGCGCTCAGGGGCGCCGCGCTCGCCGCGGCGGCGATGCTCGCGCTCGCGGCGGGGTTCGGGCCCGACGTGCTGCGCCTGCTCGAGGCGATCCGCGACCAGCAGGACGACGTGGCCCTGTTCAGCTTCCCCAACCAGCTCGGGACGTGGCTGGGGCTCGGCGGGATGACGGACGGGATCCGCGCCGTCGCGCTCGCCGCCTTGATCGCCACGCTGGCCGTCAGCCTGCGCGCGGCCTGGCGCCGCAGGCTGCCCTGGTTCGAGGCCGCCGGCTGGGCCACCGCCGCCCTGCTCGTGACCAGCGCCTGGCTGCTGCCCTGGTACCTCGTCTGGCTCCTCCCGCTCGCGGCGGTGAGCGCCGACCGGCGGCTGCGCCTGGCCGCGCTCGCGATCGGAGCCTTCGTCGTCTACACCCGCGTGGACCTCTGGCTCGTGCTCTAGCTCGCCGGGCCGTCCACCACGTCGATCACGTCCTCCACCCGCGCGACGTTGAGCACGCGCTCGATCGGCCCGTGGTCCTTGAGGATCACGACGCGGCGACCCCGCTCGCGCGCCCGCCGGTTCGCCGCGAACAGCTCGGCGAGGCCCGAGGAGTCCATGAACGTCAGCCCGCGAAGGTCGATCTCGACCACGCCGGGCTCGCCCACCTCCGCCTCGCGCAGGCGCTCCGCGAACGCGTGCGCGTTGCTGAGGTCGAGCTCGCCGCTGAGCGTCACGCGGGCGCGGTCCTCGCCGCGCTCGAGCGCGACCGCGAGCCCAGCCTGCTCGTGGACGGGCGCGCCCGGCTCGGGCTGCGGCTCCTCGTGCGCGACCCGCGGCAGCCACTCGAGCCAGCGCGGCAGGTACCAGTTCGCGTCGCCGAGCAGCTTCATGCCGGCCGGCAGCAGCACGGCGCGGACGATCGTCGCGTCGATCAGCACCGCCGCGCCGAGGCCCACGCCCATCATCTTGAAGTCGAGCCCGCTGAGCGTCGCGAAGATCGAGAACACCGCGACCATCACGATCGCCGCGCTCGTGACCACCCCCGCGGTCGCCCTGATTCCGCTGCTGACGGCCTCCTCGGTGCTCATCCCGCGGTCGAACGCCTCGCGCACGCGGCTGAGGATCAGCACGTGATAGTCCATCGAGAGCCCGAACAGGATCACGAACAGGAACAGCGGCAGCCAGCTCGTGACGCCGTCGATCGACCGGTAGTTCAGCAGCGACTCGAAGCGGCCGTCCTGGAACACGAGCACGAGCAGGCCGTACGCCGCGCCGACCGACAGCAGGTTCAGCACGATCGCCTTGAGCGGGATCACGAGCGAGCGGAACGTGACCATGAGCAGCAGGAACGCCAGGCCGAGCACGAACGCGAACACGTACGGCGCGCGGTCGGTCATCTGCTCGTTGAAGTCGGACGAGAGCGCGGTGGAGCCGCCGACCGTGCCCGTGAGCCCGCGGACCGAGTCGATGTTCGCGGGCACGACGTCGTCGCGCAGCGTCTTCATCGCGTCGATCGACTCCTGGTTCGTGCCGTTGCCCACCAGCGGGATCGACACCAGGGCGACCGTCCGGTCCGGATTCACGCGCGTGTCGATCGGCTGCTGCATCCGGCCGCTGGCGATCGCGTCGAACTTCATCCGCTCGATCGCGACGGTCACCCGCGGCTCGGTCACGTCCCTGGCCTGAACGACCACCAGCGCCGGCAGCGGCCCGCCGGGGAACGCCGCCTGGATGCGGTTGTAGGTCTTGGTGATCTCCAGCTCGGCCGGCAGGCCCTGCGCGCCGCTGTTGACGGTGTGCATGCCGAACGCCGGGATCGTGAGCGCGACGAGGAGGCCGCCGGCCACCGCCACCGACACGACCGGGTGACGCAGGACGCGGTCGAGCACCCACGCCCAGGCCCCGCCGCCGCCCGCCGCGGCGCGGCGCTCGCGCAGGCGGTTCAGCAGCGGCACGCGCCCCTTGTCGATGCGGTCGCCGAGCTTCGACAGCGTCGCCGGGAGGACCGTTATCGACGCGAGCATCGCGATCGCGACCACGACGATCGTGCCGGTGCCGAACGAGACGAACGTCGTGTTGTTCGTCAGGTAGAGGCCGGCCATCGCGACCATGACGGTGAAGCCCGAGACGAGCACGGCGCGCCCCGAGGTGGCCGCCGCTGCCGCCAGCGCCGCCTCCTCGGACTTGCCGGCCGCGCGCTCCTCGCGCTCGCGGCGGATGTAGAAGAGGCAGTAGTCCACGCCCACCGCCAGGCCGACGAGCAGGACCACCGACGAGACGGCCTCGTCGACCGCGGCGAGCTGGCTGATCGGCCCGATGAGCCCGAGCGCCGCCGCGACCGCGGCCAGCGCCAGCAGCAGCGGCAGCCCGGCGGCCACCAGCGCCCCGAACGCGATCAGGAGGATCGCCAGCGTGATCGGCAGCGACAGGAACTCGGCCCGCTTGAAGTCCTCGTCGATCGCCTTGTCGAGCGCCTCCTCCGAGCTCGCGTCGCCGAACTGCTCGATGCGGACGCCGGGATGAGCGCGCTGCGCGGCCGCCACGGAGTCGAGTACCGGCAGCACCTCCTTGGTGGCGTCGTCGCCGTCGTCCTGGAGCTGGAAGAGGATCAGCGTCGAGCGCCCGTCGCCAGAGATCTGCCCGCCGTGGCCCTTGGCGAGCGGCGACTGGAGCTGCTTGACGGTCGCGTGGGAGGTCAGCCGGCGCTCGACGTCGGCGATGGCCGCGCGGAAGCCGGGATCCTCGAAGCCCCTGCCGCCCTTCGCCTGCACGAGCACCTGCTCGCCGATGCGGTCGTCGAAGCCCGACTCGGCGAGGATCTGGTTGGCGCGGCGCGAGTCGCCGGTCCCGAAGTCCTCGTCGTCGAGCAGCTTCGTCCCGGTGGACGAGCCGATCGCGACGGCCACCACGACGAAGGCGATCCACCCGAGGATCGCGGTCTTGCGGTGCTGCGCACTCCAGCGTCCGGCGCGAGCGGCGAGGTTGCGGCTCTCCTGCATGGGTGCTCCTTGCGTGCGAGTCGCCCGCGGGCCAGCGGGCAGGGAGCCCACACTAACGGCGCGCGGATGGCCGCGTCTACGGAAGCCGATGTCGTGCTTCGGGGGTGTAGAGCGCGCCCTGCGGGCGCAGCTGGGAGCGGTAGAGCGTGATCGTGTCGGCGCGCAGCGGGCCCTCCGGCGCCGCGACCGCGAGGGGACTCGCGCGAGCGCCGCGCTTGACGCGGGCGATCGTCAGGTGCGGCCACCACGCGCGCTTCTCGCGCTCGTGGAGGCGCTCGCGCTCGAGCGCCTTGGCCGCCGCCTCCTGGATCGCCGCCGCCCGGCCCCCCGGATCGGCGAGATCGAGCGCGAACAGGCGCGGCGAGCGCGGCGGGACCGCCCTGACCTCGCGCGGCTCGAGGTCCACCGCGGCGGCCCCGGCGATCGCCTCGAACGCGACCTGCGCGATCCGCGGGATCTCCTTCTCCGGGCGGTAGCCGAGGAAGACGAGCGTGAGGTGCAGCGATCCAGCCGCGACCGGGCGCAGGTCCTCGCGGCCGGCCAGCGCCGCGTCGCGCCAGGCGGCGAGACGCGCGCGATCGGCCTCGACCGGCTCGAGGGCGAGGAAGAGGCGGGCGCGGGGCGAGCCCGGACGGGCGCGCCCGCCGCCCGTGCGCGCGGCCGCGCCCTCCCTAGAACGGGATCTCTTCGCCACGCAGGAGCCGCCGCAGCAGGTGCATGCCGACGGTCGTGGAGCGGTCGCGCACCTCGGCGCGGTCGCCCGGGAGCCGGACGTCGCGCGCGAGCACGGCTCCGTCGGAGCGCTTCGCGCACCAGCACACGTAGCCGACCGGCTTGGCCTCGGTCCCCCCGCCGGGCCCCGCGACCCCGGTGATGGCGATCGCCGTGTCGGCGTCGAAGCGCTCGAGGGCGCCGTCGGCCATCGCCAGGGCGACCTCCGGGGAGACGGCTCCGTGCGCCTCGATCAGGGCGGGGTCGACGCCCAGGAGGTCCCGCTTGGCCTCGTTCGCGTAGGCCACGACTCCGCCGGCGACGTAGCCGGACGAGCCCGCCCGCTCGGTAAGCCGTCCCGCCATCAGGCCGCCCGTGCACGACTCGGCCGCGGCGATCCGCCGGCCCGCGAGCAGCTCGGCCACCTGCTCGTCCACGCTCTTGCCGTCGATCGAGAACAGCGTCTCCGCGTGGCGCTCGGCGATCAGGCCGGCCAGGGCGCGGTAGCTCGCCTCCGCGGCGCTCTCGTTGCGCACCACGACCTCGACCTCGCCGCGGCGCAGGCACGTCGTTATCTCCAGCTCGCCGAAGCCCTCGACGGAGCCCTCCGCCACCCGCAGCGTCTCCGCGATCTCGGACTCGGGGATGCCGAACAGGCGCAGCATGTGGAGGTCGTACTCGGTGCGCCCGCCGACCGCGGTGCCGAACTCGGGCGTGGCCGTGGCCGCCGGCCACATGTCGTGCAGCTCGCGCGGCGGGCCGGGGAGCACGACCACGGTCGGGCCTGCGCCGTCCGACGGCGGGACGACCGCGCCCGGGGCGGTGCCGACCGGCTGCAGCACCGCCGCCCCCTCCGGCACGAACGCCTGCTTGCGGTTCGCCGCGCGCACGGCGTCGGGGTCGAGGTTGCGCCAGCGCTTCATCAGCGGCTCGAGGATGTCGGCGATCCGCTGCTCGAGCGCCTCGTCGAGGGCGAGCGGGCGGCCCTGGAAGTCGCCCACGACCTGCATCGTGAGGTCGTCGGCGGTCGGGCCCAGGCCGCCGCTGGTGATCACGAGGTCGACCCCCTGGGCGGCCATGAACTCGAGCTGGGCGCGCATGTCCTCGGGGCGGTCGCCGCAGATCGTGATGTGGGCGAGGTCGATGCCCAGCTCGAGCAGGCGGTCGGAGAGCCACGGTCCGTTGCGGTCGCGGACGCGCCCGGTGAGCACCTCCGTCCCGGTGACGACGATCCCCGCCCGCGCGCTCACGCGCAGGGCCTCTGCTCGGCCGTGAGCGGCGTGGCCCTCCCCGTGCGGGAGAACGCGAAGCCGGCCCCGGACGAGCTCTCGGGCACGCGCACGCGCCTCCCGTTGGCGGTGAGGCGCTCGGGAGTGCGGCCGAGGTTGATCCGCAGGCGACCGCCGCGCCGCGCGCGGAAGGAGCGCGGGGACGTGAGCGTGCCCTCGAAGGTCTTGTTGCCGCGCCCGTCGTCGAGGCAGACGTAGGTGGGGCCGCTCGGGGTCACGCGCAGGGTCAGCACGCGGCGGCCCGCCTTCGCCCGGCGCTCCCGGCGCTCGCGGCGCTCGCGGCGCTCGCGGCGCTCGCGTGCCTCCCGGCGCTGCTCGGGGGTGCGCTCCTCGCTCGTTGTCGCGGTGGGCCCGCCGCTGTCCTCGTCGCCGCCGGTGCGGCCGAGCACCGCGAAGACGACCAGCAGCAGCACGATCCCGATCGCGAACGCGCCGCCGGGGCCGGGGCCGCCGCGGCGCCGGCGCGGCTCGCGCGGCCGGCGCGGCGCCAGCGGCTGGAGCTCGCCCACCCCGCGCGGCTCGTGCTGGGCGCGGTACTCCTCGAGCAGGAGCTGCGCGTCGAGGCCCAGGTACTCCGAGTACGTGCGCAGGAAGGTCTTGACCAGCGTGCGGTCCGGGAGCATCCCGAACTCGTCGTTCTCGAGCGCGCGCAGGTACTTCGCCCGGATCTTCGTGTAGGTCTCGGCGTCGGCGATGTCGAGCTCACGCCGCAGCCGGGCCTCGCGCAGCCGCTGACCGATCGTCACGGCCCGTATTCAAGCGGACGGGCGTGCGCTAGCCCAGGTCGCCGACGGCGGCGCCCACCGGCTCGTCCAGAGCGGCCAGCACGCGCGGCAGGTCGCCCTCGGCGATCAGCACCTGGCGGGCCTTCGAGCCCTCGTAGCCGGAGATCACGCCGCGGCGCTCCATCATGTCGATCAGGCGGCCGGCGCGGGTGTAGCCCACGCGCAGGCGGCGCTGGAGCATCGAGGTCGAGGCGCTGCCGAGCTGCACGACGGTGGCGATCGCCTCGCCGAGCAGGTCGTCCTGGTCGGCGTTGAACTCGTCCGCGGCCTGCTCCTCCTCGGACTCGACGGCCTCGAGCAGCTCCTCCTGCATGTCCGGCTCGCCCTGGCGGCGCCAGTGGTCGGTGATCTTCTCGATCTCCGACTCGCTGATGAACGCGCCCTGGATGCGCGCGGGGCGCGACTCGGAGGCGGGTCGGAAGAGCATGTCGCCCTGGCCGAGCAGCGACTCGGCGCCGTTCTGGTCGAGGATCACGCGCGAGTCGGTCTGGCTCGACACGGCGAAGGCGATCCGGGCCGGCACGTTGGCCTTGATCATGCCGGTGATGATGTCGGCGCTCGGGCGCTGGGTGGCGAGCAGCAGGTGGATGCCCACGGCGCGCGACTTCTGGGCGAGGCGGATGATCGCGTCCTCCACCTCGCCGGGCGCGACCATCATCAGGTCGGCGAGCTCGTCGATCACGCAGAGGACGTAGGGCAGCGGCGCCTCGCCCTCGCGCTCGCGGATCCGGTTCAGCTCCACGAGGTTGCGCGCGCGGGCCTTGCTCATCACCGCGTAGCGCTGCTCCATCTCCTTGATGAGGTTCGACATTACGTTGGCGGCCAGGCGCGGGCTCGTGACGACGGGCGTGAGCAGGTGCGGCACGTGCTCGTAGTGGTTCAGCTCGACCTGCTTTGGGTCGATCAGCACGAGCCGCACCTCGTTGGGGGTCGCCCTGAGGAGGATCGACGAGAGCATCGCGTTCACGCAGCCGGACTTGCCCGAGCCGGTGGTGCCGGCGACGAGCACGTGGGGCTGCTTGGCGAGGTCGGTCCCGATCGCCTTGCCGGCGATGTCCTTGCCGAGCCAGACGGTGAGCGGCGACCAGCCCTGCGGGGCCTCCTGGTAGACGTCGCCGAGGTGGACGAGCTTGCGGTCGTCGTTGGGGACCTCGACGCCGACCGCCTGCTTGCCCGGGATCGGGGCGAGGATGCGGACGTCGGTCGCGGCCAGCGCGTAGGCGAGGTCGTCGCGCAGCGTGGCGACCTTGGACATCTTCACTCCGGGGGCGAGCCTCAGCTCGTAGCGGGTCACGTGCGGGCCGACGACGGCGCCCACGATCCGGGCCTCGATGCCGAAGTGGCCGAGCGCGTCGACCAGCTCGCCGGCGGTGCGCTCCTGGGCCGCCGTGTCGTGCTTGGCGCCGTTCCTGGAGCGCTCGAGCAGTGACGGCCTGGGCACGCGGTAGTCGATCTCGTCCGATTCGGTGACCTCCGTGCGCCGATTCCCCATCGGAGTGCGGCCTGCGGCGGGGGTCAGACCCCCATCTGTTTCGGGGATCTCCTCCCCGGACTGCGGGAGGGTCTGACCCTCTCCGGTCTGGGGCGCTTCGCCGTAGTGCGCCGCGGCGATCGGGTCCGGCTCGGGCTCGTCGAACTCGATCTCCTCGGACTCGTCGCCATAGATCGGCGGGGCCTCGACGTGCGTCGCGCGCACGACCGGCTCGCCGTGCGGCTCGGGCGGCATCACCTCGTCGTCGCGGCGCGGGTCGGGGGCGCGGACCGGGTCCGGCTCGCGATCCTCGGCGCGCGGCGGGGCGGACCGGCGCTCGCGGCCGGTGACGACGGCGGCGAACTCGCCGGTCGAGCGGCGCACGCGCTGAGTGGTCCCGACGAGGCCGGCCCGGGTGCCCCGGATCACGCCCGCGACCGAGGCGCCCGTCAGGAGCAGGACGCCCGCCAGCAGCAGGAAGACGAAGATGATGTGAGCGCCGCCGTCCTGGAACAGCGTGCTCGCCACCCAGTAGAGGACCTCGCCGACCGCGCCGCCGTGGTCCTCGAAGTAGTCCGGCCGCATCCAGCCGTCGCGCGCGGGCTCGTCCGGCCCGAGCCCGAACAGGCCGCCGGCGAGCCCCAGCATGAGCGCGGCGAGCAGGCAGATCCCGCCCGCACGGAACGGATTGACCGACGGCAGCATCGGCTTGAGCACCAGCACCGCTCCGGCCGCGAACAGCACCACCGGCACCAGGTAGCCGACCCCGCCGAACAGGAAGACGAACGCGTCGCCGAGCGCGCCGCCCACCTTGCCGCCCTCCCAGCCCAGGTAGAAGACGAACGCGAAGAACGCCCCGAGCGCGACGAGCCCGAGCCCGATCAGGTCGTAGTGGCGCTGCTCGAGGTCGGGCAGCTTCGGCAGCTCGGACATGCGCGAGCGCGCGGGCGCGGACTTCCTGCGCCCGCCCCTCGACCGGCTCCTCTTCGGCGCTGGGCGGCGTGCCATGCGGGTTGGAGGTTCGACGCCCGCGCCCCCGGCCCTGCCCGGCCCGACACCTGAGGGGCGCCGCCGGAAGGGGGCCCGTGAACGCCTCGCGGGCGCCCGCAATACTTCGCCCGTGCCGCAGCCGACCCTCATCGTCGTCGACGTGCAGCAGGCCCTGGACGACCCGAGCTGGGGCGAGCGCAACAACCCCGGCGCGGAACGGAAGATCGCCGCCGCGCTGGCCGCCTGGCGCGACGCGGGCGCCCCGATCGTCCACGTGCGCGACAGGAGCCGAGATCCCGGCGGGCTCTTCCAGCCCGGCACGCCCGCCTTCGAGTACAAGCCGGAGGCGCGGCCCGCGGCGGGCGAACCCGAGCTGACCAAGAGCGCGAACTGCGCGTTCGTGGGCACCGACCTCGAGCAGCGCCTGCGACGCGCCGGGGCCACCACCGTGGCGATCGTCGGCCTCACCACCGACCACTGCTGCTCCTCCACCGCGCGGATGGCCGCCGACCTCGGCTTCGAGACCTGGATCGTCGAGGACGCGATGGCGACCTACCAGCGGGCCGACCTCGACGGGACCCCGATCCCGGCCGACACGATCCACCGCGCCGCGCTGGCGAGCCTCAACGGGGAGGTCGGCGAGGTGATGCCGCTGTCCGAGGCGGTCGAGCGGCTGCGCGGCGCGCCCGCCTCGAACGCCGGTCGGTGACGCAGGACGCGGACCTGGTCCGGCAGCGGCTGGCGCTCCCCGGCGGCGAGCTCAGGGTCCTCCAGCCGCGCGAGTCGGCCGAGCTGCCGGACGACGGCCCGGTCGAGTGGGCGCCGCTCGTGCCGTACTGGTCGGTCCTCTGGCGCAGCGGCGTCGCGCTCGCGCGCGAGCTGGGAGCGGAGCGGCTCGCAGGGCTCCGCGTCGTGGAGCTCGGCTGCGGGCTGGCGGTGCCGAGCCTGGTCGCGGCGCGGGCGGGCGCCGCGGTGCTCGCCACCGACGGCTCGCCGGAGGCGCTGGCGCTCGCCGAGCGCAACGCGCGCGAGAACGGCCTCCACGTGACGACCGCCCGCGCCGACTGGTCCGACCCCGGCGAGCTCGCGGCCCGCGGGCCGTTCGACCTGGCGGTCGCCGCCGACGTGCTCTACGAGGAGGACAGCGTCGAGCCGCTGCTGGCGCTCCTGCCGCGTCTCGCGACCGCCGCGTGGATCGCCGACCCCGGCCGGCCGGCGGCGGCCGGCTTCCTCGAGCGCGCCGGCGCCGGATGGGGCGTCACGACCAGCGTCCGCGACGGGGTCGCGATCCACCGGCTGAGCGCCGCCGGCGAGCGCGGACCGGCGTGACGGCGCCGGCTACGAGACGGCCGGTGCGCCCTCGGCCGCGGCGCGCAGCGCGGCGACGTCGAGCTTCCGCATCCCGAGCATCGCCTTCATCGCCCGGTTGGCCTTTTCCTTGTCCGGGTCGTCGAACAGCTCGGTCATGCCCTTCGGCGTGACCTGCCAGGAGAGCCCGTAGCGGTCCTTGAGCCAGCCGCAGGGACCCTCCTCGCCGCCGTCGGTGAGCTTCTCCCAGTAGTAGTCGATCTCGTCCTGGTCCTCGCAGGTGATCTGGAACGAGACGGCCTCGCTGAACTTGAACTGCGGCCCGCCGTTGATGCCGACGAAGCGCTGTCCGTCGAGCTCCCACTCCACGACCATCACGGTCCCGGTCTCGCCGGGCGAGTCCTCCGTGTAGTGCGCCTTGCTGACGATGCGCGAGTTCTCGAACACCGAGCAGTAGAACTCGGCGGCCTGCTCGGCCTCGTCGTCGAACCAGAGGTTCGGGGTGATCTTCTGCTGCATGGCTGCCTCCTCTACGGGCCTCGGTGACGCATTCTGAACCCCTAGACCCGCAGCGGCCCGGAAACTCATCGCCGCGGCGGAGCGGCTGGCTAATAAGTCGCTAAATGTTGCGAGGACCAGGGGTTCCCGGGCCTAACCTTGGTCGCATGAGCAAGCCCCGCGTCCTGGTCGTGGAGGACGACGGCGACATCGCCGACGTCCTGCGCCGCTCCCTTCGCATGGAGGGCTACGACGTGCGCGTGGCCGGCGACGGCGTCGGCGCCCTCGACGAGGCGGCCGTATTCGAGCCCGATGCGGTGGTGCTCGACCTCGGCCTGCCACGGCTCGACGGCGTCGAGGTGACGAAGCGGCTGCGCGCCGACGGCGACGTGCCGATCCTCATACTCACCGCCCGCGACGGCACCGACGCGCGCGTCGAGGGCCTCGACTCCGGCGCCGACGACTACCTCGTCAAGCCGTTCGAGCGCCAGGAGCTGCTCGCACGGCTGCGGGCGATGCTGCGCCGCCGCCCGCCGCGCGGCAGCGCGTTCCTCACCGTCGGCGACCTCCGGCTGAACCCCGACACGCGCGAGGTCTCCCGCGGCGACCGCCGGATCGACCTGACCGCGCGCGAGTTCGAGCTGCTCGAGTACCTGATGCGCAACGAGCGGCTGGTCGTCTCGCGCGAGGCGCTGCTCGAGGAGGTCTGGGGCTACGCCCCGTTCTCGGAGACCAACACGGTGGACGTGTTCGTCTCGAACCTGCGCCGCAAGCTCGAGGCCGGTGGCGAGCCGCGCCTGCTCCACACGGTCCGCGGCGCCGGGTACGTCCTGCGCCCGGCATGAGGACCCTCCAGGGCCTGCCGATCCGGATCCGGCTCGGCCTGATCTCGGCCGGCCTGACGTTCGTGATCCTGATGCTGTTCGCGCTGATGGTCGGCAAGTTCGCGGCCGACCAGGTGCGCTCGTCGTTCGACGACGACCTGCGCCGCACCGCCTCCGACCTGCGCCAGAACCTCCCGCTCGAGCCCAACGGCGTGGCGCAGTTCTTCGGCAGCGAGGGCGTGGAGGCCGCCTCGTCGGGCGACGCGGTCGTGCGCATCCTCGACGTGGAGGGACAGCTCATCCGCCAGAACCGCACCGCGGCGGACGTGGGCCCCCTCCGCTCCGGCGTCGTCGACCACGGCGAGTACCGCGTGGCCACGGCCGAGCTGCGCTACCGCGGCCAGCTCGTCGGCTACCTCCAGTACGCGAAGCCGCACGACCACATCGACAGCGCCGTCGCCCGCATCCGCCTGCTGCTGGGGCTCGGCGTCGCCGGCGGCGCGATGCTCGCCTTCCTCGCCGGGCTCGCGCTCGCGCGGCGCGCGATGGCGCCGATCGCCAGCCTCGCCCAGGCGGCCCGCGAGATCGAGCGCACCCGCGACCCGGCCGTCGAGCTCCCCAAGCCGGAGGCCGACGACGAGGTGGCCGACCTCGCGCGCACCCTCGACGGGATGCTCCAGGCCCTCGACGCCTCGCGCCGCGAGACCGAGGACGCGCTCGCCCGCCAGCGCGAGTTCGTCGCCGACGCCTCGCACGAGCTGCGCACGCCGCTGACCAGCATCCTCGCCAACCTCGAGCTGCTCGAGGCCTCGCTGCGCGGCGAGGACGCGGAGACCGCGGGCGCCGCGCTGCGCTCGTCGCGGCGGATGCGCCGCCTGGTCGGCGACCTGCTCCTGCTGGCCCGCGCCGACGCCGGCCGCGAGGGGCTGCGCGAGCACGTGGCGCTCGCCGCGGCCGCGCGCGAGGCGGCGGCGGAGGCGGCCCCCGTCGCGGTCGACCACGACCTCGTCCTCGACCTCCCGGCGCGCGGCCCCGTGGTCGAGGGCGTGGCCGACGACCTCCACCGCCTGACCCTGAACCTGATCGAGAACGCACTCGTGCACACCCCGCCGGGCACCTCGGTCGCGGTGCGCGTGGGTGAGGCGGCCGGTCAGGCCGTGCTCGAGGTCGAGGACTCCGGGCCGGGCATCCCGCCCGGGGCGCGCGAGCGGATCTTCGACCGCTTCGTGCGCGGCCAGGGCGAGACCGGCGGCGGCAGCGGGCTGGGGCTCGCGATCGTCCGCGCGGTGGCGCTCCGCCATGGTGGGACCGTCGAGGTCGGCGCGGGGGCCGCGGGCGGCGCCCGCTTCACCGTGCGGCTGCCGGTGGCCGCGCCGGCGCCGCCGCCGGACCCGTCGCAGCGCGTGGAGGGCCCTACACCTCCACGACCACGGGCAGCACCATCGGGCGGCGCTTGAGCCGGTCGTAGACGAACCGCGCGACGTCGTCGTGCAGGTGGCTCTGGAGCAGGTCGATCTCGGAGATCTCCTCCTTCGCCGAGCGCGCCAGCGACTCGTCCACCGCCATGCGCAGGTCGTCGAGCAGCTCCTCCCCCGCCCCCTCCAGGAACGGCACGCCGCGGAAGATCAGCTCCGGCGGCGCCACCGAGCGGCCGTCCTGCTCGGACACCGTCGCGACCACGATGAAGATGCCGTCCGCCGAGAGCATGCGGCGGTCGCGCAGCGCGACGTCGTCCACGTCGCCGACCTCCATCCCGTCCACGAAGATCATCCCGGCCTGCTCGCGGTCGCCGAGCCTGGCGCCGCGCTCGTCGATCTCGAGCGGCGCGCCGTTGGCCGCCAGGAAGCCGTTCTCGGCCGGCACGCCGACGGTCTCGGCCAGCTCGCGGTGCAGGCGCATGCGGCGGAAGTCGCCGTGGAACGGCATCACGTAGCGCGGGTCGGTGAGGTTGATCATCAGCTTCAACTCCTCCGCGTAGCCGTGGCCGGAGGCGTGAATCGGCGCATCGCGGGCGGTGACCACGTCGGCGCCGAGCTGGTAGATCCGGTTGATCGTCTCGTTCACGGCGCGCTCGTTGCCCGGGATCGGCGTGGCCGAGAACAGGACCGTGTCGCCGTCGTGCAGCTCGACCTGCGGGTGGTCGCCGTGCGCCATCCGCCGCAGCGCCGAGAGCGGCTCGCCCTGGCTGCCGGTGGAGATCACGACCAGCTTGTGGTCGGGGAAGTCCTCCACCTCGCGGACGCCCACGAGCATCCCGTCGGGGATCTCGATGTGGCCCAGCCCGCGGGCGATGTTCACGTTCTTGCGCATCGAGCGCCCCACCAGCGAGACCTTGCGCCCGGTCGCGGCCGCCGCGTCCACGACCTGCTGCACGCGGTGCACGTTCGACGCGAAGCAGGTGACCACCACGCGTCCGCGGCAGCGCGCGATCGCCTCCTCCAGGTGCGGGCCGATGCTCGACTCCGACAGCGCGACCCCGGTGCGGTCGACGTTGGTCGAGTCGCCGCAGAGCAGCAGCAGCCCCTCGCGGCCGAGCTCGGCGAGCCGGGCCATGTCGGCCGGCTGGCCGTCCACGGGCGTCTGGTCGAACTTGTAGTCGCCGGTGACGAGCGTGGTGCCGAGCTCGCAGGTCAGCGCCATCCCCAGGCAGTCGGGGATCGAGTGCGACAGGCGGATCGGCTCGATGCTGAACGGGCCGGCGTCGAAGGTGTCGCCGGGGCCGACGTCGTGCAGGGCCACCGAGTCGGTCAGCTTGTGCTCGTCGAGCTTCGAGCGCACGAGGCCGATCGTGAGCGGCCCGCCGTACACGGGCGGCGCCCTGACCGGGCCGATCTCGCGCAGCACGAACGGCAGCGCCCCCACGTGGTCCTCGTGGCCGTGGGTGAGCACGATCGCCTCGATGTCCTCGGCCCGCTCGCGCAGGTAGGCGAAGTCGGGCAGCACGAGGTCCACTCCGAGCTGGTCCGGCGTGGGGAACATCAGCCCGGTGTCCACCACCACGATCCGCCCGTCGTACTCGACGACGGTCATGTTCTTGCCGATCTCCCCCAAGCCGCCGAGGGGGAGGATGCGCAGCGTTCGGCTCAAACCGCGCTCAGGAGCTCGTACCGCTCGAGCATCGCGCGGACCACCGCGGCCTCCTCGTCGGAGAGGTCCACCATCGGCAGCCGGAACCCGCCGACGGAGTGGCCCGCCATCCGCAGCGCCGACTTGATCGGCATCGGGTTGGTGGTCACCGCGAGGGCCGCGAAGGCGTCGGTGAGCGACTCGTGGACCTCCTGGCGGCTCTCGGGCTCCTCCACGATCCGCTTCATCGCGTTGCCGAACAGGTGCGAGGCGACGAGGATCCCGCCGGTGCCGCCCATCTCCATCGTGCGGGCGAGCACGTCGTCGTTGCCGGCGAGCAGGTCGAGGCCCTCGATCGGCGCGAGGTTGTCGTCGTTGGCCTGCTTGACGGCCTGGACCTCGGGGATCGTCTCCGCCAGCTCGCGCAGGAGCTCGTTCGGGACGTCCACGACGCAGCGGGAGGGGATGTTGTAGGCGATGATCGGCAGGTCGGTCGCCCCGGCCACGGCCTGGAAGTGGGCCACGATCCCGCGCGCGTTGGGCTTGTTGTAGTACGGCGTGACGACCAGGTGGGCGTCCACGCCGATCTCCGTGGCGCGCTCGGTCAGGTGGACCGTGTGGGCGGTGTCGTTCGAGCCGGTCCCGGCGATCACGGTGGCGTCGCCGCACTCGGCCACGGCCAGCTCGAACAGGCGGCACTTCTCCTCGTCGTCGAGGGTGGCGCCCTCGCCGGTGGTGCCGGCGATCACCACGCCGTCGGAGCCGTTGGCGAGCAGGTGGCGCATGAGCTCGACGGCGGCGGCCTCGTCGACGCGGCCGTCGGCGTCGAACGGCGTGACCATCGCGGTGAGGACACCCCCGATCGGCATCGCGCGAGATTACCGCGCGCGCGGGCGGGTAACCGCCCAGACGGCGCTTTTCAGCGATTTGGCGGACCCGTCATAGAATTCCGCCCGCAAATGACCATCTCGCACGTCGACTACAGCCACCGCTCCGCAGTGCAGAAGCTCGGCGTGCGCGAGGGCGACCGGGTCGAGATCGCCGGCGACGTCGGCCCCGGCCTGCGCCGCGACGTCAAGGAGGTCTGCGGCCGCGGCCTCGTCCGCTCGGGCGACCTCGACGGCGCGATCCTCCTCGTCGAGTCGCTCGAGGAGGCCGAGCGCTGCTTCGACGCCTACCGGCCGCGCCTGCGCGACGACGGCTACCTCTGGATGATCACCTGGAAGCGCGGCCACGACGCCTACATCAACCAGATGCACCTGGTCCCGCCGGCGAAGGAGCGCGGGCTGATCGACAACAAGACCTGCTCGGTGGACGACGAGCGCTCCGGGATCCGCTTCGTCGTGCCGCGCGCGCTGCGCAAGAAGGACGGCGACGGCAACGGGAAGGCCGCGTAGGCTCCCGGCCGGCGTGGCGCACGAGACCCCCGAGGACCTCGACCGCCTCCAGCGTCTGCTGGACGCCAGCCATTCCGCGGCCGGCCCGCACCTGCGCAACATCTTCAGCGACGAGCGGCGCGTCGCCGCGGCCGACCTGCCCGCCCGGCTGCCCGGCGTGCAGGTGATGGCGCTCGCCACCGTCACCGCGCGCTGCGAGCCGCGCGTGGCCCCGGTCGACGGGCTCTTCTACCGCGGCTGGCTCTGGTTCGGGTCCTCGTCGCGCTCGGTCCGGTTCCGCCACATCCGGGCGCGGCCGGCGGTGAGCGCGACCATCACGCACGGCGAGGAGTTCGCACTGGTCGTTCACGGCACGGCGGTCGAGATCGACGTCGACCAGCCCGAGGACAAGGGCTATCGCGACTACCTGATCGAGGTCTACGGCCCGCAGTGGGAGACCTGGTACGGGGAGACCCCGCCGTACGCCCGCATCGAGCCGGCGAAGATGTTCACCTTCGGCGGCGCGGCCTAGCGCGGCTTGCGCGCCGGGCCGCGGGCGCCGCGCTTGCCGCAGGCGCCGCCGGCCGGCGTGTAGTCGCCGTCGGCCCGGGCGCGGTACGGGTCGCCTGCCACGACCACCGTGCCGGACTGCGCCACGAGCGGCGGCAGCTTCACGCCGCCGTTCTCGTGATAGGCCGGGTCCGGGTGGCCCGGCTTCACGCAGTTCGACTCGAAGCGGTTGCCGCGCCCGCGCAGGTTGTGGCTCTCCGCGTTCCAGCGCACGACCGAGTTCGAGATCAGGTTCGCGCGCACGAGGTTGCGCGAGCTGTCGTTCGAGAGGATCACGCCGCTGCCGTTGCCGTCGATCGTGTTGCGCACCACCGTGACCCGGTGCGCGCTCGGGAAGAGCTGCACCCCGCGGTCGGCGTTGCGGAAGATCACGTTGTCGCGGATCAGGCCGCCGACGGCGTCGACCACGTAGATGCCGTGGTCGTGGTTGGTCGGCGGGCGCCGGCCGCAGTCATGGATGCGGTTGCGCTGGATCACGAAGCCGTCCGGGCGCCCGCCGCCGCGCCAGCGGCGCACCGCGATGCAGATGTTCTGCCGGTTGGTGACGTCGCTGTCGGAGACGACGACGCCCGGCGCGTTGATCGTGGGACTGGGCACGCCGTTCGGCCCGTAGGAGCCGTCGAGCGCCAGGTCCACCAGCTTCTGGCGGCGGCCCTCGAGCACGATCCGCCCGCGCCAGGTCGCCCGCTCGCCGGGGGCGCTCCGGATGGTGACCTTGCGGCGCGTGACCTCGACCTCGCGCTGCGTGTAGGTGCCCGCGCGCAGGCAGCCGGTCCAGCCCGGCCGCAGCGACGCGGCCAGCCGGCCCGGCGTGCGGAACGGCTCGCGCGGCCGGCCCGAGGCCCGGTCGCTCCCCCACGGCGCGGCCATCCGGTCGCACACGCGCTCGGCCTCGGCGGGCGGCTGCGAGGGCTTCGGCTGCTCGGTGGCGGGCGGCGGGGGCTGGCTCTGCTGCGGCGGCGCAGACTCGCTCGGCGCACCCCCGCTCGGGGAGCCGCCCTGTCCGGGATCGAGGTCCGGCAGGCCGGGGATCAGCGGCGCCGCCACCACCATCACCGCGGCCGCCAGCTTCAGAACTCCCATGCGCCTCCTCCGGGGGACATCCGTGTCTCCACGCCAGAGGGTACCCACGCGTGACGCACGCCTCACTTCGATTCCCCTGGTTCGAATACCGTCGAACCATGCTCGCGCGACTTCAAGACGGCCTAAGGGTGGTGATCCGCGAGATCCGGCCCAGCGACCGCGACCTGCTCGAGCACAGCCGCGGGCGCTTCTCGGACGAGAGCATGCGGCGGCGCTTCCTCGGCCCCAAGCCGCGCCTCACCAGCACCGAGCTGCGCTACCTCACCGAGGTGGACGGCGAGGACCACTACGCGATCGTGGCCGTGCCGCTCGCCGACCTCGGCGCGATCGTCGCGGTCGCCCGCTTCGTGCGCCAGCCCGGCGACCCGGCGACGGCCGAGGCGGCGATCATCGTGGCCGACGAGCTCCAGGGCCGCGGCCTCGGCAAGCGGATGGCGCACCAGCTCGCCGACGCGGCCCGCGACCGCGGGATCCGCCGCTTCACGGCGTCGATGCTGACCGACAACCGGCCCGCGCTCGCCCTCATGCGCACGCTCTCGGAGCGGCTTGACTCCCACTACGAGGAGGGCCACCGCGAGGTCGTCTCGGAGCTGGCCGCCTAGGTCCCCTCACGAGACCTGGTCGACCTAATCCACATATACGGTGGGTTAGGTCGACCACCCCCGGCCGGCGCTGCCGCGAGCTGCTGCGCTAGCTGTAGTTAACGAGCACGTTGGTTCATCCGGGCCCCCTTGGAGGCTGGGAGCTGCGAAGCCACCCCAGTCCCAAGGAGACACCGGATGGACCTCCACGCTAACGCCGCTCTCAGCC
>DASVWC010000038.1:0-58881 GCA_036389835.1 Thermoleophilaceae bacterium | reverse complement strand
CGGCGCTCCTCGAGGCGGTTGTCGCGCCGCACCTGCGCCTCGCGCGCCCGGCGCTGCTCCTCGGGCGTTTCGGCGCGGACGGGCGGCACCGGCACGGGCCGGCCCTCGTCGTCCAGCGCGACCATCGTCAGGTACGCGGCGGACGTGTGCGTGACCTCGCCGGTGCGGACGTTCTCGGCCTCGACGCGCACCCCCACCTCCATGGAGGTGCGCCAGGCGGCGTTCACGGTGGCCTTCACGGTCAGGAGGTTCCCCACGTAGACGGGATGCAGGAACGTCATGCGGTCCATGGCCGCGGTGACCACGCGGCCGCCCGAATGGCGGACCGCCGCAATGCCCGCCACCTCGTCGCAGAGGTGCAGGATCACTCCCCCGTGAACGTTGCCGGCGGTGTTGGCGTCGGCGATCCCCATCCAGCGGCTCAGCTCCGAGCGCGAGTGGGAGGGCGGACGAGGCTCCACGGCGGCTCGTCTAGGTCGCACCATCACAAGGTCGCCGCGCATCCGGACGCCGGGTGCTGCGCCATAGGCAAGTTTCGAAGGAGGCGGGATGCCAGGGCTGGGCGGACGCATGTCCACCGTCATCAAGTCGAAGATCTCGAGGATGCTCGACCGGGCCGAGGATCCCGGCGAGACCCTCGACTACGGCTACCAGAAGCAGGTCGAGCTCCTTCAGAACGTGAAGAAGGGGATCGCCGACGTCGTCACCTCGAAGAAGCGGCTGCAGATGCAGTCCAAGAAGCTCGAGGAGTCGGTCGTCAAGCTCGACACCCAGGCGCGCCAGGCGCTCTCGGCCGGGCGCGAGGACCTCGCGCGGACCGCGCTCGAGCGCAAGTCGCTCGCGCAGAGCGAGCTCCAGTCGCTCGACACGCAGATCAAGGAGCTCGAGGGCCAGCAGGAGCAGCTCATCGCCAACGAGAAGAAGCTGCGCACGAAGATCGAGGCCTTCCGCACCAAGAAGGAGGTCATCAAGGCGCAGTACTCCGCCTCAGAGGCGCAGGTGCGCATCTCCGAGGCCGCCAACGGCGTAGGCGAGGAGATGGCCGACCTCGGGCTCGCGATGCAGCGCGCCCAGGACAAGACCGAGGACATGCGGGCGCGCGCGTCCGCGGTCGAGGAGCTCGAGAAGGCGGGCGCGTTCGACGACATCACCGCGCTCGGCTCGGGCGAGACCGACATCGACCGCGAGCTCGCGCAGCTCACCTCGGGCGTGCAGGTCGACGACGAGCTGGCCAAGATGCGCGCCGAGCTCGGCACCGGCGGCGGCGAGGCCGCTCCGGCGCTCGAGCAGGGCGGCGAGGCCGCGCCGGCGCAGAGCGAGGCCGCTCCTGCGCAGGAAGGGTCCACGCCGCCGCAGGGAGGTCAGGCGTGATCGTCCGGATTCTCTCCGAGGGCCAGTTCAAGCTGCCCGACGACGTGCCCACGCGGCTCAACGAGCTCGACAACGAGGCCGTGGCGGCCGTGGAGGCCGGCGACGAGGCCCGCTTCCACGAGCTGTTCGACCAGATGATCGAGCTCGTGCACAGCGAGGGCGAGCCGGTCGCCGAGGACGAGCTCGTGACCGCGGAGATCATCATCCCGCCCCGCGACCTGACCTTCGAGGAGGCCCAGGGCGAGTTCACCGGCGACGGGATCATCCCCGACTGAGGAAGTTCTCCCGCGAACGTTTAGGTCCGGCGGGACCCGAGACAACTCCAGGTAAGGCAACGGCCGGTTCGGCCCCCCGCACCGGCCGCGGGCGCCGTACGGCGTCGGTTCACACCGCCCCTCGTGGATCGACGCCGCGGCGCCCCCTTTGCTTCAGGACGCGATCAGGCCGCGCAGCCGCTCGCGCGCGGCCGGCCACTCGGCATCCGTCATCGAGTACCAGGCGGTGTCGCGGTTGCGGCCCTTGACCACGCGCGCGTTGCGCGCGATCCCCTCGAACGTGAAGCCGAAGCGGTCGGCGGCGCGGCGCGAGGCGGCGTTCAGCGCGTTGCACGACCACTCGAGCCGCCGGTAGCCGAGCGCGTCGAACGCGTTCTCGGCGAGCAGCAGGATGGCCTCGGCGCTCGCGGGCGTGCGGCGCAGGCTCGGCCCGAACCAGATGTGGCCGACCTCGATCGAGCCGGCGCCGGGCTCGATGCTCAGGTACGAGGCCTGCCCGGTCGGGCGCTCGCCCGGCAGCGGCACGATCGCGAAGAAGAGGGGGTCGGAGGAGCGCTCGGCGTCCGCGAGCCACGCGCGCAGGCCCGCCTCGTCCTCGAACGGCCCGTAGGGGAGGTAGGTCCACAGGCCGGGATCGCGCGCGGACTCCTCGAAGAGCGGTGCGGCGTCGCCGGCGCGGAGCGGCCGCAGCAGCACGTGCTTGCCCCGCAGCGGCGCTCGCTCGGGCCGCCGCGCGGGCGTCCAGTCGACCGGCTCCCCGAGCGGCAGCTCGGCTACAGCGGGATCTCCCAGAGCGGGAACCAGCGGTCGAGCTCGGGCTCGATCGGCAGCTCCGCGCCGACCTGGGCCTTCAGCCGCAGCTCGTGCTCGCTGTCGCGCTGCTGGCGGCCGCCCTTCGGCACGAACGGGTAGAACGAGCCGCGCTTGAAGTTGTAGATGAAGTGGACCGGCCGGCCGTCCTGCTCGAAGACGAACACGGCGGCCAGCAGCCGGTCCCCGTAGCCGGCGTCGCTAAGCGAGCTCGAGATCACGTTCACCGCCACGACCAGATCCTCGAAGTCGTCGTCGCGCAGCACCATCCAGCGATAGCCGAACTGGTCGTCGGAGGTCTCGACCGTCGTGCCGCTGTCCTCGGCCTGGCCGCGCAGCAGCTCCTCGGAGTCCTTCACGATCTGCGCGAAGTCCGCCGTGGCGAGCGGCTGGAAGACGATCCCGGCCGAGTTCCGGTGGGTCATGCCCAGGCCGGTCTCGAACGTGATGTACGCGATCGTCATCGCGAAGATCCGGTCCTGAGCCGGAGCCTTCAGCTTCTTGCTGCCTCCGAAGAGGGAGTCCAGTAAGCCCACCCGGGGCAGGCTAGCGGGCGATCGCGCCGCCGGCCTGGAGCTGCGCCTCGATGCGGTTGAGCGCCTCGATGCGAGCCTCCATCGGCGGGTGCGTGGAGAGGAGGTTCGCGATCGACGCCTTCGCGCCCGCCGGCACGATGAAGAAGGCGTTCATGCCCTGCGCCTCGCGCAGGTCCTGCTGCGGCACCCGCTGCATCTGACCGGAGATCCGCATCAGGGCGGACGCCAGCGCGCTCGGGCGGCCGGTGATCAGCGCGGCCGTGCGGTCGGCGGTGAACTCGCGGTAGCGCGAGAGCGCGAGCATCAGGAAGAACGAGACGACGTAGACGACCATCGAGACGAGGATCACGACCAGGAAGCCCGGCCCGTCGTCGTCGTCGCTCATCCCGCCGCCGAAGAAGAGGCCGAACTGGGTGATCATCGCCGCCACCGAGGCGAAGAAGCTCGCGATCGTCATGATCAGCACGTCGCGGTTCTTGACGTGCGCGAGCTCGTGGGCCATCACGCCCTCGAGCTCGTGCGGCTGGAGCGTCTCCATGATGCCGGTCGTCGCGCAGACGACGGCGTTCTTGGGCGAGCGACCCATCGCGAAGGCGTTCGGCATCTGGGTGTCCGCCACGGCGATGCGCGGCTTGGGCAGGTCCGCCTGGATGCAGAGCCGCTCGATCATCGCGTGCAGGCCCGGCGCCTGGTCGGGGCCGACCTCCCTGGCGCCCATGGCGTGGAGCGCGAGCTTGTCGGACAGGAAGAACTGCGCGAGCATCAGCCCGCCCAGCGCGACGACCATGACCACGGCGCCCGCCCCGGCGGCGATGATCACGCCCGCGAGGACCGCGTAGAGCAGCCCGAGCAGGAACAGGGTCATGAGCATCCGGGCCTGGAGGCCGGTGTCGCGTCCGAACGAGGTGCGTGTCTGAGCCATGCCCAGAGTCTAGGGCTGCCGCTTAGGGCGTTCTAAACGAGCGGGCGCGCGTCAGGGGCCGAGCAGCGGGTCCGACCAGACGCGCTGGTCCTCGCTCCCGAGCCGCCAGAGCCCCGTGCCGATGCCCGCCTCGCGGGCGAGCGCGATCCGGCTCGCGACCGTGGTCGCGTCGCCGTACCAGACCTGGTGCGGCTTGCCGTCGGCGCCGGTGTAGGTGAAGTGCATCGAGTCGCTGACCGGGTCGTGCTGCGGCGTGGCTCCCACGCGCTGCGCCAGCGCCACCACGTCGTCGTACTCGTACGGCGTGGCCGGCTCGTCCAGCCCGCCGTCGCCCGGCCAGTCGAACCCGTACAGCGGGCTGCCGAGCACGAAGCGCCCGCGGTTGGGCATCGTCTTGATGTAGTTCACGACCCCGCGCAGCCAGGTCATGTCGTCGAGCGCGCCGGGGGCGGACGTGGTCCAGTGGATGCCCCAGGCCATCACGAAGACCGTGTCCACGTGCTGCGAGAGGGCGGGGTAGTCGAAGAACGTCGAGCGCGGGTGGTTGGCCACCTCGCGCTGCTTCGCGGACACCGCGATCGAGAGCAGCTTGCCGCGGTCGTGCAGGCGCCGCCCCAGCTCGGCGACGAAGGCGGTGTAGAGGTCGCGGTCGCCCGGCAGCCCCTTCTCGAAGTCCACGCTCGCGCCCGAGTAGCCGTTCGCCTCGACGGTCGAGACGATGTAGTCGAACCA
The DNA here is from genome assembly GCA_036389835.1 of Thermoleophilaceae bacterium. Taxonomy (GTDB): domain Bacteria; phylum Actinomycetota; class Thermoleophilia; order Solirubrobacterales; family Thermoleophilaceae; genus AC-37. Next base: position 54,235 of record DASVWC010000038.1, on the reverse strand, counting down.
GCGGTCGCGCAGGGCCGGCTCGGTGAGCATCCGGTGGAGGGTCGCCTCGCGCTGGCAGTTGAAGCGCGGCATCACCCGCACGCCGCGCGCGAGCGACCACTGGGTCACGAGCGGGTCGTCGCGGCCGGTGAGCTCGCCGGCGGCCGAGCAGTCGAAGTAGGTCGGGTGGAGGGTGCCGACCTTGCGGTAGTTCGCCCGCAGGTCGGCGAAGCTGCTGTCGGTCGAGGCCAGCAGGAACGCGTGCACCTGGCCGGCGGTCTGCTCGGGCCTGGCCGTGGTCACGTCGACGGCCTCGCTCGGCGCGCTGAGGTAGCCGAGGCTGTCCACCGCCACCACCGTCAGGCGGTGCCTGGTGCTGGCGGCGAGGTTGGTGAGGCGGAAGCTCGACCCCTGCACCTGCCGCACGAGCCGCTCGTCGCGGAAGACCCGGTAGCCGACGACGCGGCCGCGCGGCGGCACGCTCGGGGCCCACGAGAGCGTGATCGCGCCCTCGTCCACGTCGGTGGCGACGAGGCCCGAGGGGGAGGGCGGCGGCTCGTGCCCGGTCTCGATCGTCACCGCGTCGCTCAGCGGACCGAGCTTGCCGCGCGCGTCGACGGCGGCCACCCTCAGCTCGTAGCGGCGGTTGGAGCTCACGCGCACCTCCACGGACCTGTCCCTGGTCTGCCCGAAGGTCGCGCCGTCGCGAAGCACGCGGTAGCCCACGATGCGCGCGTCGCCCGGTTGCGCCGGCTCCCAAGAGAGCCGCACGGTCGCGGCGCCCGCCGCGCTCGTCGCGCCGACCGCCTGCGCCGCGCCCGGCTTCACGTACGCGATCTTCCGGCGCAGGCGCTGGCCGCAGCGCGCGACCTTGCCCTTCTTCGACACCGGGCGCACGGCGAAGGTGTAGGTGCCGCCGATCTTCACGCGCACCCGCTTGGCGAGCGCGCGCGTCTGGCCGACGACCACGCCGTTGCGGTACACGCGGTAGCGCGCGCCGGGCTTCGTGATCGGGCGCTTGCCCCACGAGAGCGTGCCCCACGTGCGGCCCGGGACGCGCTCGAACTCGAGCCCGGAGGCGCGGTCGCAGCTAAGCCGCGGCGCCGCCGCGGCGGGCGCGGACGCGGCGGCGAGCACCAGCAGCGCCGCGAGGGCGCAGGCGGCGGCGAGGCGCGTCACGGGCGCCGCTCCGGCGCGAGCGGCGACGGGCGCCGCCCCGGCGAGTGGTCGCGCAGCCACATGTAGAGGCGGTCGGTCGTCGTGTCGGAGTGGACCTCGAAGCGCTCGGCCTCGCCCGCCCGCCCCGCGTACTCCGGCTGGTTCTGCTCGTCCTGCACGAAGTAGACCCCGAACTGGCGCTGCATCAGCTCGCGCATCAGGGGCGCGATCCCCGGGTCGTTCGTCTCGCGCTGCCCGTAGTTGCCGTACGGGACGGCGAAGGCGCGCGGCTCGAAGCCCTGGTCGAGCATCCGCTCGCGCAGCGCGAAGAGGTCCTTGGAGACCCGCTGCTCGTAGTCGGCGAAGCTCTCCTGGCCGCCGCTGCTCGTGTAGCGGCGAACCGCGTAGAACGGCGCCGTGCTCCCGACGCTGTCGTAGGCGACCTTGGTGTGGCCCGCGTGCGCGTGCGGCTGTATGTCCCAGCGGCCCGAGTCGTCCATCCGGTGGATCTCGGTCCAGGTCAGGTAGAACGGGTTCTCGCGCTCGATGTGCTTGGTGATCACGAACATCGTCGCCTTGAAGCCGTGCTCGGCGAGCACCCTGTCGGCGCCCCGGTACGAGTCGAGCCGCCCGTCGTCGAAGGTGATCAGCAGCGGCCGCGCGGGCAGGCCGCGGACGTCGCCGCGGCGGAAGCGCACGAACTCGTCCGTGGTGATCGTCTGGAACCCCATCCGGTCGAGCGCCGCCATCTGCTCGGCGAAGGTGCGCCGGCTGACCGAGTAGCCGTCGCGCTCGTCGCGGATCCCGTGGTAGGCCAGCACCGGGATCGCGCCGGAGTAGGCGGCCACCGGCTGGAAGCGCCGGAGCTGGGCCGGCGTGAGCACCACCTCGGGCGCGGGCAGCGGCCCGCTGTTGTGGCGGCGGTCGTAGAGCTGGCGCGACTCGACCATCTGCGGCACCACGAGGAAGAACGGCAGCAGCGACAGCGGCAGGAGCAGCAGCGCGAGCGGCCGCTCGAGGATCGCCTCGAGGCGGCTCACGCCCCGCCCTCCATGCCGGCCGTCGCCGGGCGGGTGCCCCACGACGCGGTGCGCGAGGTGAAGATCGCCCAGTAGGTCTGCCAGAGCAGGAACGCGAGGTAGAAGAAGCAGAAGACGACGCCGTAGATCCAGAGCGTGTCGTAGCGCGAGTGCCGGGCCGCGTAGTAGAGGCCGTACGCGACCGCCATCGCGTAGACGCCCAGCAGGTAGACGACCGGCGCGCCCTCGCCCTCCATCAGCGGCATCCAGAGCACGGTGCGGACGGCGATCGCCGGCGCGACGAGCGGCAGCAGGATCCCCACGTAGGTGGCGATCGACGCCAGCGGGTTCTTGCGCCACATGAACGACGAGACGATCAGCGACTCGCGCGTCCAGGAGCGCTTCCAGCGCAGCTGCTGGCGCATGAAGACGCCGAACGTGGCCGGCACGAGCGTGTGCGAGACGGCGTTCGCCTCGTAGCGGACCTTCCAGTCGCGCAGCACGCAGTTGGTGAGCGAGCGGTCGTCGCCGAAGGTGGACGACACGCCCAGGAAGGTCTGGTTCGACCACCAGTCGAGGCGCGGCAGGATCGCCTCGCGGCGGTAGGCGGAGAAGCAGCCCGAGCAGCAGGTGACCGTGCCGAAGACCGACTCGGCCGCCTTCACGACCTTGAACGCGACGAAGTAGCGGACCGCCTGCATGCGCGCGAGCCAGGACTCGCGCGGGTTGGCGACGTCGGCGTGCCCGCAGATGGCGCCCACCTTCGGGTCCGCGAAGCCCTGGACGAGCTTGCGCAGGGCGTCCGGCTCGAGCGTGCTGTCGGAGTCCACGAACGCGACGATCTCGGCCGTGGTCGCCGCGATCCCGGCGGCCATCGCGGCGCGCTTGCCGCGATTCTCGGGGAAGTCGATCACGCGCACGCGGTCGGACTCGACCGCCACGGCGCGCATCTCGGCGAGCGTCCCGTCGGTGGAGCCGTCGTCGACCGCGACGATCTCGAGCTTGTCGGCGGGATAGTCGACGGCGAGCAGCGAGCGCAGCGAGCGGCCGATCGCCGCCTCCTCGTTGAACGACGGCATCACGATCGCCACGTGCGGCTCGATCTTCTTGTCGGGCGCTCCCCGGTAGACCAGGCTCAGGCCGAAGCGACTCACGATGTAGGCGCAGACGACCAACCCGTAGGCGGTGAGGAAGGGGTCGACGCCGATCGCCTCGACGAACGCGGCCTTGTAGAGCACGACGCCGGTGAGCAGCAGGGCGAGGTAGGCGGCGCACACGACGCGCAGGACGACGTCCACGACGTTGGCGTGCGGCTCGTCGCGGCGGGAGCCGCGCGAGGTCCAGTCGCGCGCGGCCTTGGGATCGGCGGGCGCGAGCCGCGGCCCGACCGCCAGCGGGCGCAGCCCGGGCGCGGGGGCGAGGTCCGTGCCGGTCGCCAGCGCGGCCCACGACTTCTCGGCGCCGCCGGCGGGCGCGGCGAATGCCCCGCCGGCGGCGTAGGCCTGGCCGACGCGCTCGAGCGCCGCGGCGCGCCGGCGCGCGACCTCGCCGGGGCCGGTCCCCAGCACGCGCGCGATCTCCTCGTCGGGCACGCCGTGGCGCAGCGAGAGGTCAAGCAAGGCGCGGGCGCCGGGGTCGAGTAGAGGGGTGTCGGAGGGGGCCGCGGCTGTAACAGGCATGAGCGCCAGTTATCGGCAGCGAAACTTGAACCTTGTGAGCGAAATTGCGCCGCGTCGCGCGAGCGGCCCCCGCTCCTCCTCGCTGCAAGGTCTCGACCAACCTCAGCCTGAAGCTGGGCTTAAGCCTTAAGGCTTGCTACAACCGCAGCCCATGAGATGGCGGATCCTCGCGTACGCGACGCTCGCGTTCACGCTCTACCTCGCGCTGCCGCTGCCGGCCCAGCCGAAGTCGCTCCAGGAGAAGATCGCCGAGGAGCGCGAGCGGGTCGAGCGCAAGAAGCGCAAGGAGGGCGTCCTCACGACCGACATCTCGCGCTACGCGAACCGCATCCGCAGCCTCCAGGGCGAGATCCGCTCCGTATCGCGGCGCCAGGCCAAGCTCGAGGCGGAGGTCGACGAGAAGCGCGCCGAGCTGAACGGGATCCGCGACCGCCTCGAGCGCGCCCGCAGCCGCCTGGCCCTGCTGCGGGCGCGGCTGATCGAGTCCCAGAAGGTGCTCGCGGCGCGGCTCGTCGCGATCTACAAGGACGGCGACCCCGACATCCTCAGCGTGGTGCTCGACTCCACGAGCTTCGGCGACTTCCTCGACCGGACCGAGTTCCTCGACCGCATCGCCGACCAGGACCAGAAGGTCATCACGCGCGTGCGGCGCGTCAAGGCGGAGGTCACGAAGCTGACCGCGGAGCTCGGCGAGCTCGAGGTGGAGGCCGAGGCGGCGCGCAACGCGATCCTCTCGAAGCGCAACGAGGTGCTGGTCGTGAAGAACCGGATCGTCGGGCGCCGCGACGACCTCGCCCAGGCGCGCGACGGCCGCGCCGCGATCCTCGCCCGCGTGCGCACGGCCCGCCACCACGCCGAGGACGCGCTCGACGACCTCGAGCGCGAGCAGGCGAGGGTCACCGCCCAGGTGCGCTCGGCCGGCTCGGGCCCGACCCCCTCCGCCGGGCCGATCCGGCGCGGCTCCGGCCGCTTCATCTGGCCGGTCAACGGGCCGGTCGTCTCGCCCTTCGGCCAGCGCTGGGGCCGGCTGCACGCCGGCGTGGACATCGCCTCGCCCACCGGGACCCCGATCCGCGCGGCCGCGTCCGGGCGCGTGGTCCTCATGGGGCCGACGGGCGGCTACGGCAACTACACGTGCGTCGGGCACGGCGGCGGCATCTCCACCTGCTACGCCCACCAGACCCGCTTCGCCACCTCGAACGGGGCGAGCGTCAAGCAGGGCCAGGTGATCGGCTACGTCGGCTGCACCGGCCACTGCTTCGGGCCCCACCTCCACTTCGAGGTGCGCATCAACGGCAGCCCGACCGACCCCCTCGGCTACCTCTAGGCCGCGCCGGATAGCCTCGCGGGCGTGCAGCCCGAGCTGAACATCGGGCCGCTCGAGCTCAAGACGTTCGGGATCTGCTTCGCGCTCGGGTTCGTGGCGGCCGGCCTGGTCGGGGCGCGGCGGCTGCAGGAGCTCGACCTGCCGGTCGACTGGGCCTACGAGCTGATCTTCGCCGGGCTCGCCGGCGGCTTCGTCGGGGCGCGGGTGGACTACCTGATCCAGAACTGGGACAGCGCCTCCGACGACCTGCTCGGCGCCGCCTTCTCGGGGGCCGGGCTGGTGTGGTTCGGCGGCCTGGTCGGCGGGACGATCGGGGTCCTCGCGTGGGCGCGCTGGCGCGGCTTCCTCGGCCTCGCGCTGCTCGACCTCTGCGCCCCGCTGATCGCGCTCGGCTACGCGATCGGCCGTGTGGGCTGCCAGCTCTCGGGCGACGGCGACTACGGAGAGGCCTCCGACCTGCCCTGGGCGATGGCCTATCCGGACGGGACCGAGCCGATCGACACCGAGGTCCACCCGACGCCGGTGTACGAGACCCTGGCGATGGGCCTGATCGCCCTGATCCTGTGGCGGCTGCGCGACCGCTTCCGGCCGGGGGTCCTGTTCGCGCTCTGGCTCGTGCTGAGCGGGCTCGAGCGGCTGCTCGTGGAGTTCGTGCGCCGCAACGAGGCCGTGGCCGCGGGCCTGACGCTCGCGCAGCTCGTGAGCGTGGCGATGATCGCCGCCGGGGCGGCCTGGCTCGTCCGCGCCCGCGGGGTGGGTCCGCGCGCCAACTGACGCAATCGTCCAGCTCTGGGCGATCGGGCTAAAGGTTTCCGCCGGGGTGCCGATATGAGCATCACCATGCGTACGCCCTCCAACCGCACTGGCATCCCGGCGCTACCGGTGATCCTCCTGGTCGCGCTGATCCTCTTCCTCGGCCTCGCCCTCGCGCCGCGGGCGTTCGAGTTTCGCGCCTGGCCCGAGGTCGCTCGCAACGAGCCGATCGAGGAGCTCGTGGACCGGCCCGCCGAGCAGGCGGTCGAGGTCCCGGTGGCACGGGTCGACACCCGCGGGCGCGGCGACGCGCTCGCCGTCCGCGGACGCAACCCGCGTGGGCCCGCGCCCGCGCGCGAGACGCGTTCCGGCAGCCTCGACGCGGGCGCCCCGCGCGGGGCCTCCCGCCGCGGCCGCCGCTCGCGCGGCGCGCGCCCGGTCACGCCCAGCGAGCCGGCCCTCGTGGTGGAGGAGACGCCGGCGCCCGCGCCGGACGTCCCGCTGCCCGTCCCGGAGCAGGAGGCCCAGCTCGTCGAGGTGCCCTCCGGCGAGCAGGTGCTGCGCCCCGAGCCGGAGCAGATCGCGCCCGAGAGCGTGCCCGAGCCGCTCGCGACCGACGCGGCGCCGGCGCTCGTGGACAGCGTCGCGACGCCCGACGACGACGCCGGGCGCCGCCCGCGCCGCCGCGGGCGCGGCTGCGACGACTGACGCTCGGCGGGCGCTCCGCGGCGCGGGCCGCACCCCGACCACGAAAGAAGGGTAGAGCTGACCCGGATCGGGGAATAGACCGATCACTACCCCTGCGCGTCTCCCGTGAACGGTCACACGGCACTCATTCGGTCCTTCGGTATCACCGGGGTCCTTCTACTGCTGGCACTCGTGTTGCTGGCGATCGTCAGCGCGATCGTCGCGTTCGACCGCTGGCCCGATGGGGGAGGCGCAAGCTCGGTGGAGCGCGTGGCCGTGGACCGGCCCGACGTACGGCGCGTCCAGACGGTGCTCGTGAGAGCACGGCGATCGGCCCCTGTGGTGCGGGGGGTATTCGTCGCACGCTCGGCCTCGGGTGCCTCCGCGACGGCGTTGGGCGCAGGTGACGTGCTCTTGGTCGGGGATCGGGAGCCAACCGACCAGTCCGACGGCGGCGGCTTCGGTCCGCCGCCGCCGTCGGTTCCGTTCGCCGCCCCCGGTGAGGGCGGCGGCGGCCTGCGCGCGGTCGGCGGCGGCGGTGGCGGCGGCGCGAGCCCCGTTCCGGGCGAGCCGGAGTCGCCGTCGGTCATCCGCCAGGCCACCTGCGGCGCGCGCGAGGCGCTCGGCGAGGCCGGCGCCCCGCTCGACAACGCCTGCTCGAACCCGGAGCGGCGCGGCAGCGTCGCTCAGCTGGTGAGCGGCACGGTGGCGACCGTCACCGAGACGGTCTCGAGCGTCACGGACGAGGTCGGCCTCGACGCCGGCGTCCAGGTCGAGCTGACGCTCTCGCGCTAGACCGCGCGCGCCGCGATGGCGCGCTCCACGAACCGCAGCGCCTCGGTCTGCAGCTCGTGGTCGTGCTGGATCGAGCGGTGGTGCCCGCCCGGCATGAGCAGCAGCCGCTTGGGGTCGCCGGCCGCCTCGAACAGCTCCTGCGAGGAGGTGTAGGGCACCTGCTCGTCGCCCTGGGCGTGCAGCAGCATCAGCGCGGTGCGCGGGGCGAGCGAGGCCGCCGCGCCGCGGAGGTCGGCGCTCTCGAGCCACGGCTCGAGCGCCTCGCGGTCGACCCCGAACTCGAAGCGGTCCGCGCGCAGGCCGCGCAGCAGCATGTCCTCGGTCGGCGGGCAGATCGCGACGACGGCGTCCACGTCGCCGTCCGCGGCGGCCGTCTGGATCGCCATGAACGCCCCGAGGCTCGAGCCGCGCAGGGCGATCCGCGGCGTGTGGGCGCGCACGAGGGCGCACATGGCGAGCACGTCGTCGACGGCGTCCGCGCCGAGGACGCCCTCCGAGCGCCCGTGGCCGCGCTGGTCGAACGCGAGCGCGACCATGTCGTGCGCCACCGCCGTCCGGGCGAAGTCGAAGTGGTTCTCCTTCGCGGATGACGCGCCGTGCAGGAGCACCATCCCGGCGCGCGGCTCGCCCTCGGGGAGGAACAGGGCGTAGGAGAGGCCGTCGTAGGTCCCGATCTCCGGGGCTGCTGGGAGGGGGTGCTTCATACTGTTGACCCGATTATGGCCTCGCTGGAAGAGCGCGGGGGCGTTGGGGCCGGCGTCTCGCACGTCTACCCGATCGGATCCCGCATCAACGAGAAGGGCCGGCTCGAGGTCGGCGGCTGCGACGTGGTCGAGCTGGCCGAGGAGTTCGGGACCCCGGCGTACGTGTACGCGGAGGACGACCTGCGCTCGCGCGCGCGCGCGTACGTGGACGCGTTCCGCTCCCACACCGACCGCTTCGAGGTCGTCTACGCCAGCAAGGCGTTCCCCTGCACCGCCGCGTACCGGCTGCTCGCCGCGGAGGGGATCGCCTGCGACGTGGCGTCGGGCGGGGAGCTGTTCCTGGCGCTGCGCGGCGGGTTCGCGCCCGCGAAGATCTACCTCCACGGCAACAACAAGAGCGACGGCGAGCTGAGCCAGGCCGTCGAGGCCGGCGTGGGCACGATCGTGGTCGACTCGTTCGAGGAGCTGGAGCGCCTCGAGCGGCTCGCCCCCGGACAGGGGATCATGCTGCGCGTCACGCCGGGCATCACGCCCACCACGCACTCCTACATCACGACCGGTCAGGTCGACTCGAAGTTCGGTTTCGGGCTCGACGACGTGCCGCGGGCGATCGAGAGCGTGGGCCGCCTCGAGCTCAGGGGCCTGCACGCGCACCTCGGGTCGCAGATCCTCGACCTCGAGCCGTTCGAGCAGCTCGCGGAGGTCCTCACCCGCTGCGGGGACTACCCGCTGCTCAACCTCGGCGGCGGCCTCGGGATCGCCTACACGCGCGATCAGTACCCGCCGTCGATCGAGGAGTACGTGGAGACGCTGGTCCGCTCCGCGCCCGACGGCGTCACGATCCTCTGCGAGCCGGGCCGCTCCCTGGTCGGGCCGGCGGGCGTGACGATCTACCGGGTCGGCACTGTCAAGCGGATCCCGGACGTGCGCACCTACGTGGCCGTGGACGGGGGGATGTCCGACAACCTCCGCCCGATGCTCTACGGCGCCCAGTACGAGGCGGAGATCGCCGACCGCTTCGGCGGCGACGACGTCTGCACGATCGCGGGGAAGCACTGCGAGTCGGGGGACGTGCTGGTCCGCGACGTGCCGCTCGACTCCCCGCGCGCCGGCGACGTGCTCGTGATCCCCGCCACCGGCGCGTACGGCCACGCGATGGCGAACAACTACAACGGCATCCCGCGCCCGCCGGTGATCTTCTGCAGGGACGGCGACGCGCGGGTCGTGGTGAGGCGCGAGACCCTCGAGGACCTGGCGGCGCGTGACGCCGTTTAGGGTCGGCCTGCTCGGCCACGGGACGGTCGGCTCGGCGTTCCACGAGCTGCTCGACGAGCGGGCGGGCGCGGTCGAGGCGGCCGCCGGGCGCCGCCCCGAGATCACCGGCGTGCTCACGCGCTCGCGCGGCGATCTCGACGACGTGATCGAGCGCAGCGACCTCGTGGTCGAGCTGATCGGCGGCGTGGAGCCCGCGCGCGAGTACATCCTGCGCGCCATGCGCGCCGGCAAGCACGTCGTGACCGCCAACAAGGCGGTGCTCTCGCAGCACGGCGAGGAGATCTACGACGCCGCCCGCGCGGCGGGCGTGCAGCTCCGGTTCGAGGCCGCGGTCGGCGGCGTGGTGCCGGTGATCCGCGTGATCCACGAGACGCTCGCGGCCGCGCACGTGGACCGCGTGCACGGGATCGTGAACGGCACGACCAACTTCATCCTCACGGAGATGACCCGCACCGGCGCCACATACGAGGAGGCGCTGGCCGAGGCGCAGCGCCTCGGCTACGCGGAGGCGGACCCGACCGAGGACGTCTCTGGCCGCGACGCAGCGGCCAAGATGGCGATCATCGCCCGGCTCGCGTTCAACGCGCCGGTGCACCTCGACCAGGTGCACTACGAGGGGATCGAGTCGCTCACGGCCACCGACATCGAGTACGCGAAGGAGCTCGGGCTCTCGCTCAAGCTCGTCGGCACGGCCGAGCGGCTGGAGGGGGGCGTCTCGGTGCGGGTGCACCCGACCTTCCTCTACGGCGAGCACCCGCTGGCGTCGGTCAACGGGTCCTTCAACGCGGTCACGATCGAGTCGCCGGCGATCACCGAGATCACCCTGTCCGGGCCGGGCGCCGGCGGGTCGCAGACGGCGTCGGCGGTCCTGGGCGACGTGATCTCGGCGATGATCCCGCCGGCCTCGCTGCCGGCCCCGGCCGAGGACGTGGCGCTCGTGGACGACGTCGAGTCGTCGTTCTACCTCCACGTCGAGGTGGCCGACCGTCCGGGCGTGCTGGCGCAGATCGCGGAGATCCTCGGGATGCAGGGCGTGTCGGTGAAGTCCGTGGTCCAGAAGGGGATCGGGGACGACGCGCGCCTCGAGGTGGTCGTGCACCCCGTGCTCGAGTCGCGCTTCATGGCGGCGGTCGACCTGATCGGCCGGCTCGACTTCCTGCGCACCAAGCCGCGGACGATCCGCGTGATCCAGGAGCTGTTCGACTGAGCGTCTGGGACTACCGCGACCGGCTGCCGGTCGATCCGCTGGTCACGCTGGGCGAGGGCGGCACGCCGCTCGTACCCGCGCCGGAGCTCTCGCGGCGCACCGGCGCGGACGTGTGGCTGAAGGTCGAGGGCGCGAACCCGACCGGCTCGTTCAAGGACCGCGGGATGACCGTGGCCGTCTCGGCCGCGCTCGCCGAGGGGTCGGAGGCGGTGGTGTGCGCCTCCACCGGTAACACCGCGGCGAGCGCGGCGGCCTACGCCGCCCGTGCCGGGCTGCGCGGCGCCGTGATCGTGCCGGAGGGCAAGATCGCCACCGGCAAGCTCGCCCAGGCGCTGATGCACGGCGCGCGCGTGGTCGCGCTGCGCGGCAACTTCGACGAGGCGCTCCGGCTCGTCCGCGAGCTGGTGCAGCGCAATCCGATCGCGCTCGTCAACTCGGTCAACCCGTACCGCATCGAGGGGCAGAAGACCGGCGCCTTCGAGGTCTGCGACCAGCTCGGCGAGGCGCCGGACGTGCTCTGCATCCCGGTCGGCAACGCGGGCAACGTGACGGCGTGGTGGAAGGGCTTCGGCGAGTACGGCGTGGCGCCGCGGCTGCACGGCTACCAGGCGGAGGGGGCGGCGCCGCTGGTCGAGGGCCGGCCGGTCGAGAACCCGGAGACCGTCGCGTCGGCGATCCGGATCGGCAACCCCGCCCGCTGGGAGGAGGCGATGGGCGCGTTCACGGCGTCGCGCGGAGAGGTGCGGGCGGTCTCCGACGACGAGATCCTCGACGCCTACGCGCTGCTCGGCTCGCGCGAGGGGGTCTTCTGCGAGCCGGCCTCGGCGGCCTCGGTGGCCGGGCTGCTCAAGTACGGCGCCGAGGGGCGGGTCGTGTGCGTGCTCACCGGCCACGGGCTCAAGGACCCGACCACGGCGCTGGCGCGCGCGACGCCGGTGGTGCCGTGCGAGCCGGCGATCGACGAGGTGGAGCGGGCGGTGCTGGGGTCGTGAGGCGGCGGCGCCTCGTCCGCGTCCCGGCCTCGACCGCGAACCTCGGGCCGGGCTACGACGCGCTCGCGGCCGCGATCGGGATCTATCTCGAGCTGGAGGTGGAGGAGACCGGCGGCGAGCTGGTCGTCGAGTGCGACGTCCCCGGGGTCCCGCTCGGGCCGGACAACCTCTGCGTGCGCTCGTTCGAGGCGCTGAGGGCGGGCGGCTCCGGCGGCCTCACGTTCCGGATCCGGTCCGAGATCCCGCTGAGCGCCGGGCTCGGCTCCAGCGCGGCGGCGATCGTGGCGGGGCTGGTGGCCGCCGACTCGATGTTCGAGCTCGACGCGCCGCTGTTCGAGACGGCCGCCGCGCTCGAAGGCCACCCCGACAACGTCGCGGCGGCGCTGATGGGCGGGTTCGTGATCTGCGCGGGCGAGCGGCCCGAGCGCTTCGACCCGGCGCCCGGGATCGAGGGGGTGCTCGCCACGCCGCCGGACGCGGTCCCGACCGACGAGGCGCGGGCGGCGCTGCCGGACGAGGTGCCGATCGCCGACGCGGTCCACAACATCGGCCACGCCGCGCTGCTGATCCTCGGGCTCGCCCGCGGCCCCGACCTCTCGCTGGTCGGGCGCGGCCTCGCCGACCGCGTGCACCAGCCGCGCCGCGAGGCGGTCTACCCGCGCTCGATGGAGCTGCTGCGCCAGGCGCGCGAGCTCGGCGCGATCGGCGCCACGATCTCGGGCGCCGGCCCGACCGTGCTGTTCTGGTGCCACTGGGAGCAGACCGGGACGGTCTACGAGGCCGTCCGCCGCGCCGCGCCGGACTGCGAGGTCCGCCGCGCGCAGTTCGTGCCGGGCGGCGCGGACGTCCGCGAGCTCTAGGCGGGCACGAGCTCGGCGCGCAGCTCCGCCACGCGGCCGGTCTCCTCGTCCATTCCGATGCGCTCGAGCACCTCGGTGGCGAGGGTCAGGTAGTCGTCGCCCAGGTCCGGGCGGTAGTCGAGGATCGAGACGCCGCGCTCCGCCGACTCGGCGTACTTGATCGACTGGCGGATGACGGCCTCGAAGACCTTCTCGCCGAAGCGCTCCTTGAGCTGGGCGAGCGCCTCGCGCGAGTGGATCGTGCGCAGGTCGGCGATGTTGAGCACCACGCCGAGCCACTCGAGGTCGGGGTGGAGGTTCTCCTTGGCCAGCTCGATGATCTCGAGCGCCTGCTCGACCCCCTGGAGCGAGAAGTACTGGGCCTCGGTGGAGATCAGCGCGTAGTCGGCGGCCACGACGGCGTTGACCGTGAGCAGGCCGAGCGCCGGCGGGCAGTCGATCAGCAGGACGTCGTGGCGGCGGGCGAGGTCGCGCAGGGCCCGGCGCAGGGTCATCTCGCGGCCCATCTTGCCGCCCAGCACCAGCTCCGCCTCGGCGAGGCCGAGGTTGGCGGGGATCACGCCGTTGTGGACCGCCTCGGAGGCCTTGACCTTGCCGTTCAGCACGTCCGCGATCGTGGGGTCGGCGTCGGCGGGGACGTCGAAGTAGTCCGACAGGTTGCCCTGCGGGTCGAGGTCCACGGCCAGCACGTCGAGCCCGATCCGCGCGAGCACGTCGTGGAGCGTGCGGGTGGTGGTGGTCTTGCCCGTGCCGCCCTTCTGGGAGAGGACTGCGATCGTGGTGGCCATCGACGGGCGAATATACGCCCCCGCGCGGCGAGGGGTGGGCGCTGCGCGCGGGAGGGGGCGGGCGCGCCGACGGACCCGCCATGCGGCGGGCGCGCCGACGGACCCGCCATGCGGCGGGCCCGTCAGAGTTCCCTCCCTCGAACCTGCGGATCTAGCCGACGGCGCTGCGTACGCGCGCGTCGGGCACGGCCTGGGATCCGGGCGCCGGCTCGGCGCCGGCCCTCAGCCGTATGAAATGCAGGCAGAAGCGCCCGATGTCCAGCGAGTCGCCGTCCTCGAGCTCGCGCATGTCCACGCGCGTGCCGTTGACGAAGACCCCGTTGAGGCTGCGGTCGTCCAGGATCCGCGCCGAGGCGCCCTCGCGGTGGAGCATCGCGTGGCGGCGCGAGACCGTCGGGTCGTCGAAGCGGATGTGAGCCGCGAGGCTCCGGCCGATGCGGGTCCAGCCCTCCTGCAGGACCACGACGCGCACGCGCTCGCCGTCCTCGTAGGCGAGGTAGTCGCCGTCGGTCACGAGCGCCTCGCGTGCCTCGGCGAGCCAGTCGGGCGCGGCCCCGGCGGAGCCGATCGGCTCGGCCAGCTCGAGCTCGGCGAACAGCGAGGAGCGCCGGAAGTCGACCCCCTGGCAATGGGGGCAGGGCGGCACCTCGTCGAGTTCGTGCAGCGCGATTGCGTAGCCGCACGACTCACATCTGAAGCACCCGGCGCCGGCGAGCGTTCCGGCGTGGACCGTTTCGGTCTCTCCTCCGAAGATAATGCGAATGATAACGAGCCCTACAAGGCCCCAAACTGGGGATATGGCCGAATTCTCCGCAAACTGCGGAGGCTCAGGCCGCGCGCGGAACCACCGCCAGCGGCTTGTCCGTGGCCCGGACGCGCTGCGAGCGAACGGGCTCGCCGTCGCGCCCGCCCGCCTCGGACAGGCACAGCGAGCAGACCTCGTGGCCGGACTCGAGCTCGTGCATCAGCTCGCCGGTGAGCGGCATCCGGCGGCAGCGCGAGCAGGGGGGACGCTCGGTGTGCAGGGCGCCGATGCTGCGGCGCAGCAGGATCGATGCGATCTCCATGCGACGGGCATTCTGCAGCGCGGGCCGGATACCTCCGCGGCGCGGTGCGGCGGGCGCGCCATTGCATACGATCCCGGCGCCGATGGTCCCCGTGCACGTCCACACGACGATCGCCGCCCCGCGCGAGGAGGTCTTCGAGTTCATCGCCGACCTCGCCAACCGGTCCGCCTGGATGGACCACTGCACCAGCGACCTGCGCCTCGCCCACCCGAAGTCGACGGGCGTGGGCGCGGCGATGCGCTACCGGCTCCAGGCGCCGCGCTACAAGCCGTGGGTCGAGAGCCAGATCGCCGAGGCGCACCCGCCGCGGCGGATCGTCGAGCACACCCGCGGCGGCCGCTACAACCGCACCCGCGGGGAGGTCGTGTTCGACCTCTCCCGCTCCGGCCGCGGGCTCACGCGCGTGGAGCTGACGATCTGGAGCGACGGCGGCACCGCGCGCGAGCGCTTCCTCGAGAAGCTCGGCGCCCGGCGCTGGGTCAGGCGGCAGTCGAAGGTCGCGCTCGAGCGGCTGCGGGCGGTGTTCGAGGAGCGCCCGGACGAGCCGCTGGCGCGCACCGGCGTGGCGGGCTGGGAGCCCCAGAAGGCGCCGCGCTTCGGCCTCGGCATCGCCGGGCAACCCGACGTGCACACCGGCTCGGGCGAGCGCGCGTCGAGCGGATAGAGTTCCGCCGCCCATGCGCCTCAGCAGCCCTCGGAGCGCCATACTCGCCTGCGCCGCCGCCGCACTCGTGGCGGCCGGATGCGGCGAGGAGAAGGACGAGCCCAAGCGCGAGGGCCTGGGCGCCGAGGTGGCCGGGGTCAAGTACACGGTCTTCATCACGCGCCAGATCAACCAGCACCTGGCGTCCGATCGCGGCTACTACCGCGGGCCCGAGCCCAAGCCGGGCTTCACCTACTACGGCGTCTTCCTGAACGTCTGCAACGAGACCGACGGCTTCAAGCGGCCGATCGAGTACGACGAGTTCCACGTCAAGGACTCCCAGGGCAACGAGTTCGAGCCGCTCGAGCTCGAGGGGGACAACGTCTTCGCCTACCGGGCGCGGCGGCTCAGCAAGCACGCCTGCGTTCCCGAGGCCGGCTCGCCGCCGGCCACCGGGCCCACCGGCGGCGCGCTGATGCTGTTCCAGTTCCCCATCCAGACGCTCGAGAACCGGCCGCTGGAGCTGGAGATCGAGGACGTGGACGCCGAGGGCAAGCGCGTCAAGGGCGCGATCGAGCTCGACCTCTAGGGGCGGGTCCGGAGCGCTTTAGCGCCCGAGCCCGGCCTGGAGGACCAGCCGCGCGGCGGGCGCCGCGGTCTGGCCGCCGGCGCCGGCGCGCACGAACATCGCGGCGACCGCGATGCGGGGCTTGCGGGCCGGGGCGAACGACGTGAACCAGGCGTCGGTGTCGGCCGCGCCCTGGTCGGTGCCGGTGGGCCCCTGGGTGCTGCCCAGCTCGGCCGTGCCGGTCTTGCCGGCGACGGTCACGCCGGGGATCGCGGCGGACGTGCCGGTGCCGCGCTGCACGACGCCGACCATGAAGCGGCGCAGCGTGCGGGCCGTGCGCGCGGAGATCACGCGCTTCGGCGGGGTCGCGCGCTCGCCGTGCAGGACGGCCGGCGCGCGCCGGAGCCCCCCGTTGGCCACGGTGTGCGCCATCAGCGCCATCGTCAGGGGGGTGGCGAGCACCTTGCCCTGGCCGATCGCGGTGGAGCCGACGGCGAGGTCCGAGCCGATCGCAGCGGGCTCGGGCAGCGTGCTGGGAGCGGCGCCGGGCAGCTCCGGCGGGAGGTTGAAGCCGTAGCGCTCGGCCATCGCCACGAGCCGCTCGGCCCCGACGCGCACGCCGACCGGCGCGAAGACCGAGTTGCACGAGTGCACGAACGAGTTCTCGAAGCTGCCGCCGCACGACTCGCCGTTCGCGTTCTGGAGCGCGACTCCGTCGATGTTCGCGCTCGTCGCCACCGGGAACCTCGTGGACGGCTTGACGAGGTTCGCCTCGAGCGCCGCCGAGGCGGTCACGATCTTGAAGGTCGAGCCGGGCGGCTGGGGGGCGGAGAAGGCGACGCCGGCGAGCGCGCGCACCTCGGCCCGGCGGGCGTCGAGCGCCACGATCCCGCCGAAGCGGCCGGCCAGCGCGTCGACCGCGGCCGTCTGGATCCGCGGGTCGATCGTGGTGCGCACGGCCGTCGCCGGCCGCGGCCGGGCGCGCGCAACCGGTCGCGGGCCCGCCATCAGCGTGCCGCCGGGGGTCCCGGCCGCGCGCTCCTCGGCGATCCGCTCCAGGCCGCTCTGCCCGAGCGGCCAGTCGCGGGGGAACCCGCGGGCGTAGAGCTCCTCCTGCGCCGCTCCGGCGGGGGCGGGCCCCAGCTCCCCCGCGATGCTCGCGGCCGGGCCGGGCGCGACCGCCCGCCGGCGGGCGGGTCCGGTGACGATCCTGCTCCCGTCGCGGGCCAGGAGGTCCGCGCGCCGCGGCGGGTCGCTGCGGCGGGTGAGGAGCTCGCCCTCCTTCAGGCCGGGGAACACGAGGCTCGGCGCCCATTCGACCCGCGCGCCGTCCATCGGCAGCCGCAGCTCGCCCCGGACCGGTCCGAACACGCGCGTGCGGAAGGCGACCTCGACCACCGCCGCGTCGCCGTCGGCGCGCGCCCGGCCGGCGTCCACGCCGGTGGCGGTCGCGGTGGCCGCGGCCGCGCGGTAGGCGCGCTCGAGCGCAGCGGGGGAGTGGCGCGCGCGGGCGGCCGCGGTCAGCTCGCGGTGCATCGCGCCCCAGTCGCCCCTCTCCCACGCACGCGCGAAGCGCTCGCCGGCCTTCTCCTCGTCCGACGCGCCGCAGCTCCGCAGTGCGACCAGCGCGAGGATCAGGAGCAGCGCGGCGCCGGCGAGCGGGGCGGCGCGGTGCGTCAGGCGTCGGCGACGCTCGTGTGAGAGGTCCTGAAGCACCACGCTCAGCGGCTAGTGTGACCGGCGCCCCGGCGGCCGGCGCCGCCCGGCCGCCCTCGTGCCATGACCGCAATCGATTGGATCATCGTGGCCTTTACGGTGCTCATGGCCGTATGGGGCTACGCACAGGGCCTGCTGGTTGGCGCGTTGTCGCTGGGCGGCTTCCTAGGCGGCGGGTTCCTCGGATCGCGACTCGGCCCGCTGCTCCTCGAGGACGGCTCGCGCTCGCCCTACGCGCCGGTCTTCGCGCTGGTCGGCGCCTTCCTGATCGGCGGGCTGGTGGCCTCGGTGCTGGAGACCGTCGGCTTCCAGCTGCGCCGGCGCCTGCGCGGGCGGATGGGCCTCGCCGACGGGATCGCCGGAGGCGTGCTGCTGGCCGCCGCCGGGCTGGGCATCGCCTGGATGGGCGGCGCGATCGCACTCCAGACGCCGGGCGCGCGCGAGTACCGCCGCGACATCCAGCGCTCCGCGATCCTCAGCCGCCTGAACGAGCTGCTCCCGCCGCGCTCGGTCCTCAACGCGCTCGCCCGCTTCGACCCCTTCCCGAGCATCGAGGGGCCCGCGCCCGAGGTGCCGCCGCCGTCCGCGAAGATCGCGCGCGACCCGGAGGTTCGCGAGGCGGCGCGCTCCACCGTGAAGATCCTCGGCACCGCCTGCGGCCTCGGGGTGGAGGGCTCGGGCTGGATCGCGGCCGACGGCGTCGTCGTGACCAACGCTCACGTCGTCGCGGGTCAGGACGACACGACCGTGCAGCTCGGCGGCGAGGGCCCGCGCCACGACGCCGACGCGATCTGGTTCGACTCCCGCAACGACCTGGCGATACTGCGTTCGGCGGGCCTCGCGGGCGTCCGCCCGCTGGAGCTGAGGGAGTCCGCGCGGGTCGGCACCTCCGGGGCCGTGGTCGGATATCCGGGCAACGGGCCGCTCACGGTCCGCGCCGCGCGCCTGGGGGCTACGTCGACCGCGGTGAGCGAGGACTCCTACGGCCGCGGCCCGGTGCGCCGCCGCGTTACCGCCCTGCGCGGGACGGTGAAGTCGGGCAACTCGGGCGGGCCGGTGATCGACGGGAAGGGGCGGGTGCTGACGACCGTGTTCGCCTCGACGGTCGGGAACGGCCCGCGCGGCGGGTACGGGGTGCCGGACTCGATCGTGCGGGAGGCGCTGGCGCGGGCCGGGGACCGGGTGGGCACCGGGCCCTGCACGCACTGAGCGGCGCCGTTCGAACGCGCCAGACCGCAACCGTGCTCACACGCCGGTGCTATACGGGACGATCGTGCGCCTGCCCCTCGCACTCCTCGTCGCCGCCGTGGCGGCCGCCGGCGTGGCCGCGAGCGCGACCGGCCAGGGCACCGTGACTGTGTCCGAGAACCCGTGCCTCGGCGTCGAGGCGGCCGAGCTGCTCTGCCCCAACCTGCGGATGCAGCCGCCGTCGGACCTGCGGATCTCGGAGACCCGCAGCGGGCGCCGGCTGCTGCACGCCACCAACTCGATCGACAGCCGCGGAGAGGGGCCCGCCGAGCTGCGCGGCAAGCGCAAGGGCAAGCACTACATGTCTGCCGACCAGCGGGTGCTCCTGGCCGGCGGCGGGCGCCGGACGCTGCGGACGAAGGCGTACCTCGGCTTCAAGAACATCCCCGGGCAGGGCGGCTACTGGAAGTACAAGGACGCCGCGCTGTTCGAGCTCTGGACCCTGGACGAGGACGACAACCCCGTCGAGCGGGTCCGTACCGGCCCCAAGCAGTACTACTGCCTGCGCGACCTGGTGCGCACCCGCGCGATGTCCGGCTCGCCGCGCAAGCGCGTCTACCCGGGCTGCAACCAGAACCGCCGCCAGAACGCCGTCACCCTCGGCACGTCCGTGGGCTGGTCCGACGTGTACCCGGCCAGCTACCACGAGCAGTACATCGAGGTGACGGGCCTGCGCGGCCGCTACGCGTTCTTCCACGTCGCCGACCCGGGCAACGGGATCTGGGAGAACGACGAGGACGACAACGCTGCGATGACGATCGTCGCGCTCCCCTCCGGCAAGCCGCTCGGGACCCGCGGCCCGATGCCGCGCCCCTAGGGCTAGCCGCGCGGCATCCGGAACCACTCCTGCACGCGGGCGGCGAGCATCAGGTTGCCGCGGATGCGCAGGCGGCCGAACACGAACATCTTCGGCCCGCTCTCGACCCCGGTGATCAGCTTCACGAAGTCGACCGGGGCGATCCGGTAGGAGACGTCGGGCTTCGCGTCGCCGCCGGGCGCGCAGTCGCAGCGGCCGTCGCGGACGCTGAGCTGCCAGCGGTCCGGCTCGCCGTCGGGCCGGGTGATCTGCCACTCGATCACCGCGCTCGCGGCGCCGGCGCGCTCGGCGTCGAACTGCTCCGGCATCCGGCGGAAGATCTCGCCGAGCAGCACCTCGCGGTTCGCGCGGAAGCCCTCCTCGAGCTGCTCGTCGCTCGCCTCGCGCACCAGCGCGGCGAACTGCTCCGGCGGGACCGCCGCGGGATCGCTCATCCGGCTGCGCCCTCCCCGGGGAGCCACAGGTCACCCTCGAGCATGTCGCCGAGGCCCTTCCACGCGAAGTTCATCAGCCGCAGGGCGTGCAGCTCGGCCGGCTCCCCGCGCCCGCGCGACCAGGTCCCGAGCGCGATCGTCGCGCCGGTGAGCGCGTGCGCCAGCGGCTCGCTCTCGAGCGCGACCTCGTCCGCGACGCCGCGGCGGGTGGCCAGCATCGTCATCAGCTCGGTGAGCAGCGCCGACATCTCGTCGTGCGCGCGAGCGGCCGCCGCCGCGAACGTGCCGCTGCTGCTCGGCCCGTGCGGGTAGAGGACCGACCAGAGCTCCTCGTTGTCCTCGACGAACCGCATCACCGCCACCAGTCCGTCGTAGAGCGCCCGCTCGGGGGTCGGCGCGGCGAGCGCGGCCGCCCGCACCTGCGCGCGCAGCTCGGCGGACCCCCTCTCCACGCAGGCGAGGAACAGCCCCTCCTTCGAGTCGAAGTAGGCGTACAGCATCGGCTTCGTGATCCCCGACGCCTCGGCGATCTCGTCCATCGAGGCGGCGTGGAAGCCGCGTGCGGCGAAGATCCGCGTGGCCTCGGTCACCATCTGCTCCTCGCGCTCCGCCCGCGGCACGCGCCGGCGCGGCGAGCCTGTGGTCGCGGTCATCGGGTGGAACGATACGGACGCTTGTTGACGTGTGGTAATATTACTCACAGTAATGTAAGTCGCGGGCTTGGGGGAGCAGATGGCACGGGGATTCAGCCGGGCGGGGATCGTGGCCTCGATCGCAGTGGTCGCCGCCTGCGCGGCCGCACCCGCGGCGGGGGCCGCGGGCGCGCTCGGCTCCGAGGTCGTCTCGGTCCACCAGGTCGAGCCCGGCGTGCAGCGCTACCTGTTCCGCTACGGCCCGCTGATCGCGGCGCCCGGCCAGAACCTGGTCCTGGTCGGCCCGGTCACGATCGAGAAGCCGCCGGGCGACGGCTACGTCAAGCGCTACCGCCCGAGCCTCGTCGGAACCGACGGGCGCCCGCCGAACGTCGAGGAGGTGCACATGCACCACGCGGTGTTCGTGAACATGTCCGCCCAGGACAGGGCCGCTCCGAGCCTCCCGCAGCGCATCGGCGGGTTCGCCGAGGAGAAGACGATCGCCACGCTGCCCGACCCCTACGGCTACCCGGTCAAGTCGACCGACACGTGGGCGATCAACTACATGCTCCACAACGGCACGCCGCAGACCCGCGCGGTCTTCATCGAGATGGAGGTCGACTGGGTGCCGGCCGCCAGCCCGCTCGCGGCCTCGATCAAGCCGGCCTACCCGCTGTGGCTCGACGTGCGCAACGGCGAGGCCTACCCGGTGTTCGACGTGCCCCGCGGCAGCGGCGCGGACGGGACGGTGGCCTACCCCGGCGACTTCGCCGACCCCTACCGCGGCGGACCGCGGCTGAACGAGTGGACCGCCGACCAGGACATGACGCTCGTCGCCGCGGCCGGGCACCTCCATCCAGGCGGGCTGTGGACCGACCTCGACGTCGTGCGCGACGGGCGCAGCGCGCGCGCGTTCCGCTCGGAGGCGAACTACTTCGACCCGAACGGGCCGGTCTCGTGGGACATGGCGATGGGCTACACCCCGCCGGACTGGCGGGTTAGCGTGCGCAAGGGGGACGTCCTGCGGGTCAGCACGACGTACGAGACCCAGCGCGCCTCGTGGTACGAGTCGATGGGCATCACGCTGGCGTTCTACGCCGACGGGGCGAGCGGGCGCGATCCGTTCACCGAGTCGGTGCCGACGACCGGCGCGCCGACGCACGGCCACCTCGCCGAGGCGGGCAACTACGGCGGCCAGCCGACGCAGACCCCCGACCCGTCCACGCGGCCTGACGGCGCGACCCTCGCGGACGGGGTGAGCATCGAGGACTTCCGTTACCTGCCCGGCGACCTCGCGGTCGACGGCCAGCTCGGCCTCCCTCCGTTGATCGATCCCGGTCGCACGCTGCGGTTCGGCAACTTCGACGCGTCCGCGCAGATCGCGCACACCGTCACCGCCTGCCGCGCTCCGTGCAACCGCTCGACCGGCGTGAGCTACCCGCTGGCGGACGGCGAGGTGCAGTTCGACTCCGGGCAGCTCGGCTTCGGGCCGCCCGGCTACACGGCGATGGCGCAGCGGGCGGACTGGACGACCCCGCCGGACCTCGAGCCGGGCACCTACACGTACTTCTGCCGGGTGCACCCGTACATGCGCGGCGCCTTCCGGGTGCGCGGCACGCCGCGGCCGAAGCCGCCGCCGGCCGACGGCTCGAAGCCCGCGGCTCCGGCCACGCGCATCGCGACCAAGCGCGCCACGGCCGACCGGGGCGGCCGGCTGCGGGTGCGGGTCGCGTGCGGCGGGAGCGGCACCTGCGCGGGCACGCTGCGGCTGCAGGTCCCGTCGGGCCGGCGCACCAAGACGATCGGCGCGGCCCGCTACCGGGTCGCGGCCGGGCGCGTCGCCACCGTGCGGATCCGGCTCACGCGCGACGGCCTGAGCGCCCTGCGCAGGAAGCGCAAGCTGCGCGTCAGCGCGGTGGCGAAGGGGTCCGGAGGGACGGTCGCGCGGGCGCTCGTGCTGCGCGCCCCGCGGCGCTGATCCCGCGGCCGCGGCGCCCCGCGGCCCCCCGACCGCGGCCGTAGGCCGCGCGCCGCGAGCGTGTTTACCGCGTCGTCGGTAGGCGCTACCGTGCGCAGCTAGGCATGGGCAAGACCCTCGTCATCGCAGAGAAGCCGTCCGTCGGCCGCGACCTCGCGGCCGCGCTGCCCGGCTCGTTCAAGACGAGCAAGGAGAAGACCTACATCGAGGGCGACGACTACGTGATCACGTGGGCGGTCGGCCACCTCGTCGGCCTGGCGGCGCCCGACGAGTACGACCCGAAGCTCAAGAAGTGGCGCTTCGCGGACCTGCCGATCCTGCCCGAGCAGTTCAAGCTCGTCCCCAACGACGAGAAGTCGCGCAAGCAGCTCAAGGCGGTCCACAAGCTCATCGCGCGCGACGACGTGGACCAGATCGTCAACGCCTGCGACGCAGGCCGCGAGGGCGAGCTGATCTTCGCCTACCTGTACGAGACCTCGGGCATCGCCAAGCCGGTCCAGCGGCTCTGGCTCAGCTCGATGACGCGCAAGGCGATCGAGGAGGCGTTCGAGCGGCTGCGCCCCGGCGAGGAGATGCAGACGCTCGAGGCCGCGGCCCGCTCGCGCTCGGAGGCCGACTGGGTCGTGGGCATGAACGCCACCCGCGCCGCGTCGATCCGGCTGCGGGCGGCCTTCGACGGCGCCGTCTCGCTCGGCCGGGTCCAGACGCCCACGCTCGCGCTGGTCGCCCGCCGCGAGGAGGAGATCCGCGCTTTCAAGCCGGAGCCCTACTGGCTCGTGGAGGCCGCATTCCTGGCCGGCCCCGACCGCGCCTACCGCGGCCGCTACCTCGGCGGCAAGCGGATCGCCGAGGACCTCGCCACGCGGATCGTGGAGGAGAGCCGCGGCGGGACCGGCACGATCACCAAGCTCGAGAAGAAGGAGGAGCGCGAGCGCCCGCAGCTCCTCTACGACCTCACCTCGCTCCAGCGCCACGCCAACACGCTGTTCGGCTTCTCGGCCCGGCGCACCCTCGCGGCGGCCCAGCGGCTCTACGAGGAGCACAAGGCGATCACCTATCCGCGCACCAGCTCGCGCTACCTGCCTGGCGACCAGATCCCCGAGATCAAGCCGACCGCCGAGCTGGTCGGCCACAACGGGCAGTACCGCAGGGCGGCCGAGTACGTGGTGGGCCTCGACAAGCTGCCCCTCGAGCGGGTCGTCAACGACGCGAAGGTCGACGACCACCACGCGCTGATCCCCACCAAGGCCGAGCACGACCTCGACCGGATGGGCTCCGACGAGACCAAGGTCTACGACCTCGTGGCCAAGCGCTTCCTGTCGGTGTTCCACCCGGAGGCCGTGTTCGAGCGCACGCGCGTCGAGACCACGGTGGCCGAGCACGTGTTCCGCACCAGCGGCCGGCGGATGCTCGAGGCCGGGTGGAAGTCGGTCTACGGCGAGGAGGCCGAGGGCGAGCGCGCCGAGGACGACACCGGCGGCGACCAGCTCCTGCCCAAGCTCGAGCAGGGCGAGCCGGCGAAGGTCACCGAGGTCGAGTCGCTGCGCAAGGAGACCCAGCCGCCGCGGCGCTTCACGGAGGCCTCGCTGCTGGGCGCGATGGAGACCGCCGGCAAGGACATCGAGGACGCCGAGCTGCGCGAGGCGATGAAGGAGTCCGGCATCGGCACTCCCGCCACCCGCGCGGCGATCATCGAGCGGCTCATCGACGTCGGCTACATCGAGCGCGAGGGGCGCGCGCTGGTCGCGACCGACAAGGGCATCCAGGTGATCCGGCTGCTCGGCTCGCACCCGCTCACCTCGCCGGAGCTGACCGGCGACTGGGAGCGGCGCCTCGGCCTGATCGAGCAGGGGCAGGACTCGCGCCCGGCGTTCATGTCGGACATCGCCAAGTTCGCCACGGAGACCGTGGCCGAGCTCGACAAGCTCAAGGACGTGAAGATCGAGCGGGCCAACCTCGGCCCCTGCCCGGTCTGCGGCCGCGACGTGATCGAGAACCGCAAGGGCTACTCGTGCTGGTCGCGCGACGACCCCGGCTGCGGGTTCGTGATCTGGAAGAAGAAGGCCGGCAAGATCCTGCCGCCGTCGGTGGTCAAGGAGCTGATGGCCACGAGCAAGACCGAGAAGCAGGTCACGGGCTTCCGGGGCCGCAGCGGCCGCACGTTCCGCGCCAAGCTCAAGCTCGAGCAGGGCGACGACGGCAAGTGGCGCGTCGAGTTCGACGAGGACTGGGCGCGCGAGCCGCGAGCGAAGCCGCCGGAGGGCGCCGAGGACTCCGACGGCCCGGCCACCACGGACGCCGCGGAGACGCCCTCGGCGGCGTGAGCGACGCGCCGGCCGACTACTCCGAGCGCGTCGCGGAGGAGCGCGAGGCGTATCGAGAGCAGGAGGTCGTGCACGACCTGCCGCCGATCCAGGCGTACTGGGGCGGGCGGCACCTGCGGCCGATCCTCGAGCGCTTCGGGTTCTCGAGCGGCGAGGAGTTCATCTCCCAGCGCCTCGTGCGCGCGTACCGCGAGCGCCCGCACGGCGCGACCGCGCGCTTCGCGAGCATCGGGGCCGGCAACTGCGACCTCGAGGTGCGCTTCGCGCAGGAGCTGAGGGCGGCCGGCTGCGAGGACTTCACGATCGACTGCCTCGAGCTCAACGACGCGATGCTCGAGCGCGGCGCGGCGCTCGCGCGCGAGGCCGGGGTCGGCGCCGAGGTGCTGCCGGTCGAGACGGATCTCAACGACTGGCGGCCGTCGCGCACCTACGACGCGATCTTCGCGAACCAGTCGCTGCACCACCTCGTCGCGCTCGAGCGCCTCTTCGACTCGATCGCCGGCGCGCTCGGTCCGGGCGCGCCGTTCGCCACGTCGGACATGATCGGCCGCAACGGGCACCAGCGCTGGCCGGAGGCGCGCGCGATCGTCGACGAGTTCTGGCGGGAGCTCCCGCACTCGTTCCGCTTCCACACCCAGCTCCAGCGCTACGAGGAGCCGCGCTTCCTCGACTGGGACTGCTCCCAGGAGGGCTTCGAGGGGATCCGCTCGCAGGACATCGTCCCGCTGCTCTTGGAGCGCTTCCACTTCGAGCTGTTCGTCGGGTTCGGGAACGTCATCGACGTGTTCGTCGACCGCGGGTTCGGCCCCCACTTCCACCCGGACGGGGAGTGGGACCGCGACTTCATCGACCGCGTGCACGCCCGCGACGTCGAGGGCCTCCAGAACGGGACCCTCACGCCCACGCACGCGATCGCCTCGATGCGGACGGAGCCGGGCCCGCCACCGCGCGTCTGGGGGAACCTCACCCCGGAGCGTGCCGTGCGCCGGCCCGATTGACTAGCTTCCGCCGCGGGTGGGCCTCGGGCAGCGGATAGCCGATCGGCGCGGCGACGCGCTGGCGCTCGGGGCCGTGGGCGCCGTGCTGTTGCTGCTCTTCTCGAGCGTCATCAGCGGCGACCGCTCGCTGCTGGCGTTCCCGGACAACTCCCACCAGACCTACGCCTGGTTCAGCTTCGCCGCGCGCGACGGGGCCCTGTGGGACCCGTACCAGTTCGGCGGCCACTCGTTCGTCGCCGAGCTCCAGACGGCGTTCTTCTACCCGCTGAGCTGGCTGCTCTTCCAGCTCACCGGGGCCGGCATCACCGGGCGCGGCATCACCGGGTTCCTGATCGCCCACGTGCTGCTCGCCGCGGCCTTCCAGTACGCGTTCGTGCGCACGCTCGGCGCGACGCGGGCCGGCGCCGTGGTCGCGGCGCTGGTCTGGGCCGCGAGCGGCTACATGCTCCACCGGCTCGTAGCCCAGGCGAACATCTTCACCGCGGCGGTCTGGCTGCCGTTGATCTTCCTCCTCTTCCACCTCGCGCTCCAGCGCGCGCTCTGGATCGCGGTGCCGGCCGGCGCGGCGGTCGGGGTCGGCATCCTCGCCGGGCACATCCAGCCGCCCGCGTTCGCGCTGCTCGGGATCGGCGCGTACGGGCTCTGGCACGTCGCGGTCGGCGGCCCGCGGCGGCGGCGGGCGGCGGGCCGCGCGGCCGCGGCGCTCGCCATCACGGCGGCGGTGGCGGGGGCGGTCGCCGCCGTGCAGCTCGTCCCGTCGCTCGAGTACCGCGACCGCGCCGTCCGTTTCATCAGCCAGCCCGAGCCCGCGCGCGGCAGCGAGAAGCTCCCCTACGACGTGGTCGGCCACCTGTTCGTGCTCGAGCCCGGCCAGCTCGACGGGTTCCTCTCCCCGCAGTTCGCCCCCGACGTGCAGGACGGCCGCCTCTACGCCGGCGTCGTCACCCTGTTCCTGGTGGCGATCGGCCTGTGGAGGGGGCCGCGCCGCCACACCGTCTTCTGGGCGCTGCTGGCGCTCCTCGCGCTGCTGTACGCGATGGGGTACCGGGCGGGCGTGCACCGGGTGGCGTACGAGCTGATCCCGCTGATCGACACGATCCGCGAGCCCGCGCGCGGGCTGATCCTCACCTCGTTCGGGCTGTCGGTCCTGGCCGGCTTCGGCGCCTCGGCCCTCACGGAGACCGCCACCCTGCTGCGCGCGCGGCGCGGCCCGCTGCCGGCCAGGGCCGCGCTCGCGGGCATCGGCGCGGCGGCGGCGCTCGCGCTGCTCGTGTGGGCGCTGGACGGCGACCCCGTGGCCGGCAACGGCGAGGCGGCCTGGATCGCGGTCGCGCTGGCCGTGCTCACGCTCGCGATCGTGCTCGCCCGCGGGATCGGCTGGCTCGGCCCGGCCGCCGCGGGCGCGCTGTGCGTGGTCGCGCTGACGCTCGACCTCGTCCAGACGGGCCAGCCGCTGTTCGCGCGGACCGCGGACTACGACGGCAGGAGCAACCTCGAGCCGCACCGCTACTACCGCGAGACCGGGTCGATCAGGTTCCTCGAGTCGCAGCCGGGCCCGTTCCGGGTGAGCAACCCGTTCGAGGTCGTGCCTCAGAACAGCGGCGACGTGCACGGCATCGAGATGCTCCAGGGGCACGCGGCGAGCATGACGATCGACCTCTTCGACCTGCTCGCGACGGGCGGCGCGCCGCCGTCGCGCGCGCACGACCTGCTCAACGTGCGCTACGCGATCACGAACCAGCCGCCGCAGGGCTGGCGCCGGGTCTACACCGAGGGGGAGACCGGCGTGTTCGAGAACCCCGGCGCGCTGCCGCGGGCGTTCCTCACCGCGCGCTGGGAGGTGCAGCCCGACCCGCCGGCGGCGATGCGGCGCGCGACGGACCCGGGCTTCCCCTACCGCGACGCGGCGGTGCTCGACTCGCAGCCCCGCGAGGCCGAGCCGGGGCGGGGGGCGCCGGGGGAGGCCCGGCTCGTGCGCCGCGACCCGACGGAGCTCGTCTTCGAGTCGCGCGCCCGCGCCCCGGCCATCCTGGTCGCCTCCGAGCTCTGGTATCCGGGCTGGCGCGCCGAGGTGGACGGCGGCGAGCGCCGGATCATGAGGGCCGACGGCGTGCTGCGCGCCGTGGAGGTCCCCGCCGGCACGCACCGCGTGACGATGACCTACAGGCCCACCCACTGGGGCGCCGCGGTCGCCGCAAGCGCCGCCGGGGTCCTGCTGCTGGCCGGCGTCAGCCTGGCCGCGCTCGTCCGGAGACGGCGCCGAGCGCCCTGACCGCGCCCGCCTCGAGCCAGCCCGCGAGGACCACGGACGAGAGGACCAGCAGCACGGTGGCGGTGGACGCCATGAACCGCGCGGCCTGGAATTCGTAGACGCCGAACGCGCCCACCGACAGGACGACGAACGCGATCGCGAAGCGCCCGGCGGGCTCGCGCCGCCAGCGCCACAGCGCGACGAGCGCGGGCAGCGTCGCGAGCGGGGGCGCGAAGACCCAGAACAGGCCCGCGAGCAGCGCGGGGTAGAAGGCCGCGTTCGGCAGCTCGCCCTGCGGCCCGGTGTCGCCGCACGGGCAGGTCCACTCGAAGAGGTCGCCCTCGAGCCGCTCCTGGATCACGAACGGGCCGTCGCCGGGCGGCCGGGCCTCCCACAGGTGCGAGACCATGAAGATGTCGTGGTCGGCGCGCCAGTACGAGTAGCCGGTCTCGAGCGGGCTGCCGAAGATCACCCACTGCAGGGCCGCCACGCCGAGCATCGGCACCGCCGCGAACACGGCGGCGTGCGGCCTCAGCCTGCGCGGTGCTGCGATCAGGTGCGCGGCGATCGCGGTGAGCGAGATCAACCGGATGGCCGCCGTGATGCCGGCCACGGCGCCGCCCAGTCGCGCGCCCGCCCGGGTCGCCGGGCGCAGCAGGGGCAGCAGCAGCACCGTCAGCGCTGCGCCGAGCGCGTCGGAGAGGATCAGCTCCGCCGACTCGTGGGCGAACGGGGAGGTGCCGACGAACACGGCCGCGAGCAGGGCGGCGAGCGGCCCGCCCAGCGCCCAGGCGGCGAAGACGGCCGCGACGACGTAGAAGGCCGCGTAGGCCTTCGCGCCGCGCTCCACGTTGTACGGATAGGTGCCGGCCGCGGCGAACGGCGCCAGCGCGAGCGGGTAGCCGGGTGGATAGCGCGGCGGCTGCGGCTTCGGCCCGTGCACCGTCGTGACGAAGCCCTCGCCGCGGATCAGGTGCCGCGCGGAGTCGGCGTACTCCTGCGAGTCGGGGAATGGCTGGGTGGCGAACGGGCGTGCCTCGGCGCCCAGGAGCGAGACCAGCACGAGGACGGTCGCCCCGACGGCGGCGATCCCCGCGAGCCGCCTAGGCAGCACGGCGCTCGCGGACGTAGAGGACGACCAGCGCCGCGAGCGCCGCGAGCGCCAGCGCCGGCGTGAGCTGGAGCAGCCGGTCGACGGCCGCGGGCGTCGTCGGCGGCTCGGCGACCGGCGGGGTGAGCCTCACCGGCAGCGCCCCCGCGTCCCCGACCTCGAGGGTCGCGATCACGGACCGCTTGCCGGCGAGGGTGTAGAGGCGGAAGACGTGCTTGCCGCCCGGACCGAGCCACGGAGCCTCCAGCGAGCCCGCCGGGCCGGACGCGAACACCGTCTCCCTGCCGTCGTTCGAGGCGACCGTCAGCTCGCCCGGGGTGCCGTCACCGGTGTCCCAGTACACGATCGGCGTGCTCGGCGCGGGCTTCCCGCCGGCCGGCAGCGGCGCGATCTCGAGGCGCGGCTTGCCGGCCGCCGGCGCGGCGGTCGCGCCGGCGGCCGCTGCCACCAGGCAGACGGCGGTCAGCGCGAGCCGTGCGCGGTTCACGCCGCCAGGTCAGCGCCGGACGGCGCTGTCGAGCAGCTCGCCGACCCGGGCATGCATCACGTCGCGCGACCAGCCGGCCTCGGCGATGCGCAGGCCGCCCTCGGAGAGGCGCGCCCAGAGCGCGTCGTCGCGGCAGAGCCGGATCGCGGCCTCGGCGAGCTCGGCCGGCTCCTCCGCCACGAGCACGTGCTCGCCCGAGGTGACCGGCAACCCTTCGGCGCCGACGCTCGTCGTGACGACCGGCAGCCCGGCCGCGAGGCTCTGGGTGACCTTGCCCTTCATCCCCGCGCCGTAGCGCAGCGGCGCGATCATCGCCCGGCACCCGGTCAGCAGCGGCTCCATGTCCGGCACCCAGCCGGCCACGTGCACCCGCGGCGAGGCCAGCGTCTCGACCTCCGGCGGGGCGTGCGGCCCGACGATCGTGAGCTTGCACTCCGGCAGCTCGCGCCAGACGAGCGGCATGATCTCGCGCACGAGCACGCCGGCGGCGTCGAGGTTCGGCGTGTGCTGGAACCCTCCGACGAACAGCAGCCCCTCGCGAGCTCCGGCGGGCGCGACCTCGCACGCGACGTCGTTGGCGTTGGGGATCACGCGCACGTCGGCGCCGGGGACCTCGCGCAGGACCTCCTCGCGCTCCGGCTCGCTGATCACGATCGTCGTGTCGGAGCTGCGCACGAGCGCGAGCTCCAGCTCCCGCAGCG
This sequence comes from Thermoleophilaceae bacterium, assembly GCA_036389835.1. Taxonomy (GTDB): domain Bacteria; phylum Actinomycetota; class Thermoleophilia; order Solirubrobacterales; family Thermoleophilaceae; genus AC-37. Next base: position 24,037 of record DASVWC010000038.1, on the reverse strand, counting down.
CCTGCGCCTTGGCGCGACTCCCCTCGCCCAGGTCGGCCCGCCTGCTCTCGCGCAGGTAGTGCAGGTCGACCGTGTCGTACGCGATCCGGGCTCCGGGGATCCGCTCCCTGACCGCATCCACGTAACGCGCGGCGATCTGGGGCCTGCTGAGGATCACGAGCGGCACGCGGCCGCGCAGGCTCTCGAGCTCGGCGGGCACGTCCACGGGCGTGTACAGCACCTCGACCCCCAGCATCTGGAGCCAGTCGGTGTAGGGCTGGTCGCCCTGGTGGTTGTCGGGGAGGAAGGTGACGCGGCAGCCGCGCTCGCGGAGCGCGCGCAGCAGCTCGAACATCCGCAGCGAGCCCGAGTCGCAGTCGGGCCACGGGACCCGGTGATCCACGACGAGCACGTGGTCGCCGCGGTTGCGGTCGGCGGCGACCCGCGGGTCGGTGGCGGGCCAGGCCGGGCTGTGGCCGGTCTCGAGCGTGCGGCGCCACTTGCCGAGGAACCGGAGGCGGTTGGCCTCCTGGTTGCGCTTTCCGCGCGAGTCGCCGGCCGCGGTGCCGTGGCTGATCCCCTCGCGGTGGACGACCAGCGCGCGCGGCTCGTAGACCACTCGGTGGCCGTGCTCGCGCAGCGCGAAGCACAGGTCGGTGTCCTCGTAGTAGCCGGGCGCGAAGCGCTCGTCGAAGCCGCCGACCTGCTTCCACGCCTCGGTCCGCACGAGGGCCGCGGCGGCGGAGGCGTAGTCCACGTCGCGGCGGTAGTTGTACTGGGGCCGCTCCGGGAGGTCGTTGCGGCCGAAGTTCCAGGCGCTGGCGTCGCGCCACACGATCGTCCCCGCCTCCTGGAGCCGGCCGTCGGGGTAGATCAGCTTCGAGCCGACGTAGGCGATGCTGGGATCGGACTCCGCGCAGTCCACCAGCGCCTCCAGCCAGCCGGACTGCACCTCGGTGTCGTCGTTGAGGAGCATCAGGTAGTCGCCGCGCGCGGCCGCGGCGGCGCGGTTCGTGCTCCCGAGGAAGCCCAGGTTCTCCTCGTTGACGATCACGTTCGCGTTCTCGAGCGCGTCGATCACGCGGCTGGTGGGGCGGTCCGCGCGGTCGTCGACCACGATCAGCTCGAACGGGATCGAGGGCGCGTTGTGCGCGAGGGCGCGCATGGCGCGCTCCCCCACCGGCCCGCTCGAGTGCATCGGGACCAGGACCGAGACGAGCGGGTGCTCGTAGCGCGGGATGTGGATCGGCCGCAGCGGCTCGAGCTCGGGATCCGCGGGCGGGGGCGGCCTGGTGCCGCCCGCCGTGCGCAGGGCTGCGCTGAGCATGCGGCCGCGGCGCGACCGCTCGCCCTCCGGGCCGTAGACGCCGGCGCGCGCCCGCTGGAACGCCTGCCAGACCACCGAGCCCTCGATCCGCGCGAGCTGGCGGCGGGTCTCCGCGCCGCGCGCCCGCTCCGCCTCGGCCTCGACGCGCGCCGCCTCGGCGCGGCGCTCCGCCTCGGCGAGCTGCTCGCCGAGGCCGACGAGCTCCTCGCCGAGCTCGCGGGCGCGGCGCGCGCGCAGCCGCCCGAGCTCGTCGCGCAGGCGCTCGGCGTCGCCCGCCGCGCGCTCCGCCTCGTGCAGCCGCTCGCGCGCGGCGCCGAGCTCGGCACGGGCGGAGTCGGCGGTCTCCACCTGGACCCTGATCGCGTCCTCGGCGTCCCGCTCGAGCGCCCGCAGCAGCTCGAGGCCGTGGTCGTGCAGGGCCGACTCGCGCGGCTGGGGCTCGATCGGGGCGCGCGACGCGAGCGCGATCAGGTACGCCGGCGCCGGCATCCCCGCTTCCCGCCACTCGCCGGCCGAGCGCGCGAGCGAGAACCCGGACGAGGCGTCCGCCGCGACCGCGTCGAGCGCGGCGATGCGCGATCCGCTGCTCGCGCGCTGGCCCCAGAGCGCGACGTTCGGGAAGCGCTCGCCGAGCAGTGCGCGCAGCTCCTCCTCCGTGAGCCCGCCGGCGTGGAGGGAGTCTCCGCCCGTCGCGGCCCCCGGGTGGACGCGCCGGTCCGGCGTCGAGAGCACCAGCAGCCCGTCCGGGGACAGCCACTCGCCGGCGGCTTCGACCAGCGCCGGCCGCTCGGCCACGTGCTCGATCAGCTCGAACGCGACGACGAGGTCGAACGAGCCCGGCTCGAACCGCGCGCCGTCGACCGCCGAGCCGGCGGCGAACGCGAGGTTCTCCGCGCCGTAGTTGAGGCGCGCGTGCTCCACGGCGCGCTCGTCCACGTCGAGGCCGGTGACCGAGGCGGCGCCGGCGCCGGCGAGGATCGCGCTGCCGAAGCCCTCCCCGCTGCCGAGGTCGAGCACGCGCCGCCGCGCTGCCAGCGGCGCCGCCCAGAGGTAGCGGTGGTAGTGCTCGTAGGCGACCTGGACGTCGGGCGTCCACGGGACGCAGCGCTCGCCGGTCCACTCGATGAGTCGCGGCGCTCCGGTGCGCCGCGCCACCGGCGTCCTGCCGGCACCCGGCAGGCGCTCGACCGGCGAATCGCCGATGGGCGGCGCTGACTCCAGACGCCGCCTCGAGGGGCCACCGGCTGACACGGACCGCAGTGTATTGGCGACTGTGGGGCGGATCGGGCCTCCGGGAGCGCCCTTAACAAAACTGCCGCGAAGCGATGCACGGCGGTGGATCGCGCGGATACACTGCCGCGCCTCAGCGGGTGGAACGGAGCCGCCCGGCAGCACGAAGGGCGGGCGGGATGTGGGTGACGATCGGGTCCGGTGAGGGCGAGGGGCTCTCGGTTCGGGTCGAGGGCGAGCGCTTCCTGATCGGGTCGGGCGAGGAGTGCCAGCTCATGGTCCGCGGGCCCGGGATCGCGCCGCTCCACGCCTACTTCCAGGTCCGCGAGGACGGCGTCGTCGAGCTCCACGCGCTCGAGGGCGACACCTACGTCAACGGCCACGCGATCGACGGCCCGGCGCACATCACCGGCGGCGAGGAGATCCGCGTCGGCAAGACCGTCCTCAAGCCGTCGGTCGACGACCCCGCCGAGGAGGCCCGCGCCCTGCACGAGGACGAGGAGGGCCCGGCCGACCCCGCGCCGGTCGTGCGCGTCGAGACGGACGGCCAGACGGTCGAGGTCGTCCCCGGCGAGGACGCTGACGGCGACGGCTCCCCCGACGACCCCGCCACGGTCCGCGTGACCACCGAGGGCGAGGCGGTCGAGGTGGTCCCCGCTCGCGAGCGCCGGCGCCTGGCCCGGATGAGCAGGCGGGCGATGATGCTGGCCGCCGGCGCGCTCGCGCTCGGCGTCGCGGCGGTCATCGCGGTCGTCGTGCTCACCGGCGACGACGAGAAGAGCACCGCCCAGATCGTGGAGGACGCGACGCCGCAGACGGTCCTGATCAAGGCCACCACCGGGGAGGAGGGCAGCGGCGGCAGCGGGTTCGTCCTCGACTCCGAGAAGGGCTACGTCATGACGAACTTCCACGTGGTCAACGGCGGCGAGACGATCGAGGTCGCCGTGGACGAGGACTCCCGGACCGCGGAGCTCGTGGCGGCCGCCCCGTGCGACGACCTGGCGCTCCTCCAGGTCGAGGACACCGACGGCATGAAGGAGATGGAGCTCGCGTCGCAGGACGACGTCAAGCAGGGCGACGAGGTGGTCGCGCTCGGCTATCCGATCAACGCCAGCCTCCAGGACAACCTCACGAGCACGAGCGGCACGGTCTCGGTCGTCCGGAGCTCGTTCAACGTCCCGGATCCGGCGGCCGCCCCGCTCGACAACGTCGTGCAGATCGACGTGGCGCTCAGCTCCGGCAACTCCGGCGGCCCGCTCGTCAACAAGGAGGGCAAGCTCGTGGGCGTGAACACCGCGATCCTCGACGAGGAGGTCCAGGGGGCCAAGATCACCGGTCAGGGCTACGCCATCGGCGTCGACCGCGTCAAGGAGGTGGCCGAGGAGCTGACGCAGGAGCGGTCGATCGGCTGGGCGGGCCTCTCCCTCCAGCCCGTGCCGAAGCAGGAGCTCGAGAAGCGCGACCTGCCGGACGGGATCGTCGCGGGCCTGCCGGCGCCCGGCACCGACGCCGCGGCGCAGCGCCTCGACGAGGTGCTCATCACCGAGATCGACGGCAACCCGGTCGGAGCCGACGTGGCCGGCTACTGCCGCGCCGTGGATGGCGTCGAGAGCGGCCAGAGCGTGCCGATGACGATCATCGACGCGCCCGGCCGCGGCGGTGGCAAGCCGCGCCAGATCCGGCTGAAGTTCGAGTAGGCGCCGCTCGCGGGCGAGCTAGCCGGCCTGCTTCTGGGGCACGCCGCTCGCGAGCAGCTCCAGGTCGGCGTCGACCATCATCCGCACGAGCTCCTCGAAGCCGACCTCGGGCTTCCAGCCGAGCACGGTGCGCGCCTTGGCGGAGTTGGCCACGAGCTGGTCCACCTCGGCGGGGCGCTTCAGGCGCTCGTCGACCTTCACGTGCTCCGCCGGGTCGAGCCCGACGTAGCCGAACGCGGTGTCCACGAGGTCGCGGACGCTGTGCGTCACCCCGGTGCCGATCACGAAGTCGTCGGCCTGCGGCTGCTGGAGCATCGCCCACATCGCCTTCACGTAGTCGCCCGCGTAGCCCCAGTCGCGCTGGGCGTCCAGGTTGCCGAGGCGCACCTCCTCGGCCAGGCCGAGCTTGATCGCGGCGGCCGCGTGGCAGACCTTGCGGGTCACGAACTCGAGCCCCCGCTTCGGCGACTCGTGGTTGAAGAGGATCCCGGAGCAGCAGTAGAGCCCGTAGCTCTCGCGGTAGTTCACCGTGATGAAGTGCCCGTAGGCCTTCGCGACGCCGTACGGGCTGCGCGGGTAGAACGGCGTCGTCTCGTCCTGCGGGACGCTCAGCACCTGGCCGTACATCTCCGACGACGACGCCTGGTAGAAGCGCGCGTCCGGTGCCGCCTCGCGCATGGCCTCGAGCATCCGCGTGACCCCGACGCCGGTGAACTCGGCCGTTAGAACCGGCTGGTTCCAGGAGGCGTGGACGAACGACATCGCGGCGAGGTTGTAGATCTCCTCGGGCCGCGCGGCGCGGAGGACGTCCACGAGCGAGCGCTGGTCGAGCAGGTCGCCGGTGTGCAGGATCAGGTCGTCGCGGAACTCGTGGAGCCGCTGGAACGTCTCGGTGGAGGAGCGCCGGACCATTCCGTGGACCTCGTAGCCCTTCTCGAGCAGCAGCTCGGCTAGGTACGAGCCGTCCTGGCCGGTGATGCCGGTGATCAGCGCGCGCGGGGCGCTCATGAGCCCAGCTCCGCGCGCCACCAGTCGAGCGTGTCCGCGATCGTCCGGTCGAGCGGGATCTCCGGGCGCCAGCCGGTGGCGGCCTCCAGCTTCGCGGCCGATCCGCGCACCTCGAGCACGTCCTGGGGACGCAGGAGGCCGGGGTCGGTTCGGGTCTGGATCTCGAGGTCGGTCATCGTGCGCAGCCGCTCGATCAGGGTTGCGACCGTAGTGGCCGTGCCGCTGCAGACGTTGTAGACCGCCGCGGCGCCCGACTGGAGCGCCGACCAATATGCCCGAGCCACGTCGCGGACGTCGGTGAAGTCCCGCGCCGCCGCCGTGTTGCCGACGTCGATCGTGGCCGGCCCGCCGCTCGCGTTCTCGAGCTCGGCCTCGGCGACGCGGCGCGCCAGCGCGGACACCACGTAGGTCTGGGACTGCCCCGGGCCCGCGTGGTTGAAGGCGCGGGTGCGGACCACGCGCAGCCCGTGCGCGTTCGCGAAGAAGCCGCCCACCAGCTCGGCGGCCGCCTTGCTCAGGGCGTAGGGGTTCAGCGGGCGCAGGGGCTGCAGCTCGGAGACGGGCAGGTCCTCCGGCGCCGGCGCGCCGTACTGCTCCCCGGAGCCGGCCACGAGCACGGCGGCGTCCGGCGCCCGCGTGCGGACGGCGTCGAGCAGGTGCTGGGTCGTCACCACGTTCTCGCTCAGGGTCACGTCCGGCGCCCGCCAGGACTCCGCCACCGAGGCGCGCGCGGCGAGGTGGAAGACCAGGTCCGGCTCCGCCGCCGCCACCGCCGCGCCGGTCGCGCCCGCGTCGAGGAGGTCCACGGCGTGGGATTCGCTCAGGGCGTCCGAGCCCGGCCGCTCGCGCCCGAGGCCGACCACAACGGCGCCCGCGTCGCGCGCGGTCGCGGCCAGATGGCGGCCCACGAAGCCGCCGGCGCCGGTGATGAGCACGCGCACCGCCCGCAAGCTAGCGCGCGCCGTCGAGCAGGCGCTCGAGGCGCGGCGGCCCGTCCTCGTCCACGAACGCGCAGGTGCCCGGCGTGTACGGGTTCACGCCGCCGCCGCTCGGGGCGAACGCCTCGTCGGCCACCCACGAGCCGGTGTTGAGGAGGCGGCCGCCGCCGCGGAGCGACCATTCGCCCGCCTCGTCGCCGGGCCACGGGCCCGACCGGTGGGTGTGGCCGAAGATCACGTGCCCGCCCTCCAGCCCGAGGCCGGCGGCGACCTCGGTCATCGCCGCGAGTCCGGCGCGCCGCAGGGCGGCTCCGCTGAGGTCCGCCCGGAACTCCCCGAGCCCGGCGCGGTTGACCGCCGCCACCACGGCCGGGATCACGGCGCCCGCGAGCAGGCGCCCCGAGAGCGTCGGCCGCCCGTCCGAGGCGCCCGTCCTGCGCCAGACCGCGGCCGAGGCACCGCCGGTGAGGCGCCGGGAGCGGTGGCCGGCCTGCGCGACGCTGAACGAGAGCGCGTAGAGCGGCGCGAGCGCGGCCTCGTAGTCGGCCGGCGAGCGCCCGCCGGCGGGGCTGCCGCCGAGCGCGCGCTCCAGGACGGAGACGGCCAGGCACTCGAGCGTGGGGACGGTGTTGTGCAGGTCGAGGTAGTGGCCGTGCGTGGCGTAGACGTCCTCCCTCAGCCGCAGGCCGGGGTAGGCCAGCGTGAGCTGGGCGCCGCCTAGCCAGCTCGCGACCAGCCCGAGCGGGCCGGCGGCCGGCGCCGGCATCGACGCCTCCAGGGGTAGCTCGGGGGCCCCGCCGAGCCGGCGCTCCTCGAGCAGCGGCAGCGCGAGGTGGTGGTCGTGGTTGCCGGGGACGATCGTCACGCGCCCGTCGCCGACCGCCTCGCCGAGGACGCGGAAGAGCGGCTCGGCGGCCGCCAGGACGTCACCGAGCGGGGCCTCGCGCAGCTCGAGCACGTCGCCCAGCAGCACGACGTGGGCGGCGCCGGCCAGGCGCTCGCCGAGCGCCGCCAGCGAGCGCGGGGTTGCGGCGACCGAGTGCTTCGTCACGGCCCCCACGTGCAGGTCGGAGAGGACCGCGGTGGTCACGGCCGCCCATAATGGCAATCCGTGTCCTCGCTCTTCTGCCGCCACAACCGCTTCACGGCCGATTGCGCGATCTGCTCGAAGGGCACGGTGCTCGACTCCGCGCGCGCGGCCGAGCGCCCGCGCCCGCGCCGCAGCGGCTCCTCGCGCGGCCAGGCGGCCTCGGGGTCGCGGCCGCGGACGTTCAGCGGGCCGCACGTCACGGCGGGGCCGTACGAGCGCGAGGAGGACCGCTACGAGGTCCGGCTCGAGAAGGTGCCGGGCGGCGTCCGGCTGGCGCAGTGGTCGCGCGGCTCGCTCGAGCGGCGCGCGCCCGAGCTGCCGGCGAGCGACCTCGCGGCGCTGGTCGCCGCCGCGGTCGAGAAGGAGCTGCTCGACCCGCGCGACGCCGAGCGGCTGCGGGCCGCGCTGGTCGCCGAGAACGGCGACGCGGGCGACTTCGGCGCCTCGGCCGGCCGCGCCGGCGACCTGCGCGAGGAGCTGCGCGTCGAGCGGGTGGGCGAGGGCCACGTGCGCGTCGGGCGCTGGCTGTTCTGGCCGGGCCGCGGCTGGGAGCTCCAGGAGGCGCCGCCGATGTTCCCCGCCGCCCGCTACGCCGAGGCGCTGCGCGAGGCGGCGGCCCGCGGCGTGATCGGCTAGCCGGGCCGCCGCGCGTGGGCGAGCAGGCTCAGGCCCCAGCGCGGGCGCAGGCGCTCCTCGACGGGGCGCCAGGGCTTGACGAGCGTCTCGAACACGCGCAGGGCGGCGGCGCTGACGCGCGGCTCGGAGCGGTTGCGGTTCACCGCCCAGCCGAGCACGCCGAGCAGGTTGAACGGCCTGATCTCCACGACCTCGAGGCCGGCGCCCTCCACCACCTCGCGTAGCGCGCGGCGGGTGTAGCGGCGGTAGTGGCCGTAGACGCGGTCGAGCTCGCCGTAGAGCGCCGGATGGGCGGGCACCTGGAGCGAGAGGACGCCGCCGGGGCGCAGGGCCTCCGCCATCGCCCGCACCGCGGCCCGGTCGTCCTCGATGTGCTCGATCACGTTCTGGGAGACGACCGCGTCGAGCTGCCCGGCGCGGCTCTTGAGCGAGGGCGAGTCCGGGACCGTCTCCTCGGCGATCACCACTCGCGGGTCCTCGTTGAAGCGGCTGTGGAGCACGCCCAGGCAGGCCTCGTCGGGCTCGAGCAGCAGGAGCGGATCGGCGCCGTTGGCGAGCATCCGCTCGCTGTAGGTGCCGATCCCGGCGCCGACCTCGGCGACGGTCCCGTGGGCGTGCGCGAGGACGTGCTCGGAGGTCCATTCCACGAGCCGGTGCGCCTCCGCGAGGTTGTGGAGGTCCCAGAGCTGCTCGACGTTGCCCATGGGGCTGATGCTGGCAGATCGTCCGCTACCGTTCCGGCCGCTCGGCGATGCGCGTCTCGTTCCTGATCCCCGCTTACAACGAGGCGGCCACCATCCAGTCCGTCCTCGAGTCGGTCGCCGCGCTGGGCCTCGACCACGAGATGATCGTCGTCGACGACGGCTCCTCCGACGACACGGCCGCCATCGTCGAGGCGTACGCGGCCGACAACCCGGGGCGGGTGGTCCTGCGGCGCCAGCCGAACCGCGGGAAGGGGGCGGCCGTGCGCGCCGCGATCGAGGCGATGACCGGCGACATCGCCGTGATCCAGGACGCCGACATGGAGTACGACCCCGCCGACGTGCCCAAGCTGCTCGAGCCGATCGAGCGCGGCGCGGCGGACGTGGTCTACGGGTCGCGGCTCTCGGGCGGCCAGCCGCAGCGGGCCTACATGTTCTGGCACCTCGTGGGCAACCGGGCGCTCTCCCTGCTGGCCGGCCTGCTCTTCAACACGACCCTCAGCGACATGGAGACCGGCTACAAGGCCTTCCGCGCGGGGGCGCTGCGCGAGCTCAAGCTGACCCAGGACGACTTCGGGATCGAGCCGGAGATCACCGGCGAGATCTGCCTGCGCGGGATGCGCGTCTTCGAGGTCCCGATCGCGTACTACGGCCGGACCTACGAGGAGGGGAAGAACATCACCTGGCGCGACGGCTTCAAGGCGGTCTGGGTGCTCTTCGCCGTCCGGATGCGCCGCCCGCGCGCGCCCGAGCGGGCCGGCGGCACGCTGAGCTAGCGCCGCGCGCGCCGCGGCTGGCGCCGCCCGCCCCGGCTAACGCCGGGCGCCCCGCGGCTGGCGCCGCCCGCCCCGGCTAGCGCCGGGCGCGCCGCTCGCGGAACGCGCGCGCCTTCGCCCGGTTGCCGCAGACGGCCATCGAGCACCACGTGCTCGAGCGGTTGCGGGAGTGGTCGTAGAAGGCCCAGCCGCAGTTCTCCTCCGGGCACGCCTTGAGGCGCTGCCAGGACCCGTCCACGCGCGCCCGGTAGGCGATGGCGAGCAGCCTGCCGAACGCGCCGTCGAGCCCGCTGCGGGCCGGGACGAGCTCGGCGTTCCCGTCGCCGTCCCAGCGCACGGTCAGCTCCGCGGCGCGCGCGGCGGCGTCGAGCGTGTCGATCGCGGCCCGGTCGACCGCGCCGCCGTTGTTGGCGTGCAGCACCGCGCGGAAGGCCTCCCTCATCTCGATCGCGCGGCGGAGCTCGGGCCCGCCGATCCTGGTGCTCGGGGCGACCAGCTCGCGGTGGGTCAGCCAGCGGCGCAGGTCCGCGGGCGTCTCCAGCAGCTCGATCCCGGGCTCGGCGTCGAGCGTGTTGACGAACTGCTGGAGCGTGGCGAGCTCGCCCGGCGCCGGCTCCCGGCTCGAGCTGTTGTCGATCGGTTTGGGGGTCCCGGCCACGTACTCAGGGTAGATCACCAGTCAACTCGTTTAGCCAGTTACATAACTGGTATAATCAAGACGATGGTTATCAGCGACCGGAGGAGGAGCACCGTGCAAGCCCAGCCAGGCAGGATCTCGATCAGGTTCGCGGGGCCCGCGGACGCGGGCGACCTGCGCCGGCTCGCGGAGCTCGACTCCGCGGCGGCCAGCAGCGGCGACGCGCTGGTGGCGGAGGTCGACGGCCGGGTCCGGGCGGCCCTGCCGGTCGCGGGCGGCCGCGTGATCGCGGACCCGTTCGAGCCGAGCGCGGAGCTGGCGTCGCTGCTCGAGCTGCGCGCGCGGCAGCTCCGCGCGGACCGCGGCGCCTCCGGAGCCGCGGCGAGCGCCGCCCGCCACCCGCTGCGCGCGCTCGCCCACGCGCTGCCGCCGCACTGGGGGCACGCGTGAGCGCGGACGCGGCGCGGCCGGCGGGCGGCGGCCCGGCGCGCTCCGCGCGGCTCGACGAGCTGGCGGGCGAGCGCTGGGAGAGCGGGCTCGAGTGGCGGCCGGTCCGCCACCAGCTCGGCATCGAGGCGTTCGGAGCGGGCGCCTGGCTCGGCGACCGCGGCGTGGAGCTGATCGAGGAGCACACCGAGCTGGTCGAGAACGCGGACGAGCACGAGGAGCTCTACCTGGTGGTGAGCGGCCGGGCCACCTTCACGGTCGCGGGCGAGGCGATCGACGCTCCCGCCGGCACCTTCGTCGCGGTCCCGGACCCGGCCGCGAGCCGGAGGGCGGTCGCGGAGGAGGACGGCACCGCGATCTTCGCCGTGGGCGCCCCGCGCGGCCGCCCGTACGAGCTCTCGCCGTGGGAGCGAAAGCGCCTCGAGCGCCGCGATCCCGCATGACGAGCGACCTCCGGCGGGGGTCAGACCCTCCCCGCTTTGCGTGAGGGCGGCCGGCCACCCCGCCCTGGCGGGCCCGAGCCGCGCGCGTTTGCAGCCGGGCGAGGCCCCAGAATGGCCGGGTGCCGCTGAAGCTGGTCACCGGCCCCGCCAACGCGGGCAAGGCGGGGGAGATCCTCGACGCGTACCGCGCGAGCCTCCCCGACGAGCCGATCCTGGTCGTGCCCGCGTTCCGCGACGTCCAGCACACCCAGCGCGAGCTCGCGGCGCGCGGCGCGGTGCTCGGCGCGCGCGTGGAGCGCTTCCGGCGCCTGTTCGAGATCGTCGCCGAGCGCTGCGGCTCGGAGATCCGCGGCGCGCGGCGCGCCAGCCGTGTGCAGCGCCGGCTGATCGTCGAGCGCGCGGTGCGCGACGCGCCGCTGACGGACCTCGCCCGCTCCGCGCAGCGCCCCGGCTTCGTCCGCGCGGCCGAGCGCTTCTTCAGCGACCTCGGCCGCTCGATGGTGGAGCCGCAGCGCCTCGCCCAGGCGCTCGACGCCTGGCTCGGCGACGGCCCGCGCGCCGCCCTCGCGGCTGACCTCACCGCCCTCTACCGCTCCTACCGCTCCACGCTCGAGCTCACCGGCCTCGTCGACGACGAGCTCTTCGCCTGGCGCGCCCTCGACGCGCTGCGCGCGCGCCCCGCCGGCTGGGGCGGCACGCCGGTCTTCGTCTACGGGTTCGACGACTTCACCGGCATCGAGCTCGCGCTGATGGAGGCGCTGGCGGTGGAGGGGGGCGCGGCGGTGGCGGTGTCGCTGCCCTACGAGGAGGGCCGCGCCGCGTTCGAGGCCGCGGCGCCGCTGGTCGAGCGGCTCGGCCGGATCGCGGCCGAGCACGTCGCGCTGCCGGCCACCGACGCCCACTACGCGAGCTCCTCCCGCGACGCCCTCAACCACGTCGAGCGCCTGCTGTTCGACGCGGGCACACAGGAAAGCGGCGCGCAGGCGCCCGACCCCGCCGGCGCCATCCGCCTGCTCTGCTCGGGCGGCGAGCGCGCCGAGGTCGAGCTGGTCGCGGCGGAGGTCCTCGGCCTGCTGCGCGGCGGCACGCCGCCGGCCGAGGTCGCTGTGGTCCTCCGCTCGCCCGCCGCGTACGCCTCGCTCGTCGAGCAGGTCTTCGGCGCCTACGGCATCCCGTTCGCGCTGGAGCGGTGGGTCCGGCTCGACCACACCGGCCTTGGCCAGGGGATCCTCGCGCTGCTGCGCTGCGCGCTGGGAGAGGGGACCGCCGACGACCTGCTCGCCTACCTGAGGATGCCCGGCCGGCTCGACGAGCCGCACCTCGCGGACCGCCTCGAGCACGACCTCCGCCGCAGGGGGATCCACTCCGCCGCGGCGGCGCGCGAGGCGTGGGAGGCGGAGCGCTGGCCGCTCGACGAGCTCGACCGCCTCGCGGACACGCGCGACACCGCCGGGCTCGCCGCGCGGCTCGACGACGAGGCCGAGTGGCTCTTCGGGCGGCCCTACCTGCGCCGGGCGCACGTGTTCGCCGAGGACGAGCGCGAGGAGCCGCGCGCCCGCGACGCTCTGCGCGCGGCGCTCTCCGACGTCAGGCGCCTGGCCCGCGCCGACGCCGCCCTGGTCCCGCCGCGCGCGGGGCTGCACGACCTGCTCGCCGCGCTGGAGGTGCCCACCGGCGCCGCCCCGTCCCCGGACCGCGTGCAGGTGGCGCGGCCCGAGGACGTGCGCGCGCGCCGCTTCGACAGCGTCTTCGTCTGCGGCCTCCAGGAGGGCGAGTTCCCGCGGCTGCCGCGGCCCGAGCCGTTCCTCTCCGACGAGGACCGCCGCGCGCTCGCCCGCGCAACCGGCCTCGCGCTGCCGGTCCGCGACGACCGCCCGGCGCGCGAGCGCCAGCTCTTCTACTTCTGCGCCTCGCGCGCGGAGCGCATGCTCGCCCTGAGCTGGCGCGAGACCGACGAGGAGGGCGCCCCGCAGGTGCGCTCCTTCCTCGTGGACGACGTGCGCGCGCCGTTCGGCGGCGCCCTCGCCGAGCCCGACGCCACCCGCCCGCTCTCGGCGGTGGCCTGGACGCCCGCGGCCGCGCCCACCGAGGTCGAGTGGGAGCGGGCGGTCGCGCTGGCCGGCCCCGACCGCTCGCCGCCCGGTCCGGACCGGCTGGAGGCCGAGGGCGTCCTGGCCGAGCTGGCGGCCCGCGACCGGCTCTCGGCCGCCGCGCTCGAGGCGTACGCGGACTGCCCCGTCAAGTGGCTGGTCGAGCGCGAGCTGCGCCCGGACGCCCTCGAGCCGGACCCCGAGCCCATGGTCCGCGGCCTCTACGCGCACAAGGTCCTCGAGCTGACCTACCGCCGCCTGCGCGAGCGCACCGGCGGGTCCCGCGTCACGCCCGCGAACCTGGCCGAGGCCGAGCGGATCCTGCTCGAGGCGCTGCGCGAGCGCCAGGCCGAGTTCCGCATCTCGCCGAAGGCGACGCGCGTGCGCGCGGCGGTGCGGCGGCTCGAGGTGGACCTGCTCCGCCACCTGCGCGCCGAGGCCGACGCCGGCAGCTCGTTCGAGCCGTACGAGCTCGAGCTCGAGTTCGGCATGGAGCGCGAGGAGGGGATCGACCTCCTGCGGCCGGCGCTCGAGATCGGCGACGGGCTGGCCCTTCGCGGGCGGATCGACCGCGTCGACGTGCACGGCGACTACGCGCTGGTGCGCGACTACAAGGGTGGGCGCAAGGTCGACGGCGTCCGCGCGTGGGAGTCGAAGAACCGGCTCCAGGTGGCGATCTACATGCTCGCGGTGCGCGAGCTGCTCGACCTCAAGCCCGCCGGCGGCATGTACGTGCCGCTCGCCGGCGACCACCGCCCGCGCGGCCTGCTGCTCGAGGACCTCCGGGCGGAGCTCGGCAAGGGCCTCTACGACAACGACTTCGCCGGCGAGGAGGAGCTCGAGGCCGAGCTGGATCGGGCCCGCGATCGCGTCCGCGAGCTGGCCGGGCGGATGCGCTCGGGCGAGGTGCGCCCGTGCCCCGAGACGTGCGCCTGGAACGGCGGCTGCGCCCACCCGTCGATCTGCCGGGTGGAGCGGTGATCCAGCTCACCGCCGAGCAGCGCGAGGCGGTCGCGCGGCGCGACGGCCCGCTGTTCGTGCGCGCGGCGGCCGGCAGCGGCAAGACGCGCGTGCTGGTCGAGCGCTTCGTCGCGGCCGTGCGCGACGACGGCGTGCCGGTCGACCGCGTGCTGGCCATCACCTTCACCGAGAAGGCGGCCGCGGAGCTCAAGTCGCGCGTGCGCGCGCGGCTGCTCGGCGAGGGCGAGCGCGAGGCCGCCCGGGCGGCGGAGGCGGCGGCGATCTCCACCATCCACGGGTTCTGCGCGCGCGTGCTGCGCTCGAACGCTCTCGCCGCCGGCCTCGACCCGGACTTCCACGTGCTCGACGAGACCGAGTCCGCGCGGCTCGCCTTCGACGCCTTCGACGCCGCGCTCGAGGCCTTCCTGGAGGCGGAGGTCGCGACCGCGGAGGCCGCGGCCGGCGACCCGCTCGACCTCGCCGCCTCCTACGGCCCGGACCGGCTGCGCGCGATGGTCGTCACGGTCCACGGCAAGCTGCGCAGCCAGGGCCGCGAGCCGCGGCTGCCGCCGGCCGAGCCCCCCGCGCCCGCCGGCGAGCGCGAGCGCCTCGAGGCCGCGGCCGGCGCCGCCGCCGCGGAGCTCGGGGGCGCCGCCGGGGCGAACAGGACCGTCGACCGCGCGCTCGCGGCGCTCGACCGCTGCGGCGACTTCCTCCGCAGCCGCTCGGGCGGCGACCTGCCCGACCCCGCCGACCTCAAGGACCTCGAGGTCAAGCGCGGCAACGTCAAGGCGATGCAGACGCCGGCCTTCGACGAGCTGGCCGACGCCTACCGCGCCTACGTCACGCTCTGCACGACGGCCCAGGCCGCCAAGCACCACGCGCTGCTCGCGCGGCTGCTGGAGCTGTTCGCGGAGCGCTACGCGGCGCTGAAGGACGAGCGCTCCGCGCTCGACTTCGACGACCTCGAGCTGCTCGCGCGCGACCTGCTGCGCGACGACGGCGCCCTGCGGCGCGAGGTCGCCGGCCGCTTCGAGCAGGTGATGGTCGACGAGTTCCAGGACACCAACCCGCTCCAGGTGGAGCTGATCGACCTGGTGGCCGACGGCAACCTGTTCGCCGTCGGCGACGAGCGCCAGTCGATCTACGGGTTCCGCCACGCGGAGGTCGAGCTCTTCCGCCGCCGCGGCACGGCGGCGGCCGAGGCCGGCCGGGCGGCCTCGCTGCGCACGAACTTCCGCACCCGGCCGGAGCTGGTCGCGGCGCTCGACGCGACCTTCGCCGCGGTCTGGGGCGAGGACTTCGAGCCGCTCGTCCCGGCGCCCGGAGGGGCAGGGCCCCCGGCCGCCGACCCCCCGGTCGAGCTGCTGGTCGTCGACGGCCGCAAGCAGCGCTGGGACGACGCGCTCGGCGGCGAGACGGCCGCGCGCGACGCGTTCGGGGCGGGCGTGGGGGAGGCGTGCTGGCGGGCGGTGGAGGCGCGCCTGCTCGCGGACCGGATCGCCGCGCTCGCGGGCCCCGGAGGCCCGTTCGGCTACGGCGACGTGGCGATCCTGCTGCGGGCCGCGACCGACATGGCGCTCTACGAGCGCGCGCTGGTGGAGCGCGGCATCCCGGCCTACTCGCACGGCGGGCGGGGGTTCTCGGAGGCGCAGCAGGTGAGCGACCTGCGCGCCTACCTGGCCGCGCTCGCCAACCCGCTCGACGAGCTGGCGATGACCACGCTGCTGGCCTCGCCGCTCGTGGGCGCGTCGCTCGACGCCCTCGCCCTCGCCCGCTTCCGCTGCCGGCGCACCGGGCGCGACCTCTGGTGGGCGCTCCGGACCGACGAGGAGCTGTCCGCGGCGCTGCCGGCGCGCGACCGCGAGCGGCTCGCGGCCTTCACGGAGCGCTTCGCGCGCCAGCGCGAGGCCGCTCCGCGCATCTCGCTGGAGGACCTGATCGACCGCGCCGTCACCGAGTCGGGCTACGACCGGGTGGTGCTCGCGATGCCCGGGGGCGAGCGCCGGCTCGCGAACGTGCGCAAGCTGATGCGCCTCGCGCGCCGCTTCGAGGCCGACCGCGGCCGCGACCTGCGCCGCTTCATCGACCACCTCGACGAGCGCGAGCTGCTGCGCGCTCACGAGGGCGAGGCGCCGGTCGAGGGGCAGGCGCGCACGCCGGCGGTGCGGCTGATGACGATCCACGCCGCGAAGGGGCTCGAGTTCCCGGTGGTGTGCGTGGCGGACCTCGGGCGCCCGGTGCGCGGGGGCGAGGACGAGGGCCTGCGCGTGGCCGACGACGGCCGGGTGGGGCTGCGCCTCGCGTCGCTCTCGGGCGAGCGCAGCGACGCGCTCGAGTGGGAGCGGCTCAAGGAGGAGCAGACCGAGCGCGCCGAGCAGGAGGAGCGCCGGATCCTCTACGTGGCGATGACCCGCGCGCAGGAGCACCTGGTCCTCAGCGGCGCCACCGACAGCGAGCGGTGGCCGGAGCACAGGCCGCTGGAGCGCCCGCTCGACTGGCTCTGGCGCGCGCTGGCCCCGGGGGCGAGATCTCTGCTCGAGACGACTCCTACGGGTGTGGACGTCGAGGAGACGGAGTTCGGCCAGGTGCGGGTCGGGTGCGTGCTGTGCACGCCCGGGACCGTGGACGAGGTGCTGCCGGCGGCGGCCCGGAACCCCGCGCGCGAAGCCACGGGCGCCGCCCCGGTCGCGCCGCCCGGGGAAGCCGCCCCGGCCGGCGCCGCCGCCGCGGCCTGGGAGCCGCCCCCTCGCCCCGCCTTCCCCGCGGTCGGCCGGGCCCGCGCGCTTCCGGTCGGCCGGCTCAGCTACTCCTCGCTCGAGAGCTACCGGCGCTGCGGCTACCGCTTCTACCTCGAGCGCGTCGCCGGGATGCGCCCGCGCGACCAGCGCGGCCGCCCGGGGCCGCCGGCCACCGGCGACGGCCAGCTCGTGCTCGCCGTGGACGAGGCACCGCCGCCGGCGGCGCCCGAGGAGGGGATCTCGCCGATGCTGCGCGGCTCGATCGTGCACGAGCTGCTCGAGCGCCTCGACATGCGCGCGCCGGCGCTGCCGGCCGCGGACGAGATCGCCGCCCGGCTGCGCGGCCACGGCGCGCCCGACGACGACCCGGACGAGATCGCGCGGATCGGCGCGTTCGTCGAGGGGTTCGCCGGCTCGGAGCTGCGCGAGCGGCTGGCGGCCGCCGAGGAGGTGCGCACGGAGCTCTCGTTCGCGTTCGAGCTGTCCGCGGCCGAGGCGCCGTCGGTGCTGGTGAACGGCTTCATGGACGTCCACGCGGTCGAGCCGGGCGGCGACGTGCTGGTCGTGGACTACAAGACCGACCCGCTCGTGGGCGAGGACCCGGCGGCCCTCGTCGAGCGCGGCTACACCACGCAGCGCCTGGTCTACGCGCTGGCCGCGCTGCGAGCGGGCACGCCGCGCGTGGAGGTCGCCTACTCGTTCCTCGAGGCCCCGGAGCGGCCCGTCGCCGAGGTCTACGAGGACGCCGCCGAGCTGGAGCGGCGCCTGCTCGAGCTGGCCGCGGGGGTCCTGGGCGGCCGCTACGAGCCGACCGCGACCCCGCACCGCGAGCTCTGCTGGACCTGCCCGGGCCGCCCCGCGCTCTGCTCCTGGGGGCCGGAGATGACGCTCAGGGACCCCCCTGCAACGCCGCCGTCGGGACGACCGATCGCGGGCGTACGCTCGTGAGATGGCCGAATCCGCCCATGCGGTAGCGCCGGCCGGCGCCGGAGTCCCGGGCTTCCCCGGGCCGTACCCGGTCGGTCGCTACTCGCTCAAGCTGCGCGAGCGCCTGCGCGAGTTCGCGCACGTGTGCCTGGTGGGGGAGGTCACCGGCGTGCGGATCGGCTCGCCGCAGGTCTGGTTCGAGCTGCGCGACGCCGACGGCGCGATCCCCTGCGCGATGTGGCGCAACGAGTTCGACTCGCTGGGGCTGGGCGACGGCGAGCTGCGCGACGGCGCCGAGGTGGTGGTCGCGGGCGGCTGCGAGTGGTATCCGGGCAGCGCGAGCGCCTCGCCGCGGCTCTCCTTCCGGGTCCGCGAGCTGCGGCTGGCAGGCGAGGGCGACCTGCTCGCCCGGCTCGCGCGCCTGCGCCGCGAGCTCGCGGCGGAGGGCCTCTTCGAGCACCAGAAGCTGCTCGCGCGGCCGCGGCTCCCGCGCCGCATCGGGGTGGTCACCGCGGAGAGCGGAGCCGCCCGGCGCGACTTCCTGGCCGGGCTGGAGCGCCGCCGCTGGCGCGGCACGATCGTCTGGGGCTACGCGCCCGTGCAGGACCGCCGGGCGGCGGGGGCGATCACGGCCGCGATCCGCGACCTCGCCGCCTACGCGCGCGTGGACACGATCGTCGTCACCCGCGGCGGCGGCAGCATCGCCGACCTCTGGGCGTTCTGCGACGAGACGCTCTGCCGCACGGTCGCGCTCACGCCGGTGCCGGTGATCAGCGCGGTCGGACACGAGGTGGACCGCACGCTGATCGACGACGTGGCCGCCTGCTGCTGCTCCACGCCCACGCACGCGGCCGAGTCGGCGGTGGGGGTCGACTGCGGCGCCGCCGCCGCCGAGCTGGGCGCCGCCGCGGCGCGGCTGTCCGCCGCCGGGCGGATCGCGGTGGTGGGCCGCGCCCGCGCGCTCACCGCGTACTCGCGCGCGCCGCGCGAGCACGTCGAGCGCCACCGGGTCAACCTGCACCAGCAGGCGAAGGAGCTGCGCGCCGTCACCGGCCGCCGCCGGGCCGAGCGCTACGACCACCAGCGGCGGATGGCCGGCAAGGTGCTGCGCCGCAAGGTCGGCGCGCTGTCGGCGTCGACCGCTGACGAGCAGCGGCGGATGCCCGCGCGCGCGGCGCGGCTCGAGAGCGCGGAGCGGATGCTCGCCGCGCGCCGGGCCGCGGCGCTCGAGGCGCACGCCGCCGCGCTGCGCGCTCACGACCCCGAGCGCACGCTCGAGCGCGGCTACGCGCTGGCGGTCGACGCGTCCGGCGAGCCGCTCGCCACGCCCGCGGCCGTGCGGGGCGCCCAGGAGTTCGAGCTTCGGATGGCGGGTGGGTCGGTTCCGGCCCGCGTGCGCCCGGAGAAGGAGGAGAGTGGATGACGACCGAGACCATCACCTACGAGACCGCGGTCGAGCGGCTCGAGCAGATCATCGCGCGGCTGGACTCCAACCAGGCCGGCCTGCGCGAGACGCTCGAGCTCTGCGCCGAGGGCAAGGGCCTGATCGAGTTCGCCGCGGGCGAGCTGGAGGCGGTCGGCAAGGGGCTCGAGGAGCTCAAGCTCGACGACCTGATCCGGCGCCTCGAGGCCGACGCTCCCGCCGCGGGCTGAGCGCGCCGTCTTTCCGTCTACCCCGCGGCTTACCTTGGAGCCGTCCCCGCACCCCGACCTCCAGGGAGACGCACCCGAAAATGCCACTCTGCTTCATCGAGCCACAGGAAGCGATTCGCGTGGTTGCGGAGTCGATCGGCCGCGAGGCGCGCCGGCAGCTGCTCGGCGAGGTGGTGCGCGCGTGGGTCGACGAGATCCCGGAGGACGAGCTCGAGGTGCACTACGCGAAGGCGGTCGAGGACCTCGACGACGACGACCTGTCGATGCTCGCCGCCTGGCACGCCTCGCTCGAGGTCGGCCAGCCGGTCGCGAACAAGGACTTCCTGCTGAAGGCGTTCGCGAGCCTCGGCGAGCACCGCCGCGAGGCGCTCAAGATCGCGGCCGGCTTCCGCGGCGACATCGCGTTCGAGTCCGGCGTCAGCGAGGAGCAGGCGCTGGACACCGTGCTGCCCTGGCTGTCCGCGGAGCGCGCCGAGGCGCTCGCTGCGGATGCGGTCGAGCTGTACTGCTGGGACCGCATGGGCTCGGAAAACTGACCCTCGGCGCGGCTCCTGCAAACCTTCGCCTGGCTGGGTCCTCGGTCGCTCGCCTGCTGTCGCACGCCACGCTCCCTGCGTCCTTGCCATGCTTGGTTTTCGGAGCCGTTCGCCACTTCTCCTGATCGCGGTCGCCGCCGCGGCCATCGCTGCGGTGGCTCTGTCCGATCGCGATGACGCCGCGCGCGCCCCTTCGTACCCCGCCGCCCCCGGCGGCGCTCGCGCGGCGCTGGTCGAGCGGGTCGTCGACGGCGACACGATCCAGCTCGCCGGCGTCGGGCCGGTGCGGCTGATCGGGATCGACACGCCCGAGACCCACGGCGGCGAGGTCGAGTGCTTCGGGCCCGAGGCCACGCGCTACGTGACGCGGCTGCTGCCGCCCGGTGCGCGCGTGCGCTACACGGTCGGCGAGGAGCCGCGCGACCGCTACGGGCGGCTGCTCGTGTACCTCTACGCGCCCGACGGCGCGGCGCTCAACGACCTGCTGGTCCGCGGCGGCTACGCCACCACGCTCACGATCCCGCCGAACGACCGCTACGCCGAGCGGTTCGAGCGGGCCGAGCGCGGCGCCCGGCGCGGGAGGAGCGGGATGTGGGCCAGGCCGGGTTGCGCCCCGAACGATTAGTTTCCAGCCCGCGGCCGGTCGTACTGAAAAAGGAGGCGGACCGGATGACTGACCACAGGGTCGGAACACGCGAGGAGTGGCTCGAGGCCAGCCGCGAGCTGGTGGCGAGCGAGAAGGAGCACATGCGCCGGGGCGACGAGCTCGCCCGCCGGCGGCGCGAGCTGCCGTGGGTGCGCGTCGAGAAGGAGTACGAGTTCGAGACGAACGAGGGCACGAAGACCCTCGCCGAGCTGTTCGGCGGGCGCTCGCAGCTGATCGTCTACCACTTCATGTTCGGCCCGGACGACACCGTCGGCTGCGTCGGCTGCTCGTTCCTGTGCGACAACCTCGACGGCGCGATCCCGCACGTGAACGCCAACGACCTGAGCGTGGTCGTGGTCTCGCGCGGGCCGCTCGAGAAGCTGAACGCCTACAAGGAGCGGATGGGCTGGAGGTTCGACTGGGTCTCCTCGGCCGGCGGCGACTTCAACTTCGACTTCGGGGTCTCCTCGACGGAGGAGCGGCCGGCGACCGGCACCTACAACTTCGAGGCGATCACCACGCCGTTCGGCGAGGGCCCCGGCCTCAGCGCGTTCGCGCTCGAGGACGGCGTCGTCTACCACACGTACTCGTCCTACGCCCGCGGCCTGGAGGTCCTCGACATGCAGTACGCGCTCCTCGACCGCGCGCCGAAGGGCCGTCAGGAGGAGGGCCTCGAGCACCCCGGCGCGTGGTGGCGCCGCCACGACGAGTACGAGGACGCGGCGGCGTGACCGCGCACCTCGGCCCGGTGCCGCTCGAGGAGCTGCTGCCGCTCGTCTACGGGAGCGGGGCGGTCTGGCTGGCGGCGGTGCGGGTGCGCACCCGCCGCGGGGTCAGCCGCGCGGCGAGCGCGTCGAGCCGCGCCGGGAAGAACACGCCGAGCACCAGCGCGGCGAGCATCGGCAGGGCCCAGCCCAGGTAGAACGCGTTCACCAGCTCGGCGTCCTTCATCGGCGCGATCACGTGCGTGGTGAGGAGCAGCGCGGCGATCGCGACGCCGGACATCACCGGCACCCGCCGCCGCAGCCCCTCGTACGCGACCAGGGCGGCCACGAACGGGGCGTGGTGATAGCTGTAGGTCAGGGGGTCGAGCACGCAGCGCAGCAGGAAGATCAGGGCCACGAGCTGGAGCACCTCCTCCGGCGCGGCCGTGCGGCGGCGCAGGAAGTAGGCGGCGGTCGCGCCGAGGGCCAGCAGCGCGACCAGCGGGTGGGTCAGGTCCCCGAGCCACTTGGCGAGCGAGTACTGGGTCTGGATCTCCACGCCGTTCTCGGTGAGCGTGGGGCCGGTGCTCGAGTCCGCGAAGGGGAACCAGACGTTGCTCGCGGTGACGGTGCCGTCGAAGGGGAGCGCGACGCCGATCGAGTGCTGCGCGAGCCAGAACTGGTCCCAGTCGCCGAGCATCATCGGGATCGTCAGCACGGCGAAGGCGGCGAGTGAGAGCACGGTGATCCGGACGCGGTTGCGCGGGGCCGCCAGCAGCACCGGCAGCGCCGCCATCACCGCCCACTGCTTGGTGGCCACGGCGGCGCCCAGGAGCAGGGCGGCGGCCACCGTCCGGTCGCGCGCGGCGGCCAGCACGGCGCCGACCACCAGCGCGGCGCCGAGCAGCTCCTCCGGGTGGCCGTACTCGAGCGCGGCGTAGGTGACCGGGCTCGCGAGGACGCCGAGCGGCACGAGCGCGGCGACCTTCCACTCGCGCCCGCGCCGGTACATCGTCAGCCCGACGTGGAGCGTGAGCAGCATCAGGCCGAGCAGGCACGCGAACGCGCCGAGGCGGTAGATCGTCAGGGGGCTGGCGCCGAGCGCGTCCCCGGCCGCGACGAACGGGCCGCGGACGGCGAACGAGAAGCTGCCCATCGGCGGCTGCTCGGCGAAGAACTCGTCGAGGTCGCCCTCGGCCAGCGCGGCGATCGACGGGCCGGCGTCGTCGCAGACGTACGGGTCGCACGGCGGGGCGAGGTAGTCCACCCCCATCGGCGCCCCGAAGGCGATCAGACCGGTGAGTAGAAGCGCAACGGCGACGGCCGCCGCGCGTGCGCGCGGAGCGATGGAGGGCATCGCGATCCCATCGGCATCCGGCCGGAGGACTTGAAGCTCCGGCCGCCTCTACCCGCCGCCGTTCAGGACCGCCTCGACCTCCGGTATCGCCTGCTCGGCGTCCACGAACTGCACCGCCGCCATCCCCAGCTCGCGCGCCGCCTCGCAGTTGATCTCCAGGTCGTCCACGAACACGCACTCCTCCGCGCGCACGTCCCCGAGCCGCTCGAGCGTCAGCTCGTAGATCCGCGGGTCCGGCTTGCGCATCCCGACGAACCCCGAGTCCACGATCACCTCGAAGATCTCGTCGATCGACGGGATCATCGCCCGCCACTTCGGCTCCCACTCGCGGACGTTGTTCGTCAGCAGCGCCATCCGGTAGCCGCGGCCGCGCAGCGAGCGCATGTACTCGATGAACGGCTCGTTCGGGTGCAGGTTCGCGAAGTAGCGCTCCTGGAACTCCATGATGCTCACGTCGCCGCCGAGCTCGGCCTCGAGCCGGTCGCAGAACTCGGCCTCGGTCCAGCGCCCGCACTCGAGCTCGAACAGCGGGTGCACGCCCTCGCGGTCGAGGATCCGCCCCATCGCCTCGCCGAGGCGGCGGAAGTCCACGCCGGTCTCCTCCTGGTAGGCGACGAACGCCTGGAGCAGCGGGTTGGTGAGCACCCCGCCGAAGTCCGAGATCACCGCGCGGATCAAGCGGCCTCCCCGGGCTCGTCGGCGCGGCTGGTGATCTCGTACGAGCCCGCGCCGTCGCGCCCCTCCATCCGCCAGGCCACGAGCCCGGCGTCCACGCGCAGCCCGTCGAGCGCCAGGGTCAGCCCGGCCCGCACCGAGCCGGACGCCCGCCGCGGGAAGTCCTCGCCGGGCAGCCACAGCTCGAGCCCCACCGTCCGCTGCCGGCCCTGGCCGTCGTAGACCGTCGAGATCCGCGCGTCCTCGATCGCCAGCAGCTCCCCGCCGGACAGGAGATGGGCGGTCACGAGCTCGTCGCCGTGGCCCTTGGCGCCGCGCGGGCGCCGGGCGGCGGCGAGCAGCGCGTGCTCCTCGTCGAAGACCGCGGAGACGAGCCTCACGGCGTCGAGCTCGCCCCAGGCCGGCGCCTCACGCGTCTCGCCGACCGTTCCCAAGCAGTTGACCTCCGTGCCCAGCGCCGTTCCCCTCACGCGCGCCACCCGCGCCGACGCCCCGCCGAGCTCGGCCGGGTGCGAAAGCGGCTCGAACTCGAGGTCGATGTCGGACCCGCAGCGCGCGCTGGTGGGGGTCAGCTCCGGCACCTCTTCGAGCGTCCGAGCCGAGCCCCCCTCGAACACCACCGCCGCGCCCGCGCGCAGGGTGCCGTGCAGCTCCTGCGCCGGGTCGAAGAACCCCAGCGAGATCGCGGGTTCGCTCACGGCTCGAGCCGGCGCGATTCCGTGTCGACCTCGGTGGCGGTGCCCTCGACGTAGTCGCCCGGCACGCCGTTCGCCCCGGCGCGCGCGTCCCGCCGTGCGCGGCCGGCGCGCACCGCGGCGCCGCCGACGCGTCCCCACACC
>DASVWC010000037.1:0-62820 GCA_036389835.1 Thermoleophilaceae bacterium | reverse complement strand
CGCGGTCTGGCGGTCCGCCGCCCTACCCAGCCGCAGTTACGGGAACCGGCGCGACCGCGGCCGAGGTACGGCATCAACGTCCCTCCCCGCGACGCGGCGCCAGGAGCGGCCTAGCGTGTTTCGCCAAACTCTCCTAGGCGGAGGCGACCGGCTCGAGCTGCCGCGGAGCGCGCGCCTCGAGCAGGGAGCGCAGCTCGCGCTCGAGGTTGTCCACCATCGCGACCCGGCTGAGGTTCTCCTCGACGTAGCGACGCCCGCGCCGGCCCATCTCCAGCGCCGCCTCGGGGTCGGAGTCGAGCCGGCGGATCGCGTCCGCCACCGCCCTCGAGTCCTCCGGCGGGCAGGCGATTCCGGCGCCGGTCGAGGAGATCAGCTCGGACACCTGGCCGGAGGCCGCGGCCACCACGGGGCGCCCCGCCGCCATGTACTCGAGCAGCTTCGTGGGCAGCGCGTCGGCGAACAGCGGGACGTCGCGCAGCAGCATCACCGCCATCGAGGCCGACTCGATCATCTGCGGGACCTGCTCGTGCTTGACGCGCCCGGTGAAGCGGACGTTGCCGAGCCCCCAGGTGGAGGCGAGGGTCTCGAGCTCGCTGCGCTCGGCGCCGTCGCCGACGATCAGGAACTCGCGGTCGTGGCCCTCGCGCTCGAGGTCGCGCGCGGCCTCGAGCAGCGTGCGCACGCCCTGGGCGAGCCCCACCGTCCCGCAGTAGATGACGGGGCCGTCCGGCTCGGGCGGGTTGGCCTCCGGATCGAAGCGCTCGACGTCGACGGCGTTGGGGAGCAGCCTCACGCGGCCGCCGAACTCCGGGTGCGCCTCGATGGCGCGCGCCACCCCCGGCGTGGGGGCCGTGATCCGGTCGGCATTGCGATAGGCGAAGCGCTCGAGCGCCTCCGCGCCGCGGATCGCGTAGCGGTTCTTGAGCGCCCCGAGCTGCACCGCGGACTCGGGCCACAGGTCGGCCACGTTCAGGATCAGCTTGGCGCGGCGCATCCGCTTCACCCACACCGCCGCGACGGCCGTGAACAGCGGCGGGGTCTCGGCGATGACGACGTCGGCGTGGCCCGCGCGCCACGACGTGAGCGTGGCCGAGACCGCGAACGACGCGTGGTTCACGAGCCGCTTGGCGAAGCCGCGGTTGGGGGCCGGGTAGACGGCGGAGCGCAGCACCCTGAAGCCGTCGACCGTCTCGCTGTCGAGCAGCTTGCGCCGGTACGGGTGCGGGATCACCCCGTCGGGGTAGTTCGGGAAGCCGGTGAGGACGGTGACGTCGTAGCCGCGCTGGTGCAGCAGCCGCGCGCACTCGAGGATGCGCGTCTGCGAGGCGCCCACCTCGGGGTGGAAGTAGTGCGTGAGGAACACGATGCGCGGCCCCGTGCCGTACGTGCTCGCGGTGGTCGGCGGCCGCGCCCGCTTGAGCAGGGCGACGATCATTCCCACGCCGTAGCTCGAGTGGAAGGCGAGGATGTAGAGCGGCATCAGCAGCGGAGCCGGGTGACGCACTCTGATCGCGGTCGAGGCCCCGAAGCCGAGCCCGACGACCAGGTGCAGCCCGATGCTCCCCAGCGCGGCGAGCTGGAGCCAGTCGTTCGGGTGCTGATCCCACGCCATCCAGCCCACCGTCGCCAGGAGCAGGGCGGCGGTCCCGAGCACGAACACCATCGGCACGAAGTGGCGCAGGCGCATCGCGCGGGGGTTCTCGCGCAGCGTCACGAAGTTCCAGAAGCCGTTCATGTAGGCGTAGCGCACCAGCGCCCGCAGCCCCGCCTGCGAGCGGTAGCTGCAGCCGGTCTTCCACGTGTGGTAGAGGCGGTGGCCGGCCGCGCGCAGCCGCGTGTTCATGTCGTTGTCCTGGTTGCGCGCCAGCCGCTCGTTGTAGCCGCGCAGCGCCAGCACCTCGTCCTTGCGGAAGAGCGGGTAGGCGATCGTGTCGGCGTAGCCCTCGGGCGCCGTCCTGAACGACTTGCCCGACGAGGCGAACGGCGAGCTGGTGGCCCATGCGACTAGCCGTGCGCTCAGGGAGTCGTTCGCGGGCTCCACGCGGACGCGGCCGCTGCAGCCGACGGCGTCGTGCTCGAGGAGCTCCTCGTAGCACGTGGCCAGGTAGTCGGAGTCGTAGACGGTGTGCGAGCCGCAGATGCACACGTAGTCGCCGCGCGCGTTGTGCAGGCCGATGTTCAGCGCGTGCGGGGTGAGCTGGTGCGGGTTGTCGAGCACGCGCAGGCGCGAGTCCTCGCGCGCCACGTCCTCGAGGATCTCGCGCGAGCCGTCCGTGGAGCGGCCGTCCACGGCGAGGACCTCGATCTCGAATCCGCGCTGCTCCTGGGCGAGCATCGAGCGCATCACGTCGCGGAGGATCGGCGCCTCGTCGCGGACCGGCATGATCACCGAGATCAGCGGCAGCTCGCTCATCGCGTCAGCTCCTCGTAGAGCCCGAGGAGGGCGCGCTCCTCGATCTCCCAGTTGTAGAGGCGTTCGACCGCCCGGCGTCCCCTGTGTCCCATCTCTCTCGCTTCGTCCGTGTGCTCGAGGATCCACTCGATCGCGTCCGCGATCTCCTGCGGCGACTGGGGATCCACCCAGATCCCACATCCGTGTCGCTCGACGATCGTAACCCAGGTCGGGAAGTTCGAACAGACCACCGGTATCCCGGCCGACATGTACTCGAACATCTTGGTCGGGTTGGCCTCGAGGTAGTTCGGGACCGGCTTGAGCACCACGAGCCCGGCGCGGGCGCGCGCCATCGTCTCCGCGAGGCCGGCTCGCGACACCTGGCCGAGCACCTCCACGTTGTCCCACCCGGGGCGCGCGGCCAGCTCGTCGCGCAGGCCGGGCGGGCTGAAGCGGCCGGCGAGCAGCAGGCGCGCGCCGGCGCGCTCGGCGGCGTCGACCATCTCCGGCGCGCCGCGCAGCTCGCTGATGCTGCCGGCGTAGCAGACCGCTCGCTCGCGGCCGGACCAGTCGCCGTCGGAGGCCGGGAACTCCTCGAGCCGGGGGTAGTTGTTCACGGTCACGACGGGGCGCGCGGCGCCCTCGAAGCGGGCCCGGACGTACGGCTCCGCCGTCACGACGGCGGACAGGAAGCGGGCCGCGAGCCGCTCCACCACGTTCACGGCGAGCGCCAGCGGCCGTCGCAGCGGGGCCGGGATCCACGGCTTGGTGAGGATCTGCTGGGGGAGGTGCTCGTGGGAGTCGTAGATCACGCGGGCCCCGCCGGCCCGCAGCAGCAGCGCGACCGGGAGCAGCTCGGGGTCGTGGACGTGGTAGACGCCCGCGCGCAGGCGGCGGGCGACGCGGTAGACCGCCGCGACCGTGCCGGTCATCCGCGCCAGGCGGCCGCTGCCCGCGGCGCGCGCGGCGTGCACGTGCACGCCGTGCACGGTCTCGTCCTCGATCCCCGGGGCCACGAGGTGCACGTCGTAGCCGGCCGCGGCCAGCGCGCGGCACTCCTTCGCGAAGATCCGCACGTCGTCGCGGGGATGGACGGCTGTCAGGTGCGCTACGCGGATGGCTCGATCACGCACAGACGGGTCTCCGGTCGAACATGAGTGTGCGCAAGCCTCCGGTCTCAAGATAGACCCGGCTCGCGCCGACGGGGGAGGGGGCAAGGCATCTTGCGCGGGGCGCGATTCGCGCGCCCCTCGCCTAGCATCGCCTGTGCGCCACGATGGAGCCAGCCGTCCCACAGCCGACGACGATCGACTTCCGCCGCCGCGGCATCCGCATCCGCGAGGTGTACTTCGAGGACGAGGCCGGGATCGCCGGGCGCGGCACCGATCTCGTCCGGATCCTCGCGGTCCCGGCGACGAGCGGCGGCCGCTCCGCCCGGCGCAGCCACACGGCCGTGGTGGACCTGACGCTCGCGACCGGCGACCTGCTGGCCGCGATGGCGAAGGGCACGCGCTACGAGATCCGGCGGGCGCGCGACAAGGACGGGCTCGACGCCGCCGTCTTCGAGGAGCCTCAGCCCGGCACGGTGCGCGAGTTCGCGGACTACTACGACGAGTTCGCGAGGTCCAAGCAGCTCGCGCCGATCTTCCGGCCGCGGCTCGAGGCGATGGCGGGCGCCGGCATCCTGACCCTCACGCGCACCCCGGCGGAGGGGGCCGACCCGCTCGTCTGGCACGCGTACGCGCGCTCGCCGCGCCACGCGCTCCTGCTCTACTCGGCCTCGCTCTTCCGCAACGAGGAGGACCCGGGCGCGCGCGCGGCGGCCGGGCGCGCGAACCGATTCCTGCACTGGCACGACATGCTCCACTTCAAGATGTCCGGGTGCCTGAGCTACGACCTGGGCGGCATCGACGTCGACGGCCGCGGCGAGCAGACGGCGCGGATCGCCAGCTTCAAGCGCGGCTTCGGCGGCCTGGTCCAGCCGACCTACGCCTGGTCGAGCCCGGCCACGGTCCGCGGGCGCATCGCGTATGCCGCGCTCTCCATGCTGGGCGTCGACTTCTAGCGGGCCGGCCGTGAGCGCGGTGGACACGCGCGAGGCGCCGCGGGTGGGCCGCGACATCGCGATCACCACCGCGACGCAGGTCACGGTGGCGGTCGGCGGGCTGCTGCTCTACCGCCTGCTGGCGCTCGAGAAGGGGGCCGAGGGGGTGGCCTCGTACGCGCTGGTCAAGCAGATCTCGATCTTCGCGTGGCCCGTCGTGATGGTGGGCCTCCAGACGGGGATCCCGCGCTACGTCGCGCTCGGGCGCAGCCGCCCCGGCGGCGCCGAGGCGACGCTGGTGGCCGCGCTGCTCGTGACGACCACGACGATGCTGGCCGTCTCCGCGCTCGCGCTCGTCTCGCCGGGGACGACGGCGTCGGTGGTGTTCGGCGACTCCGGCCGCACGCACCTCGTCATGCCGCTCGTGCTCACGCTCGTCGCCACCGTCGTGCTCGAGGTGGTCTACGGGTACTTCCGCGGGCAGGCCGACTTCGTGGTCGGCAACGCCGTGCGCGTGGTCGGCGTCGCGACGCTGCCCGTGGTGCTGCTCCTCGTCGCGGCCGACCGCTCGATCGGCACGCTGATCGCGCTGATGGCCGCCGGGCTCCTGGCCGGCTCCGCGCTGGCGGTTGCGCTGCCGCTCGCCCGAGCGCTGCGGGCCACGAGCGCCGCCGAGGTGCGGGCGGCCGGCCGCGAGCTGCTCGACTACGGGCACCGGCGCGTCGTGGGGGAGGTGGCGGCCGTGGTGCTGTTCACGATCCCGCCGATCCTCGCCGCGCACTACGCGCCGCTCGACGAGGTCGCCTGGCTGGCCACGGGGCTGTACGTGATCGCCGTCCTCTCGATCGCGTTCCAGCCGGTCGGCGTGGTCTTCCTCCCGCTGCTGAGCCGCCTGGTGGAGTCGGACTTCGAGGCCGCGAGGCGCTACACCGGCCACCTCGCCGCGGCCGGTCTCCACATCGCGGTCTTCGTGACCCCGCAGCTGCTGCTGTTCGCCGACGACGCGGTGCGGGCCTGGCTCGGCTCGGAGTTCGACGGGGCGGGTCGCGTGATCCGCATCGTCGTGCTCTCGGCAGGCGTCTACGTGATCACGATCGTGGTGCGCAGCGCGCTCGACGCGGCGGCGGTGACCGCCTACAACGCGCGCAACAACATGATCTCGCTGGCGGTCGCGGCCGTCGCAGCGGTCGTCTCCCTCGGCGCCGACCTCGGCGATCCGCTCGAGTGCATCGCGTGGTCGTTCACGCTCGGCGTCGCCTGCATGGGAGTCCTGACGCTCGTGGTGGTGGTGCGCGTGTTCGACCTGCCGCGCAGCAGCCTGGCGCTGCGGGCCGCGCTCGCGCTGGGCGGGCTGGCCGCCGCCGCGGCCGTGGGTGCCGACCTGGCCGTGATCGGCGACGGCGCGTCGGCGGCCGACCTGGCGGTGATCGCGGCGCTCGAGTGCCTGCTGGCGGCGGGCTTCGTCGCGGGCCTCGTGCGCGCGGGAGCGCAATGGCCGCGCGTGCTCTGGGCGCGCCGCCCCGGCAGAGGCGCCGCCGGCTAGCCGCCCTGGCGCCCCTCCCCGGGAGGTGGGCTCTCTAAGGGCCGCATACCGACCACAAGAGAGCCCACCTCGTGACGGAGCCCCGGAATCGCCGATCCCCACCCGGCGCAGTTGGCCCTAGATCACGTACTGCTCGGTCCGGAAGCGCCCGCGGCTGCCCTCGATCCACTCGATCGTGCGCCGCAGCCCCTCGTCGAGCGGCACGGTCGGCTCCCAGCCCAGCAGCTCCTTGGCCAGCGCCGGCGAGCTGATCAGGCGCATGACCTCGCTCTTCTCCGGGCGCACCCGCTCCGGATCCTGGATGACCCGGAGCTCCTTGCCCAGCACCGCGCCGACGGTCTCGACGATGTCGCCGACCGAGACGTCGTGGTTGGTGCCGAGCTGGACCGTGCGGCCCACGGCGGCGCCGGACGTGGCCGCGCGCACGAACCCGTCGACGGTGTCGGTCACGAAGGTGAGGTCGCGGCGGGGCTCGAGCGAGCCGAGCCGCAGCTCGTCGCCGGCGAGCGCCTGGCTGACGATCGTGGGGATCACCGCGCGGGCGGACTGGTGGGGGCCGTAGGTGTTGAACGGGCGCAGCACCACGACCGGCAGCCCGAAGGAGCGGTGGAAGGAGTCCATCAGCTTGTCGGCCGCGACCTTGGTGGCGGCGTACGGGGAGCCGGGCTCGAGCGGGTGGTCCTCGGTGATCGGGACCTGCCGGGCGGTGCCGTAGACCTCGCTGGTGGAGGTCTGCACGACCCGCTGCACGTCGTGCGCCTGCGCGGCGAGGGCGACGTTGAGCGTGCCGGTCACGTTCGTCTCGACGTAGTCGCGCGGGTTCACGTACGAGTACGGGATCGCGATCTGCGCGCCGAGGTGGAAGACGACCTCGGTGCCGGCGACGGCCCTGCTCACGGACTCGGCGTCGCGCAGGTCGCCGAGCACTACGTCCACGTCGCGGACCGCCTCGGGGTCCATCCAGTCGAGCGTGCCGCGCTCGTTGCGCGAGTTGTAGCGGACCAGCGCGCGCACGTTCGCACCGTCGCGGACGAGCCGCTCCACGAGATGCCCTCCGATGAAGCCTCCGGCCCCGGTGACGAGGACGGGGCGACCGCCGATGCCGCCGCTCACCGCGATTACTCTAGGGCCGGTGCCGGACTGGAAGGTCTCACTGACCGACGTCGTGGTGCCCGAGGAGGACGTCGAGGCGGTCGCCGACGTCCTGCGCTCGGGCTGGCTCAGCATGGGCCCCCGCACGGAGTCGCTCGAGCGGGCGTTCGCCGTCTACACGGGCGCCCCGCACGCGATCGCGGTCACCAACGGGACGGCCGGCCTGCACCTGATCTGCGCGGCCGCCGGGCTCGGGCCGGGCGACGAGGTCGTGGTGCCGTCGCTCACGTTCGTGGCCACGGTCAACTCGATCGCCTACACCGGCGCCACGCCCGTCTTCGCCGATGTGGCCGGCCTGCACGAGCCGTGGCTGTCGGCGGCGGCCGCCGAGGCCGCGATCGGCCCGCGCACCAAGGCGATCATGGCGATGGCCTACGGCGGCCACCCCGGCGAGATCGAGGCGCTGCGCGACCTCGCGGAGCGCCGCGGGCTGCTGCTGCTCGAGGACGCCGCCCACGCGGCCGGCTCACGGCTGCGCGGCGATCACCTCGGCACGTTCGGCGCGGCGGCGGCGTTCAGCTTCTTCTCGAACAAGAACCTCGGCATCGGCGAGGGCGGGATGGTGGTGACGCGCGACGACGAGCTGGCGAAGCGCATGCGCCTGCTCCGCTCGCACGGGATGACCACCCTGACCTGGGACCGCCACCGCGGCCACGCCTCCGGCTACGACGTGGTGGAGCTCGGCTTCAACTACCGCATCGACGAGCCGCGCGCCGCCCTCGCCGAGCGGCGCCTCGCCCGGCTCGACCACGAGAACCGCCGCCGCGGGGCGCTCGACGCGAGCTACCGGGACGCGCTCGCGGGCGTCGACGGGGTCGCGCCGGCCCTGCCCGCCGCCGGGGAGGCCGAGCCCGCCCACCACCTGTTCACGGTCGTCGTCGACGAGGGCGTCGATCGCGACGCCGTGCGCCAGTCGCTCGCCGACGCGCGCGTGCAGACGAGCATGCACTACCCGCCGGCGCACACGTTCTCCATCTACGCGGACGGCGCGCTGGACCTGCCGCACACGGAGGCCTACGCGGCGCGCGCCATCACCCTGCCGATGTACGCGCACATGACCGAGGCGGAGCTGGGGCTCGTGGTCGAGTCCCTGGCGACCGCGATCGACGCCTAGCGTGACCGAGCACGAACGCCCCTCCGCGCTCCGGCGGCTCGCCCGCACGGCCGACGCCGTGCGGCGCCACGGCGGGATGCTCGCGCTGAAGCTGCTCGGAGCCCTGTGGCCGCCGAACCTGCTGCTGGTCGCGCGCCACGCGGCTGCCCTCGCGCGCGGCGGGCCGCCGGCCGCGCCGCCGCGCGAGGCGGCGATCGAGCAGGCGACGGACTGGATCGCCGGGTCCCAGGACCGGGTCGGGTCGGGCGGCGTCGGCTGTTACGAGTTCTACCGCTGGACCGCGGGCTACCCGGAGGTGACCGGCTACGTCATCCCGACGCTGTTCGACCTCGCGCGGCGCCTCGGCCGCGACGACCTGCGCGAGCGGGCGCTGCACGCGGCGGACTGGGAGCTGCGGGTGCAGCGGCCCGAGGGGGGCTTCGAGGGCGGCTACGAGGGCGACGGGCAGCCGACCGTGGTGTTCAACACCGGCCAGGTGATCCGCGGGCTGCTGCGTGCGTTCGACGAGACCGCCGCGGGCCGCTATCTCGACGGAGCCGTGCGCGCGGCCGACTGGATCGTCGCCAACCAGGACGAGGACGGGAGCTGGACGCGGGCGAACTTCAAGGGCATGAAGCGCGTCTACGACGCCTACGTGTCGGCACCGCTCGCGAACCTCTACGTCGAGACCGGCGACGAGTCCTACCGGCGCGCCGCCGTGCGCAACTGCGAGTTCGTGCTCGCCCACCAGCGGCCGAACGGCTGGTTCGAGCTGGCCGACAACGCGCCGCAGTACAACGACGCCCCGCTCACCCACACGCTCTGCTACACCGTCGACGGGCTGCTCGAGACCGGCGACGTGCTCGCCGACGAGCGCTTCGTCCGCGGCGCCGTGCTGGCGGCCGACGCGATGCAGGCGCTCGTGGAGCGCGACCCCGCGCTGCCCGCGCGGCTCGGGGAGGACTGGGACCCGCGGGCCCGCTATGTGTGCCTGACCGGCGCGGCTCAGCTCGGGATCGTGCTCATGCGGCTGCACCTCCTTCACGGTCGCGACCCGCGGCGGCTCGCCGCCGCGCGCTCGCTGGCCGCGTACCTGACCGGCGTGCAGCGGATGAGCTCGGCCGGCGCGGCGCGCCGCGGGGCGCTCCCCGGCTCGTTCCCCGTCTGGGGCTTCTACGCGCCGCTCAAGCTGCCGTCGTGGGCCACGAAGTACCTGCTCGACCTGCTCCTGATGCTGCAGCTCGCCGAGGGCGCGGACGACCCGGCCGCGGCCGGTGCCCGCGCCGCGCGCTGAGACGGTGACCGGCACCTTCAGGCCGCCCGCGACCAAGCGTGCGCTCAGGGCGCGGCCGCTCACCGTGCTCGCGCGCCCGTGGACCGAGCGCCGCTTCCTCCACCGCGACTACGAGCGCTTCCTCGACCGCCTCGCCGACGGCTACCACGTGGTCCCGTTGCGCGAGTTCGCCGCGGCGCCCCGCGACCGGCCGGTGGTCGCGCTCCGTCACGACGTCGAGGAGCGCTTCGCGAGCGCGCTCGAGATGGCCGCGATCGAGCGCGACCACGGCCTGAGCGCGACCTACTTCGTCCTGCACACGGCGTCCTACTACGGGCGCTCGCTGCTGCCCGGCCTTAGGCTGCTCCAGGAGATGGGGCACGAGGTGGGCTGGCACAACGACCTCGTGACGCTCCAGTGCGTGCGCGGGGTGGAGCCGCGCGAGTACCTGCGCGGCGAGCTCGCCTGGCTGCGCGGCAGCGGCGTGGACGTGCGCGGCACGTCGAGCCACGGCTCGTACTGGACCCACCGGCTGCGCTACCACAACAACTACTTCTTCACTGACTTCGCCGGCGAGGTGCACGAGGGCTTCCCGAACGACGAGGTGATCGAGGCCGGGTCGCGCCGCTGCGTGCTGAGCAAGGGCAGCCTGGCCGAGTTCGGCTTCGAGTACGAGGCCTACCACCTGGGCGAGGACCGCTACTACTCCGACGCCCGCTTCGACGAGGAGGGCCGCCGGTTCCACACGGACGGCGTCGAGCTAGAGGCGCTGCGACCGGGCGACCGGGCGATCGTGCTCACGCACCCGGACTACTGGGATCCGTCTGTGGCGCGCAAGGCCACCCGGACCGCGCTCTGGAGCGCGCGCCGTCTGGTGGCGGGCGAGCGCCGCTGGAGGCTGCCTTCGTGACCGACGCCGAGCTCGACCGCATCCGCACCGAGTACGAGCGGCGCGAGCGCGAGGTGGGCGCCGAGGACTGGCGCGTGCGGCTGTTCGTCCGCCAGCTCCGCGAGCGCGTCCTGCTCGAGGAGCTCGGGCGCGCCGGGTCGCTGCCGCTCGCCGGGCGGCGCGTGCTCGACGTGGGCTGCGGGCACGGGCAGTGGCTGGCGGACTTCGAGACCTGGGGCGCCCGCCAGGCGGACCTGGCCGGCATCGAGCTCGACCCCGACCGTGCCGCGCGGGCGCGCGAGCGCCTGCCCGCGGCCGACGTCCAGGAGGGCAACGCCGCCGAGCTGCCGTGGCCGGACGGCAGCTTCGACGTGGTGCTCCAGGCCACGCTGCTGTCGTCGCTCGTGGACCCCGAGCTGCGCCGCGCCGTGGCCGCGGACGTCGCCCGGGTCACCGCCCCCGGCGGGGTGATCGCCTCCTACGACATGCGGATCGGCAACCCCCGCAACGAGCACGTGCGCGGGGTGAGCCGGCGCGAGCTGGCCGAGCTCTTCCCTGGCTTCGAGGTGCGCGCGCGGCCGGTCACGCTGCTGCTGCCGCTGTCCCGGCGCGTGGCGGTGCGCAGCTTCCGCGCCGCCGGGGCGCTGGAGGGCGCCCGCCTGCTCAACACCCACCTGCTCGCGGTCCTCAAGCGGCCGTGAGGCTCGCGCCGTTCCTCCCGGCGGCCGCGCTGCTGGTGGTCTGGGTGGCGTGGATCCCGGAGGACGGCGGCTACTTCCCGCGGGCCTGGTTCCCGGCCGCGCTGTTCTTCGTCGCGCTGCTCGCCGCGGTCGCGCTCGCGGGGCGGCGGCTCCTGCCGCCCGCGCGCTGGGCGCGGGTCGCGCTGGCGCTGCTCGCCGCCGCCACCGCCTGGAGCTTCCTGTCGATGGCGTGGGCGGAGGCCGACGGCCGCGCCTGGCAGTCGTCCGACCAGCTGCTGCTCTACCTCGCGACGGCGTGGCTGGTGGCGCTCGTGCCGTGGCGGGAGCGCTCGGCGCTCGCCCTCATGGGCGCCTGGTCGGTCGCCGTCGCGGTCGCCTGCGCAGTGGAGCTCGTGTCCGCGCTCGGCGCGCCAGACCTCGGCCACTACCTGCTGGAGTCGCGCTGGCAGCAGCCGACCGGCTACGCGAACGCGGCCGCCGCGATCGCGGCGATGGCGGCCTGGCCCGCGCTGGCGGTGTCCGCCCGCCGGGGCGTCCCGGCCGCCGTGCAGGTGGGGATGGCCGTGGTCGCCGTGTTCCTGGTCGAGATGTCGCTGCTGCCGCAGAGCCGCGCCGCGCTCGTCGCGTCGGCGCTGACCCTGCCCCTGCTGCTCGCCCTGTCGCCCGACCGCGGCCGGCTGCTGCTGCGGCTCGTGGCGGTCGCGCTCGCCCTGGTGGTCGCGGGCGGCGCCGTCTGGGACGTCTACGGAGAGGGCGAGGCCGGGCGCGCGCTCGCGCCCGCGCTCGACCGGGCGGCCGACGCAATGCTGATCAGCCTCGCGGTCGCCGCGCTGGTGGCCCTCGCCCTGGTGCTCGCCGAGCGCACGGTCCGCCTCCCGGAGCTGCCGGCGCCCCCCGCCCGCCTGCGCTGGGGAGCGCTCGCCGTGCTGGTCTTGCTGGCGGCGGTCGCCGGGGTGGCGGGAGCCGGATCGGCCTCCGACTACGCGAGCGAGCGCTGGGAGGAGTTCAAGTCCCCGGAGGAGCTGCCTGACGAGAACGCGTCGCGGATCGCCCAGCACACCAGCGACAAGCGCTACGACTACTGGCGCGTCTCGCTCAACGCGCTGGCCGAAGCGCCTGCGGGCGGCGTCGGGGCCGGCGGCTTCGAGCGTGAGTACGCCGAGCACCGGCGCCACGCGAAGCCCTCGCAGGCCGCGCACAGCATCTGGATGCGCGCGCTGGCGGAGACGGGGGCGGTCGGC
Source organism: Thermoleophilaceae bacterium (assembly GCA_036389835.1). Lineage (GTDB taxonomy): Bacteria > Actinomycetota > Thermoleophilia > Solirubrobacterales > Thermoleophilaceae > AC-37. Next base: position 50,492 of record DASVWC010000037.1, on the reverse strand, counting down.
GGGGCGCTGCTGGCACTGTTCGCGGTGGCGGCGGCGGCCGGCGTGCTCGCCGCGCGGCGGCTGGGCGACGGCCCGCGCGCGGTCGGCGCGGCCGCCGTCGCGGTGGGCGGGTACTTCCTCGCCCACGCCTCCTTCGACTGGCTCGAGCTCTTCCCGGCCCTCGCCGCCCCGGCGATCGGGTTCACGTTCGTGGCGGTCGTCGCCGGTGACCAGCCGGCGGCCGCCCCCGCGGCGCGCTCACGGCTCCGCGGCTACCTCGCGGCGGCGCTCGGGCTGGGCGCGACCGCGGCCGCCCTCGCGGCGCTGGTGCTCCCGTACCTCTCGATCCGCCACGTCGACGCGGCCCTGGCACGGCCCGCCGCGGAGCGCGCGGAGGCCGAGCGCGACCTCGATCGGGCCGCCTCGCTCGACCCGCTGGCCCCGGAGCCGCACCTCGCCCGCGCGACCCTGGCGCTGCGGCGCGCCGATTTCGCGGGCGCCGAGCGCGCGTTCCGGCGCGCCCTGGAGGTCGAGGACGCGTGGTATCCGCACTTCGAGCTGGCCCTGCTCGCGTCGCGCGCGGGGCGCAGATCCGCGGCACAGCGCGAGATCGAGCTGGCCCGGCGGCTCAACCCGCCCGACCCGCTGGTCGTCGAGGCGGCCGAGCTCATCGAGGAGGGGAAGCGAATCGACCCGAATGGTGTCGACAGGCACAAGATCGCATTTCGCCTTTACAATGACCCACGTGGGCACTGACATGTGCCCCTGACCCCCTGGAGCCCACTTGCGCGCGTTCTGCCTCACGATCATCCTGACCCTGGCGCTGGTCGCGCCGGGCCTCGCTGCGGCACAGACGCCGACCGACGACATCTACAGCCCGATGGACAAGCGCGAGAGCCAGAGCCAGAGCCAGGGCGAGGCGCACGCCGACTCGAGCGGACTGCCCTACACGGGCGGCGAGATCGGGCTGGTCCTGCTCGCCGGCGGGGTCATCCTGGGCACCGGCGTGGCGATCCGCCGCGCGTCGCGCACCCAGTAGCGCCCAGCGCGGCCGGTGGCTAGCGCCGGCGCTTCTTGCGCTTCTTGCCCTTGCTGGTCCTGCGCGCCTTCTTGACGCGCTTGCCCTTCTTGCGCTTCTTCTTGGCCTTCGCCGGCTTCGACTCGGCCGGGGCGGCGGCGTCGTTGACCCAGCGGTACTGCACCTCGCGATAGGCGGGCAGGGCGTACACCGGCGCGGCGTGGCTGAAGTTCGCCTCGTTCTCGACGTACCAGGGCTTGCTGGTCAGGTGGAGCCCGGCGAGCCGGCCCCAGGCCGTGTCGGCCACGACGTTCTGGATGCTCAGGCCGCGCGCGGTCACGCGCACGGTCTGCCCGGCGTTCACCGTGACGGCCGGGATCGCGGCGCGCAGCATGCCGGTGCCGGAGACCGCGACGCGCGCGCGCTCGTGGCCGTCCACGGTCAGGGTCAGCGTCCCGGAGCCCTCGCGGAGCGTGAACGCGCCCAGCTCGCGGATCTGCCACTCGCTGGTGATGTTCCCGAAGACCATCGTGCGGTCGGCGGTCGACGCCGCCGCGGCGTAGTAGTACGGCTGCCCCATGACCTTGCCGTCCGAGAACTCCTGGAGGTAGGTGGGGAGGAAGTTGCGCCCGCCGGGCGCGCCGTAGGGGCCGCCGGGGAGCGCCCAGGTCGAGCCGTCGGTGGTGTAGCCGACGAGCTCGCGCGGGTCGAGGCCGTACTGGGCGTCGGGGGCGGTCTTGGAGCGCTCGTTGCGGCCGTTCGCGCCGACGATCCCGGTGCTCGTGTAGAGGAAGTTCGTGGAGGTGTAGTTGAGCGTCGGGAGCGGGTCGGTGTTGCGGACGACCGTGGCGTACTCCGAGCCCTTGACGACCGCGAGGGTCATCGGGATGCGCGCGACCCCCTGCTGCACGTCCACCACCGAGGTGGCGGCCTCGCAGGGGCGGACCTCGTAGCTGGTGAGCGTGACGCTCGTGTCCGGGCGCCCGTCGGAGAGCACCGGGTGCGTCGTGACCTTCCAGCTTCCGCCGTTGCCGAGCCCGTAGCCGGTCCGCCCGCTCAGGCGGCAGGTGGCGCCGTCGGCCTGGATGCGCAGGTGCAGCGCACGCAGGGTGCCCGTCGAGCGCGCGACCCAGCGCATGACGACGCGCTTGTTCGCGCCGCTGAGCTGGATGTTCGCGGCACTGCTTCCGGCGGCAACGGGTGCAGGGAGGGCGGAGGCGGCGGAGGGAGCGCCGGCGATCGATGCGAGCGCCAACGACAGCACCACCGCCGTCCGTGACAAGCGGCGCTTCATTGTCCCTCCGATCGGCCCCGAGTGCTCAAGCTGCACGGATGTCCAGCCGAGTTGGACGCTTGACCGATTGCAAAACCGCTGGCGCCGTGCGATAGGGGGCTGGCGGCCGGCGGCGAGCGGTTCTACCCTGAGCTTCGCCTGCCCTCCGAAGAGCGCACCCGACTCCCTAGGAACCACCTGCAATGAAGATTGGAATCGTCGGCCTCGGCTACGTAGGCCTCCCGCTCGCCGTCGCGTTCGCCGAGGCGGGGAACGAGGTCACCGGCCTCGACACCGACCCGCGCCGGATCGCCGCCGTGAACGCGGGCGAGAGCTTCATCGAGGACATCACCTCCGAGCGCCTGGCCGCCGTGGGCGACCGCCTGCGCGCCACCGCCCGCTACGCGGACCTGTCCAAGGCCGACGCGATCGTGATCGCCGTCCCGACCCCGCTCACCCGCAACCGCGAGCCGGATCTGGGCGCCCTGATCTCGTCGGGCACCTCGCTGGCGGGCGTGCTCCAGGAGGGGCAGCTCGTGGTGCTCGAGTCGACCACCTACCCGGGGACGACCCGCGAGCGCTTCGTGCCGCTGCTCGAGGAGTCGGGCCTCGCGGCCGGGCGCGACTTCCACGTCGCGTTCTCACCCGAGCGCGTGGACCCGGGCCGCACCGACTACACGCTCAAGACGACCCCGAAGGTGGTCGGCGGGCTCACGCCGGAGTGCCTCGAGCGCGCGGTGGAGCTCTACAGCCCCGTCTGCGACCACCTCGTGCGCGTGTCGACGCTCGAGGCGGCGGAGCTCACCAAGCTGCTCGAGAACGTCTTCCGCGCGGTGAACATCGCGATGGTCAACGAGCTCGCGATGCTCTGCGACCGGATGAAGCTCGACGTCTGGGAGGTCGTCGAGGCCGCGTCCACGAAGCCCTACGGGTTCATGCGCTTCGACCCGGGCCCCGGCATGGGCGGGCACTGCCTGCCGGTCGATCCGTTCTACCTCGCGTGGAAGGCGCGCGAGTACGACACGCCGACCGAGTTCATCGAGCTCGCGGGCGAGGTCAACCAGAACATGCCGTACTTCTGCGTGGAGAAGATCTCGCGCGCGCTGAACGACCACTCGAAGCCCGTCCGCGGCTCGCGCATCGCGATCCTCGGCGTCTCGTACAAGGCCGGCGTGGGGGACCTGCGCGAGTCGCCGGCGCTCAAGATCATGCGGATCCTCGCGAACCGCGGCGCCGAGCTGGTCTACAGCGACGCGTACGTGCCCGAGCTGCCGGAGTTCGGCCTAGAGCACGAGGACCAGGAGGCGGCGATCGCCGAGTGCGACGCCGCGGTGATCGTGACCGCCCACCCCGACCTCGACCCGAAGCACGTGGTGGAGGTCGCTCCGCTTGTGGTCGACTTCCGTGGGGCCACCCGCGGCATCGACGCTCCGAACCTCGTCAGGCTCTAGGCGCGGAGCCCCGGCCGGCGCACCTCCCGGCGCGCCGGCCTGGTACTCGCGTCGTGCGGCCTAGCCGCCGTCCCTGACCAGCATGTTCCCCGAGTAGGTCGGGGTCACGTCGCCGGTCGGCTCGGGGCACGTCGTCGGCGGAGTCGCCGAGAAGTTGCCCGGGCTCACCACGTCGACGGGCGCGCCGTCGTTGGGGTTGCCGTTGTCGATCACGCGGATGATCTCGCCGCTGCCCACCACGGCGTCCGGCCGGGTGCTGCTCGTCACGACGATCCCCACGATCGCCCTGTTGCCCTCGACGCGGACGCAGGTCACGCGGCCGTGGTACTCCTGCCGGGACTTGCCCTTGCCGTAGGTCGCCTGGTAGGTGCCCGTGGCCCCGTTCGGGCCATCGTGCGCGGACACGATGAAGTGCCGCTCGAGGCCGTCGCTGAGGCCACTGCGCTTGATGGCGCCGGACACGGAGTCACCCGTGCCGCCGGCCGCCGTGGCCATCCCGGCGCCGCTGACTGCCAGTACGCCCGCCGCGCCGATCGCGAGTCCGATTCGCTTCATGCTTCCCCTCTCGTAGCTTCCCTGCTGCGACTTCGAGCCTAAGCCGACGCCCGCCGCGCTGTCAAGGCGCGAAACGCACGACCCCGTCCTCCTCCAGCTCCCGAACGCGGCCCTCGTTGAGGAGGATGTCCGTGTGGCCGAGGACCTCCGAGAGCGTGAGGAAGGCCTGCGTCACGGCGACGTTGCCCCACAGCGCCTGGGCTATGTCGTGCGCCGTGCGCGGGCGCTCGGCGACGAGCGCGTGGATCTTGTCCGCGCGCCTGCGGTGCAGCACGAAGCGGTCGTCGATCAGCGTGCGGTGGTCGTGGATGTCCTCGCCGTGGCCCGGGAGCACGACCTCGATGTCCATGGCGCGGGTCTTCTCCAGCGACTCGAGGTAGGTCACGAGCGCCTGCGGGCGCTCGCCGCCGTCCGGCGGCCGGGTGATCAGCGGGTTCGAGGAGATGTGGGCGAGCAGGTGGTCGGCGCCCAGCAGGATCCGCCGGTCGGGGTCGTAGAAGACGGTGTCGGTCGGGCTGTGTCCCGGGCGGAAGTGCACCTCGAGCCGGCGGTCGCGCAGCTCGATCACGTCGCCGTCGCGCAGCACGCGGGTCACGTCGGCGCGCGCGCCCCAGGCCCGGAACGCGAGCGACACCGAGCGCAGCGCCTGGACCACGTCCGCCGAGATCCCGTTGCGGAGCATGAGCTCGGAGGCGAACTGGTCGTCGGCGGCCGCGGCCTCGCCGTAGTTGCGCATGAACGGCACCAGCGGCTCGATCGCGGCGACCTCCGCCCCCGAGCGCCGCGCGACGATGCTGACCAGCCCGATGTGGTCGATGTGCTGGTGGCTCACGAGGATCAGCCCGATGTCCTCGAGCGCGTGGCCGAGCCCGCGCAGCCCGGCCTCGAGCTCGTCGAGCGACCGGCCCGAGTTGGGGCCCGCGTCGACCAGCGTCAGCGGGTCGTCCTCGATCAGGTACAGGTTCACCCGGCCGACGGCGAACGGCGTCGGTATGGCGAGCCGGTGGATCCCGTCAGCCACGGATCGTGCTCAAGACCTCGTCCCGCCTCTCCTCCATGTGCTCGGGCGAGACGAGCGACTCGAGGTTGAGCCTCAGCAGCGGCTCCGTGTTCGACGGGCGCACGTTGAAGTGCCAGTCCTCGTAGTCGACGGACACGCCGTCGAGCCAGGAGACCTCCGCGTCGGAGTAGCGCTCGGCGAGCTGCCGCATCCTGGCCTCGCCGTCGGCGACCTCGGAGTTGATCTCACCCGAGATGAAGTAGCGCGAGCGGAAGTCCGCGAGCAGCTCGCTCATCCGCCTGCCCCGCCGCGAGAGCAGCTCGAGGATCAGCAGCGCCGGGATCGTGCCCGAGTCCGCGCAGTAGAAGTCGCGGAAGTAGTAGTGGCCCGAGACCTCGCCCCCGAACGCGGCCCCCTCGTCGCGCATGCGCGTCTTGAAGAAGGCGTGGCCGACGCGGTTCACGTGAGCGCTGCCGCCGGCCCGCTCGACCACGTCGCGCACCGCGCGGCTCGCGCGCACGTCGTAGAGGATCGCCGCGCCGGGCTCCTTCGCGATGATCGACTCGGCCAGCAGCGCCGTGAGGAAGTCGCCGTCCACGAACTGCCCGGTGTCGTCGATGAAGAAGCAGCGGTCGGCGTCGCCGTCCCAGGCGATGCCCAGCTCGGCGCCCTCGGAGAGGACCTTCTTGACGACGAAGGTGCGGTTCTCGGGCAGCAGCGGGTTCGGCTCGTGGTCGGGGAAGCTCCCGTCCGGGGTCCAGTAGGTCTGCACCTGCTCGATCGGGAGGCGGTCGAGCAGCGGCCCGACCATCGGGCCGGCCATGCCGTTGCCGCCGTCGAGCACGACCTTGCGCGCCGCGATCGAGTCCATGTCGACGAAGCGCGCGGCCGCCTCGCGGAAGTCGCCCCAGGCGTCCAGCTCCTCGAGCTCCCCGCGCCGCTCGGCGGGCGGCCCCGGGTCCTCCTCGGAGGCGTAGCGCGCCACCTCCGCGATCCCGGAGTCGCCCGACAGCGCGATCGCGCCCCGCTTGACGAGCTTCGCGCCGGTGTAGGCGGCCGGGTTGTGCGAGGCGGTGCACATCAGCCCGCCGTCGAGGCCGCGCGAGCCGACGGTGTAGTAGAGGACCTCGGTCCCGACCTGGCCGACGTCGACCACGTGCGCGCCCTCGTCGCGCAGCCCGTCGGCATAGCGGGCGGCCATCGCGGGGGCGCTCAGGCGCATGTCGCGCCCGAGCCCGACGCGCAGCTCGGACGGCGCCTTGCCCTCGCCGTCGGCCAGCACGCGCGCCAGCGCCCGCCCGACCCTGTACGCCACCTCCTCGTCCATCTGCTCCGGGTAGAGCCCGCGGACGTCGTAGGCCTTGAAGATCGAGGGGTCTATGCCGGCCACGCGCCCGTCACCGTCTCGTAGGAGTCGTCGAGGCTCTGCGGCAGCACGCGGGTGCTCCCGATCACCGGCATGAAGTTCGTGTCGGCGCCCCAGCGCGGGACGATGTGCAGGTGCACGTGGTGCTCCACGCCCGCGCCGGCGACCTTGCCCTGGTTGATCCCGAGGTTGAAGCCCTCGGGCCCGTAGGCCTCGCGCAGCGCGGCTATCGCCGACTGCGCCATCGTCATCAGCTCGAGCAGGGCGTCGCCCTCGAGCTCCTCGATCGAGGGCACGTGGCGGTAGGGCGAGACCATGAGGTGGCCGTTGTTGTACGGGAACGCGTTGAGGATCGCGAAGCAGTGCTCGCCCCGGTGGACGATGTAGCTGCCGCGGTCGTCGCCCTCCTCGGGCTTGGCGCAGAAGATGCACTCGTCGGGCTTCGGGCCCTTGATGTAGTCGAGGCGCCAGGGCGCCCAGAGCCGCTCCTCGGACATCGCGCTGACCCTAGCGAGCGGGTGGCCGCGCGATGACCGCGAGGCGGTCGCGGAAGTCCGGCGCCCACATGCGGTCCGCCACGCCGGCGGCCGACGCGGCGCCCACCAGCGCCCGGGCGGCCGGCGGCGAGTAGCCGCCGATGCGCTCGAGGTAGTAGCGGACCGTGAACGCCTTCGGCGCCGTGCCGGCCCAGAGCGGCTCCCAGCCGCGGCGGCGCAGGAGCGTGAACAGGCTCGCGCGGGTGAAGTACTGGACGTGCGTCGGGATCACCGACCACCAGCGCGCGCCCATCCGGCGGGCGAGGCGGCTGCCGGCGTTCGGCAGCGCCAGGTAGGCGACGCCGCCCGGCTCGAGCAGCGCGGCCATCCGGTCGAGGGCGCCGGCGGGGCGGGGCAGGTGCTCGATCACGTCGCCCATCACGACGGCCCGGAAGCTGCGCCCGCCGAGGTCCGCCTCGAACAGGTCGTCGCGGATCACGTCGAGCCCGAGCCGCTCGCGCGCGTACGCGGAGGCGAACTCGCTGGGCTCGACGCCGGTTGCCTCCCAGCCGCGCTCGCGCGCGACCGCGAGCAGGAACCCGACCCAGCAGCCCAGGTCGAGGATCGCGCCGCGGCCCGCGAACCGCTCGATCCGCTCGAGCGCCACGCGCGCGGTCTCGCGCTGGCCGGCCTCCTCCTCGACGTAGTCCTCCGACGCGGCCTCCCCGTAGGCCGCGCCCAGCTCGGCCTCGGTCGGGAAGCGGTCGAGCTGCATGTGGCTGCACGCCGGGCAGCGCCCGATGTCGCCGAGCGCGGCGCCGAAGCGGTCGGTGGTGGGGATCAGGTCCTCGGCGCGGGCGTCCGCCACGCTCAGGTGCGGCACGAGGACGCTCGAGGTGCAGGCGGCGCAGGCGGGCATCGTGGCGAGATCGTATGGCCGATCCGGCTGAGCCCCGGCTTATCCTGCCTCGTGATGGCTGACCGAGACCGCCGCAGCGGCCGCGTGGGCCTCCTGAGCGTCGTAGCCCCGATGTTCGACGAGGAGGAGACCGTCGAGGTCTTCTACGACCGCGTCCGCCGCGCGCTCGACGGGGTCCGGTTCGAACTGATCCTGGTCGACGACGCCAGCCGCGACCGCACGCCGCAGCTGCTCGACCGCCTCGCCGGCGCCGACCCGCGCGTGAAGGTGCTGCACCTGTCGCGCAACTTCGGCCACCAGGCGGCCATCACGGCGGGCCTCGAGCACGCGAGCGGCGACGCGGTGGTGATGCTCGACGGGGACCTCCAGGACCCGCCCGAGGTCATCCCCGAGATGCTCGACCGCTGGCGCGACGGGGCGGACGTGGTCTACGGCGTGCGCGAGAGCCGGGCCGGCGAGAGCCGCTTCAAGCTCGTCACGGCGAGCTGGTTCTACCGGGTCTTCGCCCGCCTCACCAAGCTCGACCTGCGCGAGAACTCGGGCGACTTCCGGCTGCTCGACCGGCGCGCGCTCGACGCAGTGCTCGCCATGCGCGAGCGCAATCGCTTCCTGCGCGGGATGAGCGTGTGGGTGGGCTACGTGCAGACGGCGGTGCCGTACCGGCGCGACGCGCGCTACGCCGGCGAGACGAAGTACACGCTTCGCAAGATGGTCCGCTTCTCGCTCGACGCGGTCGCGTCGTTCTCGTCGTTCCCGCTCCAGATCGCCACGTTCCTCGGCTTCCTGTTCTCGCTGATCGCGTTCGTGAGCCTGCCGCTCGTGGTCGTCGCGCGGCTGCTCAACATCTACGACGCCGGCGTCCCGTCGCTCCTGTTCGTGGTGCTGCTGCTGGGCGGCATCCAGCTCATCACGGTGGGGATCATCGGCGAGTACGTGGGGCGGATCTACGACGAGGTGAAGGGCCGGCCGCTCTACCTCGTCGGCGACGCCAAGAACCTCACGCCCGAGCCGGCTCGCGGCGCGCCGGCCGAGCCGCAGCGAGTCCCGGCGCCCTGACGATGCGGGTGGCGGTACTCGGAGCCGGCGTCGCCGGCTTGGTCGCGGGCTACCGGCTGACCCAGCGCGGCCACCGGGTCGACGTCTACGAGCGCTGGCCCGGCCTCGGCGGCCAGGCCGCGACGCTCGACGTCGGCGGCGGCCACCTGATCGAGCGCTACTACCACCACCTCTTCACGAGCGACCGCCACATCGCCGAGCTCTACGACGAGCTCGGACTGCCCGGCGAGCTGGAGTGGCGCCCGTCGAGCGTGGGCATGTTCGCCGACGGCGAGGCGCATCCGTTCACCTCGCCGCTCGACCTGCTGCGCTTCTCGCCGATGTCGCTGCCGGCGCGGCTGCGGATGGGGCTCGCGGTCGTCTGGCTCCAGCGCCGCCACCCGACGGTCGATCCGTTCCACGACGTGACGGCGCGCTCGTGGGTCGAGCGCGCGATGGGCCGGCAGGCCTGGGACAAGGTCTGGGGGCCGCTGCTGCACGGCAAGTACGGCGACCGCGCCGACGACATCGCGATGGCCTGGCTCTGGGGCAAGCTCACCACCCGGCGCCAGATCAGGGGCGCGGAGGCGCGCAAGGAGCTGCTGGGCTACCCGCGCAGGAGCTTCGAGACGCTCTTCGGGCGGCTGCGCGACGAGATCGAGGCCGGCGGCGGGCGCGTGCTGACCGATCGCCCGGCCGCCAGGGTGGCGCGCGCGGGCGGCGGCGGGTTCGAGGTGGTCGGCGGCGCACCCGACTCGTTCCGCCGCGGGCACGACCCGCGCGAGTTCGAGCCCGCCGGGGAGCCGGAGCGCTACGACCGCGTGATAGCCACGGTGCCGTCGGAGGTGTTCGAGCAGGTCCTCGACCCGGCGCTGGCGGCCGACGTGGGGGAGGACTACCTCGACCGCGTGCGGCGCACCGAGTACCAGGCGGCGCTCTGCCTGGTGCTCGAGATCGACCGGCGCTTCGGCCGCTTCTACTGGCTCAACGTGGCCGACGCCTCGCTGCCGTTCATCGGCCTGATCGAGCACACGAACTTCATCGAGCCCGAGCGCTACGGCGGGCGCCGGTTCCTCTACGTGGCCAACTACCTCGCCCACGACGACCGGCTGCTCGCGCTCTCGCCCGACGAGCTGCTCCGCGAGTACCTGCCCGGGCTGCGCCGGGTGAACCCGGGCTTCGCGCCCGACTGGGTCGTGCGCAGCTGGCTCTTCCGCGAGCCCGCCGCGCAGCCGATCGTGCCGGCGGGCTACGTCCACCGGATCCCGCCGCTGCGCACGCCGGTGGACGGCCTCGTGCTCGCGAACACGACCCAGATCTATCCCGAGGACCGCGGCACCAACTACAGCGTGCGGCTGGGCGGCGAGGCGGTGGAGGCGCTGCTGGGCGGCTAGCGGGCTTCGGCGAAGCCCTTCGACGAGCCTCGCGGACGGCGTCGTTCCCGTGACCGGAGGATTTGGTCGCTCATACAGCCCGAACCCTACGGTCACCGCAAGGAGGGCTAGACGGGGCGCGCCTCGGCGCGGACGCCGATCAGCACCTCGTAGTCGCGGTCGTGCGCGTCGAGCTGCTCGGCCGGCAGCTCCTCGGCGGCGATCCCGTGCAGCTGCGCGGTCGCGGTCAGCACGTTGCCGTAGGTGGAGACGTCCACCGCGCCCGCGCCGAACGCCTCCTCGTGCAGGCGGCGGGCGGACTGGGCCGTGAAGCGCCAGTAGTCCCCCCACGACTCCGCCTCCTCGCGGCAGACGCGCGTGATCCCGGGCACCGTCACGAGCGCGACCCCGCCGGGGCGCAGGATGCGGCGGATGGTGGCGATCGCGGCGCGCACGTCCCAGATCAGCAGGAGCGTCTGGGTGCAGATCACGCAGTCGAAGCTCGCGTCGGGGATCTGCGGCGCGTCGGTCAGGTCGCCCACCAGCGTGGCCCGCGGGTTGCCCTCCTCGACGTGCAGCACCTCGACCGACTCGACCGCGGCGCCGCCGAAGGAGCGCGTGTAGCGGTCCTCGGACACCTCGAGGACGCGCCCGCGGACATCCGCCGCGTGCGCGCCGAGGAAGCGGTCGATGTAGTGGCGGTCGACCGGCGTGCCGCGCTCGAAGCCAAAGCCGCCGCTGACGGGCCGGGTGGTGGCGAGGTCGCCGAGGTCGAGCGACCCGGCGCGCGGCTCGGTGCGGGCGCGCCGCAGCGCGCGGCCGAGGCTCTCGCCGGCGATGGCTCGGCGTGCGTCGGCGCCGCGGCTCCCCGACTCGCCGCCGGCGGCGAGCGCGGCGAGCAGGGCGCGGGCGAGGTGCCAGGCCAGCCGGGCGGGCGGCTCGAACGGAGCGTCGACGCGCGGGACCAGCAGCGGGTCGGTCGCGGGCGTCACGGCGGCGGGCCCGACGATGAAGCCCGCGCGGTAGCCGGCCGACCGGGCGGCCGCGGCCACGCGCTCGTCGGCAACGCCGAAGGGATAGGCGATCGCGTCGATCGGCGCGCCCGCGGCCGCGGCGAGCTCGTCGCGTCCGTCGGACAGCTCCGCGGCCAGCTCGTCGTCGGGAAGTGGCGGCAGGACCCGGTGGGCGAGGGTGTGGAAGCCGACCTCGTGGCCGGCCTCCGCGAGCCTGCCCGCGTCGACGGCCGCCGCGCCGGTCGCGAACTCGCGCGCGGCCTCGGCCAGCTCGAGCTCGAACCGCTCCCGCTCGGCCGCCGGCAGCGCCTCGACGGCCGCGCGCGCCTCGCGCGCGCTCATCCCGGCGCGGACCGGCGGCGGGGGCTCGGCGCCGCGCTCGAGCAGCGCCTGGAGGCGGTCCGCCCAGCCCGCGCGCCCGCCCAGGAAGAAGGTGGCGGGGGCGCCCGCCCGGCCGAGCAGCGCCAGCGCCAGCTCGGTGTGGGAGGGGAGGTCGTCGTCGAAGGTGATCGCGACCGGGAACGGCTCGCCGCGCCGCCGCGTGCGCGCCGCCGCTGCGAGCCGCGAGGCGCGCACCGGTCGGTAGCGCGAGCACAGGTGCTCGAGCTGGCGCTCGAAGAGGTCCACGCCGTGCGCGGGCACGAGGTCGCGCGCCGGGTCGCCGGGGCGCTCGGCGAGCCCGTGGTAGACGACCGCCAGCCCGGCGCGCAGGGCGCTGCGCCGCAGGAACGCCTCGGCGGCGCCGGCGGCCGGCTCCCCGCCGGTCGCGAGCAGCGCAGCCTTCGCCCGCTCGGCGTCAGGCATCGTGCCCGAGCTCCGGCAGCGCGTCCGCCAGCGCCACGACCGCCGCCGCGGCGAGGGCGGTCGCCTCCGCGTGGGCGTCGCCCGCGAGTAACCGCGAGCGCGTGCGGGCGGCCCAGCGCTCCCCGAGCGGGTCGGTGACCAGCGGCGAGCCGAGCACGCCCTCGGACACCCAGTCGCGGAACGCGGGGTGGGCGGGCCAGCGCGCCCGCAGCGGCGAGGGCGCGCCGCCGCGGAGGCGGCCCGGGAGGCGGTCGCGCAGCCGGCGCCGGCGGGCGGCCGGGCGCGGGACGAGCTCCGGCGCCCGGCGCTCGAGGAAGCCCCGGTGGAAGCCGTCGGACAGGCGCTGGTCGAGCGGGAGCGAGGCGAGCGCGCGGCCGATCTCGGGCGTGGCGAAGGCGGGGATCATCGGGGCTTCGAGCCGGGGGAGCATGCCACGCAGCCAGCGGCGCAGGCGTTGCTCGCCGTAGACCACGTCGAGCGTGCGCCAGCCGCCGTGGCCGGCCGCGGCGGCCGCCTCGACCCACCCGCGCGCGCTGGCGGCGAGCGACTCGACCGCCTCCGGGCGCGCGCCGGCGAGGCGCGGCTCGAGCAGCCGCACGAGCGCGCCCGCCAGCTCGGCCGGGTCGGCCTCCTCGCGGGCCGGGGCGGCGTCGCGGTAGTAGAACGCGCGCCCGGCCTCGCCACCGGCGCCCGTCACGAACCCCTGCATCGGCTCCGGCCAGACGAGCCGTGCGAAGCCGGCCTGTAGCGCGCCCTCGGTCCAGCGCGCCTGCCGGTCGACCTCGCGCATCGCGTCCTCGTCCCCGAGCCACTCGATGGCCACGACCTCGTGGTCGAGCCGGAGCCGGTGCGCCACCTCGGCCGCGCCGCGCACGTCGTCCCAGCCCGGCTCCCCCCAGGTGAACGCGCGCGGCGCCAGGCCGAGCTCGCTCAGCGCGACGGCGACGACGCGGCTGTCGAGGCCGGCCGTGAGGCTCGCGTGCGCACCGGCGGGGACGCGGCGCTCGAGCGATGCCAGCAGGTGCCGCTCGGCGTGCGCGGCCGCTTCGTCCTCCGGCAGCGCGGCCCAGCGCTCCGCGAGCGGCCAGAGGTCCTCCACGGTCGTGCCGCGGTCGGCGACCGTCACCCGGACGGCCTGCGGCAGCGGACGGGCGCCCTCGATCAGGCTGCGCTCGCCGCCCACGAACTCGGCGGCGAGCTGCTCGGGGACCGCCGCCGGGTCCACGCGCGCGCGCCCGTGGGCGAGCCAGGCGGCCGCCACCGCGTGGGTGCTCCATGCGTCGACCGTGGCCGAGGAGGCGGCGAAGAGCATGCCGGGACAGCCCGCGCCCGCCACCAGGCAGGCGCTCTCCGCGCCGGCGTGCAGGAGCGCGGTGGCGCCGTCGAGTGCGCGGAGGGCGGCCGGCGGCGCGGCGAGGACGTCCCGCGGCGCGGCCTCCTCGCCGAAGGCGAGCGGCTCCGCCAGGGACTCGCGGCGCCGGTCGTAGCGCACGGCGCCCGCCGCGCAGTGCTCGCCCACGCGCGTCCAGGTGGCGGCGCCCCGGTGCCAGCGCGCGAGCGACTCGATCCGGGCGGCGAGCGCCTCGCGGTCGGCCGGGCGGGCGGCGCGTGCCAGCAGCAGGCAGCGGTCGAGCGACAAGGGGTCAGGCGGGCGTGCCGGCGGTGTCGCCGATCGCCACCGGCGCGGGCGCCCCGGCGGGGGCCGAGCCGCGCGGCCCGAGGCGCCCCGCGCGGTAGTCGCGCCAGCCCTCGAGCACGGCGCGCGTGTTGTCGAGCGGGCGCGCGCCGAGCCGCGCGTGGAGCAGGTGGACGGCGAGCATCCCGAGCTCGCGCCGGACGCGCGCCAGCCGCCCGTCGCCGCCGTGCCACGCGCTCACGAACAGCGAGTTGCGCATCTCGTAGTACGCGGTGGTCGGCCCGCGCTCGCCGCCGCTCGTGACCGCCACGTGGTGCCACAGCAGGCCGTCGGGCACGAACAGGATCCGGAAGCCCGCGGCGCGCATCCGCAGCGACCACTCCACGTCCTCGACCTGGATGAACAGGCGCGAGTCGAAGCACCCCACGTGCTCGATCACCGCACGCGGGACGAGCATCGCGGCGCCGGTGGCCCGCCCGGTCTCGCGCACGGAGTGGTACTGGCCGGTGTCGACCTCGCCGTAGCCCGTGTGGCGGCCGTTGTGGACCGAGCGCGGGTCGAAGCGGGCGCCGGCGTACCAGATGCGGTCGGGCGGGTCCACGTAGCGGATCAGCGGGCAGAGGGCGCCCGCGTCGGGCCGGCGCTCCGCCACCGCGACGAGCGCCTCGACGAGGCCCTCGTCGACCAGCGTGTCGTTGTTGAGGACCAGCACGTAGTCGCAGCCGGCGTCGAGCGCGGCGCGGATGCCGACGTTGTTGCCCTCCGCGAAGCCGAGGTTGGCCTCGCTGCGGATGGCCGTGACGTGCGGGAACTCGCTGCGGACGGCCTCGTGTGTCCCGTCGGCGGAGCCGTTGTCCACGACGACCACCGTGAGCTCGTCCCAGCGCAGCCGGTCGAGGGAGGCCAGGCACGCCAGCGTGTCCTCGCGTCCGTTCCAGGTGAGCACCACGACCGCGACGTGGGGTGTCCGGCCCGCTTGCACGGCCGGGCAGGCTACCTGAGGCACCGGCCTGCGCGGATAGCCTCTCGGCCCGATGCCGGACGTCACGGTGGTGATTCCCACGCGCGACCGCTGGGACGTGCTGGCGCGCACCCTGGCCGGTCTGCGCCGGCAGGACCTCGGGGGCGTCCGGGCCGAGGTCGTCGTGGTGGACAACGGGTCGCGCGAGCGCCCCGAGCTGGCCGGCGTCCGCGTGGTCGTTGAGGCGGCGCCCGGCGCCGCGGCCGCGCGCAATCGCGGGATCGCGGAGGCCCGCGGCCGGCTGGTGCTGTTCATCGGCGACGACTGCATCCCGGCCGACGAGCACCTCGTCCGCGGCCACGTGGAGGCGCACGTGGAGGGCACGGTGCGGGCGGTCACGGGCCGGATCGAGTGGGACCCCGCGGTCGAGCGCACCGAGGTGATGGACTGGCTCGAGCGCAGCGGCCACATGGTCGACATGGAGCGCCTGCGGCGCGAGCCGCCGGGGCCCGAGACCTTCTACACGGGCAACGTGTCGGTCCCGCGGGCGGCGCTGCTCGAGTGCGCGGGCTTCGACCAGCGCTTCTCCGGCTACGGGTTCGAGGACCTCGAGCTGGCGCTGCGGCTCGCCGACCGCGGCGTCGCGTTCGGCCACCGGCCCGACCTGGGCGTGCTGCACTCGCACCGCTACGGGATCGAGCGCTCCCTCGAGCGGATGACCGCCGTCGGCCGCGGCGGGCGCCTGCTGCACGCGATCCACGACCACCGCCGGCCGCTGCCCGGCCCGCCGGCCGGGCGCCCGCGCCTGGCGCTCGGCCACGCGTTCGCGCGCGTCCGGCGGCTGGCGGCCGGGCCGCCGCGCGCGCTCCCGCGGCCGGCCCGCGACCTCTGGCTGCGCGCGGCGCACCTCGGCGCATTCGCGGCCGGCTACTCGGCCGACCCGCTCGACGACCACCCGGCGCGGCGCGGCTACGGGGCGGTGCCGCACTTCTCCGGCGAGCCGCGGCCGGCGGTGAGCGTGGTGGTCCCGTTCCTCGGGTCGGCGGCGGAGGGGCGGGCGCTCGTGGAGGCCCTCGGCCGGCTGCGGCTCGGCGAGGGGGACGAGGTCGTCGTGGCCGACAACGGCGGCGGCCTGGCGTCCGTTCGCCCCGGTGGAGCCGCCGCTCCGCTCCGCGCCGTCACCGCCCTCGCCGAGCGCTCGTCCTACTACGCGCGCAACGTGGGCGCGGAGGCCGCTCGCAACGAGTGGCTCCTCTTCCTCGACGCCGACACGCGGCCGCCCGCGTCGCTGCTCGACGACTACTTCCGCGAGCCGGTCGGCGAGCGGTGCGGGGCCGTGGCCGGCGCTGTGGTGGCCGGCCGCGGGCAGCGCGCGCTCGCCGCCCGCTATGCCGCTTCCCGGCGCTATCTGAGCCAGGCGGCGCACCTCCGCGACGTGCACCGCCCGTACGCGATCACGGCCAACCTGCTGGTGCGGCGGTCCGCGTGGGCCGAGGTGGGGGGGTTCTTCGAGGGCCTGCGCTCCGGCGGCGACCAGGACTTCTGCTGGCGCATCCAGGACGCGGGCTGGACGCTCGACTACCGCGAGCCGGCGGCGGTGGAGCACCTGCACCGCGAGCGCGTGCGCCCGCTGCTGCGCCAGATGGCCCGCTACAGCGCCGCGATCGCCTGGATGGAGCGCCGCGCCCCGGGCTCGTCCCCGCGCCCGCGCGTGACGCGCCGGCTCGCCCGGAGCCTCGCCGGGGCCGCGACCTGGGCGGCCGCGGGCCGGGGCGAGCGAGCCGCCTTCAAGCTGCTCGACGGCGCGGTGGTGCTGGCGGAGGGGGCCGGCTACCTGATGAGCAACGACGCCGCGCCCGGCCCGGACGCGCCGGCTCCGCCGCAGGCCGCGTCGGCCGCGCCGGCTCCGCCGCAGGCGCTCCTCGTGGCCGAGTTCCCCACCGCCGCGGCCGCCGAGCTCGCCCGCCCGCTCGCGGCGCGCGGCCCGCTCGCGATCGAGGCCGCTCGCCGCCCGGAGCGCCCCGACCGCGAGGCCGCGCGCGAGCTGCGCGCCCGCTTCGCCGAGGACGACGGAATCCTCCGCCGCGCGGCGGCGCTGGCGGCGCTGGCGGCGCTCGGCGCCCGCGCGCGGGTCGCGCCGCTCCGGGAGGTCGCCGCGCCCGCGCGGCGGCTGCGGCGAGCGGGCGTCGGCGAGGTCCGCAGCGATCCCGACTCGCGCGAGCGCGCCGCCCTGATCGCCGCCGTCCTCGGGGTCCCGGCGCGCCCGTGAACCGCGCCGGCCGCTTCGCCCCCCGCCTCGCCGCCATCCTCGCCGGCGCGCTGGTGGTGCGGCTCGTCTACACGATCGCCGGGCCGGGCGACGCCTATGGCGACGGCTTCGTGGGCGACATGTTCTTCTACCACGAGCTCGCCAACCTCCTCGCCGACGGCCGCGGGTTCGTGTCGCCCTTCGAGGTCGAGCACTTCGCTCGCACCACCCCGACCGCCGAGCACCCGCCGCTCTGGCCGCTGCTGCTGTCCGCCGCCTCCGAGCTGGGCGGCAACGGCCTGCTCGCCCACCGCCTCGCGGGAGTCCCGGTCGGCGTCGCCACCGCCGGGGTGCTCGGCCTGGTCGGCCGGCGCCTGGCCGGGGACACCGCCGGCCTGGCCGTCGCGGCCATCGCCGCCTGCCACCCGCTGCTGATCGCCGCCGACGGCTCGCTGATGAGCGAGACGCTCTACGGCCTGTGGGTGGCCTCGGCGCTGCTGCTGACCCTCCGCCTGCTGGAGCACCCGACGGCGGCGGCCGCCGCGGCCCTGGGCGCGGTCATGGGCCTGGCCGCACTCACGCGCGGCGAGGGCTTGCTGCTGCTCCCGTTGCTGGCGGCGCCGGCCGTCTGGCGGGGGTCGAGCGAACGCGCACGAACCGGAGCCGTGCTCCTCGCGGCGACGGCCCTCGTCCTCGCCCCCTGGGCGATCCGCAACCTCACCACCTTCGACGACCCGGTGCTCGTCTCCACCAACGACGCGACCGTCCTCACCGGCGCCAACTGCGACCGCACCTACCACGGCCGCGACCTCGGTTTCTGGCGCACCGAGTGCCGCTCGCCCCCGGTCGAGCGCGACGAGTCCGAGCAGGCGGCGATCTGGCGCGAGGACGGGATCGACTACGCGCGCGACCACGCCGGGCGGCTCGTGGCCGTCGTCGTTCCCGTGCGCGTAATGCGCACCTGGGGCGTCTGGCGCCCGCGCCAGCAGGTCGACCAGGTCGAAGGGCGCGACCGCACGATGGAGGCGCTCGGGACCGGCGTCTACTTCCTCCTGCTGCCGCTCGCGGCCTACGGCGCCGTGCTGCTGCGCCGCCGCCGCGCCTCGCTCTGGGTCCTGCTCGTGCCCCCCGTGGCGGTGACGATCGTGAGCGTCGCCGGCTACGGCTACACCCGCTTCCGCCACTCCGCCGACCTCGCGATCGTGGTGCTCGCCGGCCTGGCGCTCGCGCACCTGGCCGAGCGCCGGGCGGCACCGTAGCTCGCCCGCGGCCGCGCCGGTTCCCCTAACCGCGCGAGGTCCGAGATCCCGTCACCGGAGGATTCTCCATCCTATGGGAGGAAAATCCTACGGTGAGCGGAGACCGAGGCCGTTCACGGGAGGCTTGCCCACAGGGTTTCGCCAGCTCGGCTAGATCACCGGCGTCCGGTACCTGACCGCCCCGCGCACCACCGCCGCGGCCTCGACCAGGTCGTGCACGAGGTGGAACGGCGCCGCCCGCGGCCCGCCGACCCGCTCGATCAGGTTGCGCACGTACGGCGCGCCGAGCCAGAGGGCGAGCCAGCGCGCGCGGCGTCGCAGCACCAGCGCGAGGAGGAACCGCGCCAGCAGGTAGTGCGATCCCTTCCAGAACACCCCGTGGGTGAGGTGCTCGGCGCGCAGCGCACGGTGGCGTGCGAAGAGGCGGATCGACGGCGTCCAGCGCGCCGCCATCCGCAGCGCGCCGAGCGTCCCGAGGTCGCGCACCGCATGGTGCACCAGCGCGTCCGGAGCCCACTCGACCGCCGCGCCGGCCGCGATCGCGCGCCAGGCGAGGTCGGTGTCCTCGCCCACGCACGGGAACGCCTCGGCGTCGAAGCCCTCGAGCCGCTCGAGCAGCGACCGCGGGTAGAGGATGTTGGCCGCCTGGTAGTAGGGCCCGGGCTCCTCCACCCAGAGCGAGCGCGCACGGGGGCCGAGCTTCGACTCCTCGCGCGGGTCGGGGAGCGTGCGTCCCTGGACGACGGCGCCGGGCGCGCGCTCGGCGGCCGCCAGCAGCGCCGCGACCCAACCGGGCGTGGCCACGCAGTCGTCGTCGGTGAACGCCACGAGCGGGGCGCGGGCGAGCGGCCAGCCGTCGTTGCGCGCCGCCGACGGCCCGCCCGCCTCCTCGCGCCGCACGTCGCGCAGCCCGAGGCCGGGCGCCTCGGCCTCGCCGTCGCGGTAGCGGCGCATCAGCTCCGGCGTGCCGCGCAGCGAGCCATCGTCGACCACGATCACCTCGAAGCCGTCGAACGACTGATCGCGCAGCGAGTCGAGCAGCTTGCGCAGCCGCCCGACGCGGTCGCGGGTCGCGATCACCACCGAGAGCGCCGGGGCCGCCTCCATCCGGGGGGAGCGTATTGCCCGATAACTTCCCGCCCGTGGCGGACGCCCCCGACATCGCCGTGGTGGTGGCCTCGCACGAGCGGCCGCTGCGCCTGCGCTGGCTGCTGAACGCGCTCGAGGAGCAGACGCTCCCGCGCGAGCGCTTCGAGGTGATCGTCGCCCACGACTCGGCCGGTCCCGCGACCGAGGAGCTGCTGCGCGAGCACCCGCTCGCGGCGACCGGCACCCTGCGCCACCTGCGCTTCGACCCCGGCCCGGGACCGGCCGCCAAGCGCAACGCCGCCTGGCGCGAGGCCCGCGCGCCCCTCGTGGCGTTCACCGACGACGACTGCCGCCCGCCGCCCGAGTGGCTCGAGCGCGCGCTCGACGCCGCGCGCGCGTTCCCCGGGGCCGTGGTCCAGGGCGCGACTCTGCCCGACCCCGACGAGGCGCACCTCGTGCGGGCCGCCGCGCACGTGGACACCCAGCGGATCGTGCCTCCGACGCCCTGGGCCCAGACCTGCAACATCGTCTACCCGCGCGCGCTGCTCGAGCGCGTCGGCGGCTTCGACGAGTCCTTCCCGCTCGCCGCCGGCGAGGACACCGACCTCGCCATCCGGGCCCGGGAGACCGGCGCGGGCTACGTCGGCGCGCGCGACGTCGTGACCTTCCACGCCGTGCACGCGGTGTCGCTCGCGCGGCTCGTCCGCGCGCGCTGGCGCTGGCAGCACCTCGCCTACCTCGTCAAGCGCCAGCCGCGCGTGCGCCAGCACTTCCCGATGTGGGCGTTCTGGAAGCGCACGCACGTGTGGCTGCCGCTGGCGCTGGCCGGCGCGCTGCTCGGCCGCCGGCGCCCGGCGGCGGGCGTGCTGGCGCTGCCGTGGGTCGTGCACACGCTGCCCGACCGCGGCGCGAGTCCGCGCGGGCGGCTGCGGGCGCTCTCGGAGCTGCCGGGCCGCGCGGTCGTGGACGGCGCGGAGATGGCCGCCCTCGCGCGCGGCAGCCTGCGCTGGCGCACGTTCTTCCTGTGAGCGGCCTGCGCGTGGCGCTGCTCGCGCCCGCGTTCTTCCCCGAGGTGAGGCGCGGCGGGGAGCGGCTCGTGCACGAGCTCGCACGCGAGCTGGCGGCACGCGGGCAGCGACCGCGGCTGATCACGAGCCACCGCGGCCCGCCGTCGCGCACCGTCGAGGACGGCGTGCCGGTCCTGCGGCTGCCGCGCCCGCCGGACGGGCGCCTGCGCCGCCGCGCGTTCGAGGACCATCTGACCCACGCGCCGCTGAGCTACCTGGCGCTGCGCCGCGGCACCGACGACGTCGCCCACGCCACCCACCCGCCGGACGCCCTCGCGGCCGCGCGCTGGGCGGCGGGCAACGGCCGTCCGTCCGTCTTCACGTTCCTGGGGCTGCCGACGCGGACCGGCATCGCCCAGCGCCGCCTGCGCGCCGAGCTGCTCACGCGTGCCACCCGCGACTGCGACGCCACGGTGGCGATCAGCCACGCCGCGGCCGACGGCTTCCGCCGCTGGCTCGGCGTGGACGCGCGCGTGATCCACCCGTCCGTGGACCTCGAGACCTTCCGGCCGGCCGCCGAGCGCAGCCCGGAGCCGGCGATCGTCTGCCTCGCCGACGCCGCGGCCGAGAACAAGCGCGTGCCGCTGCTGGTCGAGGCGTTCGCGCGCGTGCGGCGCGAGCGCCCGGGCGCGCGGCTGCTGCTCCAGCGGCCGCGCGAGCCGGCGCTGGCGGCCCGGCTGGCGGCGGCGGGCGACGGGATCGAGCTGATCGACCCGCGCGGCCGCGACGAGCTGGCCGGCGCCTACTCCGCCGCCTGGGTGTCCGCGCTGCCGTCCTGGGGCGAGGCGTTCGGACTCGTGCTCGTGGAGGCGCTCGCGTGCGGGACGCCCGTGGTCGGGTCGGATCTCGGCGCCATCCCGGAGGTCGTCGACCGCGACTCGATCGGCCGCCTGTTCTCCGGCGCCGAGCCCGCGGCGCTCGCCCGGGCGCTGCTCGAGGCGCTCGAGCTGGCCGCGGACCCGGACACGCGCACGGCCTGCCGCGAGCGCGCCGCGGACTTCTCGACCCGCCGCATGGGGGAGGAGTACGAGCGCCTCTACCTGGAGCTGCTCGAGGCGTAGGCGCAACCTTCGCGCGCGTCCCGGGTTCTGGCGGACGCAGGCTCGCGATGAAGCGCTCGCTCTCGATGCTGCCGCTCGTCCTGGCCGCCGTGCTGGCGGTGGCTGCGCCGGCGTCCGCCGCGCCGTCGCGCGACGTCGTCGCCGACGACCTCGGCCTGCCGCTGCGCGGCTGGGCTGTGATCGGCAGGCCGGGCCTGCGCCAGGTGAGGGTCGACGTGCGCAACCCGTACGCGATCGACGGGCGCTCGCTGTCGCTGACCGGCGGCGGCTCGATCGCGCGTCCGATGCCGCCGCGACCGTGGTCGCTGTCGCTGGACGTGCGCCTGGCCCGCCGCGCGATCCTCCGCATCCACCTGGGCGGCGAGCCGCTGATGCTCGCGCAGCGCTCCGACGGCACGCTGACGGTCAGGTCCGGCGACGCGAGCGCCAGGCTGCCGAGGGCCACGGCGCCGGGCGGCTGGCGGCACGTCGAGGTCGCCGGCTTCGACCCGGTCGAGATCCACGTTGACGGAACGCGGATCCCGCACGAGGTCACCCAGGCCAGCGGGATCGAGCTGCGCACGCTGCGCCGCACCGCGCAGGTCACGGGCCTGGTCGCGACCCGCCGCGACGACCGCCGCGCGCTGCTGCTCCACCGCCTCGCGAGCATCCACTCCCGCACGCCGGCGAGGCGCTACCCGGTCGGCACCGGCGCCGACGGCGTGCTGCGCTTCGAGAGCGGCCGCGACGACGGCTTCTACGCCGGCGCCCTCTGGGACGCGTACGGGGTCACGGGCGCGCGGCTGTTCCGCGACTGGGGCGAGCGGGCCACCTTCGACCACATGTTCCGCACCCGCTCCGAGGTGCCGCCGGTCCACTGGGAGGGGCTGCGCTTCTACGAGTCCTCCGCGCAGGCCGACGAGCGCACCTGCCACCCGACCCGCCCGGAGCACCGCTGCCGGCTGTTCCGCAAGAGCACGACCTCCACGCCGCTCTACGGGCTCTGGGTGCTCAACTCCGGGACCGGCACGATCCCGACGGTCCTCTGGCCGGGGCGCTGCCCGAGCTGCGCGTCGGCCGACGAGGTGGAGACGCGCGTCGAGACGATGCTGGACGTCGCGCTGTTCGAGTGGAACCACCGGCTCGCCGAGAACAGCCGCCGCGCCAATCCCGGCATCCGCGCCGACGAGAGCCCGCTCGAGGACGCCGCGCTCAGGCACGCGGACGGCGTGGCACGGCTGCTGGTGCGCGCCGACGGCTCCACGGCGGAGTCGGTGCGCACGAGCCGGCTCGACGGAACGGTCCTCTCCTACGAGCACTCGAGCGCGGCGGGCAGCGACACGACCTGGGCGCGCGGGCACGCCGCGGCGCTCTACGGGTTCGCGCGGATGGGGCGCCGCTTCGGCGAGCGCGGCCTCGTCGCGACCGGTGAGCGCCTGGCCCGTTACCTCGACGCGAACCTGCCCGCCTCGCGGGTCCCGCCGCACGACTACAGCGCCCCCGCGGGCCCGGCCGATCCTGACGCCGGCGCCCTCTACGCCGCGGGCCTGCTGCGCCTCGCCGACGCCTGCGCCCGCCTCGACGGGGCCTGCGACGACGGCCCGCGCTGGCGCTCGCTCGGCGTCGCGATGCTCGACGCCTGGCTGGGCCGCCTCGCGGCGCACCCGCCGATCGGCTCCTCCCCCGAGGGCGAGACGCTCCTCGGGATCGACTACGCCCTCGAGGCGATCGAGCGCAGCGCCGGGTAGCGGCTACAGCCAGCCGCGGTGGCGGAAGTAGCTCAGCATGGTCGCGAGCAGGCCGACCATCGTGCCGACGATGACCCAGAAGGCGGTCGCCGAGCCCTCGCCGGGCACGCCGACGTTCATCCCCCAGAGGCTCGCGATCAGCGTGAGCGGCAGGATCACGACGCTGAACGCCGTGAGCACGCGCAGCACGTCGTTGACGCGGTGCGAGAGCACGGACTCGTTCGTGTCCTCGAGCGCCTCCACGACCTCCTTGTAGTTCTCCAGCATGTCCCAGATGCGCTCGGAGGCGTCGACCACGTCGTCGAAGTAGAGCTCGTGCTCCTCGCTGAGGAAGCGCAGCTTGACCCGCTCGAGGTCGCGCAGCACCTGCCGCTGCGGCCGGATGATCTTGCGGAAGTTGATGATCTCCTGCTTGGCGTTCGAGATGTCGCGCACGACCTCCTCGGAGCGCCCCTCGAAGATGTCCTCCTCGATCACGTCGAGCTTGTTCCCGACCTTGCGCAGCATCGGGAAGCAGTAGTCGAACGAGTCGTCGACGATCTTGTAGAGCAGGTAGCCCGCGCCCTGTGAGAAGAACTGCTCGCGGGTCTCCTCGGACACCCGGCAGCGCTCGAACAGGTACTCGACCGGCCGCAGCGGGACGTTCGGCAGCGTGATCAGGTAGCCCGGCCCGATGAAGATGTCGAGCTCACCCGCGTTGAGGCGCCCGACGTTCTTGTCGAACACCGGGAAGTGCAGGACGATGAAGAGGTAGTCGTCGTACTCGTCGATCTTCGGCCGCTGGTTGCGCGACGAGACGTCCTCGTAGTCGAGCGGGTGGAACTCGAAGTGCTCCTCGAGCCAGGCGCGGTCGAGCGGGCCGGGGCGCTCGATGTTGATCCAGCGCAGGCCGCCGTGCTCGACGACCTCGACGTTGGGCTCAGCGGCGGCGGGCGCGACGTGAGCGTCGACTCGCGACCGTGACCGGCTCCTCAGGCGTGGCTTGGGGAGGTTCGGCATGGCTCGGACTGAGCGGGTCGTCGACGGTCACGGACACGGTGAGGAGATTCTACGGCGACGGCCGGAGACCTGGCGGGCGCTAGCTTGCG
The DNA here is from genome assembly GCA_036389835.1 of Thermoleophilaceae bacterium. Classification (GTDB taxonomy): domain Bacteria; phylum Actinomycetota; class Thermoleophilia; order Solirubrobacterales; family Thermoleophilaceae; genus AC-37. The sequence continues at coordinate 26,094 of DASVWC010000037.1, read as the reverse complement.
CGGCGATGGCATCGCTTCTGCGGCGGGCGCGGGATCGCCTCGAGCTGCGCCGGGGCGCGCTGCACGAGCGCCGGCTCCAGGACGACCACCTGCGCGGGATCGGACGGTCCGAGCTCGACCGCTGGTTCGTCGAGCGCCACGGTCCGGCGGTCCTCCACGGGCCGTTCGCCGGGCTGCGCTATCCGGAGCGCGCGCGGGCGCACGTGCACCACCTGACCGCCAAGCTGCTGGGCGCGTACGAGGAGGAGCTGGCGGATCTCGTCGCTGCGCAGGTGGCCCGCCGCCCGCCTCTGTTCGTGGACGTCGGCGCGGCCGACGGCTACTACGCGGTGGGCTTCGCCCGCGCGAGCGCGGCGACCGAGGTGCACGCCTACGAGATCGACCCGGTCGCGCGGCGTACGCTGCGTGCGCTCGCCCGGGCGAACGGCGCGCGCGTCCGCCGCCACGGCCCGGCCAACGCGCGGCGCCTCGCGGCGCACGCGCTCGACGGAGCGTTCGTGCTCGCCGACTGCGAGGGCGCGGAGCTCGACGTCCTCGACGGGCCGGCCGTTCCGGCGCTCGCCCGCGCGACGCTGCTGGTGGAGCTGCACCCGCACGGCGGCGGGGACACCGGCGGGCCGCTGCGCGAGCGCTTCGAGCCGTCGCACGCCGCGCGCGAGATCGCGGCGCGCCGCCGCGACCCGGGCGCGTACCGCGAGCTCGACGGCGCGCCGGCCGAGCTGCGCGACCACGCCGTCGACGAGGTGCGCCCCACGCCGACGAGCTGGCTGCTGCTCGAGCCGCGCGGCTAGAGCACCGGCGAGCGCGCGCGCAGCGAGGCGCGCGCCAGCACCCCGAGCGTGAGCGCGTCGGCCGCGACCTCGACCGGCGCGACCAGCGGGGCGCGCGCGCCCGACTCGAGCGCCCGGCGGGCGATCGTGCGCGCGTACGGCGCCGCCGCCGCCAGCGCGAGCGGCCGGCGCCGCACGAGCGCGGCGGCGGCTCCCGCGAGCGCGAGGTCGAACTCAGCGCTGCGGCGGCTCAGGAAGACGCGGCCGAACAGCGCTCCGCGGCGCAGCTCCGGCACGCGCCGTGCGAGCAGCGGGAACCCGGCGGCGCCGCGGCGGTCGCGCACGTAGCCCGCGGCCCCCCGCGGGAGCACCGCGTGGTTGACCACCGCCTCGGGGCAGAACGCGGCGCGCGCCCCGCTCCGGCGCGCACGCCACGCCAGCCACACGTCCTCGCCGAACGCGCGCCCGTCCGGATCTCCGTCGAGCTCCTCGAATCCGCCGGCCGCGTCGAACGCCGAGCGCGTCATGAACAGGCTCGCGGTCTGGTAGAGCCCGTCGTGGGCGCTCACCCACAGCGAGCGGTCGAACGGCCCCATCCGCGCCTGCGGGTCCGGGCGCACGCGACCCTGCACGAGGTCGGCGCGCTCCAGCGCCCGCACGCCCGCCGCGAGCCAGCCGGGCTCCGGGAAGCAGTCGGCGTCGGTGAAGGCGAGCGGGCCGCCGGAGGACGCCGCCACGCCGTCGTTGCGCGCGTCGCCCGCGAACCCGTGCTCGCGCCGCAGGAGCCGGACCGGGCCCGGGGCGGCGGCGGCCAGCGCCGCGGTCCGGTCGGCCGACCCGTTGTCGACCACGATCACCTCGTAGGAGCCGCAGTAGCGCTGCCGTGCCAGCGCGCCGAGCGTGCGTCCGAGCGTGGCCTCGGCGTTCCACGCCGGGACGATGACGCTGACCGTCACAGGCTGTATTCTCTGCCGCTCGACATAGCCGTTCGCATCTAGAGGGGTGGAGGGACATGGCCCGACGAAACCCCGGCAACCATCCGCACGCGGATACAGGTGCCAATTCCATCAGGCCGCCAAGACAACGGCCTGGGAGATGTGGCAGAGCGCTCCTAGCTCCGTCACAAAGCGAAAGCGGCGGTGACAAGCCAGGAGACGCTAGGAGGCTGTGAGATGGCCGCGAAGGCCCTGAAGTGCAAGGAGTGCAGTGAGAGGTATCCGCTCGAGGCGCTGTTCGTCTGCGACCGCTGCTTCGGCCCGCTCGAGGTCGAGTACGACCTGAGCCGGCTCGACGCCGCCGAGACCAAGCGGCGCATCCAGGCCGGCCCCCAGTCGATCTGGCGCTACGCGGACTTCCTGCCGTTCGAGCGCCCGCCGCGCTCGGCGCTCGGCGCCGGCTCGACGCCGCTGGTCCGCGCGGACCGGCTCGCCGAGCGGCTCGGCCTGCGGGAGGTCTGGGTCAAGAACGACGCCGCGAACCCCACCCACTCGTTCAAGGACCGGGTGGTCACCGTCGCGCTGGCGAAGGCGCAGGAGCTCGGCTTCCAGGTCGTGGCCTGCGCGTCCACCGGCAACCTCGCGAACTCGGTCGCCGCCCACGCCGCCGCGGCGGGGCTCGAGTCGTACGTGTTCATCCCGTCCGACCTCGAGGAGCAGAAGGTGCTCGCCACGGGCGTCTACGGGACCAACCTCGTCGCCGTGCGCGGGTCCTACGACGACGTGAACCGGCTCTGCACCGAGCTCACCGCCGACCACGAGGACTGGGCCTTCGTGAACGTGAACATGAGGCCCTACTACTCCGAGGGGTCGAAGACGCTGGGCTTCGAGATCGCCGAACAGCTCGGGTTCGAGCTGCCCGACCGGGTCGTCTGCCCGGTCGCGTCCGGCTCGCTCTTCACGCGCATCGCGCGCGGCTTCGAGGAGTGGCTGGAGGTCGGCCTGCTCGAGGGCGAGCTGCCGGCTTTCAACGGCGCGCAGCCGCAGGGCTGCTCGCCGGTCGCGGGCGCGTTCGCGGCGGGCAGCGAGGTCTGCCGGCCGGTGCGCAACCCGGCGACGATCGCCAAGTCGCTCGCGATCGGGAACCCCGCCGACGGGCCCTACGCGCTCGACCTGGCGCGCCGCTCCGGCGGCACCGTCGACTCGGTGGACGACGACGAGATCCGCGCCGGGATCCGCCTGCTCGCCGAGACCACCGGCATCTTCACCGAGACCGCCGGCGGCACCACCACGGCCGTGCTGCGCAAGCTGGCCGAGCGCGGCGACATCGGGGCGGACGAGCGCGTCGTGCTGGTGATCACCGGCGAGGGCCTCAAGACGCTCGACGCGGTGCGCGGCACCTTCGAGGTCAGCGAGATCGATCCGAGCTCGCGGGCGTTCGAGGAGGCCTTCTCGCCGCCCGTCGCGGCCGGTGCGTAGGATGCCGGGCGGATGAGCATCACCGTCAAGATCCCGACCCAGCTCCGGGCCGTGACCGGGGGCGAGGCGGAGGCCAGCGTCGAGGACGCCCGCACCGTGGGCGAGGTCCTGGACGGCCTCTACGACCGCTACGACGGGCTGCGCGACCGGATCGCCGAGGACGGCGACCTGCGCCGGTTCGTCAACGTGTACGTGGCGGGTGAGGACATCCGCTTCCTCGACGGGCTCGAGACGCCCGTCGAGGACGGCGACGAGGTCACGATCCTGCCCGCCGTAGCGGGCGGCTAGGCGGGCGCGGAGCCAGGCCGCGCCGCTCGCCGACTACCTCACCGGGCTCCTCTTCCTCCTGGCCACGAGCGGCTCGGCCGTGGCCGCCGGGCTGCTCGTGCAGCGGCGCCGGCTGGCGCATCTGCGCGGGACCGTGCGGGTGGCCGCCTGCGGGCTGCTCGCGAGCGGCTGCGTGGTGCTCGTGCACCTGCTACCGGGGGTCCTCGGGGTGCTCTCGCGCTGGAGCGCCCTCGGCGCCGCCCTGCTGCTGCTCGCCCTCGTGTCGCGCCTCCCGGAGCAGCGCCCGGAGCCGTCGCCTCCCGCACCACCCGAGCCCGCCGGGGGAGTCGTGTCGTGGGTCGCCGCGGCGGTGGCCGCGGGTGCCGTGGGCCTCTGGCTGCTGGCCAGCGCGTGGAACCGCACCGTGCTCCCGCCCGAGGGGATCGACACGCTGTCGTTCCACTTCCCCGTCGTCGGCAAGTGGATCCAGACCGGCACCTTCTGGCGGGTGGACCAGTTCGCGCCGCTGCTCGCGAACGGCAACTACCCGCACACCGGCGACGTGGTGTTCCTGGCGGCGATCCTGCCGTGGCGCAACGACTGGCTCGCGGGCGCGGTCAACCCGGTCTTCATCGCGCTCGCCGCCATCTCGGTCTACGCGATCGCACGCGAGCTGAGGGCGCCGCGGCCGGCGGCGCTGCTCGGCGCTGCGCTGTTCGCCTCGCTGCCCGTGGTCGGGTTCGCGGCCAACGGCGAGGGGATGACCGACTCGTTCATGTTCGCCTGCCTCGGCGCGGGGATCCTGTTCCTGCTGCGCCACGAGCGCGGCGGGCCGCGTGGCGAGCTGTGGCTGGCCGCGCTGGCGCTCGGCCTCGCGTTCGGCACCAAGTGGTACGCGGCCTGGGCGGTGCCAGCCGTCGTCGCGGTCTGGCTGGGCGCGCGCCTGCTGGGTCGCCGGCGCGGGGCGCTCCGCGACGGCGCGCTGGTCGGCGGCGTCGTCGCGCTCGCCGGCGGGTTCTGGCTCGTGAGGAACCTGGCCGAGAGCGGCAACCCGCTCCAGCCGGTCGACGTGAGCGTGCTCGGCGTGACGCTCTGGGACGCCCCGCGCGACTTCATCCGCGAGTGCGCCGGCTTCACGATCGCCCACTACCTCGGCGACTGGGACGCCTGGGCCGACCACATCCTGCCGGTCTACCGCGACGGCTACGCCGGCCCGGGGCTCGCGCTCGCGATCGGCCTGGTGGCGGCGGCCGCGCTCGCCGCGCGGCCGCCGCGTGCGCTCATCGGCCTCGGCGCGCTGCTCGCGGTGCTGCTCGCGGCGGGCTACGCGCTCACCCCGTACAGCGCGTTCGGGCCCGAGGGGGAGCCCTCGAACGCCGGGGCGAGCATCCGCTACCTCGTACCCGCGCTCCTGGTGGCCGCGCCGCTCACGGCGTACGCCATCGGCCGCGCTAGGCGCCTGCGCGTCCCGCTCGAGCTGCTCGCCGCGGCCGCGGTGGCGCACGGAGTCGAGAAGGCATTCGACGTACCCCTCAGGGTGGTCGCGCTGGTGCTGCTGGCCCTGACCGCGGTGGCCGCCGCGGTCTGGGCCGGCCTGCACGTCACGCAGCGCCGACTCGCCCGGAGAGGCGGACCGATCCGCGTGGTGCTGGCGCTGGGCGCCGCGGCGGCGCTGGTGGCGGTGGGACACGCCCGCCAGAGCGAGTTCAACGACGGCCGCTACGAGGACGCCGGCGCACCGGTCGCGGCGATCGTGCGCGACGCCCCCGAGCACGCCCGCATCGGCCTCGCCGGCGTCTGGGGCGTGGACCTCGTGGCGCCGGTGTGGCCGGCCTTCGGCGAGCGGGTGCGAAACGAGGTCGAGTACGTGGGCCGCACCGTGGACGGGCAGCTGCGCGAGTACGACGACCGCGCGAGCTGGACGGCGGCGATCAGGCGCGGCCGCTTCGACCTGCTGCTCGTGGGACGCGGCGGCTACGGCCGCGAGTGCCCGGTGCCGGGCGCGGAGTCCGACGACGACGCCTGGGCGCGGGCCGAGGGCTTCACCGAGCTCGCGCGCAGCGCGCACCTGACGCTCTACCGGGTGAGGGGCACGGGTGCCGGAGGCCGCGCGCCGGTCACGGGCTAGGGCCGTCGCGCGCCCGGCTCCGGCGCGAGCGCCGGCCAGCGGCGGCCGATCGCGGTCGCGAGCGCCGCGGCGGCGAACACGAGCAGCAGCGGGTCGATCGGCACGCGGTAGCGCACCGAGCCGAGCGCGGGGGCGACCGCCAGCCACAGGGCCGCCGCGAAAGCGACCAGCAGCCACGCGTGCCGCGATCCCGCGCGGCGCGCCGCCACGACCGCGGCCCCCGCCAGCGCGAGCGCGAAGGCGGCGTAGCCGCAGCCCTTGAGGAACCTCCGCCCGCGGTCGCCCGCGCCCAGCTCCGCGAACGAGAGGTCCGGCTCGTCGGGCGGGAGCGAGAGCATCCGCAGCGAGTTCCACCACGTGACCTCGGCGACGTAGCCGGGGTGGTCGGCCGCGAAGTCGAGCGCCCGCCGGCGCAGCCGCTCGTCGAGCTCGGCCTCGTCGATGCCCGGCCGGTCGAACAGTCCGCGCAGCTCCGGCTGGCTCGGGGGGAAGCGGTAGCGGGCGCGCGGGGCGCGCTCGGACTCGGGGTTGTAGGCGAGGCTGAGGTTGTAGCCGTGGACGGTGGTGAGCGCGACGGTGCGGTCGAACTCGGCGCCGTTGCGCAGCGTCCACGGCAGCAGCGCCAGCGCGGCCGCGACCACCAGGACGCCCGCCGGCGCCAGGGCCCGGCGGCGCTCGCCGGGCGGCCGCGCGGCCACGAGCGCGACGGCCGCCACCGCCACCAGCGCGAGCCCGTTCGTGCGCGTGAGCACGGCGGCGCCTCCCAGCAAGCCGGTGGCGGCCGCCCGCGCCAGGCTCGGCGGCGCGCGGAGCTGGACGAGCACGAGCGCGACTACCGCGAGCGCGAGCGGCACGAACAGCGCCTCGCTGAGCAGTGCGGTGCTGGCCGCCACCAGCGGCGGGAAGGCGGCCGCGAGCGCCGCCGCGACCACGGCCGGCCCGCGCCCGAGCACCTCGCGCGCGATCGCGTAGACGAGCAGGACCGCCACCGCCCCGAGCAGCGCCCCGAGCAGCCGGCCCGCCGTCTGGCTGTCGCCGGTCAGCCGGTACACGGCTGCCACCAGATACGGGTAGGCCGGCGGGTGCGCGGCGGTGGGCGTGCCGGGCGCGGCGAGCGCGGTGTCCGGGTAGCCGTGGCCGGCCGCGATCGAGGCCGCGTGGCGGTCGTAGTCGAGCGCGTCGAGAACCGGTGCGTCGCCGCGGCGCGCGAGTGCGACGGCGACCCGCACGACCAGCGCCGCGAGCACGATCATCCCCGGGGCGGAGAGCGCCTGGGTGCGCAGCCTGCGCATCGGCGGGCATCCTGCCAGGGCCGCTAGCCTGCCGCCGGTGCCGGACCGGATCCCACTGCGCGCCGGCGTCGCCGTGGGTCTCGTGGCGGGGTGCACGCTCGCACTCCAGGTGGTCCTCACGCGGCTGTTCTCGGCCGTGCTCTTCTACCACTTCGCCTTCCTGGCGATCTCGCTCGCGCTGCTCGGCGCGGGCGCCGGCGCGATCCTCGTGTACGTCAGGCCGGCGTGGTTCGCGCGGCCGTCCACCGAGTCCGTGATCGCGCGCTGGTGCGTCGCGTTCGCGCTGCTGGTCGTCGTCGTGCCGCTGGTCGTGGTCCGGCTCGACTTCCCCTACCTGACCGGCGGCGTCACCGCCGAGTTCGCGGCCAAGGTGGCGGTCGCGTCGGTCGTCGCGGGCCTGCCGTTCCTCGCCGCGGGGGTGGCGATCGCGCTGGCGATCGCCCGCTACGTCGCGTCGGCCGGGCGCGTCTACGCGTTCGACCTCGGCGGCGCGGGCCTCGGCGCGCTGCTCGTCGTCCCGGCGCTGTGGCTGCTCGACGCGCCCACGCTGGCCGCGGCGCTCGGCGTGGTGGCCGGGGCGGCCGCGCTGCTGATCGCTCCGCCCGGACGGCCCGAGCGGATCGCGGGAGCCGCGGCGGCCGCGCTCGCCGCGGCGGTCTGCGTCGTGGCCGGCGCCGGCTCGCTCCTGTACTTCGACCCGCCCGCCCAGCGGCTGTTCGGGGCGGACGTGGTCTCGGACGAGTGGACGCCGATCAGCCGGGTCGTCGGCTACTCGTCCCCGGCCGTCACCTACGACCAGGACTTCGCGCCGGTGCCCGACGTGCGCGGGCGCGGCCGCCCGGATTGGCGGGCGCTCGGCACGGGGCCCCAGAGCATCGGCTACGAGCTGGTGCGCCGCGGCGGGCGGGCGGCGGTGATCGGCGGCGGGGGCGGGCGCGACATCTACAACGCGCTCGGCTCCGGCCAGCGGCGGGTCGACGTGATCGAGCTCAACCGCGCGATCCGCGACGTGGTCGACGGCCGGCTCGGGCGCTACTCGGGCTCGCCGTACTCGCTGCCCGGCGTGAGCTACGCGATCGGTGACGGGCGCACGAAGCTCGCGGAGCGCGACACGCGCTACGACCAGGTGCACATCGGCTTCACGACCACGCTCGCGGCGGGCTCGGGCAACGCCTACGCGCTGTCGGAGAGCAACCTCTACACGCTCGAGGCCTTCGACGAGTACCTCGACCACCTCGCGCCCGGGGGCGTGCTGAACGTCTCGCGCCCGTACCGGCTCACCGGCGAGGAGGCGCTGCGCGCCACGGTCCTGGCGCTCGAGGCGCTGCGCAGGCGCGGGATCGGCGACCCGGAGCGCCACGTGGCTGTCGTGCTCGGGGCCGCGCCGGAGGACCTCTACGGCACGGTGCTCGTGCGCCTGACGCCGTTCCGCCCGGACGAGGTCGCGCTGATCCGGCGCCTCGGCGACGCGCGCGACAACGCGCCGGACCAGCGGCTCGGCGTCGTCTACGCGCCCGGCGGCCCCTACGAGCGCGAGTGGCGCGAGCTCGCCGCGGCCGGGTCCCCGCGCGAGTTCTGCCGCGGCTACCGCGTCGACGTGTGCCCGCCCAGCGACGACCGCCCGTTCTTCTTCAACTCCACTCGGCTCGGCGACGTGCTCGGCGGCGGCGGGACCGCCACGCCGCTCGGCCGGACCCCGTTCGTCGTGCTCCTGCTGGTGCTCGGCGTGCTCGCGGTGCTGGCCGCGGCCGCGATGGTGCTGCCGCTCGCGCTGGTCGCGGGCGAGCGCCGGCCCCCGCTCGCCTCGATGGCGTTCTTCGCGGCGATCGGGCTCGGCTTCCTGCTGCTCGAGGTCGTGCTCGTCCAGCGCTTCGTGCTGTTCCTCGGCTTCCCCACCTACGCGCTCTCGGTCGTCCTCTTCGCGCTGCTCGTGTTCACCGGGGCGGGCGCCGCGCTGTCGGCGCGCCGGGCCGACCCGCGGCGCGCCCTCGTGCTCGCGCTGGCCGTCGCGTCGGAGCTGATAGCCGCGAGCGCCGCCGGGCTCGCGCCGCTCCTGCGCGCGCTGATCGACCTCCCGTTCGCCGCGCGCGTGGCGGTCGCGGTGGCGCTCCTGGCGCCGCTCGGGCTCACGCTCGGCGCCGCGATGCCGATCGGGCTGCGGCGGCTCGCCGCCCTCCATCCCGGCGGCGTCCCGTGGGCGTGGGGGGTCAACGGCGTCATGTCGGTGCTGGGCTCGGTGCTCGCGGTGGCCGTCGCACTCGCCTGGGGCTTCACCGCGGCCACGCTGCTCGCGCTCGCCTGCTACCTCGCGGCGCTCGCGCACGCGGCGCGCGGAGCGTGGCCGGCGCTCAGCCGCGAGGGGGGCTGACGCCCTCGAGCAGAGCCAGCTTCTCCCGCCGCGAGAGCCGCTTGATGCGCGCCTCCTCGCGGCGGGCGGCCGACGCGCCCGCGAGCTCGAACACCGCCGCGAGCTCGACCGGCAGCCGCCGGCGCACGTAGCGCGAGCCCCTGCCCGAACGGTGCACCGCCAGGCGCGCGTCCACGTCGTAGGTCCAGCCGCAGTAGAGCGAGCCGCCGCGGCAGCGCAGCAGGTAGACGTAGGCGGGCCGCTCGCTCACGACCCGCCTTTCGCCGCCAGGCGCCGAAGCTCCTCCGCGACCGCCCGCTCGAACCCGCGCGGATCGAGTGCGGCGGCGGTCCGCTCCCCCTCGGAGCGCAGCCGCTCGCGCAGCCCGGCGTCGCCCGCCAGCCGCCGCACGGCCTCGGCCAGCGCGGCCGGCCCGCCGTCGGGGTCGAAGACCAGGCAGTTGCGCTCGTGGCGCAGGTACTCGCCCGAGCCGCCGCGGCCGGTGGCGATCACCGGCGTCCCCGCCGCCATCGCCTCGAGCGGCACCAGGCCCCACGGCTCGCGCCAGCGGACCGGGAAGAGCAGCGCGTCGGCGCCCGCGACGAGCCCGGGCAGCTCCGCGCGCGGTGGGCTCGCGAAGGCCACGCGCCCGGCCGGCACCCGCGCGCGCAGCCGCTCGAGCTCGTCCGACTCGCCGCTCCAGACGACCGTGAGCGCGGCCTCCTCGGGCAGCAGCGGCAGGGCGTCCACCGCGAGGTCGATCCCCTTGCGCTCGTCCAAGCGTCCGAGGTAGATCAGGTTCCAGCGCCACGGCGGCCGGGGGCCGGACGCGGCCGCCGCGAAGATCGGGTCCGGGCCGCGGTGGGCGACTCGCTCGGCGCGCCGCTCGAGTCCGGCCGCGTCGGCGCGCGCCGCCAGGTCGCGACTGAGGAACACCCACGAGTCGATCGCGCGGCCGAGGTCCGGGCGGGTGGGGAGGCGCGTGAGCGCGCCGACGGCGGCCGCCAGGCGGGGCCGGGTGGCGAACGCCCGCGTCCAGGCGTCCACCGCGGGGCCGTAGGCGAACCAGTCGTCGCACAGCGCCGCCACCGACGGGATCCCGGACGCGCGCACCTGCTCGACCAGCGACAGCGACATCCCGCCCATCGACCACCAGCACACGACCTCGGGCCGCACCTCCCCGAGCACCCGCCCGAGCACCCGCGCGTTGTGACCCTCCAGCGCGAGCCGCTCGCGCGCGGACAGGCGCGGGAACTCGCTGCCGCGCAGGTACCAGCGCAGCTCGCGCCGCACGGGGTAGGCGTGCTCGGGCCAGGGCTGGGGCGCGTCGAGCGCGTAGTCGGTGGTGAGCACGGCCACCTCGTCGCCGGCGTCGTGCAGCAGGTCCATGCCGGACTCCCAGACGAGCTCGTAGCCGCCGTGGTGGTGCGGCGGGAACAGGTTGCCGATCGCGAGCACCCTCATCGGGGCGCGGGCGCCGCCGGGCGCTGCACGGCCGCCGCCGCGAGGAGCAGCGCCACGAGCGCGACCGACGGCATCTCCCAGTCCCAGTCGAGCCCGGCGTGGACCGCGAAGGCGCCCAGGACGGCCGCGGCCGCGGGGAGCAGCGGGTCCTCCGGCGCGACCCGCCACAGCCGGCGCAGCCCGCCGGTCACCGCGGCGACGAGCGCAGCGAGCAGGACAGCGCCGACGAGGCCGAGCTCCGCGAGCGTCTCGAAGTAGAGCGAGTGCGCGTCGGCCGCGAACACGCGCGAGTCGCGCTCGCGGATCCACTCGACGCGGAAGCCGGCGGTTCCGGTTCCGGCGGCGGGGTGGCCGGCGAAGGAGCCGAGCGCGACGCGCCAGTAGTCGCCGCGGTAGGTCTTGAGCGTGGTGACGCGCGCGGCGCCCGTGCCGATGTCCTCGCTGCGCTCGGCGACGAACGACACGCCGACCCCGGCGGCGAGCACGAGCGCGACGGCGCCCACGGCGAGCGGGCCGGCGCGGCGCGGCGGCAGCGCCCCCGCAGCGCGCCCCCTCACCACGCGTGCGAACGCGGCCGCCGCGAGCGCCGCCAGCAGCAGCGCGGCGAGCGCCACCGGTGGCCCGTCCGAGGCCTGCGCCGCCGCCCCGCGATCGAGGTGCAGGGCCGCCGGGAACGCCCGCAGGAGGCCGGCGAGCAGCGCGGTCGCGAGCAGCCAGAGTCCGGCCGCGGTGAGCGTCGCCACGCGCGGGCGCAGGAGCGATAGCACGGCCAGGCCCGCGCCCACGGCCGCCCAGGACGCACGCGAGAAGGTGAGGTAGCACGCGAGCGCGCAGGGCACGCCCGCCGCGCACGCGGCCGCGCGGTAGGCGAGCGGGCGCCGCTCGCCGGCGGCCACCGCCGTGGCCAGCAGCGCGCCGAAGCCGGTGAACGCGCCCATCGCGTTCCAGTAGGTGAGCGGCTGGTCGAGCCGGTCGCCCGCCGCGCCGGAGCGCGCGACCTCCACGAGGTCGGGGAGCAGCCGGCCGGCGAGCGCGTACAGGGCTACGACGGCGATCCCCCAGAGCAGCACGTCCGGCGCGAGCGCACGCGCGCGCGGGTCGCTCATGGCCACGACGGCGAGGAAGAACACGCCCGCGTAGAACCCCAGCCGGTCGGCGTCGTTCACCGCGTCGCCGAGCGCCGGGCTCCAGGCGGCCGACAGCGCCGTCCAGCCCGCGAACGCGAGCAGCGCGAGCAGCGCGCGCAGCGGCCAGGCGCGCTCCACGAGCGGCCAGGGAGCCAGCACCGCGCAGACGCCGAGCAGCCCGAACGCGAGCACCGCGCCCAGCGCCTGCGCCGACGCGCCGGACCCGCCCCGGTCGAACGCCAGCACGGCCGGCGACGCCAGCAGCGCCACGGCGACCATCCATAATGCGCGCGTGCCGACCCGCCCGTTGACGCGCGCAGGAGTGGTCGCGCTCTCGGTCGCGGGCGTTGTGGCGGGGCTCGTCACCTACCGCAGCGAGCAGAAGGTCGAGGACGCGTTCGACGCCGCCATCGCCGGGCGCCCGGTCGGCGACGTGGAGCGGCTCTTCGACGACTCGCGCCCGCTGAACCCCGGCGCCGCGCGCGAACTGGCGCTGGCGAGCGCGAACCAGCGCGCCGGCCGCCTCGACCGCGCGGAGCGCCTGCTCGGCGAGGCCGCCGGGTCCGAGCCCGAGAACGTGCGCGTCTGGTACCTGCGTACGCGCCTGGCGCTGACCCGCCGCGACCGCGCCGCCGCGCGGCGACACTGGTCGCGCGCCCGCGCGCTCGACCCGCTCCTCCCGGCGGCGCTTCCCCCGCCCCTGTGACCGCGGCTCCCACGAGCCTGAGCCTACGGGGCCGCCGGACCCTGTGGCTGATGGTCGGCGCGGCGGTCGCGCTGCGCCTGATCGTGGCGGCGGCGACCGGCACGGGCACCGAGGACCACGAGTCGTTCGAGATCGTGCGCCACGCGCTGCGCGAGGACCCGCTGCACCTGTACGAGGACGTGCCGGACCTGCGCTGGCCGTACCCGCCGGGCTACCTCCCGGTCGTGGCCGCGTTCGCGTCGCTCGCGTCGGCCACCGGCATCGACTTCACGCACCTCCTGCGCGCCGGCCCGATCGCCGCGGACGCCGGGATCGCGCTGCTCGCCCAGCACCTGCTCGGCCTCCACGGCGCGGGCGAGCGAGCGCGCCTCGGCGCCGCGGCGCTGGTGCTGCTCGGCCCGGTCTTCGTGGGCGTCTCCGCCTACCAGGGGCAGGTCGACTCGGTGGCGATACTGCCGGCGCTCGCCGCCTTCGCCGTCTGGCACCGTGCGGGGCCGCGGCGGGCCGTCGGCGCGGGGCTGCTGATCGGCCTCGGGGCGAGCATGAAGACCGTGCCGCTGCTGATGCTGATCGCGCTCGCGCCGTCGGTGCGCTCGCCGCGCGAGCTGGCCGCGCTGACGGGCGCCGCGGTCGCCGTCCCGCTCGCGATGCTCGCGCCGTTCGTCGCGGTCGACCCCGGCGAGGTGTGGGGGCACCTGACCTACCGGGGCTTCCCCGGGCTCGGCGGGCTGAGCCTGCTGGTGCAGCCGGACTTCCCGCTGTTCTGGCAGTCCGGGCACGCCGTGCCGGCGGGCGCGGGCACGACGTTCCTCGGCGACTACGGCGGCGTCGTGGCGGCGGCAGGCATCCTCGCGGCGGCCGCGCTGGCGGCCCGCTTCCGGCCCGACCCGCTGGAGGCGGCCACGGTGGTCTGGCTCGCGGTCTGGCTGTTCGGCGTGAACTTCTTCATCCAGTACCTGGTCTGGGGGCTGCCGTTCCTGATCGCGCGCGGGCGCCTGCGGGCGGCGCTCGCGATCCAGGCGCTGGCCGCGCCCGCCGCGCTGGTTCTCTACCTCGACCGCTCCGAGGAGTGGCTCGTCTGGGCGGCGTACACCGCGCCGATGGTGGCCCTCTGGGCGCTCACCGCGGTCCTGCTCGCGCAGCGGGTGCGCGGCTACGCTGCCGCGATGCCGAGAGCGGGCGCGGCTTGAGCTGGGACGGCGTGCCGGTGCTGGTCACCGGGGCGCAGGGATTCGTGGGGTCGTGGCTCGCCGAGCGGCTGCTGGACGAGGGCGCGCGCGTGATCGCCCCGCGCCGCGACGTGTCCGCGCGGTCGCGCTTCCGCGCCGACGGGATCGAGGACCGCTGCGATGTCGCCCAGCTCGACCTCGCCGATTACGCCGAGGTCCTGCGCGTGCTGCACGAGCACCGCGTGCGCGCCGTCTTCCACCTCGCCGCGCAATCGGTGGCGGACGTGGCCGAGCGCTCGCCGTACCCGACCTTCGAGGCCAACGTGCGCGGCACCTGGACCGTGCTCGAGGCCTGCCGCGCCGCGCGCGAGGTGGGGGAGGAGATCGGCCGCGTGGTGGTGGCCTCCTCGGGCCGCGCCTACGGGCCGCCGCGCGACCGCCCGTTCCGCGAGGACGACCCGCTCGGGCCGAGCCACCCGTATGCCGTCTCGAAGGCGGCGGCCGACCTGATCGCGCGCTCGTACGGCGCCACTCACGCCCTGCCGGTGGGGGTGGTCCGGATGGCGAACGTGTACGGCGGCGGCGACCTCTCGTACTCGCGCCTGATCCCCGGCACCTGCCGGGCGCTGGCCGGGGGCGACCGCCCCGTGCTGCGCTCCGACGGCACGCCCGAGCTCGAGCTGATCCACGTCGAGGACGCCGTGGCGGCGTACCTGGCGGTCGCCGCCGCGCTCGATGACGAGGCGAACGCCGGCCGCGTCTGGAACGCCGGCAGCGGCGAGGCGCCGCCGGTGGGCGAGGTGGTGCGGCGCCTGATCGCGATCGCGGGCCGCGACGTGGAGCCCGAGGTCCGCGGCGAGCCCGGCGGCGCGCCTGAGCGCGAGGCGCTCGACTCCTCCGCGATCCGGGCGGAGCTCGGCTGGACGCCGGCGTTCGACCTCGACCGCGGCCTGGCGGCCACCTACGAGTGGTACAGCGCGCGACTCGGCCGCTGAGCGGCTACGCGTCGGCCCCGAACTCCACGCGGAGCATCAGCTCGTCCTCGAAGCACCAGCACCAGTCCTCGCCGGGCTGCGCCGAGCGGATCAGCGGGTGACCCTCGGCGCGGGCGTGCTTGCTCGCGTGACGGTTCGGGGAGGAGTCGCAGCAGCCGACCTTCCCGCAGGTGAGGCACACGCGCAGGTGCACCCAGCGACCGCCGCTCCTCAGGCACTCCTCGCAGCCCTCGACCTCCTCCGGCGGGACGATCTCGATCATGTCGATGTGAGAGCATTCGGCCATGGCAGTTGAGGAGCGCCAGATCCGCGACAGCGACGCCACCGTAAAGGTTCGCAACCCGGTCAACAGCGCGATCCTCGATGCGGTGACCCTCGGGATCTACGGCTTCTACTGGTACTACCAGGTGAACAAGGAGCTGGCCGCGCTCGGGCGCGCCCGCGGCACCGAGGAGCTGGGCACCAAGCCGATGAACTCGTTCTGGGCGATCATGCCGGGCTTCATCGTCCTGGTCCCGTTCCTGATCTCGGGCTACAACACCGGCGAGCGGGTGCAGGCGGCGCAGCGCGGCTCGGGCGCCGGCGAGAGCATCAACCCGATCGTCGCCATCGTGGCGATGGCCGCCTTCTTCCCGATCGGCGTCTTCTACGTGCAGCAGGAGCTGAACAAGGTGTGGGAGGCCGAGACCCAGCCGGCGCCCGCTACCGCCGCGTAGCCAGCCGGCGCACCACGTTCTCGATCAGCCGCAGGCCCACGTCGCGGCGCGTGGTCATCAGCGACTCCGGGTGGAACTGCACCGCGGCCACCGGGAGCTCGGCGTGCTCGATCCCCATGATCACCCCGTCGTCGGTCTGCGCGGTCACCGTCAGCTCGGCCGGCAGGGCGTCGGGCGCGGCGTGGATCGAGTGGTAGCGGCCGGCCTCGAAGCGCCTCGGCAGGCCCTCGAAGGTCCAGCCGCCGCGCACGTCGATCACCGACGACTTGCCGTGCACCGGGTAGTCGAGCAGGCCGAGGCTGCCGCCGAAGTGCTCGACGAGCGCCTGCAGGCCGAGGCAGACCCCGAACACCGGCAGCTCGCGCTCGAGGGCGAGCTCGATCGCGCGGCTCACCTCGAAGTCCTTCGGCTCGCCGGGGCCGGGCGACAGGAAGACGAGGTCGGGGCGGACGCCGTCGAGCGCCTCGCGCAGCGCCCCGTCGTCGGCGCCGCGCACGGTGGTGACCTCGGCGCCGGTCTGGCGCAGGTAGTTGGCGAGCGTGTGCACGAACGAGTCCTCGTAGTCCACGAGCAGGATCCGCCGCCCGGCGCCCACCTGTGGGTCCACGTCCTCGCCCCCGGCGGGGAGCTCGCCGACGCCGCGCGGGCGCCGCAGGGCGTCGATGAAGGCGGACGCCTTCAGCTCGGTCTCGCGCTCCTCCTCGTCGGGGTCGGAGTCGATCAGGAGGGTGGCCCCGGCGCGCACCTCGGCCACGCCGTCCTTGATCCGCGCGGTGCGCAGCGTGAGGCCGGTGTTCATGGTGCCGTCGAACCCGACGACGCCGATCGCGCCGCCGTACCAGCCGCGCGCCGAGCGCTCGTTCTCCTCGATGAAGCGCATCGCCCACACCTTCGGCGCGCCGGTCACGGTCACGGCCCAGGCGTGCGTGAGGAACGCGTCGAGCGCGTCGAACCCCTCGCGCAGGTAGCCCTCCACGTGGTCCACCGTGTGGATCACCTTCGAGTAGACCTCGATCTGGCGCCTCCCGAGGATCCGCACGCTGCCGGGCTCGCAGATCCGCGACTTGTCGTTGCGGTCCACGTCCGTGCACATCGTCAGCTCGGCGGTGTCCTTGGCCGAGTTCAGGAGCTCGAGGATGCGGTCGGCGTCGCCCAGCACGTCGTCGCCGCGGGCGATCGTGCCGGAGATCGGGCAGGTCTCCACGCGGCGGCCGTCCACGCGCACGTACATCTCCGGCGAGGCGCCGACCAGGTACTCGCGCTCGCCGAGGTTCATCAGCGCCGCGAACGGCGCGGGGTTGCGCTCGCGCAGGCGGCGGAAGACCTCCGACGGCGGGTCGGGGCAGGGCTCGAAGAACGTCTGGCCCGGGACGACCTCGAACAGGTCGCCGCGCCGGAACGCCTCGTGCGACTTGCGCACGAGCTGAGCGAACTCGCCGCGCTCGTGGTCGCTGCGGCGCGGCGGCGGCTCGGCGGCGGGCTCGTAAGGCTCCTCGCGGCCGTCGCGCGGGAGGCCGGCCGTGCTCGCCCCGTCGACCTCGAACTCGTACGAGTGGCGCTCGGCGAGGTGGCGGTTGTGGTCGACCACCACGAGCTCGTCGGGCACGAACAGCACGAGGTCGCGCTGGTCGGCCGCGCGCGGAAGGCGCTGCTCGATCGGCTCGAACTGGAAGGCGAGGTCGTAGCCGAACGCGCCGTAGAGCCCGTGGTGCGGGTCGTCCGCGGAGCGGAACAGGTCCACGATCCCGCGCAGGACGCCGAACGCCGACGGCTGGCGGCTGCGCTCCTCCTCGGGGAAGCGCCCGGCCGGCTCGGCGACGGTGGCGGTGAAGGCTGCGTCGCCGCCGTCGTCGACGGCCGCGACGGCGTCCACGGCCACCACCGCCCGGCGCAGCGTGGGCAGCAGCACCCGCCCGCGCTCGTTGAGCGCCTCGACCGTCACGCGCCGCCCGCGGCTCGTGACCACGAGCGGCGGGCTGGCGAAGCCGATGTCCCAGCGCGTGTAGCGGCCGGGGTACTCGTAGCGGGAGGCGAGCAGCACGCCGAGCTGGGAGTCGAGCCGGTCGATGATCGACTCCACCGCCGCGTCGATGGTCACCCGCTCGGTGGCGCGCGCGACCGCGATCCCACCGGCCGTCGTGTACCTGTGCTGGTCGGCGCTCACCGCGCCTAATCTACGGCGCCCGCAGGGCCGCTCGGCGCGCGCTCCCCGGCCACCGAACGGCGCTCGGCGCGGCGGCCGTTGCGAGGTGGGCTCTCTAAGGGCCGCATAGCGACCAAAAGAGAGCCCACCTCCATCCCGCGGCCCCACCCAGCGCCGTTTCCGGGAGGGCCCTAACCTCCGGCCCATGCGCATCGCCCTCGCCGTCCTCGCCGCCGCCCTCGCGCTCCCCGTGTCCGCGGCCGCGCAGGAGCGCACCGAGGCGCCGGTCAAGTCGCGCGCCGTCGACGCCAAGCTGTTCCGCCAGTCCTACGTGCGCATCCACGACCCGCTGCCCGCCGGCAGCGCGGCGCACCCCGAGGCGTGCGACTGGCTCGGCTACACCCGCTGGCGCAACGCGAAGGGGCCGAAGAAGGCCACGAAGGCCCACTCCGTGCTCGTCCTGATGCCGGGCTTCCTCGGCGGCGCCGGCACGTTCGACAGCGTCGCGCGCAACGCGATCCGAGCCGCCGCCGCGCGCAAGCGCAACATCGAGGTCTGGGGCCTCGACCGCCGCGCCAACTGCCTGGAGGACCTGCACGGGGTCCAGGCGGCCGACCGCGCGAAGTCGATCCTGCCGGCCTTCGACTACTACTGGGGCGGCAAGGAGGTCGAGGGCAGGAGGTTCGCCGGCTTCACCTCGCCCCAGGACGCGAAGTTCCTCGAGGACTTCGGGCTCGAGCGGACGGTGCGCGACTGGCACACCGTCCTCACCCGCGAGATCCCGAGCCAGAGCCACCGCGCGAAGCGCGTGATCTGCGGCGGCCACTCGCTGGGCGGGCCGATCACCGCGGCGTTCGCGAGCTGGGACTTCGACGGCAACGAGGAGACGACCGAGGACGCCGGCTACAACCAGTGCGCCGGGTTCGTCGGCTTCGACACGACCGTGGAGCTGGACGGCTCAGGCGGTGGTGCGGCGGGCGGCGGAGTGGCCACCGGGATCGCCGCCCAGAGCGGGGCAGCCCCGTACATCAACGCCCCGCCGCTCACGCCGGGGACGATCCAGCTCACCGCGATCGCGGGAGTGGGCGCCTTCCACGCGCCCACGACCGAGTCGCGGCTGAACAAGCTGGTCCCGAACACGCCCGAGTACGAGCTCACGCTGCGCGCGCTGTTCTCGCGCGACGCGGTCAACTTCGCGACCGGCTCACCCAACCCGCGCGACTACCGGCTGACCGGCGCGGCCACCTTCGGCGCGGTGTTCGACGACAACTCGGCCGGCCTGAGCTTCCTGCGTGCCAGCCTCGGCTTCGTCACCGGCGGGCCGCTGGTCGACAAGAACTTCCCGACGCCGAACCCGACCCTCGCGATCACGGCGTCCACCGAGCCGCTCTACACCTGGCAGGACTACACCGAGGTCGGGAAGGACGGCGCACCCGTGGCGCTCAACTCGCGCGGCGAGCCGTACACGAACCGCGACAGCGAGGCCACCAGCATCCGCGAGATGGCGCGCACGTTCTTCGAGGGGCCGACGAACTTCATCGAGCAGTACTTCCCCGTGCGGATCCTCACCGACGTGAGCGCCGCCGAGTCCGGCGACCGCAGCGGCAGCCTCGACGGCCTCAAGCACAACGGCCCGGCGATGAAGCCGATCCTGCTGATCCAGGCCGGCGACAGCGACGACAACGACGGCCCCGACAGCGGACCTGCGCGCGTGAGCGAGTCGCGGCCGAACGACAAGCCGCTGAGCCGCGAGATCGTGATCCCCGGCTACAACCACCTCGACACGACGATGGCCGCACGGGTGCAGACCGACGGCCACACGGAGATCTCGAGCTCCAAGCTCGCGCTGTTCGCGATGAAGCTGGTGCCGGGCCGGCGCTGAGGCGCTAGCGCGGCGCGCGCACCACGACGTTCACGCGCGCCGGCGACGACCCGCCCGCGGCGCCGTTCAGCGTCCCGACCGCCAGCGTCGCCCGCCGCGTCCTGCGCAGCTTGCGCAGCGCCTTCGCGGTGAGGCTGAAGCGCAGCGTGGAGGCGCGCCCCGCCGCTATGTCGTAGGGCAGCGCCGACCTGGTGCTGCCTAGCGTCGCCACGCCGGTGCAGCGCCGGCCGGTGCGGCCCGGCCAGTTGCCGGGGCAGAGCAGCTCGATCGCGACCGTGCCCTTGCGCGAGGCGCGCGTCTCGTCCTGGAGCGCGATCGCCGCCCGCGCGCGCTCGGGGCCGGGCGGCGGCAGCGGGTCCTGGAAGATCGCGACGCCCTTGCCGTAGTCCTCGGGGTGCTGGATCGCCGTCTGGAAGCCGTAGTCGTGCTCGGGCTCCTCGGGGCCGACAGCCGGCGGCGGCTTCTCCACCTTCTGGTCCACCACCGCGCTCAGCACGCGCCGGTAGGTCTCGTACTCCCAGTCCGCCTGGCCGGCGGGGACGAGGCTCGGGTCCTGACCGTTGCGCACCACCATCAGCCCGAGCGACGGGAACACGGTCACCCGCTGGCCGAACAGGCCCGAGAACTGCCACATGTCGGCGGGGAACTCCGGCCAGTCGCGCCCCTGCTCGACGCTGCGCTCGGTGATCGTCGGCGCGATGCACGGCGCGCCGCCGTTGAGCCAGTGCAGCAGGCCGTAGCAGCCGTTGGTCCGCGACGGGGTGGTCGACTCGGTCACGTAGCGCTTGGCCAGCAGCCGCTTGCCCTTCCACATGCCCTTGCGGCGCAGGAGCTCGCCGAGCCGGCCGAAGTCGTCCGGGCGCATGTTCACCCCGGTGAAGCCCTGCACGTTGCCGGCCGGGTCGCGCTCCCAGTACCACGAGCCCTCCTCGATCCCGAGCGGGTCCATGAGCTGGCGCTGTGCGAACTTCTGGACGTCGTCGTCCACCGCCCGGCTGATCGCCTCGGCCAGCAGCGCGACCGGGCTCTGCGCGTACTCGAAGTAGGTGCCCGGCTCGTGGTCGATCGGCAGCGTGAGCGCGTCGTGGACGCGGTCGGGCATCGTGAAGAGGTTGTAGTCGCGGAAGCCGTTCCAGTGGAGCCCGGACGTCATCGTCATCAGGTCCCGCATCGTGATCCTCCCGTGCGGCCCGTCGGCCTCGGGGATCAGCGAGCCGACCGGGTCGTCGGGCGAGATGTAGCCGAGCGACATCGCGCGGCCGAAGATCAGCGAGGTGACGGACTTGGCCATCGACCAGCTCTCGAACGTCATGTCGCGGTTGGCCGCCGCGCCGCGGTCCTCGCCGACCAGGCAGCCGTGGCGGTACACGCGCACGGCGTAGGACGTCTGGGTGGTGGCGTAGTCGATCGCGTCCTGGAGCTTGGCCGCGTCGAGACCGGCCTCGGCGGGCGTGGCGCGCGGCCAGTCGCCGTCGGGCTCGGCGCACTGCTTGGCGGCGTGCGCCGGCGCGGCGAGCAGCAGCAACGCGAGCACGGCAGCCACGGACGCTCTTCTCAGGCCCACATCAGCAACGGTAGACGACCGGACGGGCCGGACGCGCCCCTTTCGGCGTACTCTCCGGGCGCTCATCGAGACAGGGGGGAGAGGATGGAGACCGAGCAGGACGGGACGGAGGTCACCGAGGGCGATCCGGAGGCCGTGAGGGATCTGCCGCCGAAGGGGGCGCAGCCGCTCTACCGGGCGTACTGCCTGGTGTGCGGCTGGAACGACACCTACGACGACGGCCGCCCGGTGTGCCTGGACCTCTACAGCGCGAAGTCGCGCGGGCAGATGCACGGCGACGCGAACGGCCACAACTGGGACGTGCGCGAGTGCTGAGGCGCGGGAGAGCGCGCCCGGCAGGATTCGAACCTGCGACTTCTGCCTCCGGAGGGCAGCGCTCTATCCACTGAGCTACGGGCGCGGGTTGGGCCAGTCTAGTCTCGGGTCGTGCTCGTAGCGATCATCTCCGACACGCACCTGCCCAGGGGCACGCGCCGCCTCCCGGACGCGTGCGTCGAGCGCATCCGCGCCGCCGACCTGCTGATCCACGCCGGCGACATCGCGACCCCCGAGGTGCTCGCCGAGATCGAGGAGCTGGGGCCGCCGGTGACGGCCGTGCACGGGAACGTCGACGCCCCCGACCTCCGGCGCTCGCTGCCGGAGTCGCTGATGGTCAAGGTCGACGGCAAGCAGATCGCGGTGATCCACGACGCCGGCCCGTTCACCGGCCGGCTCGAGCGCATGAGGGCGCGCTTCCCGGACGCCGACGCGGTGGTCTTCGGCCACTCGCACATCCCGCTGCACGAGGAGCGCGACGGCTTCCACATCTTCAACCCCGGCAGCCCCACCGACCGCCGCCGCCAGCCGCGCCACACCATGGGCCTCGCGCAGGTGGAGCGCGGGCGGCTCGCGTTCGAGCACGTCAAGCTCGATTAGATAGCCGCATGGACCTCGACGTCCTCTTCGTCGGAACCGCCGGCTCGGCGCCCACGGCCGGGCGCGGGCTGCCGTCCACGCTGGTGCGACGCGGCGGCGAGCGGCTGCTGTTCGACTGCGGCGAGGGCACCCAGCGCCAGCTCCTGCGCTCGATCGGCCTGGTCGAGATCGAGGAGGTCTTCCTCACGCACTTCCACGCCGACCACTTCCTCGGACTGCCGGGGATGGTGAAGACGTTCGGGCTGCGCGGGCGCGAGCGGCCGCTCACGGTCTACGGCCCGCCGGGGCTGCGCGGGCTGTTCCGGGTGATCGACCCGCTGGTCGGCCGCACCTCGTTCCCGGTGGAGCTGGTGGAGCTCGAGCCGAACGAGGAGCTCGAGCGCGACGGCTACCGCATCGCCGCGTTCGAGGCCACCCACCGCGTGCGCGCGTACGGCTACGCGATCGTGGAGGAGGAGCGGCTCGGGCGCTTCGACGAGGCGCGCGCGATCGAGCTCGGCGTGAAGCCGGGGCCGGACTTCGGCCGCCTGCATCGCGGCGAGCCGGTCCCGGGGGCGGACGGCGAGGTGCGGCCCGAGCAGGTCGTGGGCGCCGCCCGGCCGGGTCGCAAGGTCGTGATCGCGGGCGACGGCGCGCCCTCCCCGCTGACGGTCGCCGTCGCCCACGGCGCCGACCTGCTCGTGCACGAGGCGACGTTCAGCGAGGAGGAGGCCGACCGCGCGCGCGAGACCGGCCACTCGACCGCGCGCGAGGCGGCGGAGATCGCGCGCGAGGCACAGGTCAAGCTGCTTGCGCTGAACCACGTCTCGCCGCGCCACCCGCCGAAGGTGCTGCTCGACGAGGCGTCGGCGGTCTTCGAGAGCACGATCGTGCCGCGCGACTTCGACTGCGTGGAGATCCCGTTCCCCGAGCGCGGCGAGCCCAAGCACGTCCGCCGCCAAGACGACCGCAACGCGAAGCCCCAGCCCGCCGGCGAGGAGGCGCGGCAGCCGAACGGCGAACGACGGCCGCAATGAAGGAGAGGGAAGAAGCGCGGCACCCGCGGGTTGCGGGCGGAGCCGAGACAGGACCCGCGGCCAGAAACTACCCGTCCAGCGCCGGTGCTACGGTCACGAACCAAGTCACACCTTTAACCAGGTCCAGAGAGGCCAGGAAGGAATGACGTGAACGACGAGAAGGTCGTCCTCGACGCCGAGGACATCCGGCGCACACTCGTGCGCATATCCCACGAGATCGTCGAGCGCAACGCCGCCGAGCCCGTGGCGATCGTGGGCATCCACAGGCGCGGCGCCATCCTCGGCGCCCGGGTCCACGCGCTGCTCGCCGACCTGACCGGCCGCGACGTGCCCTACGGGGACGTCGACATCAGCTTCTACCGCGACGACCTCGCCACCCGCGGCCCCGACCGCCAGCCGGTCGTCCACGCCTCGCACATCGACTTCCAGGTCGACGGCGCCACGATCGTCCTCGTCGACGACGTGCTCTACACCGGCCGCACCGTGCGCGCGGCCATCGACGCGGTCTTCGACTACGGCCGGCCCGAGCGCGTCCAGCTCGCGGTGCTCACCGATCGCGGCCACCGCGAGCTGCCGATCCGTCCCGACTACGTGGGCAAGAACCTCCCGACGGCCCGCAACGAGCGCGTGAACGTGCGCCTCGAGGAGCTCGACGGAGTGGACGAGGTCACGATCGCGACGCAGGGCGTGGAGGTGCTGGCATGAGGAAGGACCTGATCTCGATCGACGACCTCACGCGCGAGGACATCGAGCGGATCCTCGACCGCGCGGAGAGCTTCGCCGAGGTCTCCGGCCGGGAGATCAAGAAGGTCCCGACTCTGCGCGGGCGCACGGTGGTCAACCTCTTCTACGAGTCCTCCACCCGCACGAGCTCGAGCTTCGAGATCGCCGCCAAGCGGCTGAGCGCCGACCTCGTGAACATCAAGTCGGCCGGCTCGGCGGTGGACAAGGGCGAGTCGCTCAAGGACACGGTCCAGACGCTCTCGGCCTACGACCCGGCCGCGATCGTGATCCGCGCGCCGCACGCCGGCGCCGCGCAGATGGTCGCGCGCTGGAGCCCGGCGAGCGTCGTCAACGCGGGCGACGGCAAGCACGAGCACCCGACCCAGGCGCTGCTCGACGTCTACACCCTGCGCCGCCGGATCGGGCGCAGCATCGAGGGCCTCAAGATCTGGATCGTCGGCGACGTGCTGCACAGCCGCGTCGCGCGCTCGGACATCCTCGCCTTCGGGCGGATGGGCTGCGAGGTGACCGTCTGCGGTCCGCCCACGCTGATCCCGCGCGAGATCGAGACGCTCGGCTGCGACGTGCGCTGGTCGCTCGACGGGATCGACGACGCAGACGTCATCTACGCGCTGCGGATGCAGAACGAGCGGATGAACGGCTCGTTCGTGCCCTCGCTGCGCGAGTACGCCGCCCGCTACCAGATCGACAACCGCCGGCTGGCGCCGAGCCAGCTCCTCATGCACCCCGGCCCGGTCAACCGCGGGGTGGAGCTCGCCGGCGAGGTCGTGGACTCGCCGCAGGCGCTGATCGTGCAGCAGGTCGAGTCGGGGGTGGTCGTCCGGATGGCGGTGCTCTACGAGCTCCTGGCGGGCGGCGGGGGCGGCTCGCAGGCCGCCCGCTTCACCCGCCCCGGCGCGACCACGGAGCCGCAGCCCGCATGAGCGCGCCGCAGCTCGACTTCGCCGGCGCGCCTGCGGGCGACGTCCTGATCCGCGACGCGCACCTGCTCGACCCGCGCGCCGGCCTCGACAGGCGCGGCGACCTGCTCGTCCGCGGCGGCGAGGTCGCCGCGGTCGGCGAGCCCGGCGCGCTCGAGGCTCCCGACGGGGCCGAGGTCGTGGACGCCGGCGGGCTGCACGCCCTGCCCGCCTTCGTCGACCCGCACGTGCACCTGCGCACGCCCGGCCGCGAGGACGAGGAGGACATCGCCACGGGCACCCGCGCCGCGGCCTCCGGCGGCTACTGCGCGATCCTGGGGATGCCCAACACCGACCCGGTGGTGGACTCGGCGCCGATCCTCCTCTCCCTGCGCGAGCGCGCGCGCGAGGAGGCCCGCATCCCGGTCGGCTTCACCGCCGCGATCACCCGCGGCCAGTCCGGCCGCGAGCTCACCGAGATGGCCGAGCTGGCCGACGCCGGCGCGTTCGCCTTCACCGACGACGGCCGGCCGGTCGAGAGCGCCGGAGTCCTGCGCCAGGCGCTCCAGTACCAGCGGCTCGCCGGACGGATGATCGCCCTGCACGAGGAGGACCCGTCGCTGTCGGGCGACGGTGCCATGCACGAGGGCGCGGTGTCGGCCGTGCTCGGCCTCAGCGGCATCCCGTCGATCTCCGAGTCCACCGCCATCGCCCGCGACGCCGCGATCGCCGCCTACGAGGGCGGCCGCATCCAGGTCCAGCACGTGTCCGCGCGCGAGTCGGTGGCCGCGATCGAGCGCGCGAAGGCCGAGGGAGTGGAGGTCTACGCGGAGGTCACGCCGCACCACCTCTGCCTCACCGACGACGCGGTCCGCTCGCTCGACGCGAACTTCAAGATGAACCCGCCGCTGCGCTCCGAGCACCACCGCCAGGCGCTGATCGAGGCGCTGCGCTCGGGCACGCTCGACTGCGTGGCCACCGACCACGCACCGCACGCGCGCGAGGAGAAGGAGCAGCCGTTCGAGGTGGCGCCGATGGGGGTGACCGGGCTCGAGACCGCGTTCGCCACGCTCCACACCCACCTCGTGATGCCCGGCCTCGTCGACCTCGCCCTGCTGGTGGAGCGGATGACCGCGGGCGGCATCCCGTTCGGCATCCCCGCCCCGACCCTGGCGCCCGGCACGCCCGCGAACGTCTGCCTGGTCGACCTCGCGGCGGAGTGGGAGGTCGGCGAGCACGGCTACGAGAGCCGCTCGGACAACTGCGCCTTCGCCGGCCAGCGCCTCACCGGCCGCGTGCGGATGACCGTGGCCGCCGGGCAGGTCGCCTACCGCGAGCGCTCGTTCGCGATCGGGGCGGTGGCCTGAGGCCGGTGGACGGGTTCCTGCTCCTGGAGGACGGCTCGCGCTTCGACGGCGAGCTGGTGGGCGCGCCCGCCGTCGCGACCGGCGAGGTCGTCTTCAACACGTCGATGTCCGGCTACCAGGAGTCGGTCACCGACCCGAGCTACCGCGGCCAGATCATCGTCTTCACCTA
>DASVWC010000036.1:0-1997 GCA_036389835.1 Thermoleophilaceae bacterium | reverse complement strand
GCCCCGGCATGGCCGCCGGCCTCCACGCCGCCTTCCCCACCTTCGCGGCGGGCCTCGACGCCGCCCTCGCGGCGCTCGAGCCGGGGCTCGGCGCCCGCCTGCGCACCCTCCTGCTCGACGCCGACCCCGACGACGGCTCCGCCGCCGGCGAGCTCGCGTCCACCGAGCTCACCCAGCCCGCGCTGTTCTGCTTCGAGGCGGCGCTCCACCGCCTCCTGAGCGAGGACGTCTCCCTGCGCCCCGACTACGTGATCGGTCACTCGATCGGCGAGCTCGCCGCGGCCTGCGCCGCCGGGGTCGTCTCGCTCGCCGACGGCGCGCGCCTCGCCGCCGAGCGCGGCCGCCTCATGGCCGAGCGCTGCGAGCGGGGCGCGATGGTCGCCGTGGCGGCCGATCCCGACGTGGTCGAGGCGCGCCTCGAGGCCGAGCCCGAGCTGAGCCTCGCCGCCGTCAACGGCCCGCGCGCCTGCACCGTGGCCGGCCCGGAGGCGGCGCTCGAGGCCTGGGCCGAGCGCTTCGCCGACGAGAGCGGAGCGCGCCTGCGCCGCCTGCACGTGAGCCACGCCTTCCACTCGACGCTCGTCGAGCCGGCGCTCGCCGAGCTCGAGGAGGTCTGCCGCGGCCTCGCTCTCGAGCCGGCCGCGATCCCGATCGCCGCGAACCTGACGGGCGCGATCGCGGAGCCGGAGGAGCTCGCCGACCCGGGGTACTGGGCGAGGCAGGCGCGTTCCCCGGTGCGCTTCGCCCCGGGCATCCGCGCGCTGCGCGACGCCGGCGTCGCGCGCTTCGTGGAGCTCGGCCCCGACGCCACCCTCGCCACCCTCGCCGACGGCGTGCTCGCCGACGCGGAGGGCGAGCCGCCGCTGGTCGCGGCGCTCGACGTGCGGCAACGCGGGGCCGACGCTATCGGCGAGCTAGTGGGCCGGCTCGCGGTGGACGGCCTCGATCCAGACCCGGCGCCGCTGTTCGCCGACCGCCCGCACGGTCTCTGCGAGCTGCCCACCTACCCCTTCGAGCGCCGCCACTACTGGATCCGGGCCACATCCTCCGCCGCCGCCGTCGCCAGTGCGGGCCTCGAGCCCGCCGACCACCCGCTCGTCGGCGCCGTCGTCGAGCTCGCCGCCGGGGGCGGGGCGCTGGCCACCGCGCGGCTCGACCCCGGAGCGGTGGGTTGGCTCGGGG
This sequence comes from Thermoleophilaceae bacterium, assembly GCA_036389835.1. Classification (GTDB taxonomy): domain Bacteria; phylum Actinomycetota; class Thermoleophilia; order Solirubrobacterales; family Thermoleophilaceae; genus AC-37. The sequence goes on along the minus strand of DASVWC010000036.1, from coordinate 815 downwards.
AGCATCGGGTCGCGGAGCAGGTGATCGTGCCGGGGGCCCTGATCGCGGAGCTGTCCCTCGCCGCGACGGCGGGCGACGCGCTGGCCCTGGAGGAGCTGACGCTCGAGGCGCCGCTTCGGCTCGACGACTCCGCCGTCCCGCTCCAGCTCAGGCTCGAGGCGCCCGGCCCCGGCGGTGAGCGCGCCTTCTCCCTCCACGCGCGCGCGGGCGAGGACGGATGGAGCCGTCACGCGAGCGGCACGCTGAGCGCCGTGTCGCCGCCGCCCCCCGCGCCGCTCGACGGAGCGTGGCCGCCGGACGGCGCAGAGCCGCTCGACCCCGACGCCCTCTACGCGCAGCTGCTCGCCCAGGGACTCGCCTACGGCCCGGCCTTCCAGGGCGTCCGCCGCGGCTGGCGCGCGGCCGGCGGGGAGGTCCTCGCGGAGGTCGAGCTCGCCCCGGCCGAGGCCGCCGGGGCGCAGGGCCACCTGATCCACCCAGCCCTGCTCGACGCCTGCCTGCACCCGATCTCGTGGGCGCACGAGGGCGCCTCCGGCCCGCTGCTCCCGTTCGCGCTATCCGGGCTCGCCGTGCACCGGCCGGGGGCGGGCGCGGTGCGCGTCCGTGTACGCCGGGTGGAGCGCGACGGCGAGGGTGGGCCGTCCGACTCCTTCGCGGTCGAGGCCTTCACCGCGGGCGGCGAGCCGGTCTTCACGCTCGAGCGCGTCGACCTGCGCCCGCTGCCCGCGGCGGCGCTCGGGCCGGCCGCGGGCGGCGAGCTGCTGGCGTTCGAGTGGCGCGTGCTCACGCGCGTCGACGGCGAGGCCGGCGCCGAG
>DASVWC010000035.1:0-36648 GCA_036389835.1 Thermoleophilaceae bacterium | reverse complement strand
GCCAAGGGCACCGACGGGACGAGCACTCGTTCCTGCACCCCGACCGGCGAGGGCGGCTGCCCGAACAACGGCGAGTGGTAAGCCACTAACCGTTTCGCAGGTTGTACGAGAGGCGGGCTTCGGCCCGCCTCTCGGCTTTTCAGGCTCAAGCCGTCCGCCCGAGGCGCCGAGAACGTTCGTGTCGCCCGCGGGCGGCGAACTCTTCCCTCCACCGCCTCAACCCTCTAAATGGACCTCGCCCTCACCCCCGCCGCCGGCCTCGCGTTCACCGCGCCGCTCGGCCTCCTGATCGGCTCGTTCCTCAACGTGGTCGCCTACCGCGTCCCGCGCGGCGAGTCGCTCGTCAAGCCCGGCTCGCACTGCACCACCTGCGGCGAGGCCGTCAAGCCCTGGGACAACGTCCCCGTCCTCTCGTGGCTCGTGCTGCGCGGCCGCTGCCGCGGCTGCGGCGAGAGCATCTCCGCGCGCTACCCGATCATCGAGCTGATGACCGGGGTCGTGTTCGCGGTCATCGCGCTCGTCAACGGGCTCGACCTCGACCTCCTGGTCGAGCTGCCGTTCGCCGCGATGCTGATCGCGGTCGCCGGCATCGACCTCGAGCACCGCATCGTGCCCAACAAGATCCTCCTGCCGATGGGCGTCTGGGGGATCGCCGCCACCGCGTTCGTCGACGCCGGCCGGCTGCCCGAGGCGCTGATCGCCGGCGCGGCCGCCTTCACCTTCCTGCTGGTCGTGGCGCTCATCCACCCGCGGGGGATGGGCATGGGCGACGTGAAGCTCGTCGGCGTCATGGGGATCTACCTAGGCGCCTCGGTCGCGCCTGCGCTCCTGATCGGCTTCCTCGCCGGCTCGCTGGTGGGCATCGCGATCATGGCGAAGCACGGCGCAGCCGACGGCCGCAAGCGCGGCGTCCCGTTCGCGCCGTTCCTCGCGCTCGGCGGCCTCGTGGGCCTGCTGACCGGCGCCGAGCTGATCGATCTCTACGTCAGCAACTTCCTCTAAAGCCGCGCCTCCAACGGTCGATACCGAAAGCCAAGGAACCCCCATGGGAATCGCTCTTCGCAAGAACAACAACCGCGGCACCGTCGGACTCGACCTCGACGGCGGCTACGTGTCCGCCGTGCAGGCGAGCGCCGACGGCGTGACGCGCGCCGCGAGCCTCGACCTGGCCCCGGGCATCATCAGCGACGGCGAGGTCACCGACGTCAACGCGCTGACCGAGGCCCTGCGCGAGTTCTTCAAGGACAACGCGCTGCCGCGCCGCGTCCGGCTCGGGATCGCCAACCAGCAGATCGTCGTGCGTCAGCTCGACATCCCGAAGATCGAGGACGAGGCCGAGCGCGCCGCCGCCGTCCGCTTCCAGGCGGCCGAGGCGATCGCGATGCCCCTCGAGGAGGTCGTCCTCGACCACCAGGTGATCGGCGAGGTCCAGAGCCCCGAGGGCTCCCCGCGCCTGCGCGTGGTCGTGGTCGCCGCCCGCGAGTCGATGATCGCCCGGATCGTGGAGGCCGTCCGCAACGCCGGCCTGCGCCCCGAGGGGATCGACCTCAACGCCTTCGCCCTGGTCCGCACGCTCGCCGTGCCGACCGACACCACCGAGACCGCGCGCGTCTTCTGCCACCTCGGCGGCGTGACCAACCTGGCGATCGCGATCGGCACGACCTGCCTCTTCACCCGGCCGCTCTCGGCTCAGTGGGACGCCGACGACGCGAACGTGGCGAACGCCCTCGCCGAGGAGATCCGCCTCTCGATCGACTTCTACATGGCGCAGCCCGAGGCGCGCTGGGTGGGCGAGATCGTCCTCTCCGGCCCCGGCTCGCAGCGCGAGGGCCTCGCCGAGGAGCTCAGCGGCCTCATCGAGGTCCCCGTGACCGTCGCCGAGCCGCTCGGCCGCCTCCAGGCCGGCAAGCTGCCCAGCGACGAGGACGCCACGCGGCACACCATCGCCGCCGGCCTCGCCCTTGGAGCCGCGGCGTGAACGCTGTCAACCTCCTCCCCGCGAAGCATCGCCCGCGGACGCCGACCGGCGGCCAGCAGGGCAGCTCGTACGTCGTCATCGGCGTGCTCGGTGCCGCGCTGCTGATGGTCCTCATGTACGCGGTGACCGTCAACGGCATCAACACCAAGAAGGCGTCGGTCGCGAGCATGAAGGCCGAGACCGTCCAGGCCAAGAAGCGCTCGGACGAGCTCGCCCCGTACGGCAACTTCACCCAGGTCAAGCAGCAGCGCGTCGACTCGGTCAAGAGCATCGCGATCGGCCGGCTCGACTGGGAGCGCCTCGCGCGCGGCCTCGGCGCGGTGCTGCCCGAGGACGTCTGGCTGACCAAGGCGAGCGCCTCGGCGACCGGCGCGCCCGGCGGCGGCGGCGCCCCGGCCGCGGCGGCTCCGCCGGCTCAGTCGGCTCCGGCCCCCGGCGGCGCCAAGGCCCCGGCCCCGACCAGCTCCGACGACGACGCCCCCGTCCAGGAGCCGAAGATGATCCTGAACGGCTGCGCGCTCAACCACAGCGTGCTCGCGGTGACCCTCGTGCGCCTGCGCCACCTGCCGGCCGTCACCGACGTCGCGCTCGTGAGCGCGTCGAAGCCGGTCGATCGCCCGGCCGTGCCCGGCACCCCCGGCGCCCCGGCCGGACCCAGCGCCCCCGGCGCCCCGGCCGCCGGCAGCGGCGCCGCCGGCAGCGACGACTGCGGCAGCATCCGCAAGCACCCGGCCCTGACCTTCGAGGCCACCGTGACCTTCAAGCCGCAGAGCGGCTCGGAGCTCGAGCAGTCCACGGGCGAGAAGGACAGGGTCCCGACCACCCTTGGAGGCGGAGCATGAGCCTCACCGATCGCGACCGCAAGATCCTGCTGGTGCTCGCACCGCTGGTCCTGCTGCTGGCCTACTGGTTCGTCGTCCTCGCGCCCCAGCGCTCGGAGGCGGGCAAGGTCGAGCAGGAGCTGACCAAGGCGCGCGGCGAGCGCGACACGGCGCAGGCCCAGATCGGCCAGCTCAACGCCGCCAAGGCGAGCTTCGCCAGCGACTATCAGGAGGTGATCCGCATGGGCAAGGCGATCCCCGATCGCGTGGACATGCCGAGCCTCCTGGTCCAGCTCGACCGCGCCGCCCGCGGCACCGGCATCGAGATGAACGAGATCCAGGTCACCCCGGCCACCGAGCCCGAGGGCGGCGCGGCCCCGGCGGCTCCCGCCCCCGGCGGCGGCGCGAACCCCGGCGCCGGCGGCACCGGTGCCCAGAGCATGCCCGGCAAGGCCGCGCAGGGCGCCGGCAACGCCGTCAACCAGGCGAACGGCGCGAGCGCGCAGTCCGCGGGTGCGGCCAACGGCGCGCCCGCCGCGGGCGCGACCCCGACCGCTCCGCCGGCCCCCGGTCTCTCGACCGTCGGGCTGCAGTTCGAGCTGCGCGGTGACTTCTTCGACATGGCCGACTTCTTCCACCGGATGAAGCGCTTCGTGCGGGTCGTCAACGACCAGATCGTCGTGCGCGGCCGGCTGATGTCGATCGACAACTGGAGCTTCGAGACCGAGGGCCCCGGCATCAAGGCGGACGTTCACGCGAGCGTCTACCTGAGCCCGAAGGCCCAGGGCGGCGCGTCGATCGGCGCGAGCCCCGGCGGCCCGGCCCCGGCTCCCGCCGGCGCCGGCGGCGGCACGGTGGCCGCCGATCCCGCCTCGCAGTCCCCGTCCCCATCCGCCCCGACCGCAACGGCCTCCCCATGACCACTTTCCTGCTCGACATCTGGCATGACCTCCGCGCCAAGCGCCTGTGGCCGATCGCGGTCGCGCTCGCGATCGGGATCGTCGCGGTCCCCGTGGTGCTCGTGAAGCCGGCGGCGACCCCGCCCCCGGCCGAGCAGCCCGCGCCCGCGCAGACGGCCTCGCTGCCCACGGTCAGCCCGGACCCGGCGATCGTGGACAGCTCGGACCTCGACACCTTCGACATCAAGGACCCGTTCGGCTCGCGCGCCGACCGCACGGCCGGCACCACGCCCGGCTCGGGCAATGGCCCGTTCGCGCCCGGCGGCTCCGGCGGCGGCGCCAGCGGCGACCCCGTCGCCGGCGCGGACTCCGGCTCCGGCGGCTCGGCCGGCGGCGGCGGCTCCGCCGGCGGCGGCGACGACGGCTCCGGCGACTCCGGCGGCACGCGCTGGTTCACCTACACGGTCGACCTCAAGTTCGGCCCGCGCGACGACACGAAGGCCTTCAAGGGCGTCGAGCAGCTCGACCTGCTGCCCGACGACCAGAACCCGGTCGTGTCCTTCATGGGCATGCGCGACGACGCGAAGACCGCCGTGTTCTTCATCGTCGACCCGGCCTTCGAGGCCGACGGCGAGGGCGAGTGCGCGCCGAGCGTCGAGGACTGCCGCTTCATCTACATGGGCGTCGACGACGACCGCGACGAGGAGACCCTCTCGGCCGCCGACGGCAACCTGGAGTTCGTGCTCGAGCTCGACAAGATCCACATCAAGAACCTGAGCGCGACGGACGCGAAGGGCGACGCCACGCCCGACGCCAGCCCGACCCAGCGCCGCCAGGGCAAGGATCAGGACAACCTCCTGACCGCGCCGCTGGCGATGCGCCGCTAGCAGCGGCGCCGCGCGGGCCTCAGGCGGTGCGGGAGCGCGAGCCGGAGCGGCCCTCGAGGCTGTAGAGCAGCATCCTGCCGAGCACGATCCCGAGGATCGTGACGCCCACGCCGACCGCGATGAGGACGATCAGCTCGCTGTCGAAGGTGTCCATCAGGCCGGTGTAGACGCCGACCACGATCGGCAGGAGGACGGGCAGGATCGCCCACGCCTTCGGGGCGGCGTAGCCGAACACGAAGCCGGCGAGCGCGAACAGGACGAAACCGATCACGAGGGCCTGGAGGTTACCGCTGCCTGAGTAGGGTTGTCGCATGGTCGCGCTCCGCTTCACGACAGCCGGGGAATCGCACGGGCCCGGGCTCGTGACGATCGTCGAGGGCCTCCCGGCGGGGCTCGAGCTGGCTCCCGAGGACCTCGATCGCGACCTCGCGCGCCGGCAGCTCGGCCACGGCCGCGGCGGCCGCATGAAGATCGAGTCCGACCGCGGCGAGGTCACCTCCGGCGTCCGCCACGGCCGCACGCTCGGCAGCCCGATCACCGTCCGCGTGGCCAACCGCGACTACGCCAACTGGGAGGAGCGGATGAACCCGTGGCCGGTCGAGGCGGACGTGGACGAGGTCCACCTGCCGCGGCCGGGGCACGCCGACCTCGCCGGCGTGCAGAAGTACGGCTTCACCGACGTCCGCAACGTGCTCGAGCGCGCCAGCGCCCGCGAGACGGCCGCGCGGGTGGCCGCGGGCGCCCTGGCCAAGGCGTTCCTGCGTAGGCTGGGCGTGGAGGTCCACAGCCACGTGATCGCCATCGGCACGGTGAGCGCACCCGCCCCGGACGAGCTGGCGCCGGCCGACTTCGCGACGGTGGACGAGTCCCCGGTCCGCTGCCTAGACCCCGAGGCGAGCGCGGCGATGGTCGAGCACATCGACGCCGCGCGCAAGGCGAACGAGTCGCTCGGCGGCGTGTTCGAGGTGCGGGCGTTCGGCCTCGTGCCCGGGCTCGGCTCGCACGTCTCCTGGGAGACGCGGATGGACGGGCTGATCGCCCACGCGATCATGTCGATCCAGGCGATGAAGGGCTGCGGGATCGGGGACGCGTTCGACGTCGCGACGCGGCCCGGCTCGCGGGCGCACGACGAGATCTTCTGGTCGCAGGAGCGCGGCTTCCACCGCGAGACCAACCGCGCCGGCGGGCTCGAGGGCGGGATGACGACCGGCGACCCGCTGGTGGTGCGCGGGGCGATGAAGCCGCTGCCGACGCTGACCAAGCCGCTGCGCTCGGTGGACCTGGCGACGCACGAGCCCGCGCAGGCGCTGCGCGAGCGGACCGACTCGTGCACGGTCCCCGCCGCGGGGGTCGTGGGCGAGGCGATGGTCGCCCTCGTGCTGGCGCGCGCCTACCGCGAGAAGTTCGGAGGCGACCACATCGACGACGTGGTCGGGGCGGTCGGCGCCTACCGGGAGCGGATCGGGTGGAGGCGGTAGCGACCCGCAGCGCGATCGTCTTCGTGGGCTTCATGGGCGCGGGCAAGTCCAGCGCCGCCCGCGTGGCCGCGGCCGAGCTCGGCGTCGCCCCGCTCGACTCCGACCGCGAGCTGGAGCAGGCCCTCGGCGAGCCGATCGAGACGTTCTTCGACCGCGAGGGCGAGCACGAGTTCCGCCGCCGCGAGGAGCAGCAGGTGCTCGAGCTGCTCGACCGCGCGGCGGGCGGCGTGGTGGCCGTCGGCGGCGGCGCGCTCGGGTCGGACCGGGTGTGCGAGGCGCTGCGCGGCCACGTGGTCGTGCTGCTCGAGGTCAGCGCCGACGACGCCTGGCGCCGGGCCTCGAACAGGGGCCGGCCGCTCGCGCGCGACCGCGCCCAGTTCGAGGCCCTCTTCGAGGAGCGCCGGTCGCGCTACGAGGCGGTGGCGGACGCGATCGTCCTGTCGGCGGACCGCGGGGTCGCCGCGCGAGCGCTCCCGGCGCTGAGCGCCCTGCGCGAGGCGCCGGCGGGGACGAAGCTCGTCTGGGCGACGGCCGACTCCGGCGAGTACCCGGTCTTCCTCGGCCGCGGCCTGATCGAGGCGGGCTTCTTCCACCCGCTCGACGGGCGGCGCTTCGCCGTGACCGACGCGAACGTGGCCGCCCTCCACCGGGTCGAGGCGGTGGAGACGGCGACGATTCCCGCCGGCGAGTCGGAGAAGACGCTCGCGCGCGCCGAGGAGGTGCTGCGCCGGATGGCGGCGGCGGGCATCGCGGGCGACGACCTCGTGGCGGCGGTCGGCGGCGGCGTGGTGGGCGACCTCGCCGGGTTCTGCGCCGCCGTCTACCAGCGCGGCATCCGCCACGTGCAGGTGCCCACGACGCTCGTGGCGCAGGTCGACTCGGCCTATGGCGGCAAGACCGGGGTCGACCTGCCCGAGGGCAAGAACTACGTGGGCGCCTACCGGCAGCCGGCGGCCGTGCTCGTGGACCCCGCGGCGCTCGACACGCTGCCGGAGCCCGAGCGGGCGGCGGGGTACGCGGAGGTGGTCAAGACGGCCCTGATCGCGGGAGGCGAGCTGTGGGCGCGCGTGCGCGGCGGCCAGGACCCCGATGCCGAGGCCATCCTCGGCTGCCTGCGCACGAAGCTGGCCGTGGTAGCCGCCGACGAGCGCGACGAGGGCTGCCGCCAGGTGCTGAACCTCGGCCACACGGTCGGCCACGCGATCGAGGCGGCCACCGGGTACGAGCGCTTCCGCCACGGCGAGGCGGTTGCGATCGGCCTGCTGTGCGCGCTGCGGCTCTCGGGCCGCGAGCCGCTGCGCCGCGAGGTCGCCGGCCTCCTCTCGGCACGCGGGCTGCCGCTCGCCGCGCCGGGGGTGGACCCCGAGGCCGTGCTCGAGCTCGTGGGGCGCGACAAGAAGCGCCGCGGCGACCGCGTGCCGTTCGTGCTGGTCGAGTCGCCGGGCGCCGTGACGCCCGGGCACGACGTGCCGGCGGACGAGCTGCGCGCGGCAGTGGAGGAGCTCTGCGCCGCGTGAGGAATCGCGTGGAGGTGATGCACGGCGTGAACCTCGACCAGCTCGGGCGCCGCGACCCGGCGGTCTACGGCGGGCAGACGCTCACCGAGCTCGAGGTCCGCGTGAAGCGCTTCGCGACCGAGCTGGGGCTCGAGCCGACGTTCTCGCAGACCAACCACGAGGGCGAGTTCTGCGAGAACCTCCACGAGGCGCGCGAGACGGTCCACGGCCTGATCCTCAACCCTGGCGCGTGGACGCACTACTCGTACGCGATCCGCGACGCGCTCGAGGTGTGCGGCCTGCCGGCGGTGGAGGTCCACATCTCCGAGGTCGACTCGCGCGAGGACTGGCGGCGGGAGTCGGTGATCCGCGACCTCTGCGTGGGCCGCGTGCAGGGCAAGGGGATCGACGGCTACCGCGAGGCGCTCGCGATCCTGAAGGCCGAGCTGTCCGGCAGCGGCTCGTGACGCGGGCGGACCGGCTCGAGTCGCTGCTCGCCGAGCAGGAGCTCGACGCCCTGCTCGTCACCGACCTCACCAACGTCCGCTACCTGACCGGCTACACCGGCACGAACGGCGTCTGCGTCGTCGGCCCCGGCCTGCGCGTCTTCCTCACCGACTTCCGCTACGTGGTCCAGGCCGAGCGCCAGGTGCAGGGCTTCGACCGCGAGCGCGGCAAGCAGGACCTGCTCGAGGAGGCCGCGGCGCGGCTGTCCGGGCGGGTCGGGTTCGAGGACCACGACCTGAGCGTCAAGCGCTTCGAGCGGCTCGAGGGGCTGGTGGCGGACGGCGTCGAGCTCGTCCGCGCGGGGCGGCTCGTCGAGCGGCTGCGGGCGGTCAAGGAGCCGGAGGAGCTCGAGCGGATCCGAGCGGCGGCGGCGCTCGCCGACGAGATCTTCCGCGGCGTGGCCGAGCGCGGCCTCGCCGGCCGCAGCGAGCGCGAGGTCGCCTTCGAGCTCGAGACCGAGATGCGCCGCCGCGGCGCCGAGCCGTCGTTCCCGTCGATCGTCGCGGGCGCGGCCAACGGCGCGCAGCCGCACGCCGAGCCGGGCGACGACGCCATCCCGCGCGACACGCTCGTGGTCGTGGACCTCGGCTGCCTGCTCGACGGCTACTGCTCGGACTGCACGCGCACGTTCGCCACCGGCGCGATCCCCGACGCGGCCCGCGAGGTCTACGACCTGGTGCTCGACACGCAGGTGAGCACCCTCGGCCAGGTGCGCAGCGGCGCCGACGGCGCGGAGGTCGACGCGTTCGCGCGCGAGCGGATCGGCGCCGCCGGCCACGGCGAGCGCTTCGGCCACGGCCTCGGGCACGGGGTGGGGATGGTGGTGCACGAGGAGCCGACGCTCTCGCGCCTCTCGAAGGACACCCTGGCGGCCGGCAACGTCGTGACCGTCGAGCCGGGGGTCTACGTCCCGGGCGAGTTCGGCGTGCGGATCGAGGACCTGGTCGTCGTCGGCGACGACGGGCCCGAGGTCCTCAGCGGCTTCCCGAAGGACCTGACGACGGTCGAGTGAGGGGCGGCGCCGGCTACCAGCTGCCGTTGCGGCAGGAGCCGTTCTTGTTCGTCGAGCCGGCGGTGCAGGTCCGGTCGGTGTTGCCGGCGGCCTGGTGCTCGACGGTGAAGGTGTGGTTGGACCCGTCGCTCTCGGCCTTCGAGATCGCGGTGACCTTGTAGCTCTTGTCGGTCGCGGTCACGACGCTGACCTGGCCGGGGCTCGTGCCGTAGGGGAGGCCGGTGTCCTCGCCCAGCTCCTCGTTGCTGTCGCAGTCGCGGTAGTCCTCCTGCGTCGCGAAGCAGAGCTCGATGCGCGAGGTGAGGTTGCGGGCGTTCGACTGCGCGTCCGAGTCCTTGCCCTTCTTCTGGTGGCCCATGTACGACGGGATGGCGATCGCGGCGATGAGGGCCAGGATCATGATCGTGACGAGCAGCTCGATGAGCGAGAAGCCACGGTTGCTGCGCAGTCGCGTGAGGAAGGATCGGTTCACGGGTTTCCTTGGGGTCGGTCGGCTGCCCTTGGGCTGGCTGCCGATCTGAGGGCTTATCGGACGGATATCCAGGGGTCTTTAGCGCTGGTGCGCCCGCTTCCGGGCCGGCGCTTGCAGGGGGGCGTGCTCGTCTCGCGCATATGCGAACATGTGTTCGTATGATCGTCTGCGTCCTGTATCCGCGCTTCGCCCTCGTGGCGGCGGTGCGGGAGCGGGACGAGCTGCTGGCCGGGCCGGTCGCGCTGGCGCCGGAGCCGGGCGGGAGGCAGCTCGTGGGGCAGGCCTCGGCGGCGGCCGAGGCGTTCGGCGTGGCGGCCGGGATGCGGCTGGGCGAGGCGCTCGCGCGCTGCCCGGAGCTGCGGCTCGTCCCGCCCGACCCCGAGCGCGAGCGGGAGGCCTGGGGGCGGGTGCTCGACCGGCTCGAGTCGATCGGGGCGGCGTGCGAGTCGTACGTGCCCGGCCTCGCCCACTTCGACGCCGCCGGCCTGCGGCGCGTCCACGGCGGGCGCGTGGAGGACGTGCTCGCGGCGGCGCGGCGGACGCTCGGGGGCGCGGTGCGGCTGGGCTGCGCGCCGAGCCGCTTCGCCGCCCACGCGGCGGCGCTGCAGGCGCGGCCGCGGCGCCACGGCGGGGGCCCGGTGGTCGTCACCGCCGGGGCGGTCCGCGGCTTCCTGGCTCCGCTCCCGGTCGCGCTGCTGCGCTCCCGGGTCGAGCTCGAGCCGCTCCCCGGCACCCTGGAGCGGCTCGGCATCCGCACCCTCGGCGAGCTGGCGGCGCTCCCGACCCCGGCCGTGGCGGAGCGCTTCGGCCACCCGGGGCTGCTCGCCCTCGACCTCGCCCAGGGGCGCGACACCCCGCTCGAGCCGCGCCGCCCGCCCGAGCCGGTGGCCGAGCGCCTCGACCTGCCCGAGGCGGCGCTCGGGCCCCAGCTCGAGCGCGCGCTGGAGCTGCTGGTGGCGCGCGTGCTCGCCCGGCCGGAGCGGCGGGGGCGCACGCTGCGCGCGCTCGCGCTCGCCGCGCGGTTCGTGGAGGGCGGGGCCTGGCAGGTGCGGGTCACGCTGCGCCACGCGAGCGCCGACCCGGAGCGGATCCGCACCGCCCTCGCGGTCAAGCTGCCCGAGCTGCCCGCCCCCGCCGAGTCGATCGGGCTCGAGGTCGAGGCGTTCGGGCCGCCCGCGCACGACCAGGGGCGCCTGCTGCCGGACTCGCCGGCCGAGCTGCGGCGGCGCCGGATCGCCGAGGCGGTCGGCCAGGTCCGCCAGGCCGCGGGGCCCGAGGCCGCTCTGCGCGTGATCGAGGTCGACCCGGACTCGCGCCTGCCGGAGCGCCGCGCGGTGCTGGCCCCGTTCGAGGGAGCGCCCGCGCGCGGCCCCAGCCGGGGCGACGGCCGGCGGTGAGCGTCCGCCGCCTCGCGCGCCCGCGCGGCGTGAGCGTCCGGCTCGACCGGTCGAGCCTGCCGGCCCAGCTCGGGGGCGAGCGCGTCGAGTCCGTGCTGGAGGAGTGGGTGGTGGAGGACCGCTGGTGGACCGCCCGCCCGGTCCGCCGCCGCTACTTCGAGCTGGTGCTGGCCGGCGGCCGCAACGCGGTGGTGTTCAGGGAGCTGGGTGGCGCGCGGGGCTTCTACGAACAGCGGGCTTGAGCTCGTCCACCCGTTCCTCGGTGATCGCCGGAGTCGCGCACGCCGTCAGGGCGTCCTGCAGCGTGTCCGCCGCGCCGCCCTGGGCCGGCGCGGGCTTCTCCGCCCGGTCGGCGAGCACCTCGTTCGTGAGCAGCCGCGCCCGCACCTCGGCGTCCTCGATCTCCTGGCGCGGGCCGATGCTGACGACGTCGACGTCGGCCGAGGGGACCCAGAACATCCGCCCCGAGCCGAGATCGGCGCCGATCTCGTTCTTGCCCTCGTCGCCGACCACCCGGCCGAGGTACACGCGCTTGTCGGTCTCCGTCACGTAGACGCCGCAGAGCGCGCGCTGGTCGCTCTTGCGCACGAGCGCGAGCGGCTGCACCTCCGGGTCGATGACCGTCCGGCCGATGTTCATCGCCGCGCCGAACAGGATCAGCGAGAGCAGCGCGCCGACCCCGTACCAGGCGAACCGCTGGGTGGCGCGCGCCAGCCCGAAGTTGGCGGCCGCGAGGAGGATCACGACGAACAGGCCGCCCGCGAAGAGGCGCTCCTCCTCGTCCTGCCCGTCGGGGCCCGCGATCGCCAGCACCACCATCCCCGCCACGAGCAGCGCGATCGCCGCCAGGGCGAGCCGCACCCGGAACGCACGGAACCAGCGGCGGGCCTCGCGGAACCACCGGCGGGCCTCGGCGAGCATGCCCGGCTCGGCCGCCGTCCGGCGGGCGGGCCGGCGCCGCTTCGCCTTGGGCCTGGGCTTGGGCTTCGGCTTCGGCTTCGGCTCGAGCTCCGGCTTCGACGCGATCACGGCCGCGAGCTGCGCCTCCGCCGGGGGACGGACGGGCTGCTCCTCGCCGTTCGCAGGCACGTCGCGGAACCTCTCCGTGGCGGCCCTGCGGTGCTCGCGCTCCTCCTCCGGCCCGGCCGCGATCCACGCGTCGAGCGCCCGGTTCCACTCGCGCCGCGCGCGCCGCAGCTCCATCGACGCCTCGCGCAGGAGGATCATCAGCGGCCCGTTGGGCGGCGTGCCCTTCATCTGGAAGAGGACGTCGTCGTAGCGGTCCTGCGCGGCGCGGAAGGGGAGGAGGGCGGCGCGCAGGGTGTCGTCCGCGCGCCTGCGGGCGTCGCGCTCGCGCAGGCGCGCGGGGACGCCCGAGAGCGCTGCGTACGCGATCCCCCCGACGATCAGCAGAGCGGGGACGAGGCCGGCGTACTCCTCCCACGGCAGGTCCGCGGAGAGGAGCGCGACGAGCGTCTCCACCCCGGCGAGCGCGAACAGGCCGCGCAGGGTGCCGATCGAGGCGTTCCCGTTCGAGTCGAGCGAGTAGAGCAGCAGCACGGCGAGCACGCCCAGCACCGCGAAGGCGACCAGCGAGACCGCCCCGATCGTGACGAGCTCCGCCTCCGGCATCACGCGCACGGCCTGGTCCGCCGGGAGCCCGGCCGAGAAGAAGCGGACCCACTGGATCGCTCCGCCGACCAGCGCGACGAAGCCGAGGATGCCGACCGCGCCCGCGATCGCCGGCAGCGCCTGCCAGGCGAGCTCGCCGAGCCGCGCGAGGGCGCCCCTCGGCTGCTCGGTCTGGGTGGCGGCGGGCTCTGCCATCGGCGGCGCGCGCGCCGTCCCGGGCGCGCATGCGCAAGCTAGACCCGCTGGCGGACGGCGGCGCGCCACACCTCGAGTCCGCTCGCCGGTATGCGAACATGTGTTCGTATCGATGCCGTACGTCGAGCTCCACTGCCACTCCGCCTTCTCGTTCCTGGACGGCGCCTCGCACCCGGTCGAGCTGGCGGCGGCGGCGGCCGAGCAGGGGCATTCCGCGCTCGCGCTGACCGATCACGACGGGCTGTACGGCTCGATGGAGCTCGCCATGGCCACGCGGCCGCTGGGAGTGCGGGCGATCGTGGGCGCCGAGCTGACGCTCGAGGACGGCCACCACGTGACGCTGCTCTGCGAGGACCGGACCGGCTACGCGAACCTCTGCCGGCTGATCACGCTCGCCCACGCGGGCACGCGCGACCGCCCGGCCGACCCGCGGCCGCCGAGCACGCGGCTCGACGACCTCGAGCGCCACGCCGGCGGGCTCGTCTGCCTCTCCGGCTGCGCGCGCGACGGCGCGCTGGCCGCACGGGTCGAGCGCGACGAGCACGCCGGCGCCGCGGCGGCCGCGCGGCGCCTGCTGCGCGCCTTCGGGTCCGAGCGCTTCCGCGTGGAGCTCCAGCGCCCGTTCGCCCGCCACGACCGCCGCCGCAACCGCCTGCTGGCCCAGCTCGCCGAGCGGATCGGGGTGCCGTGCGTGGCCACCGGCAACGTCCACGCGCACACGCGCGCGCGGGCGGCGCTGCAGGACACGTTCGTGGCGGTGCGCTGCAAGGCCACGCTCGACGAGTCTGAGCCGCTGCGGCGCGGCAACTCCTCGCACGCGCTCGCGTCGCCGGAGGCGATGGCCGCGCGCTTCGCCGACCACCCCGGCGCGGTGGAGGAGTCGGGGCGCCTGGCGGAGCGGCTGCGCTTCGACGTCGGGACCGACCTCGGCTACCGCTATCCGGGCTCCGAGGACGGCAGCGCCGACCGCCGCCTCGCCGAGCTGTGCCGCTCGCTGCTGGCGGACCGCTACGCGGGACGGGCGAGCCGGGCCGAGGCCGAGGCGCGGCTCGAGCAGGAGCTGGCGATCGTGCGCTCGCTGGGGCTGTCCGGCTTCTTCCTGCTGCACCGCGACCTGCTCGAGCTCGCGCGCGAGGTGGCGGCCGAGGTGCGCGGGCCGGACTCGGCCCGGGCGCTGCTGCCGCCCGGCCGCGGGCGCGGGTCGAGCGTCTCCTCGATCGTCTGCTACCTGACCGGCCTCTCGCACGTGGACCCGGTCGAGAACGACCTGTTCCTGGGGCGCTTCCTCAACGAGGAGCTCACCGCCCTGCCGGACATCGACCTCGACTTCCCGCGCGACATCCGCGACGTGCTGATCCCGCGCGTGCACGAGCGCTACGGCCACGACCGCTCGGCGCTCGTCTGCGCGTTCGCGACCTACCAGACGCGCTCGGCGATCCGCGACTTCGGCAAGGCGCTCGGGCTGCCGCCGGGGGAGATCGAGCGCGCCGCGCGCGCGGCCGAGCCGTGGGGCGGGGGCGACGTGGAGCCGCACCTGGTCGACGCGATCGGCTCCCGGCGCGCCTCGTCGCCGCGCTGGCGGGCGCTGGTCCGGCTCGCCCGGGACGCCTGGGGGCTGCCGCGCCACGTGACCCAGCACGTCGGCGGAATGGTGATCTCCACCCAGCCGCTCGACGAGATCTGCCCGATCCAGCCGGCGGCGATGAGCGGGCGCCAGATGGTCCAGTGGGACAAGGACTCCTGCGGCGACGCGGGCTTCCTCAAGATCGACCTGCTCGGGCTGGGGATGCTGTCGGCGGTCGAGCGCTGCGTGGACCAGATCGCGCGGGCGCGGCAGGAGCGGATCGACCTCTCGCGGATCCCGTTCGACGACGCCGAGGTGTACCGGGAGATCCAGGCGGCCGAGACGATGGGCGTCTTCCAGATCGAGAGCCGGGCGCAGATGCAGATGCTCAAGCGCACGCTGCCCGAGAACCTCGACGACCTGACCGTTCAGGTGGCGCTGGTGCGGCCCGGCCCGATCCAGGGCGGGGCGGTGCATCCGTACATCGAGCGCCGCAAGGCGCTGCGGGCGGATCCCGCCTACCGGGTGCCCTACGACCACCCGTCGCTCGAGCCGGTGCTGCGCGAGACGCTCGGCGCGATCGTCTTCCAGGACCAGGTGATCGAGGTCGCGATGGCGTTCGCCGGCTTCTCGCCCGGCGAGGCCGAGGGGCTGCGGCGGGCGATGAGCCGCAACCGCTCGGTGGCGGCGATGCGCTCGTACGAGGTCAAGTTCGTGGAGGGGGCGATGGCGCGCGGGGCCTCGCTCGAGGTGGCGCGGCGCGTGTACTCGCAGATCGTCGGCTTCTCCGGCTTCGGCTTCCCGAAGGCCCACTCGGCCGCGTTCGGCCTGCTCGCCTACCAGTCGACCTGGCTGCGGGTGCACTACGGCGCGGAGTTCCTGTGCGCGCTGCTCAACGAGCAGCCGATGGGCTTCTACCCGCCGGACTCGCTGGTCCACGAGGCGCAGCGGCGCGGGATCGCGGTGCTGCCGCCGTGCGTGCTGGCCTCGGACGCGGAGTGCACGGTCGAGCGGACTACCGCAAACCCGGGAGGGTCTGACCCTCCCCCCGGCGGGGGAGGGTCTGACCCCCTCGCGAGCCCGCTCGCGGTGCGGATCGGGCTCGGCTACGTCGCGGGCGTCGCCGGGGAGGACGTGCGCGAGGTGGTGGAGGAGCGCGCGCGCGGCGGGCCGTTCCGCGGGATCGCCGAGCTGGCCGGGCGCTGCGGGGCCCAGCGCGACTCGCTCGAGCGGCTCGCCTGGGCGGGCGCGTGCGACGCGCTCGCCGACGGCGGCCGGCGGCAGGCGCTGTGGCTGCTCGGGGTGTCCGCGCCGGGCGTGAGCGTGGCGGGTGGCACCCAGCTCGCCCTGCCCGTCGAGCCGGGCGAGTCGCCCGAGCTGCGCGAGCTGTCGCCCTGGGAGCGGCTGATCGCCGACTACGGCTCGACCAGGGTCACGCTGCACGAGCACCCGATGGAGCTGATGCGCCCCGGCCTGGAGGCGGGCCTGGCGACGGCGGCGGACCTCGAGCGCCTGCGCCACGGCACGCGCGTGAGGACCGCCGGGCTGGTCGTGGCCCGCCAGCGGCCGGCGACCGCGAAGGGCGTCACCTTCATGCTGCTCGAGGACGAGCACGGCGCGATCAACGTGATCGTGGCGCCGCCGGTGTACGAGGCGCACCGGCTGACGGTGCGGGCCGAGCCGATGGTCCTGGTCGAGGGCCGGCTCGAGCGCCGCGACGGCGTGACCAACGTGGTCGCGACTGCCGTCCGCCGCCTCGAGCGTCCCGATCTCCCCACCGGCGAGGTCCGCCACATCGAGCCGCGCCGGGCCTGGAGCACGGAGACCGAGAGCGAGGCCGAGCTGCGCTCGGTCGCGCCGGCCGCCCACAGCTTCGGCCGCCGGGGGTGAGCGGAGCGGCCGCGGCTCGTGCGGGGCTCGGCGCTGCTGCGGAGGAGCCGAGACCGGCCGCGCTCGCTACGGTGCGGGCGTGGCCGGTCGAATACTCGTGGGCACCTCGAGCTGGGCCGACCCCGGCTTCGTTGAGGAGTGGTACCCGCCGGGCATGCCGGCGCGCGAGCGGCTCCCCTGGTACGCCGAGCGCTTCGAGGCCGTGGAGCTCAACTCGAGCTTCTACGCGGTGCCCGACCAGGGCCTCGCCGAGCGCTGGGCGCGCGCCACCCCGCCGGGGTTCGTCTTCGACGTGAAGCTCCACCGGCTGCTCTCCCGGCACGCCGCCGACTCAAAGTCGCTGCCGCCGGACCTGCGCGACGACGTCCAGGTGAGCGAGCGCGGGCGCGTGCGCCTCACGCCCGAGCTCGAGCTGGCGATGGCGGACCGGATCCTCGAGGCCGTGACCCCGCTCGACCAGGCCGGCAAGCTCGGCGCGTTCCTGCTCCAGCTCACCCCGGCGTTCTCGCCCGATCGCCACCGCCTCGACGAGCTCGACGCCCTGCTCGAGCGGCTCGCGCCCCACGTCGTGGCGGTGGAGCTGCGCCACCGCGGCTGGGTCGCGGAGAAGCGAGCCGAGGAGACGTTCGCGTACCTCTCCGAGCGCGGCGCCGCGTTCGTGTCCGTGGACGCCCCGCGCGAGGACCACGTGCCGATCATGCCGCCGGTCGACGCCGTCACCAACGACGCCCTGGCGTACATGCGGATGCACGGGCGCGACGCCCACGGCTACATGCACGGCAGGTCCGTGGCCGAGCGCTTCGCCTGGGACTACTCGGACGAGGAGCTCGAGGAGATCGCCGTGCGGGTGCGCGGCCTGGCCGAGGAGGCGCGCGAGGTGCACGCGCTGTTCAACAACAACCGCGGCGCGGATGCGCCCACGGCGGCAAGCCGCTTCCGCGCGCTCATCGGGCAGGACCCCGGCCCGCCGCCGGACGCCGGCCAGCAGCTGGAGATGCGATGAGCGGCCCGGTGCGGATCGCGACCGGCCTGGTCGCCGAGGACTCCGGCCCGGATGCCTTCGCGGAGGCCGCCGCGCGGGCGCAGCTCGGGCTCGGCGGGGCCGCCGCCGACCTGGTCGTCGTGTTCGCGGCGGCGCCCAACCTCGTGCACGCCGAGGAGGGCCTCGCGGCGGTGGAGGAGCGACTCCACCCGGCCGCCGTGATCGGCTGCGGCGCCCAGGGCGTGATCGCGGGCGGCCGCGAGCTCGAGACGGGCGGCGTGGCCGTCTGGGCGGGGTCGATGCCGGACGCGATCATCCGGCCGTTCCACCTCGAGGCGTTCGAGGCGGGCGACGACGGCGTGGCGATCGCCGGGCTGCCGGGCCTGGCCGGCGCCGAGGCGGTCCTGCTGCTCGCCGACCCCTACACGTTCCCCGTCGAGCCGCTGCTCGACCGCCTGGCCGTGGACCATCCCGGCCTGCCGGTGATCGGCGGCCTCGCGAGCGCCGGTGCGGCGCCGGGCGAGGGCGCGCTGATCCACGCCGGCGGGCTCGAGGTGCGCGGCGCGGTCGGGGTGGCGCTGTCGGGGGTCGACGTGCGCCCGTGCGTGTCGCAGGGAGCGCAGCCGATCGGCCCGGAGATGGTGATAACCGCGTGCGAGGACAACGTGATCCACGAGCTCGCGAGCCGGCCGGCGCTCGCCCGCCTCCACGACGCGATCGGCGAGCTCGAGCCGCACGAGCGCGCGCTCGCCGGCCGCGGGCTCCTGCTCGGCATCGTGATCGACGAGAACCAGCCGGACTACGAGCGCGGCGACTTCCTGATCCGCGGCCTCCTCGGCGTGGACGAGGAGGAGGGCAGCGTGCGAGTGGGGGAGCGGGTCCGCGTCGGCCAGACCGTCCGCCTCCAGGTGCGCGACGGCGACTCGGCCGACGAGGACCTGCGCGAGGCGCTCGCCCTGCACGCGGACGCCCTGCCCGGCCCGCCCGCCGGTGCGCTGCTGTTCAGCTGCAACGGCCGCGGGAGCCACATGTTCGGGGCCCCCCACCACGACGCGCTCGCGCTCGAGGGCGCCTTCGGCGGCGCCCCCGCGGCCGGCTTCTTCTGCGCGGGCGAGATCGGTCCGGTGGGCCCGCGCTCGTTCGTCCACGGCTTCACCGCGACGCTCGCGGTCTTCGCGGGTTAGGCGCGCCCGCTAGGCCCGGGCGAGCGCGAGTCCCGGCCGCCGCTCGGCCCACGGCCGCGCCGCCTCGAGCTGCGCGGCCAGGCCCAGCAGCAGCTCCTCGCCGGCCGGCGGCCCGACGAGCTGCACGCCGACCGGCAGGCCGTCGGAGGACTCGTGCAGCGGCAGGGAGATCGCCGGCTGCCCGGTGATGTTGGCGGGCGGGCAGAACGGGACGAAGCGCATGCCGTTGTAGAGCGCCTCGATCACCGGCTCGCCGGGCGCCGCGGCGAGCGCGCCGTGCGGTACGGGGGGCTCGGCGAGGGTTGGGGTGAGGAGGACGTCGTGGCCGGCCCACCAGCGCAGCGTGCGCCGGGCGAAGGCGCGCAGGCTCGACAGCGCGTCGACCAGCTCGACCGCGCTCGTGGCCCGCGCCCGCGCGACGAGCGCCTGGGTGAGCGGCTCGGTGTCGGCGGGGTCGAACGTGCCGCCCTCGACCGCTCCCATCCGGTGGGCCCCGGCGGTCGCCTCGGCGGCCCAGACGGTGAGGAAGTCCTCCACGTAGCGCTCCGCGTGCCAGCGCGGGGTCGACTCCTCGACGTGGTGGCCGAGCGACTCGAGCAGCGCCGCCGTCTCGCGCGCGGCGGCCACGCAGTCCGGGTCGAGCGGCGCGTCGACCGGCGGATCCAGGGTGAGGCCGATCCGCAGCGCCCCCGGCTCGCGCCGGGCGGCCTCGGCGAACGCGGAGCGCGGCGGCGGCGTCCAGGCGTGGTCGCCCCACTCGTAGCCGGCGAGTACGTCGAGCGCGGCCGCGGTGTCGGCGACGGTGCGGGTGACCACGCCGTCGGCGACGATCCCCGACGGGGAGTCCACCAGCGGTGCGGACGACACCCGCCCGCGGCTCGGCTTGAGGCCGACCAGCCCGCAGCACGAGGCCGGGATCCGGATCGACCCGCCGCCGTCGTTGGCGTGGGCGAGCGCGACCATGCCCGAGGCCACGGCGGCCGCGCTGCCGCCCGACGAGCCGCCGGCGGTCCGCGTGAGGTCCCACGGGTTGCGGGTGGGGCCGAAGCGGGCGGGCTCGGTCACGGGGGTGATCCCGAACTCCGGCGTGTTGGTCTTGCCGACGATCACGGCGCCGGCCGCGCGCAGCTTCTCGACGATCGCGGTGTCGAACGGCGGGACCCACTCGCCGCTCACCGCGCTGCCGAAGGTCGTCCGGATGCCCTCCGTCACCGGCCCGATGTCCTTGATCGCGATCGGGACGCCCGCGAGCGGGCGCGGGTCGCCCGGCCCGATCGCGCCGGCCTCCGTCAGCGCGCGCTCGGCCACGACCGTCACGAACGCGTTGAGGTCGCCGTCGAGGCGCTCGATCGCGGCGAGCGCCGCCTCCGCCAGCTCGCGCGCGCTCACCTCGCCGGCGCGCACCGCGGCGGCCTGCTCCAGCGCCGTCCTCTCGCTCGGCTCCGTCGTGATGCTCAAGGCCCTTCTCGCATCCGCGCTGGACCCTAGCGCCTGAGAACATCCGCGGGTGAGCTCGCAGGATCGAGCGCCGGAGGGCGTGGTGCGCGTACGCGCGGACAACCCGTCGCCGCTCACGCTCGACGGCACGAACACCTACGTGGTCGAGGGCTGGGTCGTGGACCCGGGCCCGCGCGACGAGGCCCACCTCGACGCCGTGCTCGCCGCGGCCGGCGGCGCCGTCGAAGGCATCGTGCTGACCCACGGCCACCCCGACCACGACGAGGGCGCTCCCGCCCTCGCCGAGCGAGCCGGCGGCGTGCCCGTGGTCAGGCCGGCGGGCGGCGACTCCGCCGGCCCGTTCACGGCGATCGCCACCCCCGGCCACGCCGAGGACCACGTCTGCCTGCTGATCGGCGGCGTCTGCTTCAGCGGCGACACGGTGCTCGGCGAGGGCAGCGTGTTCGTGGGCTACGACGGCGCCTCGATGTCCGCCTACCTCGACTCGCTGGAGCGGCTGCGGGCGCTCGACCTGGAGGTGATCTGCCCGGGGCACGGCCCGTTCGTGTGGGACCCGCGCGGGAAGATCGACGAGTACATCGAGCACCGGCTCGACCGCGAGCGGCGCGTGCTCGAGGCGATCGGGGCCGGAGCGCGCTCGCGCGACGACGTGCTCGACCGCGCGTGGAGCGACGTGGACTTCGAGGCAGCGCCGCTGCTGCGCTTCGCGGCGGCGGCGACCCTCGAGGCGCACCTGGCGAAGCTGCGCGAGGAGCGGCGGCTGCCGGAGGGGTGGGACTAGCGGCGCAGGAGGCCCTTCCGCCGCCGCTTGCCCACCTTCCCGACCGCGCCGCTCAGCCCCACGCAGCCGATGCAGCCAACGCAGCCGTGGCAGTCCACGCAGCCGACGCACGCGATGCAGCTCGTGCAGTCGACGTTGCCGGCCGCGGCCACCATCCCGGCGCTCGTGACCGTCCCCGCGCTGAGCACGACGCCGGCGCTGGCCACCGTCCCGGCGCTGCCGATCACGCCCGCGCTGGCCACCGTCCCGGCGCTGCCGATCACGCCCGCGCTCGCCACGGTGCCCGCGCTGCCGATCACGCCCGCGCTCGCCACGGTTCCGGCGGCGCCCACGACCCCCGCGCTGGCGACGGTCCCCGCCGCGTCGGTGACCCCCACGCTGGTGGCGGCGCCCGCCTCGGTCCTCTCGCTCACGCGCTCAACCTACCCGTACTCACGAGCGTTGTTCGTGTTCCAGAACACCACCGGCCCCTCGCCCGCGGCGCCGGCCAGCAGCGCGGCGAGCGCCTTCCCCGTGTAGACGGGGTCGAGCGCGAGCCCCTCCGCCGCCGCGGCGAGGCGCTGCGCCTCGCCCGCCGCGGCGGTCGCGTGGCCGTAGCCGGCGCCCATGAACCCCTCGACCACCCGGACCGGGCGCGGCTCCACGCGCACGTCCGCGCCGCGGCGGGCGAGCAGCGCGAGCGTGCGGCGGGCGAGCCGGCCCAGGCTCGCCTCGGTGAGCTTGAGCTGGTCGGTGACCAGCACGGCGCGGACCTCGCTGCGCAGGCCGGCCAGGGCGAGCCCGGCCGCCAGCCCCGCCGCGCTGCCGCCGGAGCCGAGCGCGACCACGACGGCCCTCGGCTCCGGCAGCTCGCCGGCCTCCACCTGGGCGGCGAGCTCGAGCGCCGCCTCCACGAACCCGACCGCCCCGAGCGGCGACGACCCGCCCGGCGGAAGCAGGTACGGCGGGCGCGGCGGCAGGGCCTGCGCGTGGCGCAGCGCGAGGTAGGGCACGCTGAGCGCCGTCCGGCGGGCGCTGCCGGTCAGGTAGACCCGCGACGCCGCGGCGCGCAGCCGCTCGAGCTGGCGCTCGACGTGCTCGTCGCGCGGCTGGTCGGCGAGCGCGAGCACGCAGGCCAGGCCCTCGCGGCGGGCGTAGATCGCGGTCGCCAGGCCGTGGTTGGTGCCGAGCCCGCCGAAGGTCACGACGGTGCCGAAGCGCCTCGCCTTGGCCGAGGCGAGTATCCACTCGAGCTTGCGCGGCTTGTTGCCGCCCCACGGCTCGGCGGACAGGGAGTCGTCCTTGACCCACACGTCCTTCCCGAGCCCCGGCGCCGCGCGCACGGGAGTCGGCAGGTCGCAGATCCGCACGCGCGGCAGCGTCGCGCGCGTGTCCGGGAACCGCTCGTGGATCAGGCGCGCCGTCCTAGCCGATCCGCGCTTCGACCGGCGTGCCGGCCGCGATCGTCTGCAGCACGACGCAGTAGCGCTCGGTGAGCTGGAGCAGGGTGGCGAGCTGCTCGTCGCCGGCCTCGGTGTCGAGGTCGAAGGAGAGCGCGATCGAGCGGAAGCCGACCGGCGCCTCGCGGTCCACGGCGAGCGTTCCGCGGAAGTCGAGCTCGCCCTCGGCCGTGACCGTCCCGCCGCGCACCGGGATCTCGAGCGACGTCGCGACCGAGCGCAGCGTCACGCCGGCGCAGGCCACCAGCGCCTCGAGCAGCATGTCGCCCGAGCAGAGCTGGGTGCCGTCGCCGCCGGTGGCGGGGTGGAGGCCGGCCCGAGCGATCGCCCTCCCGGTGTCCACCGAGCACGCGATCCCCTCGTCGAGCGAGCCGCTCGCGCGCAGCGTGACCAGCGCCGCGCCGGGCTCCTCGCGGTAGCGCTCCTTGAGCGGCGCCTGCAGCGATTGGAGCCCCGCGCGATCCACCCGCGGGATCTTCGCGGAAGATCAGCCCGGCTGCGCCGCGGTCCAGCTCGAGCGGTAGCGGCACCTCAGCGCGACCGAGTCGCCGTCGAGCACGCGGTCGAGGCGCTCGAACCGGCCGCGGACGCCGCCACGCCCGTCGAACCGTCCGGCGATGCGGTAGGTCACCTGGTCCGGCTTGCCGTCGAGGCGGTGCGGGAGCGTCTTGCGCCCGAGGTCCGGCACGTGCCAGCGCGCGACGAAGCCGCCGCGCAGCTCGAAGCTGCCGTCGGCGCGCACGCCCTTCGGAGACTCGCCGTAGAGGAACCCGTTCGCGGTCGTGCTGGCGGGGCGGCAGTCGGAGGTGCCCTCGTGCTCGACCCGCACCCAGAGCCAGGCACGGTTGCGCCGCACGACGACCCGTCCGCCGTCGGAGGCCGGCCCGGTGTGCTCGATCGCGTCGCTCGGGAGCTTCGGCGGTTCCGGGGCGGGGCGCCGCCGAGCTGCGTTGTGCTCCGCGGCGGCCTGGCGACTCGCCTCCCTGAGCAGGAACGTCGTCAGCGCGCCCGGCACCACGAGCGCGAAGAACAGGATCAGGCGTACGTAGGCTGGCTGGCCCTTCACCCGCGCTACATCGTCAGGAGCCGACCTGGACTTCACGCTCGACACCCCGCACGGCCCGGCACGCGTGCACCTGCACTCCGCGACCGACCCGCGCGGCGCGCTGGTGCTCGGGCACGGGGCCGGCGGCGGGGTGGGGGCGCCGGACCTGGTGGCGGTCACCGAGGTCGCGCCGGCGGAGGGCTTTGCGGTCGCGCTGGTCGAGCAGCCCTATCGCGTCGCCGGGCGCCGCTCCTCGCCGCCGGCCAAGCAGCTCGACGCCGCCTGGCTCGCCGTGATCGACGGCCTGCGCGCCGGCGAGCTGAGCGACCTGCCGCTGATCCCGGGCGGGCGCTCCGCCGGCGCGCGGGTGGCGTGCCGCACCGCGGCGGAGGCGGGCGCGGTCGCGGTGCTGTGCCTCGCGTTCCCGCTCCAGCCGCCGCGCCGCAGGACGGCCAGCGAGGATCCCCCGAGCCGCCTGCACGAGCTCGACTCCGTCGCGGTCCCGACGCTGGTCGTGCAGGGCGAGCGCGACCGCTTCGGCATGCCGCCGCCGGGGCCGCACCGCGAGGTGGTGCGCGTGCCGGGCGACCATTCGCTCAGGGCCGACGTGGCCGCCGTGGCCGAGGCCGTGCGCGGCTGGCTCGCGCGGTCCGGTCCCGCCCGCTAGGCGGGTGCGTGCTGCAGGGGCGCCAGGATCGCGGCCCCCTCACGAGGTGGGCTCTCTAAGGGTCGCTATGCGACCGAAATACGGCCCACCTCGCGGAGACCGCTTCGAGGACCGCCCGGCGCCAGCGGCCCGGCGGGCCGGTCACGGGCCCACCGTCCCGCGTACCGTCCACGCTCGCGCCGACAGCTCGAACGGCCCCGCCGGCGACCCCAGCCGGCGGTGGTATGCGGTCCGCAGCGCCTCGCGCCCGGCCGCCGGCAGCGCGGCGCAGTACGCGCCGGCCGGGCCGACGCCGGCCGTGAACGGCTGCCAGAGCTCGTCGAAGTCCTCGTAGGCGGCCGCGATGACGATCGCCCCGGTCGCCACGTCCGCCAGCCCGCCGCCGGCCCACAGCCGCGCCAGCGCGCCGGGATCGCAGTGCGGCATGCGCCTGCCCTCGTCGGCCGCCCGCGCCTGCTCGGGGTCGAGCTCCGCCGCCGCGTCCCAGAACGCCCTCAGCATCGTCATCTCGCCCGCGTAGTCCCAGACCGCCGCCGCGACCGTCCCCCCGGGACGAGTCACCCGCCGCATCTCCCGCAGCCCGGCCGCGGCGTCCGCGAGGAAGTTCAGGACGAGCTGGGACAGCGTCGCGTCGAACGCGCGGTCCTCGAACGGCAGCCGCTCGGCCGACGCCACTCGCACGTCGGCCTCCGGGACTCGCTCGGCGCAGGCCCGGGCGAACGGCTCGGACGGGTCGACGGCCGCGACGCTCCCCGCCTCCACGGCCCCGGCGAGTGCGGCCGTGAGCGCGCCCGGCCCGCAGCCGACGTCGAGCACGCGCGACCCGGGACCGATGCCGGCCCAGTGGACCAGGGCGCCGGCGAGCTCGGGGGCGTAGCGCCCGACGAACCGGTCGTACGCCTCCGCCGGCTTGTGGAACGACGCGGAATCGGCCTGCCCGCCCACGCCTCGATCGTATGCCGTGTCTACCCTTCTCGCCCGATGATCAGCACCAACCAGTTCAAGAACGGCGTCCACATCGACGTCGAGGGGACGATCTTCAAGGTCGTCGAGTTCCAGCACGTCAAGCCCGGCAAGGGCGGCGCGTTCGTGCGCACCAAGCTCAAGCGCACCCAGGACGGCGCCGTGATCGACCGGACCTTCCGCGCGGGCGAGAAGTTCCGCCCGGTCCGCACGGAGACGCGCAGGATGCAGTACCTCTACTCCGACGGGACCGACGCCCACTTCATGGACGTCGAGACCTACGAGCAGTTCACGGTCCCGGAGGACTCGGTGAGGGAGTCGCTCCAGTGGGTCCTGCCGAGCCAGGAGGTCGAGATCCTCTACGTGGACGAGAAGCCGGCCGACGTGCAGGTTCCGAGCGCGGTCGAGATGGCCGTGGCCGAGACCGAGCCGGGCGTGAAGGGCGACACCGCCTCCGGCGGCGGCGACAAGCCGGCCACGCTCGAGTCGGGCGTGACCGTGCGCGTGCCGCTGTTCGTCAACGTCGGCGACCGGGTGCGCGTGGACACGCGCTCGGGCGAGTACGTCTCGCGCGCGTAGGGGGCACGCGGTGCGGCGCAGCGACCAGCGCAGGGCGGCGGTCGTGGCGCTCTACCAGCGCGACGTGACCGGGCGGCCGCTCGAGGCGACCCTGGAGCGGACCGCGCGCGAGTTCACCCGCGAGCTGGCGGCCGGGGTGGAGGCCCGCCAGGAGGAGCTCGACGCGCTGGTCGAGCGCTACGCCGAGGACTGGAGCGTGGACCGCATCGCGCCGCTCGAGCTGAACATCATGCGCGTGGCCCTATTCGAGCTGCTCCACCGCCCGGACGTGCCCGACGAGGTCGCGCTCGACGAGGCGGTCGAGGCCGCCAAGGAGCTGTGTGCCGCCGGCGCCCCGGCATTCGTGAACGGCATCCTGGGCTCGGTCCACCGGGAGCGGGCGGCCCTGTGAGCGCGCTCGACGACGCCATCGCCGAGCTGGAGCGCGCGGCCGCGCGGCTGCGCTCGGAGGAGCTGCCGCCCGGCGAGGCCGCCGACCTGGTCGAGCGCTGCGCGGAGATCGCCGCGCGGGTGGGCGCCGAGCTCGACCGCCGCTCCGCGCCCGAGGGCTCGGCCCCCGGGCAGGAGACGCTGCTCTGAGCGCCATGACCACCCCGGCGGCGGCCACCTATCCGGTCGAGCTCCAGTCGCGCGTGGACGCGTACCTGAACGAGCTGCGCTTCGCCCGCGAGCAGCCGATCGAGGGGCTGGAGGAGGCGATGCGCTACTCGCTGCTGGCCGGCGGCAAGCGCATCCGCCCGGTGCTGACGATGGCCACCGCCGAGGCGCTCGAGCGCGATCCCGGCGAGGTGCTGCCGCTGGCCGCCGCGATCGAGCTGATCCACACCTACTCGCTGATCCACGACGACCTGCCCGCGATGGACGACGACGCGCTGCGCCGCGGCCAGCCCACCTGCCACGTGAAGTTCGGCGAGGACGTGGCGATCCTGGCCGGCGACGGCCTGTTCGCCGAGGCGCTCGGGCTCGTCGCGCGCGAGCAGCAGGGCGAGCCGGACCGCGTGCTCGCCGCGCTCGGGCACCTGGTCGCCGCGGCCGGGGTGGCGGGCATGGTCGGCGGCCAGTACCTCGACATCGCGGTGGGCGACGGGGCCGACCTGCGCCGCGTGCACGAGCTGAAGACCGGCCGCCTGATCGCCGCCTCGATCGAGTGCGTATTGATGCTTGGAGGCGTGAGCGGACCTGCCACAATCAGCTGGAGCCGGTTCGCTGCGGAGCTCGGCGTCCTGTTCCAGATCGTCGACGACATCCTCGACGTGACGGGGGACGAGGCCGCGCTGGGTAAGCCGCAGGGGTCCGACGAACGCCAGGGCAAGCGGACGTACGTCAGCGTGTTCGGG
This sequence comes from Thermoleophilaceae bacterium, assembly GCA_036389835.1. GTDB lineage: Bacteria > Actinomycetota > Thermoleophilia > Solirubrobacterales > Thermoleophilaceae > AC-37. Next base: position 9,985 of record DASVWC010000035.1, on the reverse strand, counting down.
CTGGAGCGGGCCCGTGAGCTGGCGGTGGAGTCGCACGAGAAGGCGCGCGCCGCGCTCGCCGAGGCGCGCGGCCGGACCGACACGCTGGCCCGGATCACCGACTACATACTCACGAGACGCACATGAGCCTGCTTTCGAAGATCAACGGCCCGCGCGACCTGCACGAGCTCTCGGACGCCGAGCTCCAGGACGTCGCGCAGGAGGTGCGCGAGCTGATCATCGACACGATCGGCGAGATCGGCGGCCACTTCGGCGCGAATCTCGGCACGTGCGAGCTGGCCGTGGCGCTCCACAGCCTGCTCGACTCGCCGCGCGACAAGGTGCTCTGGGACGTCGGCCACCAGGCCTACCCGCACAAGGTGCTGACCGGCCGCCGCGACCGGCTCTCGACGATCCGCACCTACGGCGGGCTCGCCCCGTTCTGCTCGATGCAGGAGTCCGAGCACGACATCATGGGCGCGGGCCACGCGTCCACGTCGATCTCCTACGCCGTGGGCCTCAAGGAGGCGATGCGCCGCGGCCACGAGGAGGACGGCCGGGTGGTGGCGGTGATCGGCGACGGCGCGCTCACCGGCGGCGTCGCGTTCGAGGCGCTGCACAACGCCGGCGGCCTCGACGTCCCGATCGTGATCGTCCTGAACGACAACGGCATGTCGATCGCGCCCAACGTCGGCTCGCTGTCGCGCTACTTCAACCGGATCCGGCTGAACCCGGAGCTCCACCGCGCGCGCGAGGCGGTCGAGACCGGCCTCACGAAGATGCCCGCCGGGCTGGGCGAGCGGATCGAGCGCCTCGGGCCGGAGCTGAAGGCGTCGATCAAGGCGTTCTGGGCGCCGGGGCTGTTCTTCGAGGAGCTCGACGTGGCCTACGTGGGCGTCGTGGACGGCCACGACGTCGGCGCCCTGCGCAAGTCGATCGGCAGCGCGCTGGAGGCCGACCGGCCGGTGGTCGTGCACATCAAGACGGTGAAGGGCAAGGGCTTCGCGCCGGCCGAGGAGGGCGGGCTCGAGGGGATGGAGAAGTGGCACGCGGCGAAGCCGGCGTCGATCGTGGACCGCGCCGCGGCGCCGAAGAAGCCGGCGTCCGCCTCCGCCGGGCCGCCCAAGCCGCCGCAGTACACGCAGGTGTTCGGCGAGGCGCTCGTGGAGGAGTGCCGGCGCGACGCGCGCGTGTGCGGGATCACCGCCGCGATGAACTCCGGCACCGGCCTGAACATCCTCCAGAAGGAGCTGCCCGAGCGCTACTACGACGTGGGCATCGCCGAGCAGCACGCGGTTCTGTTCGCGGCCGGGCTCGCGCTCGGCGGGATGAAGCCGGTCGCCGCGATCTACTCCACCTTCCTCCAGCGCGGCTACGACCAGATCGTCCACGACGTCTGCCTCCAGAACCTCAACGTCGTGTTCGCGATGGACCGCGCCGGGCTGGTGGGCGACGACGGCCCCACCCACCACGGCGCCTTCGACATCGCCTACATGCGCTGCCTGCCGAACATCGTGCTGATGGCGCCGCGCGACGAGGCGATGCTCGCCGACATGCTCCACACCGCGCTGCGCCACGACGACGGGCCGGTGGCGCTGCGCTACCCGCGCGGCGAGGCCGAGGGCGTGCCGCTGCCCTCGCGGCCGCAGGAGATCGAGATCGGCCGCGGCGAGGTGCTACGCGACGGCTCGCGCGTCGCCCTGATCGGGTACGGCTACGGCGTGCCGCTGTCGCTGCGCGCCGCCGACCTCCTCGAGCGCCACGGCGTGGAGGCGACCGTGGTCGACGCCCGCTTCGCCAAGCCCCTCGACGGGGAGCTGCTCACCCAGCTCGCGAGCGAGCACGAGCTGCTCGTGACTGTCGAGGATGGCGTGCTCCAGGGCGGCTTCGGGTCCGCCGTCGGCGAGCTGCTGCTCGACCGCGACCTCGCGCGCGAGGCGCGCCTGATCCGGGTCGGGCTGCCCGACCGCTACGTGACCCACGGCAAGCCCGCGCTGCTCCACAAGGAGGTCGGGCTCACCCCGGAGGCGATCGTCGAGCGCGTGCTCGCGGACGCCGGCGACCGCGGCAGCCTGCTGGTCTAGCGAGCGCGCCCGGTGTGTGCCGCCGGGCACACACGGCGGATGCGAACACGCGTACGGTGGACGCAGACTTCATCCACCCACGCTCAACAACGCATCACTCCTCCCTCGAACGGCCCGCCCCTCCCGGCGGGCCGTTCTTCGTCGGGGTACGCTCCGGCGGTGGTCAAGACGAGGCTCGACGCGCTGCTCGTCGATCGCGGCCTGTTCGAGTCGCGCTCGCGCGCGGCTGCCGCGGTGCTGGCCGGGTCGGTCCGGCTGGGCTCCGACGGCGCCCGGGCGCAGAAGCCGGGTCAGATGGTCGGCGACGACGTGGACGTGGCGGTGGACGCGCCGCCGCCGTACGTGTCGCGCGGCGGGATCAAGCTCGCGAACGCGCTCGACGCGCTCGGGATCGAGGTCGCCGGGCGCCGCTGCCTCGACGTGGGGGCGTCGACCGGCGGCTTCACGGACTGCCTGCTCCAGCGCGGCGCCGAGCACGTCGTGGCGCTGGACGTGGCCTACGGGGAGCTGCACTGGAGCCTGCGCACCGACGACCGGGTGACCGTGCTGGAGCGTACGAACGCCCGCGCACTCGAGCCGGGGGCGCTGCCCTACCGGCCCGGCCTGGTGGTCGTGGACGTCTCCTTCATCTCCGTGAGCAAGGTGCTCCCGGCGGTGCTGCGCGCGGGCGCCGAGTCGTTCGACTGCCTCGCGATGGTCAAGCCCCAGTTCGAGGTGGGCCGCGAGCGGCTCGGCAAGGGCGGCGTGGTGCGCGCGGCCGAGGACCGCCGCGCGGCGGTCGCCACGGTGGCGCGGCTCGCGGCCGGGGACGGCTGGTCGGTGCTCGGGTTCGCCCCGTCGGGTCTGCCCGGCCCCGCCGGCAACCGCGAGACCTTCGTCTGGATCGGCGAGCCGGACCGGGCTGGCTCGCCGGCGCCGCTCGAGGCGGTGGACGTGTGAAGCGGCCCGAGCGCGTCACGCTCTTCACCCACGCGCTGATCGACGACACGCATCCGGCGGTGCTGCGGCTGCTCGACGCGCTGGCGGAGGCCGGCGTCGAGGCGCTCCTCCCGCCCGACGAGGTCGAGAAGCACTGCATCGATGAGGGCCCCGGCCGCCGCCTGGGGGCCGACCCCGGCGAGCCCACCGACGTGGCGGTCGTGCTGGGCGGCGACGGCACGATCCTGTCCGCGCTGCGCGCGACCGCCCAGAGCGGCGCGCCCGTGTTCGCGTTCAACTACGGCGCGATCGGGTTCCTCTCCACGGTCGAGCGCGACGACCTCGACGACGGGATCGCGCGCCTGCTCGGCGGCCGCTACGAGGTCCTGGGGATGCCGGCCCTGTCGGTCGAGCTCGACGGGGAGAGGCGCATCGGGGTCAACGACATCTCGCTGCACCGGCGCACGGACAGCCGCGTGGCGGAGCTGGGCTACTCGGTGCTCGGCGACCAGCTCGGGCGCGTGCGCTGCGACGGCCTGGTGGCCGCCACCCCAGTGGGGTCGACGGGCTACAACCTCGCCAACGGCGGGCCGCTCCTCGCCTGGGGGGTGGAGGGGTACGTGGTCTCGTTCATCGCACCCCACACGCTCACGGCGCGCGCGCTCGTGGTCGCGCCGGACGACGTCCTGCGCGTGCAGAACCTCTCGAGCCGCGAGGCGGTGGACGTGGCCACCGACAACCGCCCGGTCGCCGAGCTGCCCCCGGGCGGGGAGCTCGAGGTCCGCTTCATGCACGACCAGGTGCGCCTCGCCCAGCTCGAGGGCGCGCACTTCTACCACCGGATCCGCGAGAAGTTCGGGCGCCTCGCTTACTGACGCTCGGCCTCGCCGCCTGCGCCGCGCTCGCCGGCTGCGGGTCCGACGAGGCCGCTCCCGAGCCGCGCGGCCTCGAGGTGGCGCTGCAGGACAACGCCGTGCTGCTCGAACGCCACCACTACGACCGCGAGGCGGCTTTCGACCGCCTCCGCGAGCTCGGCGTGAGCTGGATCCGGGCTCCGGCGATATGGAGCCGCGTGGCGGAGGAAGGCTGGGGCCAGCTCGACTCGCTCGTCGACGCCGCGCGCGGCGAGGGGTTCGAGGTGCAGGTCGGGCTGATCCCGCCGGCGCCGGCCGGCGCGACCGGCGACGGCAGGCTGGGGGTCTTCCGTCCGGACCCGGAGCGCTTCGGCGCGTTCGCCCGCGCGGCCGCCGAGCACTTCCGCGGCCGGGTGCGGCGCTGGTCGATCTGGAACGAGCCGAACCTGGTGAACTGGCTCACGCCCGTGGCCGAGATGCCGGACCTGTACGCGCGGCTCTACCGCGCCGGGCACGACGCGATCGAGTCGGTCAGTCCGGACGCTCAGGTGCTGATCGGCGAGACCGCGCCGTACGTGCGCCGCGGCGACGGGATCGCGCCGCTCGAGTTCCTCCGGCGCGTGCTGCTGCGCGGCCCGCTGCGCGCGGACGGCTACGCCCACCATTCGTACGACTTCGAGCACCCGCCCGAGCGCCCCTATCCGGGGGGCGACGACGTCACGCTCGGGTCGATCGAGCGGCTCACCGGCGAGCTCGACCGCCTCGCCGCCTCCGGCCGCCTCGCCGACGAGCGCGGGCGGGCGCTCGACGTGTGGGTAACCGAGTTCGGCTACCTCCAGCGCACGGGGCGGGCGCTCGAGCCGCGGCGCCGGGCGGACTACGTGCGGCGCGCGTTCGAGCTGGCGGCCGCGCGCTACCCGCGCGTGCGCCAGCTCCTCCAGTACCTGCTCGTGTCGCCGCCGGCGGGCTTCCCGGGCGGGCGCTTCGACACCGCGCTGCTCGACCGCGACGGCCGGCCGACCCCGGCCTTCGACGCGCTGCGCGAGTGGTCGCGCGACGCGGTCCGGGCCGGCCGCGCGCAGCCGCCGCCCGGCTAGCGGCGCCGGCCTCGCCCGCCCGCCCGCTCCGTCCGCGCCTGGTCTCGTCCCGCCCGCCCGCTCCGTCCGCGCCCCCTGGTAGACCGGGGGACATGCTGCTCGAGCTGCGCGTGGAGAACCTGCTGCTGATCGACCGGGCCGAGCTGCGGTTCGGGCCTGGTCTCAACGCGGTCACGGGTGAGACCGGGGCGGGCAAGACCGTCCTCGCGCACGCGCTCGACCTGCTGCTGGGCGGCAAGGCGCGCGGCGGGATCGTGCGCCCGGGGGCGTCCGAGGCGTACGTGGAGGGTGTCTTCGCGCTGCGGCCCGGCCTGCTCGACGGGGACGAGCTCGCGGACCTGCACGAGCGCCTGCCCGGCGACGCCGAGGAGATCGTGCTCGGCCGCCGGGTGGGGGCGGAGGGCCGCACGCGCGCGTTCGTGCAGGGCCGCTCGGCCACGGCGGGAGACCTGCGCGAGCTTGGCGGGCGGCTGCTCGGCTTCTACGGTCAGCACGAGCACAGGCGGCTCACGGTCGGGAGCGCGCAGCTCGAGATCCTCGACTCGTTCTGCGGGGCCGGGCACCTGGAGCTGCGCGCCCGCTACGCCGAGCGCCACCGGCGCGCGGCCGAGCTGCGCCGCGAGCTGGAGGAGCTGCGAGCGCGCGCGGGCGCGCGCGACCGCGATCGCGACCTGCTCGCCTTCGAGATCGCCGAGATCGAGCAGCTCGACCCGAGCCCCGGTGAGGAGGAGGGCCTGACCGCGGAGCGGGGGAGGCTGCGCGAGGTGGACGGGCTGCGCGCCGCGGCCGGCGCGGGCGCCGAAGCGCTGGTGCCCGAGGCAGGCGAGGTCCCCGGGGCGGCGGCCGCGCTCGCCGAGGCCGAGCGGCTCGCCGACGGCGTCGCGGGAGCGGACGCGGAGCTCGACGCGCTCGCCGCTCGGCTGCGCACGCTGCGGATCGAGGCGGAGGAGCTCGGCGGCGACATGCGCCGCTACGCCGAGGGGCTCGCGGCGGACCCCGCGCGGCTCGAGCAGGTGGAGGCCCGGCTCGACGGCTACGACCGGCTGAAGCGCAAGCACGGCGGCTCGGTCGAGGCGGTGATCGAGCACGCCGAGCGCTGCCGGGCGGAGCTGGACCGGCTCGAGTCGGCCGGCGAGGACAGCGCGCGGGCCACGGCCGAGCTGGCGGCGGTCGAGGACGACGAGCGCACGCTGGCGGGCCGGCTCGGCGACGCGCGCCGCGAGGCGGCGCCGAAGCTCGCGAAGGCCGTGCTGGCGGAGCTGCGCCAGCTCGCGATGGAGGACGCCGCGTTCGAGGTGGTGGTGGAGCCGCGCGGGTCCCTTGGCCCCACCGGCGGCGACCGCGTCGAGCTGCGCGTCGCGCCCAACCCCGGCGTGGCCCCGGGGCCCGTCCGCGAGATCGCCTCCGGCGGCGAGCTCTCGCGCGTGATGCTCGCCCTGATGACGGTCGCGAACTCGGGCGGCGACGCGACGCTCGTGTTCGACGAGGTCGACGCCGGCGTGGGCGGCCAGACCGCGCGCGCGGTCGGCGAGCGCCTGCGCGGCCTGGCGGCCGGCCGCCAGGTCCTGTGCATCACCCACCTCCCCCAGATCGCCTCGCTCGCCGACGCCCACTTCCGGATCGAGAAGGACACCGGCGGCGAGGTCACGCGCACGACCGTCGAGCCGCTCGAGGGCGCCGAGGTCGTGGCCGAGCTCTGCCGCATGCTCGGCGCCGACAGCTCGGACGCGGGCGCGCGCCGACACGCCGAGGAGCTGCTGGCGATGGCAGCGTGAGCCATCGCAGCTCGGCGTCCTCGGTCGCTCGCGTGCTGGCGCACGCCACGCTCCCTGCGTCCTTGATCTGCGGGGACTCGCGCCGCCATCCGGCAGGCGCGCGGGCGTAGACTCCCCTCCGGGTAGGGGACCCACCCGCCGATGGCCGCGCCCCGGATCAGCAGACCACGCTTGCCCCAGACGCGCCGGGCCGCCGCGCGCGCGAACGGGCGACCGCCGCGCGCGGGGACCTCGTTCAGCGGCCCCGCGCGGCTCGGCAAGCGCACGAAGCGGCTCGTCAAGCGGCTCGGCCCGGAGGACGTCGCGATCATCGACCACGCCGGCATCGACCGCGTCTCGGGCGAGGACCTCGTGGCCTGCGGCGTGCGGCACGTGATCAACGTGGCCGTCTCGGTCGCGCCGCACTACGCGAACCGCGGGCCGTCGATCCTCGTCGACGCCGGGGTTCATCTCGTGGACATGCCCGGCGCGCCGCTGTTCGACGTGCTCAAGGACGGCGACCCGGTCACGCTCGACGGCGGCAGGCTCCTGCGCGGCGGCGAGCTGATCCACGAGGGCGAGGTGCTCGACCGCGAGCGCGTGGAGCGCGCCTACGCCGAGGCCGAGCGGCGGATCGGCGAGGCGCTCGAGGCGTTCGCCGAGAACACCATGACCCACATCCGCGAGGAGCGCGAGCTGCTCTCGGGCGAGATCACGCTGCCGGACTTCGACACGTCGTTCCGGGACCGCCCGGCGCTCGTGGTGGTCCGCGGCGTCGACCACAAGAAGGACCTGCGCATCCTGCGCCCCTACGTGCGCGAGACCCGCCCGGTGCTCGTGGCGGTCGACGGCGGGGCCAACGCCATCCTCGAGGACGGCCTGCGCCCGGACATGATCGTCGGGGACATGGACTCCGCCACCGACGAGGCCCTGCGCTCGGGCGCCGAGCTGGTGGTGCACGCCTACCCGGACGGCCGCGCGCCGGGGCGCAAGCGGCTCGACCCGCTCGGGCTCGACTACAAGGTCGTCCCGGCCCCCGCCACGAGCGAGGACGTGGCGCTCCTGATCGCCGCGGAGAAGGGCGCGAACCTGATCGTGAGCGTGGGCTCCCACTTCAACCTCGTCGAGTTCCTCGACAAGAACCGCGCCGGGATGTCGTCCACGTTCCTCACGCGGCTGCGCGTGGGGGAGATCCTCGTCGACGCGAAGGGGGTGAGCCGGCTCTACCGCCCGTCCGCCGGGCGCGGGCCGATCCTGCTCGTCTCGGCGGCCGCGCTCGCGACCCTCGTGGTGATCGTCGCCACCTCCGACACCCTCGGCCCGCTCCTCGACCTGCTCTGGCTCAAGCTCCAGGTGCTGCTCGGGCTCGAATGAGTCCCCGCGCCGCCGCACCCGAGGGCGTCTCCTAGATGCTCGACTTCCGCTACCACGCGCTCTCGCTCGTCGCGGTCTTCCTCGCGCTGGGCATCGGGATCCTGCTCGGGACGACGATCGGCGACCAGCTCGTCTCGGAGGCCAACCGCGACCTGTCCTCCTCGCTGCGCGGCGACGTGCTGGAGGCCCGCCGCGAGGCGCGCGGCGCGCGCGAGGCGCTCGAGGATCGCGAGCGCTTCATCGGCGCGTCGTTCGAGCGGATCGCCGGCGAGCGGCTGCGCGGGCGCAGCGTGGCGATCGTGGCGTCCGGCGAGCTGCCCGACGACCTGGAGGGGAACGTGCGCGACGCCGTCGAGGACGCCGGCGGCGAGGTCGGCGGCGTGGCGGAGATCGCAGCACCGCCGAGCCTCTCCGAGATCGGAGCGGCGATCCCGCGGCGCTTCGACGGGCTGCTCGCGAACGACCCGCGCACGGCCGCGCTCGGGCGCGCCGTCGGGCGCGGACTCGTGACCGGCGGCACCGTGCCCCGGCGGCTCGCCGACCGCTTCCCGGCCCGCTTCCGCGGCGACTTCGCGCGCTCGGACGCGGTGGTCTACTTCCGCGACCCGGGAGCCGCGCGGAGCAAGGACCAGGAGCGCTTCGAGCAGGGGCTGATCGACGGGCTGGGCTCGCTGCGCGAGCCGGTCGTGGGCGTCGAGACGCTCGAGACCGACCCGAGCCAGATCGCGTTCTACGAGGACCGCATGCCCGCCAGCGTGGACGCGGTCGACAGCCCGGCGGGGCGGATCGCGCTGGTGCTCGCGCTCGACGGCGCGCGCGGGAGCTTCGGCTTCAAGAGCTCCGCCGACGGGCCGCTGCCGGAGCCGCGCGGGCGCTGAGGCCCCGCCGGCGGCCGCCTGCGCCATCCGCCCCTCGCGGTACCGTCGCCGGATGCATGCCCTGCCGCTCGCGATCTCGCTCCTGGTCGCCGCGGCGGTGGCGCCGCCGCTGGTGCGCGGGCTGCGCGAGCAGGGCTTCACGCGCGAGAACTACCGCGGGGCGACCGTCGCGTTCCCCGCCGGGATCGCGATCCCGGTCGTCGCGTTCCTGGCGCTGGTCCCGCTCGGGCTCGTCGCCGAGCTGGCGGGGGAGGAGGTCTTCAAGCCCGGCACGAGCGCCGCCGTCACCTACGTGATCGGCGTGGCGCTGCTCGGCCTGCTCGACGACCTCGTGGGCAGCGACGCCTCCGCGCGCGGCTGGCGCGGCCACGCGCGGGCGGCCGCGTCCGGTGGCCTGTCGACCGGTGCCGTCAAGGCCGCCGGCTCGCTGGGCCTCGCCCTGTTCGCCCTGACCGGCACGGGGGACAACGCGGGGGAGTACCTGCTCGCGGTGGGCGTGCTCGTGCTCGCCACCAACCTCTTCAACCTGCTCGACCTGCGGCCCGGCCGCTCGGCCAAGGCGCTCGTGCTGCTCGGCTTCGCGCTGAGCGTCGGGGCGATGGACGCCGACCCGCTCTGGACGCTCGGTCTGGTCCTCGGACCGATCCTCGTGCTGCTGCCGCTCGACCTCCGCGAGGTCGGCATGCTCGGGGACACGGGGTCGAACGCGATCGGCGCGGTGGCCGGGCTCTGGCTGGTGCTCACGCTGTCGGTGCCGGCGCAGGCAGTTGCTCTCGCCGTGATGGTCGCGCTCACGATCTACGGGGAATTTCGGTCGATCTCTGCGGTGATCGACCGGACACCCGGCCTACGTCATCTAGACTCGCTCGGAAGGACTTCGCATGCCTGACACCCGCTCTCAGACACGTTTCATCTTCGTCACCGGGGGAGTGGTGTCGGCACTGGGGAAGGGAATAGCCGCGGCGTCGATAGGCCGACTGCTGGTCGCGCGGGGGTTCAGCGTCACCCTCCAGAAGTTCGATCCGTACATCAACGTGGACCCGGGCA
>DASVWC010000034.1:0-5879 GCA_036389835.1 Thermoleophilaceae bacterium | reverse complement strand
TCGCCGGCGAGGGGTCGCGGCCCGGCGGGGCGGTCGCGACCGCGCGGCTCGACCTCGGCGCCGAGCCGTGGCTCGCCGACCACGCGCTCGGGCAGGCGCCGATCGCGCCGGGGGCGCTGGTGGCGGAGCTGTGCCTGGCGGTGGGCGGACTCACGGGCGCCGACGATCCCCGGGCGGTCCTCGGGGAGCTGACGCTGCAATCCCCGCTCGCGCTCGCCGACGACTCGTCCCAGCAGCTCCAGGTCACGATCGACGCAGCCGGCCCGGACGGCGAGCGCGCGCTCACCCTGCACGCGCGGAGCGCCGCGGGCGGCGAGTGGCGCCGGCACGCGGCGGGCGCGCTCGTCCCCGCCGCGGAGCCGGCCGCGGAGCCCCTCGACGGCGACTGGCCGCCGCCCGGCGCCGAGGAGCTCGATCCCGACGAGCTCTATGCCGACCTGCTGACCCGTGGTCTCGCCTACGGCCCGGCGTTCCAGGGCCTGCGACGCGGCTGGCTCACGCCGGACGGCGACGTGCTCGCCGAGGTGGAGCTGGCGCCGGCGGAGGCCGCGGCGGCCGAGCGCTACCTCATCCACCCCGCCCTCCTCGACGCCTGCCTGCAGGCGGCGTTCTGGGCGCGGCCCGACGGCCCCGCGGCGCTGATGCCGTTCGCGCTCTCCGGCCTCGCCGTCCACCGCCCCGCGGCCGCGGCGCTGCGGGTGCGCGTCCGTCCGCTGGCGGAGGACGACTCCTACTCGCTCGACGGCTTCACGCCCGACGGCGAGCCGGCGTTCACGCTGCAGAGCGTGACGCTGCGCCCGCTGGCGGACGCCGAGATCGCGCCGACCCGCGGCGCGGGTGCCGAGCTCATGCGCGTGGAGTGGCGCGCGCGCGCCGAGACGCCTGCCGGCGAGCCGGCGGTCGCGGCGATCGGGCCGGGCGACGACCCGGCCGCGGCCGGCGACGGGGCCGAGGCGCTGCTCTGGCGCGTCGAGGAACCCGAGCGCGCGGAGCCCGCCGCCACCCATGCCCTGCTCGAGGACGGCCTCGCGCTCCTCAAGCGCGTGCTCGCGGAGGACGAGGCGGCCGGCGCTCGCCTGGTGGTCGCGACGCGCGGCGCGCACGCGGTGCGGTCCGGGGAGGAGCCGTCGATCGCCCAGGCGGCGCTCGCCGGCCTGATGCGCAGCGCGCGCTCCGAGCACCCGGGGCGGATCGCGCTGGTCGACCTCGACCCGGCCGGCGGCGACGAGGAGGCTGAGCGACCCGCGATCGCGGCCGCCCTCGCCTCCCCCGACGACGACGTCGCCCTCCGCGACGGCGAGCTGCTGGCAGCCCGCCTCGCGCGCGCGCGCGAGAAGGAAGAGGTGCCGGGGGAGCCCGAGGTGGACCCCGACCTCGGGATCCTGATCACCGGCGGCACCGGCATGATCGGGGCTCGGCTCGCGCGGCGTCTCGCGGAGCGCGGAGCCCGGCGGCTCGTGCTCGTGAGTCGCAGCGGGCCGGCGGCGAGCGGCGCCGCCGAGCTGCGCGACGAGCTCCGGGAGCTCGGCGCGGCGGTCAGCGTCCACGCGTGCGACCTCGCCGACCGCGACGAGCTCGCGGCGGTGCTCGACTCGGCCCGTCCGATCGGGTCGGTCGTGCACGCCGCGGGCGTGCTCGCCGACGCGCTGGTCGGCGCCCTCGAGCCGGACGCCCTCCGGCGGGTGGTCGAGCCGAAGCTCGACGCCGCGCTGCTGCTCGACGAGCTCACCGCCGGCGACGAGCTGTACGAATTCGTCGTCTTCAGCTCCGTCGCTTCGACGCTCGGCACCGCGGGCCAGGCCAACTACGCGGCCGCGAACGCCGCGCTCGAGGCCCTCTGCGCCCGCCGCCGTGCGGCCGGCAGACCGGCGCGCGCGCTCGCCTGGGGCCCGTGGGAGGAGCAGAGCACGATGACCGCGGCGATGTCGGAGACCGATCGCCGGCGACTCGTCCGCCTCGGCGTCGCCGCACTCGCGACCGAGACGGGGCTCGACATGTTCGAGAGCGCCCGGGCGCGTCCCGAGCATCTCCTCGTCGCGGCCGAGCTCGACGCCGGCGCGCTCGCCGCCGCGGCGTCCTCCGGCACGCTGCCGGCGCCATTCGCGGACCTGGTGCGCGCTCCGCGCCGGCGCGCCGACGCCGGCCCGCGCGCTCCGCTGCGAGAGCGCGTCGCGGGTCTCGAGGGCCAGCGTCGCGCCGCGGCGCTGCTCGACGGCGTGCGCGCCGAGCTCGCGGTGGTCCTCGGACACGCCGAGCCCGCCGCGGTCGACCCCTCGCGCCAGCTGCGCGAGCAGGGCCTCGACTCGCTCGGCGCGGTCGAGCTGCGCAACCGCCTGGCCCAGGCGAGCGGTCTCAAGCTGCCGCCGACGATCGTGTTCGACCACCCGAGCGCCACCGCGCTCGCGGACTACCTCGGGGGCCGGCTCGAGGGACGCTCCACCGCCGCGCCCCGCGCCGCACGCGCGCGCTCCTCCGCCGCGGCGGAGGAGCCGATCGCGATCGTCGGGATGGCCTGCCGCTACCCCGGCGGGGTCAGCTCGCCGGAGGACCTCTGGCGGCTCGTCGCGGAGCGCCGTGACGTCATCGGCCCGTTCCCGCGCGACCGCGGCTGGGACCTCGAGGGCCTGTTCGACGACGACCCCTCGACGCCGGGCACCACCAACTGCCGCGGGGGCGGCTTCCTCCCCGACGCCGCCGACTTCGACGCCGGTTTCTTCGGGATCGCCGCCCGCGAGGCGCTCGCGATGGATCCCCAGCAGCGCCTCCTGCTCGAGACCGCCTGGGAGGCACTCGAGCACGCCGGGATCGACCCGATCTCGGCGCGCGGCACCGAGACCGGCGTCTACGCGGGTGTGATGGACCAGGGCTTCGGCGACGGCCCGCGCCCGGCGGAGCTGGAGGGGCTCGTGCTGACGGGCCTCGCGGCGAGCGTGGCGTCGGGACGGGTCGCCTACGCGCTCGGGCTCGAGGGCCCGGCGATCACGCTCGACACCGCCTGCTCGTCGTCGCTGGTCGCGCTTCACCTCGCGTGCGGCGCGCTGCGCGCCGGCGAGTGCGAGCGCGCGCTGGCCGGGGGCGTGGCCGTGCTCGCCACGCCGCGCGTGTTCATCGAGTTCGGCCGTCAGGGCGGGATGTCCCCCGACGGGCGCTGCAAGGCGTTCTCGGACCGCGCCGACGGCACCGGGTGGGCGGAGGGGGCCGGCCTGCTCGTGCTCGAGCGGCTGTCCGAGGCGCAGGCGGCGGGGCGGCGGATCCACGCGGTCGTGCGCGGCTCCGCGATCAACCAGGACGGCGCGTCGAACGGCCTCTCCGCGCCGAGCGGCGCCGCTCAGGAGCGCGTGATCGCAGCGGCGCTCGCGAACGCCCGGCTCCGGCCGCGGGACGTCGACGCGGTCGAGGCACACGGCACCGGGACCCGGCTCGGCGACCCGATCGAGGCCACGGCGCTGCTCGCCACCTGCGGCCAGGACCGCGACGAGCCGCTCCGGCTCGGCACCCTCAAGTCGAACATCGGCCACTCGCAGGCGGCCGCGGGCGTCGGCGGGGTGATCAAGATGGCGCTGGCGCTGCGCCACGAGGAGCTCCCGGCGACGCTGCACGCCGAGCGGCCGTCGACGCAGGTCGACTGGTCCGCCGGAGCGGTCGAGCTGCTGACCGAGCCGGTGCCCTGGCCGCGGCGGGAGGGGCGCCCGCGCCGGGCGGGGGTGAGCTCGTTCGGCGTGAGCGGGACCAACGCGCACGTGATCGTCGAGGAGCCGCCGCAGCCGGCCGCGCGCGAGGAGACCGACGGGCCTCCGGCCGCGGGCGGGACCATGCCCTGGCTCCTCTCCGCGCGCAGCGACGGCGCGCTGCGCGCCCAGGCCGAGCGGCTCGCGGAGCACCTCGAGCGCCACCCCGACGCAAGCGACGACGACGTGGCCCACACGCTCTGGTGGGGACGCGCACGGCTCGAGCAGCGCGCCGCGGTGACGGGCCCGCGCGCGGATCGGCTCGCGGCGCTGCGCGCTCTCGCCGCCGGGGGCTCGGCCGCCGGGCTCGTGCGGCGCCCGGCGCGCATCGGGCGCGGCGGGCTGTGCCTGATGTTCACGGGTGAGGGCGCGCCGCCCCCGGGGATGGCCGCCGGCCTCCACTCCGGGTTCCCCCTCTTCGCGGACGCGCTCGACGCGGCACTCGCGGCGCTCCCGGACGAGATCGGAGACCGGCTTCGCGCGCTGCTCGTGGCGGACGCCGATCCGGCCGGGGCGAGCGCCGCCGCCGCGCTCGGTGCGCCCGAGCTGGCCCAGCCCGCGCTGTTCTGCTTCGAGGCGGCGCTCCAGCGCCTGCTCCACGAGGGTTTCGCGGTGCGCCCCGACTACGTGATCGGACACTCGATCGGCGAGGTCGCCGCCGCGTGCGCCGCGGGCGTCCTGTCGCTCGAGGACGGTGCGCGCCTGGCGGCCGCTCGAGGCAGGCTCGCCGCAAGCTTCGAGGACGCAGCGGCCGAGCTGGAGGAGCTCTGCCGCGGCCTAGCCCTCGAGCCGGCCGCGATCCCGATCGCAGCGAGTCTGACGGGCGCGATCGCGGAGCCGGAGGAGCTCGCCGACCCGGCGTACTGGGCGAGGCAGGCGCGCGAGGGGGCCGACGTCGAGGCCGGACTGCTGGCGCTGCGCGAGGCCGGCGTCGTCCGCTTCGTGGAGCTCGGGCCGGGCGCCGCGCTCGCGACGGCCGCCGAGGACGTCCTCGCGGGCGCGGAGGGAGAGCCGCCGCTCGTGGCGGGGCTCGACGGAACGGGGGCCGAGGCGATCGGCGAGCTCGCGGGCCGGCTCGCGGTGGACGGCCTCGATCCAGACCCGGCGCCGCTGTTCGCCGACCGCCCGCACGGTCTCTGCGAGCTGCCCACCTACCCCTTCGAGCGCCGCCGCTACTGGCTCTGGTCCGACGGCGACGGGGCGGCGGGCGCCGCGCCCGGCTCCCACCCCTTGCTCGGCGCGCCCGAGGAGCTCGCGGGCGGCAGGACGCTCGCGACGGCGCGCGTCGAGCTCTCCGCGGAGCCGTGGCTCGGCGACCACGCGATCGCCGGCACGACGATCGCTCCGGCCGCGCTCCTGGCCGAGCTCTGCGTGGCCGCGGCCGGCGGCGGCGCCACGCTCGAGGAGCTCGCGTTCGAGGAGCCGCTGCCGCTCTCCGGCGACGGGGCCCAGACCCTCCAGGTGACCCTCCACGCAGCGGGCGCCGACGGTACGCGTGCGCTCAACGTGCACGCCCGTGCGGGCGACGACGGCGAGTGGCGGCGCCACGCGGGCGGGGCCGTGAGCTCGGGGGCGCCGGCGCCACCCGCGAAGCTCGCCGCGGAATGGCCGCCGGCCGCTGCGGTCGAGCTCGACCCCGAGGAGCTGTATGCGCGGCTGCTCGAGCTGGGCGTGGCTCACGGCCCGGCATTCCAGTGCCTGCGGCGCGGGTGGCGCGCGGAGGACGGCGAGGTCCTGGCCGAGGTGGAGCTGGCGCCGGCGGAGGCCGCGGCGGCCGAGAGCTACCTCATCCATCCCGCGCTGCTCGACGCCTGCCTGCAGGCGGTCCTCTGGGCAGGGGCGGACGAGGGCGGGAGGCCGCTGCTGCCGTTCGCGCTCAGGAAGCTCGCGGTGCATCGCCCTGGGGCCGCGGCGCTGCGGGTGCGCGTGCGGCCGGTGCGGGCCGAGGGGAGCAACGGGAACCGGCCGGACGCCTCCGGCGCGTCCTTCGCGGTCGAGGCCTTCACCGCCGGCGGCGAGCCGGTCTTCACGCTCGAGCGCGTCGACCTGCGCCCGCTGCCCGCGGCGGCGCTCGGGCCGGCCGCGGGCGGCGAGCTGCTGGCGTTCGAGTGGCGCGTGCTCACGCGCGTCGACGGCGAGGCCGGCGCCGAG
>DASVWC010000033.1:0-12176 GCA_036389835.1 Thermoleophilaceae bacterium | reverse complement strand
ACTGGCGCGCCGAGGCTGCCGCCTAACCGCTCGCGGCGGTCGCCGCCACGTTGACCGCCGTCCCCTCGCCCGAGACGCCCTCGCGCCAGCGGCCGAGCTCCTGGCGGGCGATCGTGCGCTTGTGCACCTCGTCGGGGCCGTCGGCGAGGCGCAGGGTGCGGATGCCGGCGTACATGCGCGCCAGCGGGAAGTCGTCCGAGACGCCGCCGCCGCCGTGGACCTGGATCGCCCGGTCGATGATCTTGAGCGCGACGTTCGGCGCCGCCACCTTGATCGCGGCGATCTCCGTGCGTGCGTGCTGGTTGCCGACCGTGTCCATCAGCCAGGCGGTCTTCATCACGTACAGCCGCGCCATGTCCAGCTCCATGCGCGCCTCTGCGATCCAGTCGCGGATGTTCGCGTTCTGCGACACCGGCTTGCCGAACGTCTCGCGCTCGTCGGCGCGCGCGCACATGAGCGACAGCGCGCGCTCCGCCGCGCCGATCGCGCGCATGCAGTGGTGGATGCGCCCCGGCCCGAGGCGGTCCTGGGCAATGGCGAAGCCCGCACCTCGCTCGCCGAGCAGGAACTCCTTCGGCACCCGGCATTCTTCGTAGCGGATCTCGCAGTGGCCGGGGCCGCCGTCGTGGCCCATCACCGAGACCGGGCGCACGAGGTTGAAGCCCGGCGCGTCGGTCGGGACGAGGATCATGCTCGCGCGCTTGTGCGGGGCCGCGTCGGGGTCGGTGACGACCATCGCGATCGCGACCTCCGCGCCCACCGCGCCGGACGTGAACCACTTGTGCGCGTCGATCACCCACTCGTCGCCGTCGAGCACCGCCTGGCCGCGCAGGCCGGTCGGGTCGGAGCCGGCGGTCTCGGGCTCGGTCATCGAGAAGCAGCTGCGGATCGTGCCCTCGAGCAGCGGCTCGAGCCAGCGCTGCTTCTGCTCCGGCGTGCCGTGGTCCACGAGGATCTCGGCGTTGCCGGTGTCGGGGGCCGAGCAGTTGAAGACCATCGGGGCGATCGGGCTGCGGCCCATCGCCTCGCAGATCATCCCGTACTCCCAGTTGGTCAGGCCGGGCCCGTGCTCCTCGTCGGGGAGGAACAGGTTCCAGAGCCCCTCGGCCTTGGCCCTCTCACGCAGCTCGACCAGGCGCTTCGGGTACGGCACGCCGGGCCCGACCTCCTCGTCGAGCTCGTTGAAGATCTCGAGCTCGTGGGGGTAGTAGTGCTCTTCGAGGAAGGCGTCGATGCGAGCCTCGAGCTCCTCGACGCGCTGTGAGGGTGAGAAGTCCATGGCCGGGCAGGCTACCGGGCGCAACTCTCCGGGGGTGGGCTTGTTTGAATTGGCATGCTCGCACTCCTCGCAGATAACTTGCGGCGCCACGCCGTCGCGTACCTCGCCCTCTTCGTCGCGCTCGGCGGCACGTCCTATGCCGTGTCGAGCCTGCCCGCCAACAGCGTCGGCACCGCCCAGCTGCGGCCCGGCGCCGTGCTCGCGCAGGACGTCGGGCGGCTGCCGGCCGTGAAGGCGTTCACCACCGACCCGGAGCAGCAGCTCTCCGACGGGACCTTCGCGGCCGTCCGCCTCAAGCAGGAGGAGTTCGACACCGCGCGCATGCACGACCCGGAGGCCGACACGCGGATCGTCGCTCCTCGCAGCGGTACCTACGTGGTCCAGGCAACGGCCGTGTTCTCGGGCGGCGCGTGCGGCGGCCCGCCGCGGGTGGCGCTGATCCAGAAGCACCTCCGCAGCGGCGGGCTGGCGACCGTCGACAACACGAGCTCGGGGACGATGTGCAACGAGCCCACGCGCGTGCACGCGGGCGCGATCGTGCGCATGCGGGCGGGTGAGCACCTCGAACTGATGGCGCTCCAGCGCTCGTCGCCGCAGGTCGGCGTCGCGGGCGCGATGTCGGCCGCCTACGTGGGCGGCTGAGCCGGGCCGTAGCGCTCCCAGTGGCGGGCCGGGATGTTGGCCGGATCCTTGTACCAGTACCAGGTGCAGGGATCCGACGAAAAGTCGTCCGGCGGGTCGCTCGGGTAGAGCGGGTAGCCGATCCACTTGATCGGGAGCGACTCGTTCATGAACGAGCAGTGCGTGCAGTAGAGCGGGAAGCCCTTGCGGCCATAGCTCCAGTCGTGCGCCTCCCGCGTGACCCCTAGCGCGTTCGGTCCTTCGTAGCGGCCCATGCGCACGAGCCGCTGGCCCGAGCCGCAGGGGTTCATCCGGAAGGTGAACTTCTCGTCGTCCTCCTCGATCGTGAAGGCGCCCGGGTGCGGGCCGGTCCCGCTGCACGAGTGGGCACGCCAGGTGGCGGCCAGCGCGTGGACGATCTGGCGGCGGTCGATCTGCGCGATCTTCTCGACGTCGCGCTTCCAGCCGCGGCCCTGGCCGTCCTGCCACGCCTCGGCCACCGCGTCCTCGCCGAAGCGCTCCTGCACGAACGTGATCAGCCCGCCGATGCCCTCGGCCATCAGGTCGTGCAGGTGGCGCCACTCGTGCTTCATCGCCTCGCAGAGGGCGCGCGCCTCGTCGAGGTCGCCGCGATCGATCGCCTCGATCGCCCGGTCCATGGTCGGGCGCGCCATGTCGCGCAGCTCCTCGTCGCTGAACCACCGCTCGGCCATCGGGCTCCTCCCTAGTCGCTCGACGCGCACCGTAACGCTCCCGTAACCCTGCGTTCGCCCGCCCAGCGAGGTGGGCTCTCTAACGGGCGCATACCGCCACTGAGAGAGCCACCTCAGCGAGGCCAAGAAGGCGCGTTACAGAACGGTCACGAATCCAAACGCAAGCGTGACAGCCCACGGGGCCCCACCCAGCCGCCGTTCCGGAGGGGCCGGGAAGGGGACGCGAGCCGAGCGGAGCGCGATGCGCGCCGCTAGCCAAGCCGCGCGGCCGGTGGGAGCCGGCCCTACGGCGCCGTCGGCGGGTTGCCCTGTGCGGGCTGCTCGCCCACGGCGGCGGCGTCCGGATCGTTGATCGGCGGCGCTCCTCCGGCGGCGGGAGCGCTCGGCTCCGCGCCGGCGGTGCCGGCGGCTGGAGCGCTCGGCTCCGCACCGGCCGCGCCGGCCGCACCGGCCGCGCCGGCGCTCGCCACGCCCGCGCTGGCGTCCTCGCCGGCCGCGGCGGCCTGCTGCTTGTCCTTCCCGGAGACCTTCTCGCGAACCTGCTCGATCTTCTCCTTGGTCTCCGGCTTGTTGGCGAAATCCTTCGCCTTCTCGATCGCCTCCTTGCCCTTCTGGCTGTTGGCGAACTTCGCTGCTTTCGAAAAGAGGGACATGCCCTGACCGTACCCGGCCCGCCCGCCTCAAACCCGTTCGAGCAGCGAAAGGGCGCCCGGTAGCATCGCGGTCGCGTGACGACGGCCGCTCCGGAGAGGGACACCGACCGCTCCGGCGCCCGCCGGCTGCCGCCGATGTGGCTGCTGGTCTTCGCCGTCGGCGCCGGGTCGCTCGGCAGTGAGATCGCCGGGGCGCGGCTGCTCGCGCCGTACTTCGGCGCCTCGACCGTCATCTGGGCGAACACGATCGCCACCGTCCTGACCGCGCTGTCGATCGGCTACTGGCTCGGCGGGCGCCTCGCCGACCGCCGCCCCGACCTGCGCGTGATGTGCATCGTCGTGCAGTGCGCGGCGATCGCGACCGCGCTCGTGCCGCTGCTCGGGCGCCCGTTCCTCGGCGGCGCGGTCGACGCGCTCGACGAGATCGCCGCGGGAGCCTTCCTCGGCTCGCTGCTCGCCGTGACCGTGCTGCTCGCCGTGCCGATCCTGCTCATGGGCACGATCGCCCCGTTCGCGATCCGGCTGTCGGTGTCGACGGTCGAGGAGAGCGGCCAGGTGGCCGGGCGCCTCTACGCGATCTCGACGATCGGCTCGCTCGCGGGCGTGTTCCTCTCGGCGCTGGTGCTGATCCCGCTCGTCGGCACCCAGCGCACGTTCCTCCTCTTCGCCCTCGCGATGTCGCTCGCGGCCGCCGCCGCGCTCCCCCCGCGCTGGTGGCTCGTCCCGCTGGCGCTCGCGGCCGCGCTCGCGATCCCGACCGGCGGGATCAAGGACGAGAGCGAGGACGGCGCCGTGATCCACGAGACCGACACCGAGTACCAGTACGCGCGCGTGGTGGAGCTCGACGACGGCGAGCGCTGGCTCGAGCTGAACGAGGGCGTCGCGATCCACTCGATCTACCGCCCGGACAGCTACCTCACCGACAACGTGTGGGACGACTACCTCGTGCTGCCGCTCGCGGTGCTCGACGAGCCGCCGCGGCGGATGGCGATCCTCGGCAACGCCGCGGGCACGACCGCGCGCGCCTACGGCCACTACTTCCCGCGGACCGCGATCGACGGCGTGGAGATCGACGGCGAGCTGACCGAGATCGGGCGGAGGTACTTCGACATGCGCAACCCGCGCCTGCGCACGCACACCGACGACGCGCGCCCGTTCCTGCGCCGCAGCGACGGGGGCTACGACACGATCATGGTCGACGCCTACCGGCAGCCCTACATCCCCTTCTACCTGATCACCGGGGAGTTCTTCGAGCTCTGCCGCGACCGGATGACCGCCGGCGGTGCGCTGGTCGTGAACATCGGCCACCCCGAGGGCGACGAGGAGCTCGAGAAGGTCGCGACCGCCACGCTGCGCAGGGCGTTCCCGCACGTGATGCGCGACGAGACCGAGGAGAACAACACGCTCCTGATCGCCTCGGAGCGCGAGCCGTCCGCGGCGCGGCTCGCCCGCGCGGCGCAGCGCATGCCGGCGGAGCTCGGCCGGGTGGGCGCGGAGGTGGCGGCCCAGCTCGAGGCGCCGCTGGCGGGCGGCGAGGCCTACAGCGACGACCGCGCTCCGGTCGAGTGGCTGATCGACCGCTCGATCGTGGAGTATGCGGCCGGCGAGCGCTGAGGGAGGCGTGGTGGCGAAGGTCCTTTACGAGAAGCGCGACCGGATCGCGTACGTGACGATCAACCGGCCGGAGGCGAAGAACGCCGTCGACCCCGAGACGCACGAGCTGCTCTGGGCCACCTGGGAGGACTTCCGCGACGACGACTCCGTGGACGTCGCGATCCTCACCGGCGCCGGCGACTCGTTCTGCGCCGGCGCCGACCTCAAGACCTACATCCCGCCGTGGATCGAGGGGTCCACGCCGCGGAAGGTACGCGACAACGTAGCGGTGGGCTTCGGCGGGCTCACCCGCGGACTGCACCGGATCCTCAAGCCCACCATCGCGGCGGTCAACGGCTGGGCGCTGGCCGGCGGGCTCGAGACGGCGCTCGCCTGCGACATCCGGATCGCGTCCGACCGCGCGATGTTCGGGTCGTTCGAGGCTCGCCGCGGCTACCACCACGGCGACGGCGGCCTGGTGCGGCTCGTCAACACGTGCGGGACCGGCGTGGCCCTCGAGATGCTGCTGACGGCCGAGCCGATCGACGCCCAGCGCGCGCTCGCGTGCAACCTCGTCTCGCGCGTGGTGCCCCACGAGTCGCTGATGGACGAGGCGGAGCGCACCGCCCGCACGATCCTCCGCAACAGCCAGGCCGCGGTGCGCTCGGCGAAGGAGACGATCCTCGACGTGGTCGGCCGCCCGCTCGACGACCAGCTGCGCATCGAGGCGCTCAACGCGTACTCGTGCTTCGACCCCGAGGAGACGATGGCGCGCCTGCGCAGCTTCTACGAGAAGACCGACGCGGGCCGCGCGGGCGAGCACGAGACGCCCCTGTGAGGCGCGCGCTCGTCACCGGCGCGGCGCGCGGGATCGGGGCGGCGATCGCGGAGCGCCTGCGCGCGGACGGGCTCGACGTCGTCACCCTCGACCGCGACCCCGGCTGCGACCTCCAGGTGGACCTCGCCGCCGGCCCGCTGCCGGACGTGGGCGCCGTCGACGTGTGCGTCTCGAACGCCGCGATCACGGACACGATCGCGCCCGCGCACCGCATGACCGAGGAGCAGTGGCGGCGCGACATCGACGTGAACCTGAGCGGCGCGTTCCGCGCGGTGCAGGCCTGCCTGCCGGGCATGCGCGAGCGCCGCTACGGGCGCATCGTCGTGATCTCGAGCGGCGCCGCCGTCGCCGGGCTGCCGGGCCAGGTGGCGTACGCGGCCTCGAAGGCCGGACTGCTGGGGATGGTCAAGACGATCGCGGCCGAGAACGTGCGCCGCGGGATCACGGCGAACGCCGTGCTGCCCGGCCTGGTCGCCACCGAGAAGGTCCGCGCGATGCCGGCCGACGTGCTCGAGCGCGCGACGGCCGCGCTCCCGGCGGCGCGGATGGCGGACCCGGCCGAGGTCGCGGCGCTGGTCGCCTACCTCGCGTCGGAGGAGGCCGGCTACGTGACCGGCCAGGAGGTCGGCATCGACGGCGGGCTCGGCCTCAACACGATGACGCTCGGCTCTCAGCCGTAGCGGTCCACCTCGAGCCGCGTCTCCTCGAGGTCGATGTCGCGCTCCACGCGGTGCATCACGTCGTTGCTGATCGCGCCGCTGTTGCGCAGGTCGACCAGGGCGTCGCGCTGGGCGTCGTAGAGGTCGAGCAGCAGCCGCTGGTACGCGCGCGAGCGGTCCTCGATCCCGTCCTCGTCCTCGAGGAGCCCCGCGCGCGTCTTGAAGCGCCGGCGGCGGAACTCGTACAGCCTCCGCACCCGCTCCAGGGTCCCCACGGCGACCTCCATCCGGCCGTCCGCCTCGATCTCCGACAGCCGCTCGAGCGCGGCCTTCGAGGCGACGAGCCGGGCGCGCACCTCCTCGGCCTCCTCCTCCTCGGCGTCGCCCTCCACGCCGAGGCGGCGGATCAGCGCGGGGAGCGTCAGGCCCTGCCCGACGATCGTCACGAGGATCAGGGCGAACGTGATGAACAGGATCAGGTCACGGTCGGGGAACGGCGCGCCCCCGTCGGTCTCGAGCGGGATCGCGAGCGCGGCGGCCATCGACACCGCGCCGCGCAGCCCGGACCAGGCGACCACGACGCGCTGCCGCGCGTCCACGCGCCGATCGCGCTGCTGCGGGCGCCGGTCGAGCGCGCGGATCGCGTACGGCGTGGTGAACAGCCACGCGAAGCGGGCGGCGATCACCGTGGCGCACACGAGCGCGGCGTAGCCGATCACCTCCGCGGCGCCGCGGCCGTCGAGCCCGTCCACCACGACCGGGAGCTGGAGCCCGATCAGCATGAACAGGACGGCGTTCAGCAGGAAGACGAGGATCGACCAGAGGGCGAAGGCCTCGAGCCGCGTCTGCGCCGAGGCGATGCCCGGGGCGCGCCAGCCGAGATACACCCCGCAGGTGACGGCCGCCAGGACGCCCGAGACGTGGAGCTCCTCGGCCGGGATGAAGGCCGCATAGGCGGTGAGCAGCGAGATCGTCAGCTCGGTCGGGGTGTCCTGGAGCCGGCGGCGGATCTCGCCGACGACGAAGCCGACGGCCAGGCCGATCGCCACGCCGCCCACGGCGGCGCCGGCGAACTCGAGCCCCGCGTCGACGATCGAGAAGCTGCCGCCGAGCGCGGCGCCCACGGCCACGCGGTAGGCGACCAGCGCGCTCGCGTCGTTCACGAGGCTCTCCCCCTCGACCACGTTCACGAGCCGGCGCGGCGCCCCGAGGCGCCGCATCACAGCCGTGGCGGCGACCGGATCCGTGGGCGAGACGATCGCGCCGAGGGTGAACGCGACCGGCCAGGAGAGGTCCATCACCGCGTGCGCGACGACCGCCACGGCGAGCAGAGTGAGCAGCACGAGGCCGACCGCGATCAGCGAGATCGCCCGCACGTCGCGGCGCAGCGCGTGCAGGTCCGAGAAGAACGCCGCCGAGTACAGCAGCGGCGGCAGGAAGATCAGCAGCACGAGGTCCGGATCGAGCTCGATCTCCGGCATCCCGGGCATCAGCCCGAGCACCAGGCCGCCGATCACCAGCGGGATCGGGTACGGCACCGACAGCCGGCGAGCGAGCGCGTTCAGCCCCGCGACCGACACGAACAGGACGACGATGAAGACCTCGAGGTGCTCCACCCGCCGAGTATGGCGAGCGGGTGCCTAGAGCTTCTGGGCCAGCACGCCCTTCGTCACGCGGTCGCTGATCGACGAGACCGGGCTCTCCGACCGCACCCAGGGGTCGCCGCCAAAGTAGATCTGGAAGATCTTCTCGGCGGTGCGGGTGGCGAGCGCCTGCGAGGTGAGGGTGGGGTTCGGGCCGCCCAGCGCGTTCGGCAGCGCCGAGTTGTCCGCCACGAACAGCCGCTTGACCGCGCGCGACTCGCAGTTCGTGTCGAGCACCGAGTTCGTCGGGTCGAGCCCGGTGCGCATCGTCGACTGGACGTGCAGGATCAGCGGCGGCCAGTTGATCCGGTAGACCTCCTTCGCCCCCGCCTTCTTGAGCAGCTCGATGCCGCGCCCGACGAGGAACTCGCGGTTCTCCCTCGTCCGCTTGGTGCGCTGCCGGTACTCGAACTCGATCTTCGCGACCGGCCCGTGCTCGTCCGGCGGGAGCACGTTCGACAGCGTCACGCGGTTCTGGGCCTCCACGTCGTCGTCGGTGATCACGAGCACGTTGAGCAGCCGGTCCACGTCCTCGAGCAGCGACTTGAGCAGCGTCCCCACCCGGCGCCCGTTGCCCGCGACGCCCGGCGTCTTCGGGTAGCCGTTCAGGTACACGTCGTTCACGCCGCCGTCGGAGAACGTGGAGGAGAACGCCTGGAGCCCCGGCGGGAGCCCGACGTTCTCGAGCCCGCCGCGGCCGGGGAAGTCCATCCGCGCGTTGCTGCCGGGCCCCTTGCTCGAGCCGGTGTAGCGGTCGAACTTCCCGATCAGCCAGTCGAAGTAGTGGTCGGTGTAGCCGCGGCCGACCCAGTCGTTCTGGTTCGGGAGCCCGCTGTTGAACCACAGCCGCGGGGTCTCGGTGCACCCCGCGGCCATCACGATGACCTTGGCCTCCTCGGTGAACGTCTCGCCCGTGGACCCGACCCGCCAGGTCACGGTGCGCGCCACCGGCGTGCCGTTCTCCTCGACGGTGCCGACCTTCGTGGCGAACGCGTCGGCGATGAGCGTCGCGGCCTTCCCGCCCTTGCGCCAGTGGTTGGCGGTCAGCGCCATCGGCACGTAGCTGTTGTCGGTGGAGCGCTTGGCGCGCAGGTTGCGCGGCGCGTTGCGGGGCTCGTAGCAGCCCTGGAAGCAGTAGCCGCAGAAGGTGCAGCCGCGCGCCTTCGGGAAGACCAGCTTCCGCGCGTCGCTCGTGCGCCCGGCGGTCCCGTGCGGCTGGAGGATCGCGTTCTCCTGCGGGCGGTAGGCGTCGCGCAGCGCGTCCTTCGTCCTGGCCAGCGGCACGCCGAGCTTGCTCGCGCCGCGCAGCCAGACGTCCTCCTTCGTACCGATCGGCGCGGTCTGCACCGGCAGCGTGTGCTCCACCCACTCGTAGTACGGCACGAGCTTGCGGTAGGAGAACGGGAACTCGTGGGCGCGGTCGTAGGCGTCGCGGTCGGCGCCCCTGTAGCCGCGGAACACGCCCGGGTAGGCGCGCGGCGAGTTGCCGTAGTAGTGCTGGGTGGTGCCGCCCACGCCGGAGAGCTGCCAGACGAAGCTGTTCTGAGGCGTCTCGCGCAGCCACGCCGACTTCGACCGGTCCGCCGGCCCCCAGCGGAAGTAGCCGGTCACCGGGTTGTTCGCGTCGTTCTCGAGGTGGCTCCACTCGCGCTCGGGGTCCGCGTGGCGCGGGCCCGCCTCGAGCACGAGCACGTCGAGCCCGCGCGCGGCGAGCTCCTTCGCCACGACCGGCCCGCCGCCGCCCGCGCCGATGACGATCACGTCCCTCACCGGTGCACCCGGTACTGCTTGGCGGTGCGCACCTTCCGGCGCCCGCGCCAGTAGCCCTTCAGCTCGCGGCGGCCCTCGGCCACGCCGTCGTAGCGCGACAGCGTCCATCCGGTCGGCGTGCGGGTGAGCTGCCGCGTGCTGCGGTCGAGCGCGGTGCCCTCGGTGTAGGAGAGGAAGCCGACGGCGCCGATCAGGATGCCGGACACGAAGCGCAGCTCCGAGCCCTCGGTCTCCTGCTCGAAGCGGCGGAACACCTCGATCTTCTCGTCGAACTCGAGTCGCGCGAACGGCGAGACGAAGGCGCCGCCGGCGGCCGCGGGATTGACCTGGAGCGCGTAGCCGTTGAGGAGCTGGGCCACCCCGCCCGACGCCGGGAGATTGCCCACCGGGAACTGCACGAAGCGGTCGAGCAGCTCGATCAGCAGGTCGGTCCCGCCGGCGTCTATCCCACCCGGCTCCTTGGTCGACTGGCCCTGCGCGACCGAGTACGGGTCCGGCCCGGGCACCACGAAGGCGACGAGTGCGTCGAGCGTCTCGCGCACCTCGTCGGCGGACTGCGCGACGGCGTCCTCCAGCCAGCCCTTACCGGACAGGAACCCAGGGATCTGCGCGAGCAGCACGCCCGCCCCCGCCAGCCCCGCACGCTCGAGCAGCGTGCGACGCGAGATCCCACTCCCCGCCATCGGGACGCAGCTTACGTGACCGACTGGTAGAGCACCCACGCCAGCAGGAGGCCGGCGAAGCCGACCACCAGCAGCCCGGCGAAGATGCGCACCGCGCGCGAGCCGAACGGCTGCTCCGGGCCCTCGGGCGCGGCGAGCTCCGACTCGCGCAGCGTCTCGCGCGCGGCCGCGGCGCCGGACTCCGGAACCATCACGTCGCGCGGCCCGGCGGCGAGGAAGTCCGGCACGTCGAAGCCCGCGGTGCGCCGCAGCATGCTCGGCACGCCCTCCTCGAGCAGCAGCCCCTGGATCAGCTCGGCCTCGGCCTGGTTGCGCCCGCCCGCGACGCGCACGAGGTCGCCGCGCGTGTACTCGGGGCGGATCTTGCGGGCGCGCTCGTGGCGCTCGTCGCGCGCCTGCTCCTCGGCGGGCCCGCCAGCGCGCACGAGCGGCATCCCGCAGTCGCGGCAGAAGCGCTCCTCGGCGGCGTGCGGTCGGGCGCACGCCGGGCAGACCAGCGAGTCGCCGCTACTCGACCTCGAGCGGCTCTTCGGTGACATCGCCGTCCACGATCCACCACGCGCGGATCTCCGGCTCGCCCGCGAGCGAGACGATCAGGTTGAGCCACTGCGGGTACTGGGCCACGTTCCTGTCCTGCTCGGACGGGACGGGGGCGCTCTTCGGGTGCGAGTGGTAGACCGCCACCCCGAAGCCCTCGTCCTCCAGCTCGTTAGCGGCCATCAGCGTCTTGAAGTCGAACGAGAACCCCCACTTCGAGCGCCGCTCGCTGGTCCCGCGGAACACCTCCGCGATCAGCCCGTCCTCGACGCGCCCGTACCCGCAGCACTCGTACGGGTCCTCCTCGCGCGCGTGCGCGACGAGGGCGTCCCACTGCTCGCGCGAGATCCTCATGGGGGAACCGTAGAACGATCGTGCGTTTTCACCCCCTATGAGGGGGCAAAGCGCACAATCGCTCGCGGAGCGGCCGATCCCGGGCCCCTCCCATACGATCGCGCGATGGACCCGATGTCCCGCCGCGCCGCCCTGACCCTCGCCGCCGGCGGCGCCGGCGCCGGCCTCGCCGCCCTGGTGGCGGCCTGCGACGGCGATGGCGACGACCCGCAGGACACCACCCAGACCATCAGCCCCGAGCGCAAGCGCGGCGACGCGGCCGCGCTCGCCTCGCTGCTCGACCTCGAGCGAACCGCCACGATCGCCTACGGGGCCATGCGCCGCCGGCTCGGCCCGCTCGCCGGGGCGTTCCTGGACCACGAGCGCGCCCACGAGCGCGCGCTCGAGAAGGCCCTGAGCTCGCTCGGCGTGGAGCCCGAGCCGCCCCGCCCGCGCTCCGCCTACGCGAGCGACTTCCCGCCGCTGCGCAGCCGTGAGGAGGCGCTGCGGTTCGCGCAGGACGTCGAGGAGACTCAGATCGCCGCCTACGGCGACGCGGTCCCCACCCTCTTCACACCCGAGCTGCGCGTGACCGTCGCGACGATCCTCGCCGTCCAGGCCGAGCACCTGGCCGTGGTGCTCGGCGAGCTGGACGAGCCGCAGGCGCCGCGGCCGTTCGTGGTGGGAGAGCCGCCTGAATGAATCCGACGCGGAGAGAGCTGATCGTGGGCGCCGGGACCCTCCCCGTAATAGCCGCCGTTGCCGTTCCCGCCGTTCCGGCAGTAGCAGCCGACCCCGACCGCGAGCGAGCGATAAGGGCCGTTCGCACCGCCATCGCGGGCGAGCAGACGACC
>DASVWC010000032.1:0-5164 GCA_036389835.1 Thermoleophilaceae bacterium | reverse complement strand
GTCCGGCCGCAGCACCCGTGCGGAGAGGTCGGTCTGGATCCCGCCGAGGCTCTTGCGGCTCATCGGCTGGAGCCGGATCGCGATCATCGGGCCGGCCGCCGGGTCGGTGATCCGCTGGAACTTCGCCGTCCGCAGCCTGTCGCCGCGCCAGTTGCGAAGCTGCGCGATCCGCCTGATCTGGTCGTCGTTCCAGAGCGACTTCCCGCGCGCGAGCATGTCGTCGTAGCGGCGCACCTCGCGCTCCATCAGCCCCGCGTCGAGCTCCCCGTCGCCGGTCACCTCGGCCATCCGCACCGCCAGCTCGGGCAGCGTGCGCGCGGTGACGAAGTCCGGGCACTTGTCGATGAAGTGCTGCACCAGCGTCGGCTTGCCGAGCGCGATCCCGAGCAGGAACCGCACGAGCCGCTTCTCGCGGATGCTCGGGTTGTGCTGCGAGCCCGAGACGTCCAGCTCGCGCCGGGCGATCTTGAAGTTGCAGATCAGCCACGAGTACTTCGGGTCGCTCTCGCACATCCGCTCGAGCGCGTAGTAGGCGTCGAAGGTCGGCATCACCGGGACCGGCCCGTAGCGGCGCCCCTGCGGGTCGACCATCACCCCGGAGCGCGGCGGGATCAGCTTTAACCCGTGCAGCGGGCGGCGCGGCTCGGGGTGGCGCACCGCGTCCGCGTAGTTCCACATCCGGTCGAGGTGGGTGACGTTGCCGCCGAGGCGCGCGACCTCCTCGTGCAGAGCGCCGTCCGCGTAGTAGTGCGAGCCCATCAGCAGCTGCTCCGGCGCCTCGCCCATCTCGGGCGGCCACTCGCGCCGGACGATGTCGAGGTTGCCGCCGACGCCGCCCGACGCCACCACGACCGCCGCGGCGGCGATCTCGCCCGCGCCGCCGCCGCCCTCGCCCTCGTAGCGGACCCCCGTGATGCGTCCGCCCTCCTCGACCAGCCCGGTCACGCGGGTGCGCGTGCGGAGGTCGAGCGCGGCGAAGCGCGGGTGGCGCTGGATCGAGCCCCAGACGCCGTCCACGAGGCCCTTGCCGCAGCCCCAGGTGAGGTGGAAGCGCGGCACCGAGTTGCCGTCGCCGTAGACGCCGCGCTCGGCCCAGTTCACGACCGGGAAGTACCTCACGCCGTTCTTGCGCAGCCAGCCGCCGACCTCGTCGCGCGCGCGGGCCACGTACTGCTCGGCCCAGCGGCGCGGCCACTCGTCCTCGGGATCGAAGTCCGCCACGCGCAGCCAGTCGTCGAGCGCGAGCGCGGGACTGTCCTCCACACCCGCGCGCCGCTGCTCGGGCGTGTCGACCATGAACATCCCACCGAACGCCTCGCGCGCGAGGCCGCCGACCTCCTCGGGTTTGCAGCGGTCGAGCAGGATCACGCTGCGGCCGTGCTCGAGCAGCTCGAGCGTGGCGACGAGCCCGGCGATGCCGGCGCCGACCACGACCACGTCTCCCCTCTCGGCGGCCATCGGCGGCAGCGTATACCTTCGTCCCGTGGCCGACCTCACCGTCTACGAGAAACCGACCTGCACCACCTGCCGCAAGCTCGCGGCGCTGCTCACCGAGCGCGGCATCGACTTCGACCGCGTGGACTACCACGTCGACCCCCTCGACGAGCACGAGCTCCGCGAGCTGGTCCGCAAGGCCGGCGTGCCGGCCCGCGAGCTGCTGCGCAGGAAGGAGCTGGCTCCCCTGGGGCTCGAGCTCGGCGACGCCTCCGACGACGAGGTGATCGCCCGCATGGCCGAGCACCCGCAGCTGCTCGAGCGCCCGGTCGTGGAGCGCGGCGACAGGGCGGTGCTGGCACGGCCGGTGGAGCGCGTCGAGGAGCTGCTGGACTAACTCCCGGGCGCCGGTTAGGGTCCGCGAATGGCCGTGAGCTCGGATATGGGGCTTCTCTTCGAGCGGCTGCGCAACGACCCGGTGACGCAGGCGGAGTTCGAGCAGAACCGCGCGCAGGCGACCGCCGGCTACCAGCTCACGACGCACGAGCGCGACGCCGTGATGACCAGCGACTGCGACGACCTCGTCGCGCTCGGCCTGGCGGGCAACGTCGCCTCCCTGCCGGCCTCGCTTGAGTGCCCCGAGCCCAGCCGGCCGACCATCGCGCCGGGCCTGATCGACCGCATCACGGGCGCCGTCGCGGACGTGATCAGGCCGATCCGCGACCGCGTGCCGCTGCCCGACCGCCTCGACCTCCCGCGGCCGTTCCGCCGCCGGCCGCCGCCCCCGCCGCAGCCGCGCCCGGGACCGCGGCCGCCGCGCCCGACGCCGGGCCCCGATCCGCCGCCGCCCGACCGCGGCGACGGCTAGCCCCTCAGGCCGGCCAGCCCCTCCTCGCGCGTGATCACCGGCTCGTAGCCCAGCTCGCGACGCGCCTTCGAGATGTCGATCGTGGTGTCGAGCGCCGCCACCCAATACGCCATCCGCGTGACCGGCGGGGCCCCCGGCAGCGGCAGCAGCCGCCACGCGCCCTCACCCGCCGCCGCGAGAGCCCCGACCAGCGCGCGCGGCGCGTTGCGGTCCGGCGCCTCGACGCCCTGGGTCGCCAGCAGCTCGGTCACGAACTCGCGGAAGACGACCGGCTCGCCGTCGGTGACGAAGTACGCCTCGCCGGGCGTGCCGCGCTCGGCGCCGAGCACGAGCCCCTCCACCGCGTTGTCCACGTGCGTGGTCGACGTCCGGTGCGTGCCGCCGCCGATCCAGGAGAACCGCTTGGAGCGCACCGCCTCGACGAGGCCGGGGAGCACGGTCGTGTCGCCGGGGCCCCACACGAGCCGCGGGCGCACCACGACCGTCTCGATCCCGCCGGCGGTGCGCACCAGCGCCTCAGCCCTCGCCTTGGTGGAGCAGTAGGGGGCCCTGGAGTCGGGCCGCAGCGGCGCGGTCTCGTCGACGTCGACCAGCGGCTCGCCCGCCAGCACCGCGGCCTCGGTCCCCACGTGCACGAAGCGCCGCACGCCCGCGCCCCGCGCGGCCTCGAGGGCGTTGCGCGTGCCGTCGACGTTGCCGTGCTCGAAGTCCGCGCGCGAGCCCCACTCGCCCACGAAGGCCGCCGCGTGGAAGAGGACGTCGCAGCCGTCGGCGCCGGAGCGCATCGACTCGACGTCGTCGAGGTCGCCGCGCACGGCGCTCGCGCCGGCATCCTCCACGGCCGCGGCGGACGAGTCCGAGCGGGCGAGCGCCCGCACCGACCAGCCGCCGGCCGCGAGCCGCCGGAGCAGCCGCCCGCCGACGAACCCCGATCCCCCCGTGACGAACGCGCTCCGCTCCGCCATCAGCGGCAGCCTACGCCGAACGTATCCTCGGGAGCGTGGCGGTGGCGGAGCGGATAGCGGAACAGCGCAGGGCGCTCCCGGACGCTCCCGGGGTCTACCTGTTCCGCGACGCCAAGCGCCGCGTGCTCTACGTGGGCAAGGCCAGCTCGATCAAGAAGCGCGTGGCCTCGCACTTCTCGAACCCGAGCACGAAGGGCGCCCAGGGGATGGTCGACGAGATCGCGAACATCGAGTTCATAGCGACCGAGACCGAGTCCGAGGCGCTGCTCGCCGAGCAGAACTTCATCCGCCAGTACCGGCCGCGCTTCAACGTCCGCCTGCGCGACGACAAGTCGTACCCCTACATCGCGATCTCGCTCGACGAGGAGTTCCCGCGCGTGTACTTCACGCGCGAGAAGCACCGCAGCAAGCGCGCGTACTTCGGCCCGTTCTCGAACGCGAAGCGCGTCCGCGAGACGCTCGACCTGCTCGGCAAGGTGTTCCAGTACCGCACCTGCGACGGTCCGCAGCCCGGCCGCGCGTCGGGCAGCCCCTGCCTCGACTACTTCATCAAGCGCTGCGGCGCGCCCTGCGTGGGCTACGTGAGCGCCGAGGAGTACCGCCGGACGATCGACGCGATCGTGACGTTCCTCTCCGGGCGCTACCGCCAGATCGAGCGCGACCTCGAGGCGTCGATGCACGCGGCGGCCGAGGCGCAGGAGTTCGAGCAGGCCGCCGCCTACCGCAACCGGCTCAAGGCCGTGCGCTCGCTGCTCGAGCGCCAGCGGATCTCCAACTCGGCGGTCGGCACGCTCGACGCGATCGCGGTGGCGGCGGAGGGCACCGACGCCAACGCGCAGGTGTTCCAGGTGCGCGACGGCGTGCTCGCCGACCGCCAGAGCTTCTACCTGAGCAACGAGGCCGGCCGCGACGAGTCCGAGGTGACCGAGGAGTTCGTGCTCCAGTACTACGCCACCTCGCCGGCGATCCCGCCGCAGGTGATGGTCGCGAGCGGCGTCGAGACCGAGCCGCTCGCCGAGGCGCTCGCGGAGCGCCGCGGGGCCGCCGTCGAGGTCCGCCACGCCGAGCGCGGCGACAAGCGCCGGATCTTCGAGCTCGCCCAGCGCAACGCCCGCCTCGCGCTCGACCAGGACCGGCTGCGCTCCGAGCACCGGCGGATCCAGCGGATCGAGTCGCTCGAGATGCTCCAGGCGGCGCTCGGCATGGACGCGATCCCGATGCGCATCGAGTGCTTCGACATCTCGAACCTCGGCGAGACGCACACGGTCGCGTCGATGGTCGTGTTCGAGGGCGCGGCGCCGAAGAAGTCCGACTACCGCCGCTTCGGCGTGCGCGACGTCGCCCAGGACGACTTCGCCGCGATGAACGAGGTGCTCTCGCGCCGGATGGCCCAGTTCGTCTCGCACCGCGAGCGCTCGCCGCACGAGCGCGCCTACGACGAGAGCTTCGCGGCGATCCCGTCGCTGATCGTGATCGACGGCGGCAAGGGTCAGCTCTCGAGCGGCCTCGCGGCGCTCCAGCCGTTCCGCGACGAGGGGGTGACGGTGATCAGCCTGGCGAAGCGGATCGAGGAGATCTTCGTCCCGGGCCGCAGCGACCCGCTGCTGCTGCCGGAGAGCTCGCCGGCGCTGCACCTGCTCCAGCGCGTGCGCGACGAGGCGCACCGCTTCGCGATCGAGTTCCACCGCGGCCGGCGCGACAAGGCGATGACGCGCTCGGTGCTGGACGGGGTCCCGGGCGTCGGGCCGGCGCGCAAGCGGCTGCTCCTGAACCACTTCGGGACGCCCGAGCGCTTCCTCCAGGCGAGCCGGGAGGAACTCGAGGCCGTTCCCGGTGTTCCTGGGAAGGTGGCCCGCGAAATCTACGAGTACGTGAACAAGATCCGCTGATGCCGATC
>DASVWC010000031.1:0-16084 GCA_036389835.1 Thermoleophilaceae bacterium | reverse complement strand
TGTTGGCCCGGTGGAACCAGAACAGGGAGTAGAACGGGACGAAGTAGCAGAGCAGCCACTCGACGACCGACTCGCGCGTCTTGAGCGGGCTGGCCGCGGTGTAGCCGCCGGGGACCATCGGCCCGCCGGGCTGGCCCATCGGGGGCGGCGCGCCCTGGTAGGCCTGCTGCGGGGGCGCGCCGTAGCCCTGGCCTGCGCCGGGCGGGGGCCCGAAGTCGGCCGCGGGGAGCGGCGGCGCGGCCGGCGGCTCCGGGATCGGCGGCGGCGTGGAGGCCGGCGCGGGCGGGCCGCCGACGGGCTGCCACGGCGGCGGCTCGGCGGCGCCGGGCTCGGCCTGCGGCGCGGCGGGGGGCCCGGGCGGCGGAGCCGGGGTCGGGGCGTCGAACGAGGGGGCGGGCGCCGGGGGCGGGCCGGGGACCGGCGCGCCCATCGCCGTGGCGTCCGGGTCGGCCACCGGCGCCTCGGCCATCCGGGTGGTCTCGACCGCGTCCTGCACCTCGATCACCGTGTTCCCGATGCGGATCTCGTCACCCGCCGCGGCCTCGCGGGCGCCCTCGACGCGCTCGCCGTTGACGTAGGTGCCGTTGGTCGAGCCGAGGTCCTCGACGGTCACCCCGCTCGCGCCGGGCGTCAGGGACGCGTGGCGGCGCGAAGCCTCGGGGTCCTCGATGAGCAGCGTGGCCGCCGCCGGGTCGCGCCCGACGACCACCGATCCGCCGAGGTCGTGCTCCTGCCCTGCGTTGGGTCCTGCCTTGATCGCGATCTTCACCGGCAGCACCTTATTCGCTAATCCGGCGGATCGCCAGACCGGTGCGCGGGCGCGCCCGCGAGCGGCTAGAACTCGGTCTCGATCCAGTCCATCATCGAGCGCAGCTCCTTGCCCTCGCGCTCGATCTGGTGGTTCTTCTGCTCCTCGCGCATACGCTGGAAGTTCTCCTGCCCGGCGCGGTTCTCGGCGATCCACTCGCGCGCGAACTCGCCGGACTGGATCTCCTCGAGGATCGCCTTCATCGCCGCCCGCGATTCCTCGCCGATAACGCGCTTGCCGCGCGTCAGGTCGCCGTACTCGGCCGTGTTGGAGACCGAGTAGCGCATGCCGGTGATGCCCTTCTCGTACATGAGGTCGACGATCAGCTTCAGCTCGTGGAGGCACTCGAAGTAGGCGAGCCGCGGGTCGTAGCCGGCCTCCACGAGCGTCTCGTAGCCCGCGCGCACCAGCTCGGTCACGCCGCCGCAGAGGACCGACTGCTCGCCGAAGAGGTCGGTCTCGGTCTCCTCGCGGAAGCTGGTCTCGATGACGCCGGCGCGCGTGCAGCCGATCCCCTTGGCGTAGGCGAGCACGAGCTCGCGCGCGTTCCCGCTCGCGTCGCGCTCGATCGCGATCAGGCCGGGCACGCCGTTGCCCTCCTGGTACTGCCTGCGCACGAGGTGGCCGGGGCTCTTGGGGGCGACCATGCCGATGTCGACCTCGGGCCCCGGGTCGATCTGGTCGTAGGTGATGGCGAACCCGTGGGCGAACATCAGCAGGTTCCCGGGGGCGACCCCGTCGGCGATCTCCGACTCCCAGATCTCGCCCTGCTTCTCGTCGGGCAGCAGGATCATCACGACGTCGCCGCGGCTCGCGGCGTCCGCGATCGGGAGCACCTCGAGGCCGTCGCCGCGCGCCTTCTCGACCGAGCTCGAGTCCTCGCGCAGCCCGACCAGCACGTCCACGCCGGACTCCTTGAGGTTGAGCGCGTGCGCGTGGCCCTGCGAGCCGTAGCCGAGGATCGCGACGGTCCTGCCGTCGAGCTTGGAGAGGTCTGCGTCGTTGTCGTAGATCACGGCGCCGGACTGTATCCGAGCGCCGCTCCGAGCCCGGTGCTACGGCCACTGGCCGTCGAGCCGCGAGCGCGGCGGGCGCACGAGGTTCCAGCCGCGCCGGCCCGCGATGCTGAGCTCGGCCCCGCCGGGGCCGTGGAGCGTGACCGTCAGATCGCCGTGGTCCACGTCCGGCGGGTACATGAGCGCGAACGGCCCACCCGCCCCGGCCGCGACCGCCTCGCGCTCGCCGTCCGGCCCGTCGATCGTCACGCGCTCGACGCCCGCCGGCGCCCGGCCGAAGACGATCGTGGCGTGGCGGCGGTCGCGCCGCGCGACCTCGTCGTAGAAGTCGACGTGGCGGACGGCGAAGAAGCCGTCCGCCGTCCGCCCGCACTCGCCGTGGCGCGGCTGGGCGGAGCGAGAGCCCGGGCGGCTCGTGTCCGGGCGCTGCCCGAAGCGCACGCAGCCGATCCCCGCCGCCCGCGGGTGTGCCGCGTCGAGCTGCACGCCCCAGCGCAGCGACGCGTCCGCCGGGTCGGGCACCAGCAGCCCGCCGCCGAAGCCCGGCAGCGCCGTGCTGCGGCCGCCCCTCAGGCGCGCGGTCACCGACAGGTCCGCCCGCTCCGCGTACCCGGCCAGCACCACGAGCGCGACCCGACCGCGGCCCGCCGCGGCCGCCTCGGCGCGGCCGAGCGGGCCGTCCACGGCGATCGACTCGAGGTCGGGCCCGGTCACCGCGATCGCCGTGGCCCACGTCTCGCCGCCGGCGGGGACGGCCGCGGCCAGCACCCGCCCGCGGGAGCCGAGGCGCTCGCACTCGATCGCGTCGGGGTCGAGCCCCGGGTGCACGCGCAGGCAGCGGAGCGGGCCGGGGCCGCGCAGCAGCTCCGCCTTCCAGCGCCGCCCGCCGGCGTCGTAGCGGGCGACCGGGCTGCCGGGCACCACGTGCAGGAACGAGCCCGTGCGGCGCCCGAACGTCCCGCCGCACGGGTGGGGCGTCACGACGCCCAGGCGCGCCGACGGGCCGGCGCCCCTCGGGGTGTCGCCGAACACGCGGTAGACCTCGCCCGGATACGGCTCGAACAGCCCCGGCGTGAGGAGGTAGGACGCGCCCTGGTCGCCGGTCGACAGCAGCGGCACGTCGGTTCCGATCTCCACGACGCGCGGGCCGCGCCCCTTGACGTAGCGGAGCACCTGCATCCGCGCCGGCGACGCCAGCGTCCCGAGCGGCTCCTGGCGCGGCCCCGAGAGCAGCACCCCGTCGAAGACCACGTCCGCGTACGCCGAGAACGGCCGCTCCGGGGCGGCGCAGCTCAGTGCGCGCGCGTCCGCCGGAGCGAGGGCGAGACACGCCACGAGTGCGGCCAGGGCCGGAAGCGCTGCCCTCATCCCCGGGATCTTGACGCCCGCCTGGCGCGCCGGCGTCAGTCCGCGAGCGCGCGGCGCAGCAGCTTCCCGGCCGCGTTGCGGGGCAGCTCGTCGCGGCGGTGGATCGCCTTCGGCACCTTGAACGGCGCGAGGCGCTCGCGGCAGTGCGCCAGCAGCTCGCCGTCGGAGGCGTCCGCCGCCAGCACCACGTACGCCGTCACGGCCTGCCCCCACTCCGGGTCCGGCCGGCCGGCCACCGCCGCGTCGGCCACGGCGGGGTGCGCGACCAGCGCGTCCTCGACCTCCGCAGCGGCCACGTTCTCGCCCCCGGTCACGATCACGTCGTCGAGGCGCCCCTCCACCACGAGCGCGCCGTCGGGGCCGAGCCGGCCGCGGTCGCCGGTGTGCAGCCACCCGTCCGCCGCGAGCGCGCCCGGGGCGACCATCGGCCCGCGCACGACGATCTCGCCGCCGGCCGCGATCGACAGCTCCACGCCCAGCAGCGGGCGCCCGCCGGTCACGACCTGGGAGCAGGTCTCCGTCATGCCGTAGGTCTCGAGCATCGGGAAGCCGTGCTCGGCGGCCCAGTCGGCGAGGTCGCGCGGCACCGGGCCGCCGCCCACCAGCGCCGCGCGCAGCGCCGGCCACTCGCGCAGGCCGGCGTCGACGAGGCGGCGGAGCATCGTGCCGACCAGCGAGACCAGCGTCACGCCCCCGGACTCGATCTCCTCCCTCACGCGCGCGGCGTCGAAGCCGTCGTGGAGCACCGCGGTGGTCCCGTAGATCGCCGAGCGGATCGGGATCGCCAGGCCGCCGACGTGCCACAGCGGCAGGCAGCAGAGCCAGCGGTCGCCGGGAGCGACGCCGAGGTGCCAGGCGGAGGCGATCGCCGACGCCTCGTGGTTGGCGGCCGTGAGGTAGACGGGCTTCGGCCGGCCGGTAGTGCCGGAGGTGAAGATCACGGTGCGGGTCCCGGGCGGCGCGTCGATCGGCGCGGGCGGGGCGTCGAGCCGCGGGTCGAGCGGCACGAACGGCATCCCGGACTGCCACGCCGCCCACAGGCGGGCCACGAACCGGTGGGTGCCGCGGGCCTCCTGCACGAGCGGGGCGCGGACCGGCGCGCGGCAGTCGGCGAGCTGGGCGTAGGTGATGCTGCGCCCCTCCGCGATCAGGGCCGGGTGGTCGGCGTGGGTGCGCGCCCGCAGGCTGAGCCAGTCGTCCAGGGCTTTATCGTAGGCACGGCATGCAGCAGCCCACACAGGAGCGGACGATCCGGCGCGCGGCCGACTGGCAGGCCGCCGGGGAGTACGAGGACATCCGCTACGAGACCGCCGAGGGGATCGCGAAGATCACGATCGACCGGCCCGAGGTGCGCAACGCGTTCCGCCCGCAGACGGTGATCGAGCTCTCGGACGCGTTCGAGCGCGCGCGCGAGGACACCGCCGTCGGCGTGATCGTGCTCACCGGCGAGGGTCCGCTCGCGTTCTGCTCGGGCGGCGACCAGCGCGTGCGCGGCGACTCCGGCTACATGACCGACGAGGCCCGGGCCAGCGGCGGGGTCGGGCGCTTCCACGTGACCGACCTGCACGTCCAGATCCGGCGGCTGCCGAAGCCGGTGGTGGCGATGGTGGCGGGCTACGCGATCGGCGGCGGCCACGTCCTGCACGTGATCTGCGACCTCACGATCGCGGCCGACAACGCCCGCTTCGGCCAGACCGGCCCGAAGGTGGGCTCGTTCGACGGCGGCTTCGGCGCGAGCGTGCTCGCCGCGCAGATCGGCCAGAAGAAGGCGAAGGAGATCTGGTTCCTCTGCCGCCAGTACGGCGCCGACGAGGCGCTCGAGATGGGCCTCGTGAACACCGTGGTCCCGCTCGAGTCGCTCGAGGAGGAGACGGTCGCCTGGTGCCGCGAGATGCTCGCGCTGTCGCCGTTCGCGCTGCGGCTCCTCAAGGCGAGCTTCCACGCGGCGGAGGACGGCCTGAGTGGGATCCAGCAGCTCGCGCACGACACCAACCTCCTCTTCTACGGGAGCGAGGAGGCCCAGGAGGGGCGCGACGCCTACCGGGAGAAGCGGCGCCCGGACTTCGCAAGGTTCCCGAAGCGCGCGTGACTTGAGCCCGCTTCGCCTCTGGCTGGTCGCGGCCCGGCCGCGCACGCTTCCGGCCGCGGTCGCACCCGTGCTCGTCGGCACCGCGCTGGCCGGCAGCGAGGACGAGTTCCGGCCGCTGCGGTTCGCCTGCGCGCTGATCGGCAGCGTGTTCATCCAGATCGGGACGAACCTCGCCAACGACTACTCCGACGCGCGCCGCGGCGCCGACACCGAGGACCGGCTCGGCCCAGTGCGGGTGACGGCCGGCGGCCTGATGCCGCCGAGGCGGGTGCTGACCGGGACCTACGTGGCGTTCGGGATCGCCGTCGCGGCAGGCGCCTACCTGATCGCGGTGGCGGGCTGGGAGCTGCTGCTGGTGGGCATCGCGTCGATCGCCGCGGGCGTGCTCTACACCGGCGGCCCGAGGCCGTACGGCTACGAGGGCCTCGGCGAGCTGTTCGTGTTCCTGTTCTTCGGCGTCGTCGCGGTGGCCGGCTCGTACTTCGTGCAGGTCGAGGAGCTGCGCTGGGAGGCGTTCGCCCTCTCGGTGCCGGTCGGCCTGCTCGCCGCGGCGATCCTCGTCGTCAACAACGTGCGCGACGTGGACACCGACCGGCGGGCGGGGAAGCGCACGCTGGCCGTGAAGCTCGGGCGCGATCGCGCGCGCGGGCTGTTCGCGGCGATGACCTACCTCCCGTACGCGGTGCCGGTCGTGGTCGCCGCGGCCAGCGACCTGTCGTGGTGGCTACTGCTCCCGCTCGCTTCGCTGCCGCTCGCGCCGCCGCTGGTGCGGACCGTGCGCAGCCGCACCGACGGCGCCTCGCTCAACGCGGCGCTCGCCGGCACCGGACGGCTGCTCGCGCTGTACTCGCTGCTCCTGGCGGTGGGAGTGCTCCTGTAGTGAGGCGGTCGCTGCTGCGGCTGTCGATCCCGTTCCGGGAGCCGT
This sequence comes from Thermoleophilaceae bacterium, assembly GCA_036389835.1. GTDB lineage: Bacteria > Actinomycetota > Thermoleophilia > Solirubrobacterales > Thermoleophilaceae > AC-37. Next base: position 9,878 of record DASVWC010000031.1, on the reverse strand, counting down.
TCGTCACCGCGTCCGGGGTGGTGCCGGCCCGCGAGCTCGCCGTGCTGCGGCTCGAGGACGGCGACGGGTTCGTGGGGTACGGCGAGGCGGCTCCGTTCGAGCCCTACGACGGCGTGCCGCTCGACGCGGCGCTGGCCGCGCTCGCCGACGGAGACCCCGCCGCCGGGCCGCCCCAGGCGCGCGCCGCCGAGGAGATGGCGCGGCTCGACCTCGAGGCGCGGCGCGCGGACCGCCCGGTCGGCGAGCCCGGCGCCGAGGCGATCGCCGTGAACCGCACGCTGCCGGCCGGGCCGCCCGACGAGGTCGCGCGGCGGGCCGCCGAGGGCGTGCGCGACGGGTTCGCGTGCTTCAAGGTCAAGGTCGGGCTGCCGGACGACGCGGAGCGCGTGGCGGCGGTGCGCGAGGCGATCGGCCCATGGCCGGCGCTGCGGATCGACGCGAACGGCGCCTGGGCGGTCGACGAGGCCGTGAGCGCGATCGAGGCGCTCGCCGAGCACGACCTCGAGCTGGTCGAGCAGCCGTGCCGGACGCTCGGCGAGCTGGCCGAGGTCCGCCGCCGCGCTCCGGTCCCGATCGCCGCCGACGAGCCGATCGCCTCCGCTCACGACGTGCACGCCGCGGCGGCGGCCGGCGCCTGCGACGCGGTGAACGTGAAGCTCGCGCCGGCCGGAGGGTTCGACGCGGCTCGCGCGACCGTCGGCGCCGCGCGCGAGCACGGCCTCGAGCCGTTCCTCTCGAGCACGCTCGACGGCCCGTGGGGAATCGCCGCGGCGCTCCAGCTCGCCGCCACCGAGCGGCTGTCGCTGGCGTGCGGCCTCGCGACCCTCGAGCTGTTCGACGCGCAGCTCGCGCGTGCCCTCCCACCCCCGCGCGGCGGCCTCATGTCGGTCCCCCAGGGACCCGGATTGGGCGTCGCGATACCGGATGAGGCGCTCGCCGAGGTGCTGGTGGAGGAGCTCTCCCCCTAGCTCGCGGGCGGCCCTGGACGTTTCGCCTAGGTCGTGGCCGATGCGCGCCACGGATCGCGCGGCGCGTCTGGACGTTTCACGTAGGTTGCAGGCAATTCGTGGTGCCTGGGTGCCACGATCGGGCCGATCGGCGCCGGGCCGCGCCGGCCCCCGTCAAATTCGCGGCCGGGCGGCCGACTCGATCTCGATGCCGAAAGCGCCGCCCGCGGTCCGCGCGGAACAGGGGTTCACGCTCGTCGAGGTCACCGTGGCGATCGTCGTGCTGCTGGTCGGCGTGATGGGCGTGCTGACGATGGCCAACGGCGCGAGCTCGGCGACCACGCGCACGAAGGCGCACGAGGCCGCGAACGCGCTCGCGCGCGACATGATCGAGGCGACGCACGCCCTCCCCTACGCCAACCTCACCGCGGCGTCGGCCACCGGCGCGCTTCAGGCGCGGCCCGGGCTCGCGGACTCGCGGCCGGGCACGGCGGGGTGGCAGCTAGAGCGGCGCGGCGTGACCTACACCGTGACGGTGCGCCTGTGCGTACTCGACGACGCGAAGGACGGCGCGGGCGCGCACGACTCGGCCTTCTGCCCCGACACCGGCCCGGCCGGGACCGCCGACGTCAACCCGAACGACTACAAGCGGCTGTCGTTCGAGCTCGCGTGGACGCGCGAGCGCCACGCGGAGCGGGTCGTCCAGTCGACCCTGGTCATGAACAGCGACCGCGGCCCCGCGATCACGGCGCTGAACACCAACCCGGCGGGAGCGACGAGCATCGGCTCGGGCAACTCGGCGGCCTTCACGCTCACCACCGCGATCGAGCCCGCCAAGGTCGAGTGGTACCTCGACGGCGCCTACCAGCAGGACCTCGGCAGCGGCGTATCGGGCAGCGGCACGGCCTTCGCCTTCACCTGGAACATGGGCAGCCCCTGCTCGAACAACTCCGTGATCGACGGGACCTACGTGGTGAGCGCGCAGGCGTTCAACGCCGGCGGGAGCACGCCGGGTCCGCGGGCGCTGACGATGCGGGTCAACCGCTGCGCGCCGGTCGCGCCGACGGCGTTCAGCGCCGGACGCAACCGCTGGGGCGTGGAGCTCAACTGGGAGGACAGCAAGGAGGACGACGTGGCCGGCTACCGCGTGCACCGCGGGATCGGGTCCGCGCCGCCGGCCGCGATCGCGAGCGGGCCGTGCAGCGGCGTCGTGAGGAAGAGCACCTGCATCGAGCCCGATCCAGCCCCGAGCCAGTCGCTCGTCTACAACGTGCGCGCCGTCGACCGCGACCCGAGCGGCGCGCTGCGCGACGGCACCCCCACGGTGAGCTTCACGGTCGTGACCGGCAACCGCGCCCCGGCCACGCCGGCGATCGGCAACGCGCAGCAGTACGGGACGATCGGGTGGTATGCGGTGACCGACCCCGACCGCGGCGACGCCGTCGACTTCTACCGGATCTACCGCGACGGGCAGGCGCTCGCGAACCGCTACGACGTGATCGACGCCGTGGGCGATCCGATCGTCTGGACCGACGCCGACACCGGGGGGATCGCTCACACCTACTACGTGGTGGCCGTCGACACCAGGCTCGCGGAGTCCGGGTTCTCGAACGCGGTGACGCGATGATCCGGCTCCCCGACGAGCGCGGGATCACCCTCGTCGAGCTGCTGATCGCGACGGCCCTGATGCTGGTCATCCTCACGGCCACGCTCAGCTCGATGGACAGCTTCGGCCACACGACGCGCGTGAGCGCCGACCAGAACGACTCGCAGCAGCAGGCGCGCCAGGCCATGGGCCAGCTCGCGCGCGAGCTGCGCAACCACGCGGTCGCGAACAGCCAGGCGCCCGAGGGGATCGCGCTCGCGCAGCCGTACGACCTCGTGTTCGAGACCGTGGGGGCGAACCGCCCGGCCGGCAGCGCCAACAGCTCGAACGTCCAGCGGATCCGCTACTGCCTCGACGGGCCGCCGCCGGCCAAGCTATGGGCGCAGACCCAGTCCTGGACCACGGCCGCTCCTCCCCCGGTCCCGTCGACGTTCGCCTGCCCCTCCTCGCAGTGGGCCACGCAGCGGGTCGTCGCCCAGCAGGTGGTCAACCGCGTGAACGGCGCGACGCGGCCGGTGTTCACCTACGACGCCGCGACGGCGGCGGAGGTGCGCCGCGTGGAGGTGACGCTGTTCGTGGACACGACGCCCTACCGCGACCCGAAGGAGACGCGCCTCGAGTCGGCGATCTTCCTGCGCAACGCGAACCACGCCCCGGCGGCGTCGTTCACGGCGACGGTCTCCGGCGGCGGGGTGCTGGTGCTGAACGGGACCCCGTCGAGCGACCGCGAGGGCGAGTACCTGCGCTTCGCCTGGAGGATCGACGGCTCCGCGATCGCGCCCGCTTCGGAGACCGTCGACTGGCCGGGGCTGGCGCCGGGCTCGCACGACGTCGAGCTGACCGTGACCGACCCCGGCGGTCTCTCCGGGACCCTGAAGCAGACGGTGGTCGTGCCGTGAGCCGCCGCCTCGCCAACGAGCGCGGCTCGGCACTGGTGGTGGCGGTGATCGCGGCCGGGCTGATGCTCGCGCTCGGGCTGTCGGCCTACGCCTACGTGGACGGGCAGTCGCGCCAGGCCGCCCAGGAGCGCCATCGCGAGGCCGCCTTCAACCAGGGCGACGCCGTTCTCTCCGCGCAGGGGTTCGTCCTCTCGCGCTACTGGCCGGCGGCGGCGACCGGCGCGTACCCGGACTGCGCCTGGAACGGCACGGCCCTCACCGCGAGCGGGGCCGCCACGAGCGCGCAGCGCTGCCCGAGCCCGGCAGCGGTCACGCAGACCTACGCCGGGGCCGACTACGCGATGGGCACGAGGTGGTCCACGATCGTCCGCGACAACGGCGGCTCGAGCGCGACGTTCTACGACGACGCGGTCACGACCGCCCAGCCGAGCTGGGACGCCAACGGGGACGGCGAGGTGTGGGTCAGGGCCTCCTCGTCGCTGCGCGCGGCGCGGCGCACGGTCGTGGCCCGCCTGCGCGTGGACCGCCGCCAGGTGGTGCTGCCCAAGAACGTGCTCACGGCCGGCACGGTCGCGATCTCCGGCGGCCCCAAGCCCTACATCGTGCAGAACGGCTCGACGCTCGCCCTGCGCTGCCCGAGCGCCAGCTCCTCCGGCTGCTACGCGAGCAGCAAGCCGAACCAGGTCAAGGGGCCGGGGCAGATCACGTTCAACTACCCGAGCTCGCACTCGATCCCGCCGAGCGACCTCGACAGGCTGCGCCAGACGGCGATCGCGAACGGGACCTACTACGCCAACGGCTGCCCGCCGAGCCCGGTCGGCGCGCTCGTGTTCGTGGAGAGCGGCACCTGCGCCTACGCGGGCAACGGCACGTGGAACTCGGCCGCGGCGCCGGGGATGTTCGTGGTGGTCAGCGGCACGATGACCTGGACCGGCAACGCGTACTTCTACGGGACGGTCTACATGTACAACGCCCAGAACGCCACCTGCCCGGTGTTCGAAGCGGGCGGCACGGCGACCGTCTACGGCGCCGTGTTCATCGACGGCCCGGGCTGCTTCAACCTGCGCGGGAACACGCAGATCGTCTACGAGGCCAACGCCGTGCGCGCGGTGAGCTACTACGCGAGCGTGAGCCAGGTGCGCAACAGCTTCCGCGAGCTCAACTGAGGGCGAGGATCAGCTCCGCCACCGCGCCGGGACGCTCCAGGTGCGCGGCGTGGCCGGCGCCCGCCACGATCGCGGCGCGGCCCGCGGGCGCCAGCTCGGCGAGCCGCCGCGCCGCGGCCGCGTAGCGCTCGTCGCGCTCACCTGCGATCGCGAGCAGCGGCATGGCCAGCAGCGGAATCCGGTCCCAGAACGGCTCCATCGCACCCTGGCCCGCGCTGCGCAGCAGGGCGGCGAGGTCCGCCGGGCGGTGCGCGAGGCGACCGGCGCGCTGCGCCTCGACCAGCTCCGGGGGCTGCCCGGCGAAGACCGGCTCGCGCTCCCAGCGCTCGACGGTCCGCTCGATCGGCTCGGCCTCGATGCGTCCGGCCAGCTCCTCGTCGGCGGCGCGCCGCTCCGCGCGGGCCGCCGGGTCCTCGATCCCGGCGGCCGCGCCGACCGTGACCAGCGCCCGGAAGCGGTCCGGCTCGCGCACGGCCGCGAGGAGCGCCAGGCGCCCGCCCATCGAGTAGCCGACCACGGCCGCGCCCCGCGGCGCGGCGGCGCGCAGCTCGTCGAGGCGGCCGTCGAGCGTGCTGGCCGCGAAGTCGAGGCACAGCGTCGGATAGCGTTCGGCGACCCGCCGCGCGACGGGTGACCACGCCTCCCCGCGCTGCATGAAGCCCGGGACGAACACGACGAGCGGCGCCTGCACACCAGCATGATCCCGATCAACCGCACCTACGCGCCGGTGCAGGCGTTCGTGGAGGAGCTGGCCCGCTGCGGGATGACGCACGCGATCACCTCGCCGGGATCGCGCAACGCGCCGCTGGCGCTGGTGCTCGCCGCGCAGGAGGACGTCGAGGCGCGGTCGGTCGTCGACGAGCGCGCCGCCGGCTTCGTCGCCCTCGGGCTCGCGAAGGCGAGCGGGCGCCCGGTGGCCGTCACCTGCACGTCGGGCAGCGCGGCCGCGAACCTGCTGCCGGCGGTGGTGGAGGCGCACGAGGCGCGGGTGCCGCTGATCGTCCTGACCGCCGATCGCCCGCCGGAGCTGCGCGAGGTCGGCGCCGGCCAGTCGATCGACCAGGTCAAGCTCTACGGGTCGCACGCGAAGTGGTTCGTCGAGGTGGGGAACCACGACCCGTCGCGGGCTACGGCGGTGCACCACCGCTCGCTCGCCTGCCGCGCGTACTGGACCGCCGCGGGCGGGCGGCCCGGACCGGTCCACCTCAACTTCCCGCTGCGCGAGCCGCTGGCGCCGCGGCGCGAGGAGCTGGAGGCCGCGGACTGGGCGGGTCGCGAGGACGGCCGGCCGTGGGTGACGCGGTTGCAGGACGCCGCCCCCAGGGCGCGCGCCGGACCCACCGACGCCGCCCCCGGGGCGCACGCCGGGCTCGCCGATCCCCTCCCCGGGGCGCACGCGGGGCTCGCCGGGGCCGTGGCCGGGGCGCGCCGCGGCGCGATCGTCTGCGGCGCGGTGCGCGGGCCGGCTCCGCTCGCCGCCCTCGACCTCGCGCGCCGGGCGGGCTGGCCGGTGCTCGCCGACGCGCTCTCGCGGCTGCGCTGCGGGCCCGCGGACCGCGCCAACGTGATCGCCCACTACGACCTGCTGCTCCGCGCCGAGGAGTTCGCGAGCGGGCACCGCCCGGACCTCGTGATCCGCGTCGGCGACACGCCCACCTCCAAGCCGCTGCGCGCCTGGCTCGCCGGCGCCGAGCAGATCGTCCTCGACCCCGACGGGGCGTGGCACGAGCCCACGCGCGAGGCGGCGACTGTGGTGGCGGCGGGACCGGACCTGCTGGGCGCGCTGGGCGAGCGCGCGGTCCCCGCCGATGCGGGCTGGCTCGAGTCCTGGCAGCGCGCCGACCGCGTGGTGCTGCCCGAGCTCGCGGCCACGCCCGACCCGTTCGAGCCGAAGGTGTGGGCCGCCGTCGCCGACGCCGCCCCCCCGGGCGCGACCCTCTGGGTGGCCTCGTCGATGCCGATCCGCGACGTGGAGGCGTTCCTGCCCTCGATGGCGAAGCCCCTGCGGGTGCTCTCGAACCGCGGTGCCAACGGGATCGACGGCACGATCGCGTCCGCTGCGGGCGCGGCGCTCGCGGGCGGCGGGCCCGTCTACGTGCTCCTCGGGGACGTCGCCCTCCTGCACGACGTCGGCGGCCTGCTGGCGGCGGCGCGGCTCGGGGCCGGCCTCACGGTCGTCTGCGCGAACAACCGCGGCGGCAACATCTTCGACCACCTGCCGGTCGCCGGCGTGGCGGACCGCGCGGCCTACGAGGAGCACATCGTCACGCCGGACGCGATCGACCCCGAGCGCGCGGCAGCGCTCGCGGCGATGCCCTACACGCGGGCCGGCTCGCTCGACGAGCTGACCGTCGCGCTAGGCCGCGGTCCCGGCCTGATCGAGGTCCCGACCGACCGGGCCCGCAACGTGGAGCTGCACCGCGACCTGCGCGCGCGGGTCGAAGCCGCGCTGTGACGCCGCGCCGCCTGGTGCTGGCGGGCTGGATCCTCCTGTCGCTGGCGTGGGCGTTCGGCAACCCGCCGTTCGCGGGGCCCGACGAGCGGGCGCACTACCTCCGCGCGCTCGAGGTCGGTCGCGGCCACCTGATCACCGAGCGCAGGCCGGATCTGGCCGAGGGAGCGACCGAGGCCCAGCTCGCGTGGAACCGCGAGCTCTCCTACGCCGCGTCCGTCCCGCCGCACCTGGCTCCCCACGACCACCAGTGCTGGACCTCGGATCCGGCGCTCGACGCCGGCTGCCTCGACGACTTCCGCCCGCCCGACCGCGAGGTCGTGCTGGCCACCCAGGTCGGCCCCTACCAGCCGTTCCCCTACCTCCTCCCGGGCGCGGCCACGCGCGCCGCGGACACGGCGGGGCCCGCCGACCGCCTGGCCCGCCTCGCCAACGCCCTCCTCTGCCTGGCGCTCCTCTGGGTCGCCCTGCGGATGACCTGGAGGCCGGAGGCGGGGGCGCTGTCGCTGGTCGGGCTGCTGCTCGCGGTCACGCCGATGGCCGTCTTCTGCGCGAGCATGCTCGGCGGCAGCGGTCCGGAGATCGCCGCGGCGATCGCGTTCACGGCCGCCGCGCTGCGGCTGCGGCGCGACCCGAGCGCGGCCGGCGCCTGGGCGGGACTGGGCGCCGGCGGGGCCGTGCTGGCGCTCAGCCGCACGTCGGGGCCGGCCTACCTGGCGGCCATCGCGCTCTCGGTCCTCGCGCTCGGCGGGACAGGGCCCGCGCTGAGGCTGCTGCGCGAGCGCGGCCGGGTCGCGGTCGCCGCGGTCGTCTCGATCGTCGCGGCGGTGGCGCTCAGCCTCGCCTGGGACCGCGCCCACGGGGCCGCGCCCGACACCGGCTTCGCGAACCTGCGCGCGGTGGCCGGGGACGCGGTCGGCGAGTGGTGGCGCGCGTCGTCCGAGCTCGTCGGCAAGTTCGGCTACCTCGAGTACCGGCTGCCGGCGGTCGCGTACGCGACGTGGCTCGCCGCCGGCTTCGGGCTCGTGGCCGTGGCGCTCTGGGCTGCGGGCCGCCGCGAGCGGATCGCGCTTGGCGCCGTCCTCGCCGCGGCAGCGGCCTTCCCGATGCTGCTGTGGGTCTACGCGATCCGCCAGACGGGGTTCGGCCTCCAGGGCCGCTACGTGCTGCCGGTGCTGGTCGTGGTCCCGCTGATCGCGGGCGAGCTGGTCGCGGCGCACGCCGCGTCGCTCGGGGAACGCCTGCGCCGGGCATTCGCCCGCTGGATGCCGGCGCTGGCCGGCGCCGTGCACCTGCTGGCGTTCTACTGGGCTGCGCGCCGCGCGGCCGTCGGCACCGACGGGCCGTACCTCTTCCTCGGCGACTCGGGCTGGAGCCCGCCGCTCGGCTGGGTGGTCTGGCTGCTGATCGCCGCCCTCGGGGCCGGCCTGGTGGCCGCGGCGCCGCGCGCCGCTACTCGTCCCGGCGCTCGGCCTGCGGCTCGGTCCGCTCGGCCTGCGGCTCGACCTTGACGATCAGCTCGGCCGCCGGACCGCGCGTTCCGGTCGGCGCCGTGTCCTGCGGGCGTTCCGGCACGCCGGTGTTGCGCAGCCGCGCGAGCCGGCTGAGCGTGTCGAACCAGAACGGAGCGCCGAGCGACAGGGCGACGAAGGTGATGAACCAGCCGCCGAGCTTGCGGATGAGGTCGCCGCAGTCCTTGACCGTGTAGTAGGCCGGGTTCTTCGGGTCGTCGCTGCGGCCGATCGGCAGCCCGAGCGCCTCCAGCTCGTTGATGTCCTCGGCGGCCTGCTCGAGCCGCGCCCGCGGGCCGGTCGGGCCCGCGGGCCCGGTCGGCCCCGCCGCCGGGCCCTGCTGCCCGGTGGCACCGGTGGCACCGGTGACGCCCGTGGCGCCCTGCTGCCCCGTCGGCCCCTCCCCGGCGGCCGCGCGGCCCTGCGCTGCCAGCTCGGTGCGCAGCGGTCCGTCGCGCACGAGCCGGTCCGCGATCGTGATGCTGTCGATGTTGAGGCCGAACGTGGCGGCCGCCGCGAGGACGCAGAGGATGAGCTGCGCCTTGCGCCGGTACCAGCCGGACGCGCGGGCCATCGAGTTGTCGAACCACGTCTCGACCTCGGTCCTCAGCCGGTCGCGGTCGTCGCCGAACTGCAGCACCATCGCGAGCAGGGCCTGCTTGGCGCCGCCGTCCGGCAGCTGCTCGACCTTCGCGGCCGCCTGCCTGGCGAGGTCGTCGGCGGGGGTGTCCGGCGCGAGCACGTCGAGCAGCGCGTTGGCGAACGTCCGCGACGGGATGTACGACGGGCCGTGGCGGTCCCTGCGGAAACCGCGCTGCTTCTTGTAGAGGCCGCGGATCAGCGCGTGCCCGTAGACCTCGCTCGCGAGCTTGCGCGTCTGCCTGTCCTTCTGGTCGTCGTCCTTCGCCACGCCCGAGCCGGCCCTGCCCGCCGGGGCCTCCTCGAGCAGGTGGCGGACGGCCTTCTCGAGGTTCTTGGCGCGCAGGTCGAATATCCCCGCGATCGCCTCCTGGATCGTCGACAGCAGGACGCTGAAGAGGAGGTAGACGAACGACATCCCGATCAGCACGTCGAGCGCGGCGGTCCCGGTCAGCTCCGGCATGGCGCGCGAACCTACCGGTGCGGCCACCGTACGGTCAAGGCGTCTCGACCGTCGCTAGGTGTAAGTCCCGAGCACGTTGGTCCGCTCGGCGAGCCGAGCAACCGGCGGCTTGTGGCCGAGAGCCGAGTGTCGTCGCTGATGGTTGTAGCGCCAGAGCCAGCCGTCAAGCGCTGCCGTGCGCTCTGAGCTCGATCG
>DASVWC010000030.1:0-6475 GCA_036389835.1 Thermoleophilaceae bacterium | reverse complement strand
CAGCGCGTCCCACTTGCCCGGGCTCGCGGTCGCGAAGACCTCGGCGCCGAGGTGGCGCGCGAGCTGGATCGCCGCCATGCCGACGCCACCGGCTCCCGCGTGGACGAGGACGCGCTCGCCGGCGCGCAGCCCGGCGAGGTCCACGAGGCCGTAGTAGGCCGTGAGGAACGCGACGGGCGTCGCCGCGGCGCGCGCGAACGACCAGCCCTCGGGCACGGGTACGAGCAGCCGGTGGTCGGCCACGGCCACGGGGCCGATCTGCGCGATGACGCCCATGACGCGGTCGCCGGGCGCCAGCGTGGTGACGTCGGCGCCGACCTCGAGCACCACCCCGGCGCCCTCGCCGCCGATCGCGGCCTCGCCGGGATACATGCCGAGCGCGATGAGGACGTCCCGGAAGTTGACGCCCGAGGCGCGCACGCCGACCCGCACCTCGGTGCCGGCGAGCGGCCGCTCGCCGGCGTCGGACGCGACCAGCGAGAGGTCGTCCAGCGTCCCGGCGCCCGCCCGCAGCGACCAGCTCGCGTCCGGGGGCACGGTCAGCGTCCCCTCGCCGGCGGTCCGGCGCAGCCGCGGCACGAGCACGTGGCCGTCGCGCACCGCGAGCTGGGGCTCGTCGCCGGCGGCCGCGGTTCGCAACGCCACGTCGAGGGCGTCCCACGACGCGGCGCGCCCGTCGACGTCGAGGAGGACGAGGCGGCCGGGGTGCTCGGACTGCGCGCTGCGCACGAGCCCGTGCACGGGGGCGGACGCGAGCCCGTCGATGCGCGCCGGCTCCCCGGCGGCCACGGCGTCTCGTGTGAGCACGACGAGCTTGCCGCCGGCGAGGCGCTCGTCGGCGAGCCACGCCTGGACCTGCGCGAGCACGTAGGCCGCGACGGCGCGAGCACTCCGCTCCACCCCGGCCTCGCTCGGCTCGTCATCCCCGGTCACGTCGAGGATCGCGACGTCGGGCGGCGGCGCCCCGCGGTCGATCGCGACCGCCAGCGCCGCCACGTCGGCGTGGCGGACGGCGATGGGCTCCGTGCCGGGACCGGAGCCGAGCGCCGCGACGGCCGGGACCGCAGCTCCGGGCTCGCCCGCCGGCTCCCATTCGACCCGGTGGAGCGCGTCGCGCGCCACGCCGTCGAGAGCCGCGGCCTGGAGGCTCGACGCCTCGCGCAGCGCGAGCGACCGGATCGCGGCAACGGGGAGCCCGTCGGAGCCCACTGCCACCAGGGACACGGTGCCGCCCTCGCCCGCGCGCAGCCGCACGCGCAGCGCCGTCGCGCCGCGCGCGTCGAGCGTCACGCCTCCGAACGAGAACGGCAGCTCGAGCCGCTCCCGGCCGAGCGCGCCGATGGGCTGCAGGGCCGCGTCGAGCAGCGCCGGGTGCAGTGCGAACCGCGGCGCGTCGGCCTGCTGCTCCTCCGGCAGCTCGAGCTCGGCGAACACGTCGTCGCCGCTGCGCCATACGGCGCGCACGCCGGAGAACGCCGGGCCGTATTCGAGGCCGACCGCCGCCAGGCCGTCGCGAAGCTCCTCGAGGTCGACCGGCGCCGCGCCGGCGGGCGGCCACGCCGAATCGCGCAGCTCCCCTGCGTCGAACCGCTCGGCGGGGTCGCCGTCGAGCGCCTCGACCAGCGTGCCGGTCGCGTGGCACGTCCAATCCCCGTCGCGCGCGGCCACGGACTCCGGGCGGGAGTGCACGGCGACGGGGCGGCGGCCTTCCGCGTCGGGCTCGCCGGCGAACACCTGGAGCTGGACCGCGCCGTCGGCCGGCAGCACCAGCGGCGCCTGCAGCGTCAGCTCCTCGACCGCGACGCAGCCCGCCTCGCGTGCGGCGTGGAGCGCCAGCTCGACGAACGCGGCGCCCGGTAGCCACGCCGTCCCGCGCACCACGTGGTCGCCCAGCCACGGATGAGCCTCCAGCGACAGGCGCCCGGTCAGCAGCAGGCCGCCGCTCTCGGCGACCGCGACGGTCGCGGCGAGGAGCGGGTGATCGGCCGCCGCCTGTCCGGCGGCCGGCATGTCGCCGGCGCCCGCGGCCCGCCCCAGCCAGAAGCGCTCGCGCTCGAACGGGTAGCCCGGCACGTCGGTCCGGGGAGCCGCGGCGCCGGCCAGCGCGCGCCGCCAGTCGACGTCGATGCCGCGGACCCAGGCCTCCGTGAGCGCGGTCGCGAACCGGTCGAGCCCGCCGTCGTCGCGCCGCAGCGAGCTGGCCACCACGACGTCGCCGGAGGCGCCGAGCGCCGCGTCGGCGGTCTCCCGGACGCCCATCGTGAGGACCGGGTGCGCCGCGACCTCGACGAATCCGCGGTAGCCGAGGTCGAGCAGCGAGCGGGTCGCGGCCTCGAAGCGCACCGGCTCGCGCAGGTTGCGATACCAGTACTCCGCGTCGAGCGCCGCGGTGTCGAGGAGCTCGCCGGTCACCGAGGAGACGAACGGCACCCGCGACGGCCGCGGCCGGATCTCACCGCACGTCGCCATGAACTCGTCGCGGACCTCGTCGATGTGCGCGGAATGCGCCGCGTAGTCGATGGGTACCCTGCGTGCGCGGACGCCGTCGTCCGCCGCCCATGCGAGCACCTCGCCGAGCGCCTCGTGGTCGCCGGAGAGCACCGCCGAGGACGGACCGTTGACGGCGGAGACCGCCACCCGGCCGTCCCAGCGTGCGGCCGCCTGCTCGAGCCGATCGCCGCCCAGCGCCACCGACACCAGCCCGCCCCGGCCGACGATGCCGTGCAGCACCTTGCCGCGCACCACGCTGAAGCGCGCCGCGTCCTCCAGCGACAGCGCGCCGGCCACGCACGCCGCGGCGATCTCGCCCAGCGAGTGGCCGACGACCGCCGCAGGGGCGACGCCGCAGGCCTCCCACAGGCGCGCGAGCGACACCATGACCGCGAAGAGCGCCGGCTGGACGACGTCGAAGCGATCGAGCGGCGGCGAGCCGGCCGCGCCGCGCAGCACGTCCTCCAGCGACCAGTCGACCCACGACCGGAGCGCGGCGTCGCACTCCCGGACGGACGCGGCGAACGCCGGGCAGGCGTCGGCGAGGTCGACCGCCATCCGCTTCCACTGGGCGCCATGGCCGGGGAACACGAACGCCACGCCCTCGCCGATCGGGAGCGCGGTGCCGTCCACGAGTCCCCCGCCGGAGTCACCGCGCGCCAGCGCGGCCATGGCGGCGACGAGCTCGTCGCGATCGGCGCCCACGGCCGCGGCGCGGCGCTCGAACGCCGCCCGCCGGGCGAGCGAGGCCGCGACCTCGGCCGCGCCGGCGTCCGGCGCCGTGCGCGCCCAGCTCGCCAGACGGCCTGCCTGCGCGCGCAGCGCGCGTTCCGAGCGCGCGGACAGGACCCACGGCACCACGCCGGCGCCGGCCAGCACGCCGGCCGGCTCCCCGTCCGCGGCGGCGGCCTCGGCGGGCGCCTCCTCGACGATCACGTGCGCGTTCGTGCCGCTGATCCCGAACGACGAGATGCCCGCACGCCGCGGGCGGCCGGCGCGCTCCCACGGGGTGGGCGCGGTCGCCAGCGTCACCGACCCGGCCGACCAGTCGACCTTGCTCGTCGCTCGATCGACGTGCAGCGTCGGCGGCACGCTGGCGTGGCGCATCGCGAGGACCATCTTGATCACGCCCGCCACGCCGGCGGCCGCCTGCGTGTGGCCGATGTTCGACTTGACCGAGCCGAGCCACAGCGGGCGCTCGCGCTGCTGCCCGTAGGTGGCGAGCAGCGCCTGCGCCTCGATCGGGTCCCCGAGCATCGTGCCGGTCCCGTGGGCCTCGACGACGTCCACGTCGGCGCCGGTCAGGCCGGCCGACGCCAGCGCGCGCTCGATCACCCGCCGCTGCGACGGGCCGTTCGGTGCGGTGAGCCCGTTGGACGCGCCGTCCTGGTTGACCGCGCTGCCGCACACCAGCGCGAGGACCCGGTGGCCGTGCCGGCGAGCGTCGGAGAGCCGCTCGAGCGCGACGAGGCCGGCGCCCTCGGAGAACCCGGTGCCGTCGGCGGCATCGGCGAACGCCTTGCACCGGCCGTCGGGCGCGAGCCCGCCCTGCCGGCTGAACTCGGCGAACGTGGTCGGCGTGGCCATCACGGTCACGCCGCCGGCGAGCGCGAGCGAGCACTCGCCCGCACGCAGTGCCTGGCAGGCCAGGTGCAGCGCCACGAGCGAGGTCGAGCACGCCGTGTCGAGGCTCACGGCCGGACCCTCGAACCCGAAGGTGTAGGCGACCCGTCCGGACAGGACGCTCGGCGCCGCGCCCGTGCCCACGTACCCGGCGACCGCCGCGGGTACCGCGCTCGGGTCGGCGACGTAGTCGCTCTGCACGACGCCGGCGAACACCCCGGTGTCGCTGCCGCGCAGCGCGCGCGGGTCGATGCCCGCATGCTCCAGCGTCTGCCACGCGACCTCGAGGAGGACCCTCTGCTGCGGGTCCATCGCGAGCGCCTCCCGCGGACTGATGCCGAAGAAGGCCGCGTCGAAGTCGGCGGCGTCGTGGAGGAACCCGCCGGTGCGCGTGGAGCACGCCCCGGGACGGTCGCCGTCGCCGTCGAACAGCGCGTCGAGGTCCCAGCCGCGATCGCGGGGGAAGTCGCCCATGCCGTCGCCGCCGCGCGCGAGCAGGTCCCAGAACGCCTCGGGCGTGGTGACGCCCCCGGGGTAGCGGCAGCCGAGTCCGACGATCGCCACCGGCTCGAATTCGCGAGCCTCGAGCTCGCGCACGCGCCGGCGGGCGGTCTCGAGGTCGCCGGTCGCGCGCCGGAGGTAGGTGAGCAGCTCGTGATCTGCGGGCTGGGTCATCCGCGGGTCCTCACTGGCGTGCGTCGATGATCTTGAACAGCTCCTGCGCCGAGGCCGAGTCGATGCTCGTGCCGCCGGCCTCGGGCTCCCGGACGGTGTCGGCGCCCACGCGCGCGAGGAGCACGTGCAGCCGCTTCGCCACGTCGCTGCGCTCCTCCGGCCCGACGGCGTCCGCCGCGATCGCCTGGGCGAGCTGCTGGAACGCCGCCTCCAGCGGCGACGGCTCGTCCAGCCGCTCGCTTCCTCCCTCGTCGACGAGCAGGCGCCCGACCTCGCCTGGCGTCGGATGGTCGAAGACGAGCGTCGCGGGGAGGTTCAGGCCGGTGGCGGCATTCAACCCGTTGCGCAGCTCCACGGCCGACAGCGAGTCGAACCCCAGGTCCTCGAACGTCCGCTCGGGATCGATCGCCTCGGGACCGTCGTAGCCGAGGACGCCCGCGACATGCGTGCGGACGAGCTCGGTCGCGATGGCGCGCCGCCGATGCGGCGGACTGCTCGCCAGGCGCGCCGCGAACCTGCCGCGCTCCTCGCCGCGGCGGCGTGCGGACACCTTGACGAGCGACCGCAGCACCGGGGCGATCGCCCCGCCGCGAGCGTCGGCGCGCAGACGGGCGCCGTCCAGCGCGGCCGCGACCACGTGCGGCTCGTCGTGCACCAGCGCCCGGTCGAGCAGCCGCAGGCCGTCGCCGGCGGAGATGGGGAGCACGCCCGTCCGAGCCCGAGCGCGCTCGTCCAGGTGACCGGTCATGGCGCTGGCCGGCTCCCATAGCCCCCACGCGATCGACGTCGCGGGCAGGCCGTGCGCACGCCGGTGCGCGGCGAGCGCGTCGAGGCCGGCGTTCGCCGCGCCGTAGTTCGCTTGCCCGGCCGACCCGAGCGTCGCCGCGACCGAGCTGAAGAGCACGAACGCGTCGAGCTCGAGGTCCCTGGTGAGCTCGTGCAGGTGCTCGGCGCCGTCGAGCTTCGCGCGGAGCACGCGGTCCAGGCGGTCACGGTCGAGCGACGTGACGACGGCGTCGTCGAGGACGCCGGCGGCGTGGACGACCGCGCCGAGCGGGTTCTCGGCCGTGGCCTCCGCGAGGAGCTCCTCGACCTGAGCGCGATCGGCCACGTCGCACGCGGCCACGCGCACGTCGGCGCCGAGCTGCTCCAGCTCGTCCCGGAGCTCCCGGGCGCCGCTCGCGTCGATCCCGGCTCGGCTGACGAGCAGCAGCCGGCGGGCGTCGTGCTCGCGTACGAGGTGACGGGCGAGCAGCGCGCCGAGCGTACCGGTCCCGCCCGTGACGAGCACGGTCCGCTCGGGGTGGAGCGCGGGCGGCACGCGCAGGACGACCTTGCCAGTGTGCCGGGCCTGGCTCACGTGGCGGAGCGCCTGACCGGCGCGGCCGAGCGCGAAGGCGGTGGTCGGGAGCGGCGCGAGCGTCCCGTCCTCGAAGCGCGGCAGGAGCTCGGCGCCGATCCCGGCGACCCGGTCGGGGTCCACCTCGACGAGGTCGAACGCCCGGTACGTCGCATCCGAGCGCGCGGCGGCGAGCTCGGCAGCGGGGCGGACGTCGGTCTTCCCCATCTCGACGAACCGCCCGCCCTCGCCGAGCAATCCGAGCGAGGCGTCGACGAACTCGCCGGCGAGCGAGTTGAGCACGACCTCGACCCCGCGCTCGCCGGCGACCGCGGCGAAGCGCTCGGC
>DASVWC010000029.1:0-188322 GCA_036389835.1 Thermoleophilaceae bacterium | reverse complement strand
CCCGACGTGCGCCCGAGCGCACCCGCGCCGACCCAGACGATCTCCCCGGAGGCGCAGAGCTGGTCCAGCCACGACGGCGAGTAGGCGCCCACGCGGCGGGGGAGGACGTCGCCCTCCCACACGTCGGCGGGCAGCGCGATCCCCTGGAGCGCGACCAGCGCCTCGCGCAGGCGGTCGACGCCCGCGCCGCCGGCCGGGTGGCGGTCCACGCCCTGCCAGGACGGCGAGAAACGCGCGAGCTGGCGCTGGTCGGCGGGCTCGATCTCCTTGCGCAGCGCCGCCAGCGACGCGCGGCGCAGGCGGCGCAGGACCTCGGGATCGCACCACTCGCGCGTCGTGCCGCCGGGCCGCAGCTCGCCCCGGACGAGGTCGCCCCCGCGCTCGAGCCGCTCGAGCACGTCGTCCAATCCGATCCCGTAGCGGACCCGCAGGGCGCCCGACTCGAACGGCCCATGGGTGCGCGCCCAGCGCCGGACGAGGCGCTCCATCGCGTCCGGCGCGTCCTCGATGAATGCCGCCGGCAGCCCGCCCGGCGGCACCGCGCCGAGCGCGTCGCGATACAGGCCCGCGTCGTCCGCCGCGATCCACCGCTCCTCGCCGGCGATCCGCAGCCGCACCGCGCGGCGCTCGTCGGCGAGCTGGAGCAGCATCGTCTCGGCGTCGAGGCCGGGGAGGATCCGCTCGGCGACCTCCTCGAGCCGCAGGTCGCCGACGCGGCGGAGCACGTCGTGCAGCGCGTCGGCGGAGTCCGCGCGCGTGCGATCCGACAGCCGCTGGAGGTCGGCCTCGACCGCTTCGAGCGCGCCGGGGTCGATCAGCTCGCGCAGCTCCTCCTGGCCGAGCAGCTCGCGCAGCAGGTCGCGGTCGAGCGACAGCGCCGCCGCGCGCCGCTCCGCGTTCGGCGTGTCGCCCTCGTACATGTAGGTCGCGACGTAGTCGAACAGCAGCGACGAGGCCATCGGCGAGGCGCGCTGCGTCTCGACCTCGACCAGCGACAGCTCGCGGCGCTGGAGCCGCCGCAGCAGGTCGGTGAGCGCGGGCAGGTCGAGCACGTCGCGCAGGCACTCGCGGTAGGTCTCGAGCACGATCGGGAAGCGCCCGTACTGCTTGGCGACCTCGAGCAGCGTCTGCGCCTTGAGCCGCTGCTGCCAGAGCGGCGTGCGCTTGCCCGGGTAGGCGCGCGGGATCAGCAGCGCGCGCGCGGCGTTCTCGCGGAAGCGCGCCCCGAACAGCGCCGAGGAGCTGAGCTCGCGCACGACGAGATCCTCGAGCTCGTCGGGGTCGATCAGGATCAGGTCCGAGCCCGGCGGCTCGTCGGCGTCGGGGAGGTGCACGATGATCCCGTCGTCCGACCAGATGGCGTCGGCCTCGAGCCCCGCCTCGTCGCGGATCCGCGCGCTGAGGGCGAGGCCCCAGGCGGAGTGCACGCGGCCGCCGAACGGCGAGAGCACGCACAGCCGCCAGTCGCCGATCTCGTCGCGGAAGCGCTCGATCACGATCGTCCGGTCGGACGGGATCACGCGGGTGGCCTCGCGCTGCTCGCGGAGGAACTGCACGAGGTTCTTCGCGGCGCGCTCGTCGAGGTCGTGCGACTCGGCCAGCTCGGCCGGCTCGCGGTCGACCGCCCAGCGGCTGAACTCGCCGATCGCGCGGCCGAGCTCGATCGGCCGGCCCACGCCGTCGCCGCGCCAGAACGGGATCGCGCCGGGGGCGCCCGGCGCGGGCGAGACGATCACGCGGTCGCGCGTGATCTCCTCGATCCGCCAGGTCGAGGCCCCGAGCAGGAAGGTCTGGCCGGGCCGCGCCTCGTAGACCATCTCCTCGTCGAGCTCGCCGACGCGGCGGCCGTCGGGGAGGTGCACCCCGTACATGCCGCGGTCGGGGATCGTGCCCGCGTTGGTCACCGCGAGCTGGCGCGAGCCGCGGCGCGCGCGCACGCTGTCGGCCACGCGGTCCCAGACGATGCGCGGGCGCAGGTCGCCGAACTGCTCCGACGGGTAGCGGCCGTCGAGCATGTCGAGCACGTTGTCGAGCTGCTCGCGGGACAGCTCGGCGTACGGGTAGGCGCGGCGGACGAGATCGTGCAGCTCGCCGACGCCCAGCTCGTCCTCGGCGGCGGTCATGGCCACGATCTGCTGGGCCAGCACGTCGAGCGGGTTGCGCGGCACCACCGTGCTCTCGATCTCGCCCTCGCGCATGCGCTTGACCACGACCGTCGCCTCGAGCAGGTCGGCGCGGAACTTGGGGAAGATGCGCCCCTTCGAGGTCTCCCCCACGCCGTGGCCCGCGCGGCCGATGCGCTGGAGCCCGCGGGTGACCGACTTGGGCGACTCGACCTGGAGCACGAGGTCCACGGCGCCCATGTCGATCCCCAGCTCGAGCGACGAGGTGGCCACCAGGCACGGCAGCGCGCCCGACTTGAGCTGCTCCTCCACGATCAGCCGCTCCTCGCGCGCGAGCGAGCCGTGGTGGGCGCGCGCGATCTCGAGCGGCGGGTGGTCGGGCGGTCCGCCCTCGCCCGCCGTCTCGCCGCGCGCCTCGCCCTCGCGCTCGGCCGCCAGCTCGTTCAGCCGCATCGCGAGGCGCTCGGCGCCGCGGCGGTTGTTCACGAACACGATCGTGGAGCTGTGCGACTGGACCAGGTCGAGCAGCTCCGGGTAGATCGCCGGCCAGATCGACCTGCGCGTGGGCGTGTCGCCGGACAGCGCGATCGAGTCCTCCTCGGCGTCCGGCTCGGTCATGTCCTCGACCGGCACGTGGATCTTCACGTCGAGCGGCTTGCGCAGGCCGGCGTCGACGATCGTGCAGTCGCGGCCGCTGCCCGCGAGGAAGCGCCCGACCTCCTCGAGCGGGCGCTGGGTGGCGGACAGCCCGATCCGCTGCACGCGGTCGCCCGCCTGACGCTCGAGCCGCTCGAGCGTGATCGCCAGGTGCGCGCCGCGCTTGGTCTGGGCGACGGCGTGGATCTCGTCGACGATCACCCACTGAACTCCGGTGAACGACTCGCGCGCGCGCGAGGTCAGCATCAGGTAGAGCGACTCGGGCGTGGTGATCAGCACGTCGGCCGGGCTGCGCAGGAACGCCTGGCGCTCCCTCTGCGGCGTGTCGCCGGTCCGCAGCGCCACGGTCACGTCGCCGCCGATGCCCCTGAGCGGGGCGCGCAGGTTGCGCTCGATGTCGTAGGAGAGCGCCTTGAGCGGCGACACGTACACGAGCCGCGTGCGCTTCTCGCCCTCCGGCGTGGGGTCGGCCACCAGCCGGTCGAGCCCCCAGAGGAAGGCGGCCAGCGTCTTTCCCGATCCGGTGGGCGCCGAGAGCAGTGTGTGCTCGCCGGCCGCGATCGCCGGCCACGCCTGCCTCTGCGCGGCCGTGGGCTCGGCGAACGCGCGCGCGAACCACTCACGGACCTGCGGGGTGAACGTCGCGAGCGGGTCGGCGGGCATTGAACCTTTCAGCGTACTTCCTGCCGATACGGCTCCCCCCTACGATCGGCCCAGTGCTGAACGTGCCGGGATACGTCATCCACGACGAGGCCGGGCGCGGCGGCTGGAGCGTCGTGTACCGCGCGGTGCAGGTCTCCCCGCAGCGCACCGTCGCGCTCAAGGTGATGACCGCCGAGCTGGCCTCCGACCCGGGGTTCCGCGCCCGCTTCCGCCGCGAGTGCGAGATCGCCGCGGGCCTCGTCCATCCCCACGTCCTGGCGATCTACGACCAGGGCGAGGCCGACGGGCGGCCCTGGGTGGCGATGCAGTGGGTCAACGGGACCGACCTGCGCGCGCTCGCGCCGCTCGACCCGGCGCGCGCGGCGCGGATCGTGGCCCAGGTCGGCGCAGCGCTCGACGCCGCGCACGCGCGCGGGCTCGTGCACCGCGACGTGAAGCCCGGCAACGTGCTGGTGGAGACGCGGCCGTCGGGGGACCACGCCTACCTGACCGACTTCGGCCTCGCGAAGGAGATCGGGCCCGACCCCGGGCTGACGGAGGCCGGCCGCTGGCTCGGCACCGTTGACTTCGCCGCGCCGGAGCAGATCCGCGGGCAGGCCGCCGACGCCCGCTCCGACGTCTACTCGCTCGGCTGCGTCCTGGGCTTCGCGGTCACCGGCTCCGTCCCGTACCCACGGCCGGCGCCGGAGGCCACGATGCAGGCGCACCTCCACGAGCCGCCGCCGCGCCTGGGCGGGCCGCTCGACGAGGTCCTCGGGCGCGCGCTCGCGAAGAACCCGGACTGGCGCTTCCAGTCGGCGGGCGAGCTCGGGCGTGCGGCGCTCGCCGTCACGGGGGGCGCCGCGGCGGGCGGGCGGCGGCGGACCGTGATCGCCGCGGCGCTGATCGCCGCCTCCCTGCTGGCGAGCGCGACGGTGGGCGTGCTCGCGGCCCTCACCGCCGGCGACGGGGACGACGGCGCGCAGACTCAGGTGGAGGAGCCGGACACCGAGGCGGCTCCCCCGGCCGACGGCGAGGTCCAGCTGCTGCCGCCGGGCGGCGGCACCGCGTTCGGCTGGGCGTACGTCGTCCAGGACAGCGGCCGGCCGGCGCTCGACGTCGACGCCGAGCTCGATCCGCCGGAGCGCGGCCGCGTGTACGAGCTGTGGCTCTACAACAGCCGCCGCGACGCGGTCTCGCTCGGCACGACCGACCCGCGGCGGACGGGCCGCGTCCTCACGAGGCGCAGGCTGCCGCGGCGCTACCGCGACTACGCGTACCTGGACGTCTCGCTCGAGCGCCAGGGCGACGGCGGCGGGCACAGCGGCCGCTCGGAGCTGCGCGGCGCAATGCCGGGCACGCCCGGCCCCTGAGCGTCAGCCGCGGTAGCCGACCGCGTCGATCTCGACGAGCCTGCCCTTCGACTTGCGGCTGCCCCTCTGACCGAGGACGGTGACCGTCAGCGTGCTGCCCCTGGCCGCGCTGAGCTTGGCGCTGTAGACCACCGCCCGGTCGCGGACCTTCGAGCTGTAGAAGCTGATCCGCTTGCGCTTGCCGTTGAGCGTCACGATCGCACGGCCGCCGCTCGGGCCCCTGCGCCCGACGAGGTAGGCGCGGTTGCCGCGGAAGTTGATCCGCATGGTCGAGCCCTTCCTCGAGCTCTGCACGAAGCTCTTCTTGAACGCCTTGCCGCTCTTCACGCGCTTCCAGCGACCGGCGTAGCGCGGCCGGCCGCGGCTGCGGCGGTCGTCGTGCGGGATCACCGTGACGGCCTCGCCCGAGTAGGGCCCGGCGCGGCCGGCCAGGTCGATCGCCCGCGCGCGGAAGGAGTAGGTCTGGCTGTAGCTGCCCCGGAAGCGGTAATCGGCGTTCAGCAGCTTCGAGCTCAGCGTGCGCCACTTCGACGACCCGCGGCGGCGGTACTGGAGCTGGTAGTAGTCGATGTTCGCCGCCGACGCGTTCACGCGCACGTTGAACGCGTTGCTCGTGCTCACGTCGCTGGCCAGCCTCGGGGCCGTCACGCTCACCCGCGGCAGGCCCT
The DNA here is from genome assembly GCA_036389835.1 of Thermoleophilaceae bacterium. Lineage (GTDB taxonomy): Bacteria > Actinomycetota > Thermoleophilia > Solirubrobacterales > Thermoleophilaceae > AC-37. The sequence goes on along the minus strand of DASVWC010000029.1, from coordinate 182,859 downwards.
CCGGGGTGACCGGCGGGTCCGGCCCCTTCACGATCGGCTTGGTGCACGACGACCCCTGCTTCTCGTTCGGCACCCGCCAGGCGAACGCCTCCTGGTACTGGGAGCGGGGGTAGCCGGCGTCGAAGCCGTCGTCGCGCGCGGGGTCGAGCGCGAGGTGCGCGTCCTGGAAGAACGGGATCGTGAAGCAGTCGTCGGCCACCATGCCCTGGTAGTCGCCGAAGAACAGGCCCGACGGCGACACCGGCGCGTTCAGCTCGGGATCCGACATCTCGTGCGAGAGGCGGGTGTCCTTCCAGGTCGCGCCGCCGTCGGTCGAGCGCGAGAGGTACTCGTCGACGAAGTAGTTGCCGGAGTGGGTCACCTGCCCACCCTCGAGCGTGCGCTTGTCGTTGCGGCGGTCGAAGTAGGCGATGTTGACCTCGCCCTGCGGTGAGATCGCTATCTGCGGCTGGAACTGGTCCGCGTTCGACTTGTCCTGGTTCACGACGGCCGGGCTGCTCCAGGTGACGCCGCCGTCGGTCGACTTGACGAACACCACGTCGGCCTGGCTGTCGTCCTCGTCGTTGGCCACGTCGGGAGCGGCTTCGTACTGCGACCAGGTCGCGTACAGATCGCCGTTCGGCGCTACGGCCATCATCGGTATCGAGAGGTTGCGGAACTGCTGGCCGGGATAGTTGCTCGGGATCGGCGTGAACGGCGCGCCGACGGGTATCGCCGGGGTCCACGTCTGGCCGCCGTCGGTGGTCTTCGCGAAGTACATCTGGTTGGTCGGCGACGTGGTCAGGATGTAGTAGTTCCACATCAGGTAGAAGGTGTTCTCCTGCTTCGGGTCGGGCGCCACGAACACTCCGATCACGAGGTTCTGCGGCTCCGAGACCGGGATTGGCTCGCCGGGGAAGCTCTTCCCGCCGTCGGTCGAGCGCTCGCAGACGATCTCCTGCTTGGCCGGGATGACGCTGCGGCCCCAGCAGGTGAGGATCGTGCCGGGCTTGCCGTCGTGGTCCGGCCCCGCGTTGTTCACGGCCATCGTGTTCTTGTCGTCGAGGAACGCGCGCTCGCGGATCTCGTCGGCGTAGAAGTTGATCGGTACGCGCGGCCCCCACGTCTTGCCGCCCGGCTGGAGGTCCGACGAGGAGACGGTGTCCCACTTGTGCAGCGTCATCCCCCAGCCGTTCTCCTCGGTGCCGAGGCCCAGCGGGTCCGCCTGGAGCGGGAACGGCGGGTGGTCGAGCACCATCACGTAGGCGCTGCCCTCGTCGTCGAACTGGACCCAGACGTCCGAGGTCGTGTACTCCTCGGAGAGGTCGCCCGACCCGCGGTCGTCGAACTCCATGTCCTCCTCGTCCTCCTTGACGTCCTCCGGGCCGGTGCCGCCCTTGTCGGGGTCGTCGTCCGGGTAGCAGGTGTTGCTCGCCGGATAGGACGACTGCGGCGCCTGCGCGAGCGGGCACACGTCGAGCTGGCCGAGGTCCGTCCAGGTCACCCCGCGGTCGAACGACACGTACGTGCCGATCTTGAACTCGTACTCCTTGAGCGAGTCACGGTCGCGGTAGTACTGCTTGGAGCCGGCGACGAGCACGTCCGGGTCCACCGGGCTCTGGGCGATGTGCGGCTCCGAGTGCGACTTGAAGCCGAGCGCGGGATTGCTGGCGAGGTACTCCTGGAGCCCCGGCGGCGAGTCGACGTCCTGGGGCTTGTCGGCCCTGGGGATGAGATCGGTGAGCTGCACGGTGCCCGTGTACTGCGAGGGGATCGGGGCGTCGAAGTAGACGACGCGGATCAGGTAATAGCCGGGCTTGCCCGCGAACGCGTAGGTCTCCGGGAACGCGTTCGGGAGTCCCGCCCCGACGAGCACCACGCCGAAGCTCCCGTCGTTGGGGATCAGCCGCAGCGGGTGGCCGGCGGCGTCGCTTTCGTAGACGTAGAGGTCGAAGTCGGTCGCGGGGTTGGGCCGGTAGTCGTCGATGTCGACCTGGATCCCGCCGCGGAAGCCGGCCGGCAGGGTCACGTTCAGCAGCGAGTCGTCGCAGTAGGTGTCCGTGTTGTCGCTGCACGGCGCGCCGGCCGAGCTGTTGTAGTCCACGTTGGCCCCGTCGTGGACGGTGCCGTCCCAGGTGACCGGGCTCGCCGAGGTGTTGGCCTGGGTCAGGTTGAGCGTGCGGTGCGGCGCGGCCGCCGCGCTCGCCGGCAGGAGTGCCGCGATCGCGGCGCACAGCAGCCCTATCGTCCGACGCTTCGTCATCCCCCGTACCGGGCGGGACGTTACTCCTATTGGCGGGGCCGTGGGGCTACCCCAGCTCCCGCGCGCGCTCGAACACGGCGTCGAGCATCGGCTCGGTGAGCCGGCCCGTGAACGTGTTCTGCTGGCTCGGGTGGAACGAGGCCAGCATCACGCGCCCGTCGGCGGCCGCGTGCTCGGCCAGGTGCGCGAACCTCGGCCTCGGCCGCACCCCGAGCAGCCTCGCGGCGGCGTTCCAGGCGAACTGCCCGAGGCAGACGATCACGCGCACGCCGGGAAGCAGCGCCAGCTCCTCCTCGGCGTAGGGCAGGCAGTTGTCGCGCTCGGCCGGCAGCGGCTTGTTGGCCGGCGGGGCGCAGCGGACGGCCGCGCCGATCCACGCGCCGTCGAGCCGCAGTCCGTCGAGGACGTGGAACGACTCGGCCTGGTTGGCCCAGCCCGTGCGGTGCATCGAGGCGAACAGCCAGTCCCCCGAGCGGTCGCCGGTGAAGATCCGCCCGGTGCGATTGCCGCCGTGCGCAGCGGGCGCGAGCCCGAGGACGTACAGCCGCGCCTGCGGGTCGCCGAAGCCGGGGATCGGCCGGCCCCAGTACTCCTGGTCGGCGAACGACGCCCGCTTCTCGCGCGCGACGCGCTCGCGCCACTCGACCAGCCGCGGGCAGCGCCGGCAGTCGACCACGCGCCGCTGGAGCCGGCCGAGCTCCGACTCCGCGTCGACGCCGGTCCGCAGCTCGATCAGGCCTTGAGCTTCCGCCCCGTCGTGAAGAGCCATTGGGACCAGAGGTAGGCCGGGATCGCGAGTCCGGCGGTGACGGCGAAGCAGAGCGCGATGCTCACGTCGCTGGTTCCGAGGAAGCCGTAGCGCACCGCGTTCACCAGGTAGAAGATCGGGTTGAAGTGGGTCAGCTCGTGCCATGGCGAGGGGAGCAGGTCCACCGAGTAGAAGACCCCGCCGACGAAGACCAGCGGCAGGATCACGATGTTGTTCACGAACGTGTGGTGGTCGAAGGTGTCCGCGAAGATCCCGACGATCGTCCCGAGCGCGGCGAACAGCACCAGGCCCAGCAGGACCGCCGGCACGAGCACGAGCGGCTGCTCCACCGGTGCGCCCGTGACCGGCACGGCGACCAGGCCGAGGCCCAGGCCGATCGCGAGGGCGCGGAGGATCCCGCCCACGTTGAAGCCGAGGTTCATCTGCCACGCGTGCATCGGCGCGGAGAGGACATCGTTGATGTAGCGGTCGGAGCGCGCCTGGAACACCGACGAGGAGTTGTTCGAGTAGGCGGCCTGGACCATCGCCATCGTGATCAGGCCGGGCACGATGAACTCCTTGTAGGGCACCCCGTCGATCTCGCGGATGCGGTTCGCGAGCGAGAAGCCGAACACGAGGATGAACAGCCCCGACGAGACGATCGGGGCCAGCACGGTCTGGGTCCAGAGCTTGGAGACGCGCAGCGTCTCGCGCCGGATCAGCCAGAGCATGCCCGCGGTGCCGGAGTAGGACTGCATCGGATTCCAGACTAACCGCCAACCTCGACCCGGCCGCGGCGTTCTAGGGAGCACCCCCACGCGAAAGGAGTTGCAATGGGAATCGGAACCTCGGTATTCCTGATCGCGGTCGGCGCGATCCTGAAGTGGGCCGTCACGTTCTCCGTGGCCGGCGTCAAGCTGGAGGTCGTCGGCGTGATCCTGATGGTCGCGGGCGCGATCGGGCTCGTCCTGTCGCTGATCCGCGCCTCGACGCTCGCCAGGCGGCGGCGCGCCACGGTCTACTCGGACCCGCGCTACCTCAGCTAGCGCCCGCCCCCATCGCCTTGACGTAGACGTCCGCGAGGCTGCCGGCGCCGTAGCGCTCGCGCAGGCCGGCAGCCGTGTCGCGGGCGATCAGCCGCCCGCCGCGGATCAGCGCTATCTCCTCGCAGAGCGCCTCGGCCTCCTCGAGGTAGTGCGTGGTGAGGAGGATCGTGGTGCCCTGCTCGTGGAGCTTGCGGATGTAGCGCCAGAGCTCCTGGCGCAGCTCGAAGTCCACGCCCGCGGTGGGCTCGTCGAGGATCACCAGCCGCGGGCGGTGCATCAGCGCGCGCGCCAGCAGCAGGCGCCGGCGCATTCCCCCCGAGAGCTTGGGCGTGCGCACGTCCACCTTCCCGCGCAGGTCGAACACGTCGATCATCTCGTGCGCCCGCGCGCACGCGTCGTCCTTCGACATCCCGAAGTAGCCGCCGTGGTAGATCAGCGTCTCCTCGACCGTGAGGAAGCGGTCTAGGTTGATGTCCTGCTCGGCGAGGCCCACCCAGCGCCGCGCCTGGAGGCAGTCCGCCGGCTGGCCGAACACGCACACGCGCCCGCCGGTGATCCGGATCAGGTTGCAGACGGCGCTGATCAGCGTGGTCTTGCCGGCGCCGTTCGGGCCGAGCAGGCCGAAGAACTTGCCCTCCGGGATGGCGAGGTCGAAGTCGCTGAGCGCGACGGTTCCGTCGTCGTAGCGCTTGGTTAGACCGGTTACCTCGAGGGCGTTCACGCCCGACCGAGCCTACGGCCGTAGTGGCGCTCGTAGTAGTCGGCGTACTCGCCGCTGCGGATCGGCGCCCACCACCACTCGTTGTCGCGGTACCAGTCCACCGTGCGCTCGAGGCCGCCGTCGAGGCTCGTCGCCGGCTCCCAGCCGAGGCCGCGCACCTTGTCCGACGACAGCGAGTAGCGGCGGTCGTGGCCGGGGCGGTCGGTCACGTACTCGATCAGCGACTCGTCGGCCCCGGTCAGCGCGATCAGCCGCCTGACGAGGTCGATGTTCTCGGCCTCGTCGGGCCCGCCGACGTTGTAGACCTCGCCCGGGGCGCCCTCGCGGAGCACCAGGTCGATCGCCCGCGCGAAGTCCTCCACGAACAGCCAGTTGCGCACCTGGCGGCCGTCGCCGTAGACCGGCAGCGGGTCACCGTGGAGGGCGTTGAGGATCATCAGCGGGATCAGCTTCTCGGGGTACTGGCGCGGGCCGTAGTTGTTCGACCCGCGGCAGATGACGGCCTCGGTGCCGTACGTGTGCACGTGCGCCGACACGAGCAGGTCGCCGGCCGCCTTCGTCGCGCTGTACGGCGAGGACGGGTTGAGCGGCGAGGCCTCCGTGAACGAGCCCGCCTCGATCGACCCGTAGACCTCGTCGGTCGAGACCTGGAGGTAGCGCGCCACGCCGTGCTCGCGCACCGCGTCGAGCAGCACGCCGGTGCCGATCACGTGCGTGCGCGCGAAGGCGTCCTGCTCAGCGATCGAGCGATCCACGTGCGACTCGGCGGCGAAGTTGACCACGGCGTCGGCGCCCGCCATGACCGCGTCGACCGCGTCGCGGTCCTCGATCGCGCCCTCCACGAACTCGATCCGGTCCTCGACCCCGCGCAGGTTCTCGCGCCGTCCCGCATAGGTGAGCTTGTCGAGCACGACCACCTCGTCGCCGCGCTCCTCGGCGACGAGGCGCACGTACGTCGACCCGATGAACCCGGCCGCGCCGGTCACCAGCAGCCTCAACGCGCCACCGCCCGCTCGGCCAGGTAGCCGGCGAGCCCCTCCTCCCACGGCGGCAGCACGAACCCGTAGGGCCGCTCGGTGCGCAGCACGGAGTAGGGCGGCCGCGCCGCCGGCCGCGGGAACTCCTCGCTGGTGCAGGACATCGCGCGCGTGTCGACGCCGGCCTGGGCGAAGATCGCGTTGGCGAACTCGAACCACGAGCACTCGCCGTCGCCCGCGATGTGGTGCAGCCCGTAGGACTCCCCGTCCAGGAGCCGGACGAGCGCGTCGGCTAGGTGGCCGGTGAAGGTGGGACAGCCGACCTGGTCGCGCACCACCAGCACGGGCCCCCCGGCGCTCCCGAGGCCGAGCATCGTGTCCACGAAGTTGCGCCCGCCGACGCCGAACAGCCACGACGTGCGGACCACGAAGTGGCGCGGGTTGACCGCCGCGACGGCGTGCTCGCCCGCGAGCTTCGAGCGGCCGTAGGCGTTGACCGGGCTCGTCGGGTCGGTCTCGACGTACGGCCGCCCGGCGCTGCCGTCGAACACGTAGTCGGTGGACGGGTGGACGATCGAGGCGCCCACCTCGGCCGCCGCCGCGGCCAGGGTCCCGGCGGCGTCGCCGTTGAGCTCCGTCGCCGCCCGCTCGTCCGCCTCCGCGCCGTCCACGTCGGTCCAGCCGGCGCAGTTGACCACGGCGTCCGGCAGCTCGCGGCGCAGCGTCTCGCGCACCGCGCGGCCGCGCAGGAGGTCGAGCTCGTCGCGCGCGAGGGCCACGACCTCGTGGTTGGCGGCGCGCGCGGTGCGCACCACGTCCCGGCCGAGCATGCCGGCCGCGCCTGTCACGAGGACCTTCACGGCTACTCGCTGGAGGTGAGGGCCGCGACGCCGAGCGCGGTGCCGGCGGTCGCGGTCAGCGCGAGCATCACGGCGCCGCGCGTGGAGAGGTAGCCCGCCCGGTGCCCGGCTATCGCCGCGAGCGCGTCGACGGCGTCGGCGGCGACGGTCAGCCGGATCCAGCGCCGGCGCTCCTCGCCGCTCGTGCTCAGCGCGCCGGCGCCCAGCACGAGGTCGCGTACGCCGAACATCCGTGTCATGAACGGGAGCTGCGGGTTGCGGCGGTCGTCGAGGCCCGCACCGCGGAAGGCCTGGCCCGGCGCGGCGAGCGCCGCGGCCCCCACCAGCACGCGCGAGCCGTTCAGCAGCTTGTTGTAGTCGTCCCCGCTCACAGAATCGCGATTTCGGCGTTGTCGCCGACGACGAAACGATACGCCTTCGGCAGCGCGGGGCTCCGCCCGATGGCCACGTTGCGCCCGATCAGGCTCGCCTCCACGCGGCCGTGGAGGTCGCGGATCGACGACCCGGTCAGCACGATCGAGTACTCGATCTCGGCCGCGTGGATGGTCACGTCGTCGCCGATCGCCGTGTACGGACCGATGTACGCATCGGTGATGCGGGCGCCGCGGCCGATCACCGCCGGACCGCGGACCGTGGAGCGCTCCAGCACGGCGCCGGTCTCGACCACCACGCGGCCCTCCACGCGCGCGTCGATCAGCTCGCCCTCGATCCGGTCGGCGAGGTCGTCGAGGATCAGCCGGTTCGCGTCGAGCATGTCCTGCACCTGGCCGGTGTCCTTCCACCAGCCGCGCACTATGTGCGGGTCGACCGTGAGGCCGTCGTCGATGAGCCGCTGGATCGCGTCGGTGATCTCGAGCTCGTTGCGCCAGGAGGGCTCGATCTGGCGGGCGGCGTCGAGGATCGCGGGCGTGAACATGTAGACGCCCACGAGCGCGAGGTCGCTGTTCGGCTGCTCGGGCTTCTCGACGAGCCGCGCCACCCGCTCCCCCTCGAGCTCGGCGACGCCGTAGTTCTGCGGGTCCGGCACGGGGGTCAGGAGGATCAGCGCGTCGGGCTCCTCGGAGCGGAACTGCTCGACCAGCTCGACGATCCCGTCGCGGAGCAGGTTGTCGCCGAGGTACATCACGAACGGCGAGTCGCCGAGGAAGTCCGCCGCCGTGAGCACGGCGTGGGCGAGCCCGCTCGGGGCGTCCTGCTCGATGTAGGTGATCGCCACCCCGAAGCGCGAGCCGTCGCCGGCGGCGGCGCGGATCTCGTCGCCGGTCTCGGGCGCGATGATGATGCCGACCTCCTCGATGCCGGCGGCCGCGAGCGACTCGATCCCGTAGAAGAGCACCGGCTTGTTCGCGACCGGCACGAGCTGCTTGGCGCGCGTGAAGGTGATCGGCCGCAGGCGCGTGCCGCGGCCGCCGGAGAGGATCAGGCCCTTGAGCGGCTTCAGTAGGTGCCCCCGAGCTTGCCGTGGTCCCAGCTCACAACACGGGTGGGAACAAACCGCAGGCCGACTCGCTTCGGTGCCTGGGCGAGGACCATGTCGCGCGTGCCCTCCGGCAGCTCGGCGCCCTCGGCGTAGCGCCCGAACAGCGACATCCCGATGTCGGCCACGCGCTCGGTCTCGCGCTCGAGCTCGACGTCGCACTCGAGCATCGCGCCGCGCAGCTCGTGGTACTGCACGCCGTCCTCGACCTGGAGCGTGGCGCGCGGGTCGCGCTCGAGGTTCCTGGCCTTCTGCGACTTCGCGTAGGTCCAGCCCGCGAGCGTGGTGCCGTCGGGCACGTACCACAGCGCGATCAGGTGCGGGCGCCCGTTCGGGCCGATCGTCGCGCAGCTCACGATCATCTGCTCGGCGAGGAAGTCGCGCAGTTCCTCGTCGGTCATGCGGATCTGGTCGCGGCGGGACGGCAAGGCGGCGCGAAGCGTATGCGCTCGCGCGCGAGTCCGCGGTCGTTACCGGAGCCGGGGCCCTAGCGGGTGGCGGCGCCCGCCAGCGCCTCGGCGGCGTGCAGCACGGCCTCGCGCGCCTCGTCCGGCTCGAGCACGGCGGCGTCGCCGGCCTCCTCGAGGATCTGGCGGACGAGCCAGTCCTCGCCGGCGTACTGGACCTCGACGATCACCGCACCGTCGCGCAGCTCCTCGATCACGCGGCGGTCCTCCTTCGCCCAGCGCGCGCGCTCGGGGGAGATCCACACGCGCGCGGCGCGCGAGGTCTCCACCTCGCCGGTGCGCGCCCAGCCCTGCACGTCGGGCTCGATGCCCTCGCGCGGCTCGTACTCCTCGTCGAGGATGTCCACCGTCTTGATGCGGTCGAGCCGGAAGCTGCGGGTGGCGTCGCGGGAGCGGTCGAAGCAGTGCACGTACCAGCCCTCCTGCCCGTTCAGCAGGAAGTACGGCTCGACCTTGCGCCTGCGCGTGAGCTCGTCCTCGTTCTCCTTGTAGTAGTCGAGCTCGAGCAGGCGGCGGTCGGCGATCGCCTGGCTCACGATGCGCGCGATCTCGGAGTCGTCGCCGCTGGCGGTCGTGATCTGGAGGCCGTCGGTGGCGGGGTCGCGCCCGAGCGCCTCCACGATCTTGTCGCGCGCGGACGCGAGCGAGCCCTGCGGCAGGTGGTCGCCGATCAGGTCGATCGCGGCCACCAGCGCCTTCGCCTCGAGGGGCAGCAGGCGCGCGGGCTTGGCGAAGTTGTCGCCGTAGGGCTCGGGGTCGACCTCGATCGTGTCGTCGCCCAGCACCTCCGCGTACAGCACGTAGCTCCCGCCGCCGAAGTTCACGACGTTGAGCACGTCGATGTCCTCGCGCAGCTCGGTGTCGGTCAGCTGGAGGCCGTCGCGCAGCTCGCGGGCGTCGAGCTTCGAGCCGGTGCGGGCGGCGTCGATCAGGATGCCGGCGAGCGTGACCAGGCGGGCGAAGCGCTCGGGGCGGATCAGCGAGTCGCCCTTGCCGTTCGCGTCGGCCTCCGGGCGCGGCGCCGCCTTGCGCGTGGCCCGCGCGGCGGGCTCGAGCGGCTCGGAGTGGCGCTCGACGATCGTGCGCACGGACTCGGCGGCGCGCTCGCCCAGCTCCGGCGGGCCGAGGATGCGGGCGCGCTCGCCCAGCCCGAGGATCCACGAGACGATCTGCCGCTCGTCGCCGTACTCGGTCTCGAAGACCGTGCCCTCGTCGGGGGCGTCGTCGGCCTCGGCGGCGGGAGTGACCGTCCCGGCGTGGCCGTAGTGGCGCTCGACCAGCCAGTCGATCTGCGGCGCGACCCAGATGCGCGCTGTGCCGACCGGGTCGCCGAGCTGCCAGTCGGTGCGCGTCGCGTACACGCGCGGGTCGAAGTCCTCGGGCGGCGGGAAGTCATGCTCGGCCTTCGACGCGTACCCGACCTTGCCGCGGATCCGCGACAGGCGGAACACGCGCACGGCGTCGCGCTCGTGCGAGTGCCCGACGAGGTAGAACTGGCCGCCGCGGAAGAGCAGGTGGTAGGGGTCCACGCGGCGCTGCTCCTCGGCGTCGCGGCCCATCGTGTAGTAGTCGAACACGATCGTCTTGCGGCGGAAGATCGCGGTCTCGACCTTGGCCAGCCGCTGCGACAGCTCGCGCCCGCCCGCCCCCGCCGTCACGCCGAGCGCGACCTGGCGGTCCTCCGGCGCCGAGAGCGGCGACGGCTTCCCCCAGGAGAGCTGCTGGAGGGCGAGGCGCAGCGGCTCCGCGTAGGCGAACTCGCCGTCGAGCAGCGACAGCGACATGCGCAGCGCGCCGAGCTCGGCGTCGGTGAACTCGATCGACGGCAGGTAGAAGTTCTGCGGCGGCAGCGAGTAGTTCTCGGCCTCGTAGTAGCCCTCGGCCGGCTTGTCGACCTTCAGCTCGATGCCGAGCGACTCGAGCTCGGCGCGGTCGGCGTAGAAGCGGCGCGCGAACGCGTCGTCGTTCATGCCCGAGTAGCCCTCGACCTCCTGCTTGATCTCGAGCGCCGTGACCGGCCGCCGCTCGGCCATCAGGAACGAGATCAGCGACAGCTGGCGGATGAGCTTCTCGGTGTCCTTAGCCATGCGGGGTCACCTTAGATAAGGGCGCAGGGCTGGGGAGTCGCCCCCCGCGCCGACTATTCGAGCGTTTGCCGCTGTTTGCGGGAACGGCAACGGCCGACGGCCGACGGCAACGGCCAACGGCGCTGGGTGGGGCCGCGTTCCGCGTGACCGGAGGATTTGGTCGCCCATACAGCCCAAACCCTCCGGTCACCGGACGGTTCACCTCGCTATCGGGCGACCGGCCGCGCGGACGCCGGGAGCTAGGCGGCTTCGCCGAGCCCGCTGACGCCGCGCGCGCCGAAGTACGCCGGGCCCGACAGCGCGCGGTCGAAGCGCGACCACTTCTCGCCGTTCTGGAGGCCCTTCTCGATCCGGTCGAACGAGCCCAGGCGGCCGCCCAGGTTGTCGATCATGTGGACGAGCGTGGCCTCGCGCGTGCACGGGACCACGGGGCTGCCGTGCTCGAGCTGGCCGTGGTGGGAGAGGATGATGTGCAGCACGGCCTCGGCGCTCGCCGGCGGGAAGTCGGGGATGTCCTCGATCGCCCGGCGCACGCGGTAGTAGCCGAGCGGGATCTCGCCCTGGAGGCGGCCGGCGTCGGTGAGGTCGATCGCGCCGCCCTCCATCGCGTACGCCTCGATCTTCCCGATGTCGTGCAGCAGCGCGCCGGTGACCGCGACGTCGCGGTCGAGCCCCGGGAACGTGCCGGACATCGCGCTGACGCCCTGCGCGACCGACAGCGAGTGCTCGAGCAGGCCGTGACGGTAGGCCTGGTGGTAGTGCTTGGCGGCCGGCGCGTCGCGCCAGACCTCCCAGACCGGCGAGCCCTCGGCGAAGAGCGCGTCGAGCAGCGCGCGCAGGTGCGGCTGCTGGATCGTGTCGATCAGCGCGCGCAAGTCGGCCACCATCTGGTCGCAGGAGGACGCCGGGCCGTCGTGGAGGTCGGCGGGCTCGTACTCGGACTCGCGCGCGGGGCGCAGCGAGCGGACCGTCAGGCAGGCGCCGTACTTGCCGTCGGCGCTGTAGGCGCCGGCGGCGATGACCACCGAGCCGAGGGCGGCGGTCTCGGATGCCGCGTCGACGTCGTCCCACACGACGGCCTCGACCGCCCCCGTGACGTCGCCGAGCTGGAGCTTGAGGAACGCGTCGCCGTTGCGCTTCTGGCGCCGCGTCACGTCGCGCACCAGGAACGGGGACTCGACCCGCGCGCCGTCGGCGAGGTCGCGGACGAAGACCTTCGCGGGCGCCGGCGGCGGCGCGCCGGCCTCCGGCGCCTCCTCGAGGAAGGCGGGGCTTCCGTCGAGCTGCGGCTGGGCGGGGAGCGGGTCCATGGGTGGGTCAAGGTAGATCGGCTGCCGGACGGCTAAGGTCCCGCGCGCGATGGCAGAAGCGCCGCGAACCCCGTGCTCGGTGCTGGTCGCCGGCGGCACCGGAGCGCTCGGCGCGGCGGTGCTGCGCGAGCTGCTCGACGCGGGCCACCCGGTCACCGCGACGTGGCTCGTCGAGCGCGAGCGCGAGCGAGTCGAGGCCGAACTGGGCGACCGCGAGGCGCTCACGCTGGTCGAGGCGGACCTGATGGAGCTCGAGGGCGCGGAGGCGGCCGTTGCGGCGACGCCGGCCCTGGGCGCGGTGGTGAACCTCGTCGGCGGGTTCGCCTCCGGCCCGCTCGCGCACGAGACCCACCCCGACGAGTTCGACCGCATGCTGCGCCTCAACGTCCGGCCCGGCTGCTGCCTCGTGTGCGCGGCGATGCCGCGGCTGCTCGAGGCGGGCGGCGGCGCGTACGTAGGCGTGTCCGCGCGCCCGGCGCTCAAGCCGTTCGCGGGCGCCGCCTCCTACGTGACCGCCAAGGCCGCGGTGCTCGCGTTCATCTCGGCGCTCGACGCGGACTACGCGAAGCAGGGGATCCGCGCGAACGCGGTCCTGCCGAGCGTGATCGACACGCCCGCGAACCGCGCCGCCACGCCGGACGCCGACTTCTCCAAGTGGGTGCAGCCGGCCGAGATCGCGCGGGTGATCCGCTTCCTCGTCTCCGACGACGCGGCGGTCACGAGCGGCGCCGCCGTCCCGGTCTACGGCCGCGCCTAGCGCGCCGGGTCGAGCACCAGCGCCACCGTCCCCACAAGCGGCACGGGCAGTCCCTGCGGCGCGGGGTCGGCCGGGACGGGCACGACCTTCACGGTGAGCTCCTCGCTCCCCGCCATTGCCGCGCGGAGCGCCTCGGCGTCGGCCTTCACGCGCTGGGTCCCAGGCAGCCGCGCCCCGCCGGCCGCGCCCTCGCCGGTGTCCGCCGCGAGGCCGCCGAACCCGAACACGTGGAAGGAGCCGACGTAGCCGTTCGCCGGGGTCTTCTCGGTGCGCTCGTCGGCATTCGGGTTGTTGACGAACACCCGCCCCTCGAACGACGGCCCCGCCTGCTCGACGCCCTCGAACACGAGCTCGGCATGGTCGAAGCCGGCGGCGTCCGCGACGCCGATCGGCACCGAGGTGTAACCCGTTCTACCCCCATTCAGGGGGGCGGCTTGACCGCTCAACTGATCCGGTCCATAGTGGCCTATCCGACAGGGGAGAGAGCATGGCAGACATCGTCATCCGGCCCGACGTGGAGCACGCCGACATCGCCGCCCTGCGCGATGCGGCCACGAAGATGCAGGCGCTGCCGGACAACGACAACCGCGGCTGGATCTACTGGTCGGAGGGTCACGGCTTCAACCGCTACGAGTGCTGGCACGGCGCGCGGACGGGCAACCCCCCGCAGCAGTACCCGTACGACCTCTTCCTGCCGTGGCACCGCGCCTACCTCAAGTTCTGGGAGTCCGCCAATCGTGCGCAGAACGACGCCGCGGTCCAGCCGTGGTGGGACTGGACCTCGGACCTCTCCCACCAGCAGGGCCTGCCCGCGGCCTACAGCGAGGTGGCCGCCGGCAACTCGCTGCTGACCGGGCCGATGCCGGCGATGCCGGGCAGCCCGGCGCGCCGGACGCGGCGTAACACCGACCCCCCGTCGGCCCTCCCGACCGCCGACGAGGTCGAGGACATCCTCGCGCTCGACGACTACCGCGACTTCTCCGACCAGCTCCAGGGCGTCCACGGGGCGGTGCACGGCTGGGTCGGCGGCGACATGGGCATCGTCGCGACGGCCGCGTTCGACCCGATCTTCTGGGCGCACCACGCGATGATCGACCGCCTCTGGTACCTGTGGCAGCTCCGCCACGGCGTCCGCAACATCCCGCTCGTCTACCTCGACAAGGCGCTGTTCCCGGGCTACACGGTCCAGCAGGTGCTCGACGTGCGCGAGCTGGGCTACGACTACGCGACGTCCACGGCGACGCCCGCGGTCGGGCCGAGCCCGGCCGCCGGGGAGCCGGCGGCGGAGCCGGCGCAGCCTCCCGCCGCCGAGCCCCCGGCCGAGCAGCCGCCCGCGGCCGAGCCGCCCGCTGAGCAGCCGCCCGCCGCGGAGCCGCCTGCGGCGGAGCCCCCGGCCGAGCAGCCGCCCCCGGCCGAGCAGCCGCCCGCCGCCGAGCCGCCCGCGGAGCAGCCGCCTGGCGCGGAGCCGCCTGGCGCCGAGCCGCCCGCCGCCGAGCCGCCCGCCGCGGAGCCCCCGGCCGAGCAGCCGCCTGCCGCGGAGCCGCCCGCCGAGCAGCCGCCCGCTCAGCCGGCCGCCACGCCGCAGCCCCCGACGGCCACCCAGCCGGCCGGCGGTGGCGAGACCCCCGAGGACCCGGACGTCCAGGTGGAGAAGGAGACCGGCACGCCCAGCACCTCCGGGACGATCGACGTGGGAGGCCTCGACGCGGACTTCTACCGCGCCGACATCGAGTTCTACGGCGTGGACCACTCGAGCGCGTCGTACGAGGGGCGCGTGTACATCAACAACACCGAGGCGAACGCCGAGACCGGGACCGATCCGGCGAGCGGGTACGCCGGCTCGTACTACATATTCGGCCACGGCAAGTGCCTCGGAGCCCCCGGCCACTGCGACACCGACGCGCGGCCGGACTTCGACCCGCGCGGCGAGCATCCGCTCACGCCGACGCGCAAGGTCGTCATGGCCACCGACGCGGTGCGCAAGGCGCGCGAGGCCGGCGCGGAGGTGACGGTGACGGTCGTGCCGATCGTCGAGCCGGTGCTGCTCGAGACCGACGTCGCGTACGCCGACGTCCTCCAGTACGAGCAGGTCAGGATCATCACCTACGGCACGGTGGTCAAGCCGCCCGCCGCCTGACGCGGGCGCGCCGGGCCGGTGTACGGCCGCGCCCGACGGGTACAGCCGAAGGCATGACAACGACGACACCAAGCCAGGGAATCCTCAGCGAGGACAGGCAGGCCGAGCGCGACGAGCTGATCGCGCTCCTGACCAGGGCGTACTGGATGGAGATCGAGACCGTGATGAGCTACATCGCGAACTCGATCAATCCCGACGGCGTCCGCGCGCAGGAGATCATCGAGTCGCTCCAGACCGACATCCAGGAGGAGCTCGGCCACGCGCAGGACTTCGGCCGCCGGATCAAGGAGCTCTACGGGGTCGTGCCCGGCTCGGCGGACTTCACCGCCGAGCAGACGTTCCTCCAGCCGCCCGAGAAGCAGCACGACATCGTGCACGTGATCAAGGGCGTGATCCAGGCCGAGACCGGGGCGATCGAGCACTACAACCGGATCATCGAGTTCTGCGAGGGCAAGGACCCGGTGACCCAGGACATGGTCATCGCGATCCTGCGCGACGAGGAGGGCCACCGCCGCCTGTTCGAGGGCTTCCTGCGCGAGTACGAGGCCGAGGGCCTGGCGTAGCCGGCGCCGCGGCCGGCGCCTGGGGGCGAGCCCCGCGGCCGGCGCCGGCGAAGGTGCCGGCGCCGACCGCGTGCGGAGCTAGTTCAGGCGCTCGACGATCATCGCCTCGCCCTGGCCCTGGGCGACGCACATCGTCTCGAGCCCGATCGACGCGTCGAGCGTCTCGAGGTCGTTCAGCAGCGTGGTCATGATGCGCACGCCGGTCATCCCGAACGGGTGGCCGAGGGCGATCGCGCCGCCGTGCGGGTTGAGCTTGTCGTAGTCGAAGCCCACCTCCTCGGCGATCGGGATCACCTGGGCGGCGAACGCCTCGTTGAGCTCGTAGACGTCGACGTCGCCGATGCTCATCCCGGCGCGCTCGAGCACCTTCTTGACCGCCCCGATCGGCGCGACGCCCATGTACTCGGGCTCGTTCCCGTACGTCGCCGCGGTGACGATCCGGGCGCGCGGCTTCAGGCCGAGCTCCCTCGCCCGCTCGGCGCTCATCACGATCGACGCCGCCGCGCCGTCGTTGAGCGGGCACGAGTTGCCCGCGGTCACGGTGCCGCCCTCCTTGAACGCCGGGTCGAGCGCGGCGAGCTTCTCGAGCGTCGAGCTCGGGCGCGGCCCGTCGTCCCTCGTCACCTCGCCCCCGTCGACGGTCACGGGGACGATCTCGCGATCGAAGAACCCGCTCTCCTGGGCCGCCACCGCGCGCTCCTGCGAGCGCTGGGCGTACTCGTCCTGCTGCTCGCGCGTGACCCCGTAGCGCTCCGCCACGTTCTCCGCGGTCATGCCCATCGCGATGTAGGCGTCGGGCTGGCCGGGCTCCCTGCCCTGGAGCCCCTCGTGCTGGTCCTGCGGGCGCGCGGCCTCCTGCGCCTCGTTGTAGCCCGAGACGAACTCGACGCCCGCGGCGACGTAGGTGTCGCCCTCGCCCGCCCGGACGTTGTTGGCCGCGGCGCGGATCGCGTCGAGGCCGGACGCGCAGTAGCGCGACAGCGTCGAGCCGTTGGTGGACTGATCGAGCTGCGTGCTCAGCAGCACCGCGATCCGCGCGATGTTGTTGGCCTGGAGACCCTGCGGCTGGCCGCAGCCGGCGATGACCTCCTCCACGCTCGCCGGGTCGACCCCCGGGTTGCGCTCGAGCAGCCGGTCGATGACGTGCGCGAGGGTCTCGTCCGGCCGCAGCGAGGCCAGCGAGCCTTTGAAGGCTCGTCCGATCGGGGTCCGGATCGCGTCGACGATGACGGCTTCGGACATGGCTATGGGTCCTTTCGGTGATGACGCCCGGCGGTCGCACTCCACGGGCAGGTTTATCCCCCGGCGGTCGCACTCCACGGGGCCTTGTGGGGGGAAGCATACGACTCGCGCAGCCGCGCGTCTGTGACCGATGACGCCCGCGGCCGCCGGGCCGCCCGGGCGCCGAAAGGGCAACGAACGCTGCCCCTTTCGCCTCTTGTGCGCGGGCGCGCCCGGGACTAGGTTCGAGCGCCTTCGCAACCAGGGCAACGAGGAGGCGCACAGATGCCGGCGATGTTCGAGCTTTCACCCGACGGGCTGCGGGTCCGCTGCGACCCGAACGACAACCCGCAGGGCCACCCGAGCCCGCACAGCGAGAGCGGCCTCGTGTCGGTCTTCGAGATCAAGAACGTGGGGGACGAGGAGGGCGAGTGCCGCGCCGGCCACGAGGTCGACGGCAGCTGGCTGAGCGAGTGGAGCTCCGGGCCCGTGGCCCCGGGCGACGGGGTCAACGCGGTCCACCCGCTCGGGCGCCACTCCGCGGGCGAGCACACCTTCCTGATCTACGTGAACCCGGGCAGCGGGCAGATGGACCACGCGGAGAACACCATCACCGTGGACTAGGCGCAAAGGGGCTGCCGCGGTACCCCAGGATGGTGGTATTGCGCCAGAGGCCCCTCTCGCTTTAGTGTCTTCCCGGAAAGGAATCGCGAGGGGGCGTGGCGGACACAGGGGATCGACAGGGCGGCGGCACGGAGCCCACCGCGCTGGAGCAGCTGACCGCGATGGCGGCGCGCGGGTGCGAGTCCGGCTTCGAGGCGGTCTTCGCCGAGTCCGGCGACGACGTGTTCCGCTTCTGCTGCTCGCTCGTGGGCGCGGCCGACGGCGAGGACCTGGTCCGGCGCGTGGCGGGCCGCGCCGCGCGCGCGCTCGAGGAGTCCGGTGTCTCCACGAACCCTGGGCGCTGGCTGCTGCGCCTTGCCTACGAGGAGGCCGCCGGTGGCGGCGCGGGCGCGGGCCCCGCCGCGCCGGAGCCGCCGAGGCGGGTGCCGGTCTGGAAGCGGGGCGAGGCGGCGGCGGCGGCCGTGCCGGCGCGGGCCGCCGAGGCGCCGTTCGCCGAGCGCTTCGAGTCGCTCTCGGAGACGCAGCGCGGCGGGCTGGCGCTGCGCGAGCTCGGGAACCTCCCCTACGGGGCGATCGCCGACGTCCTGAAGATCGACCAGGCGACCGCCCGCGCGTGCGTCTCCGCGGCGCGGCTCGCGCTCCAGCCCCAGCTCCCCGAGCCGGACGCCATGTGCGGACCGGCGCGCAAGCTCATGTCGGACGACCAGCGCAGCCCGGCGGCCGACGCCGCGCTGCGGGCGCACGTGGACGCCTGCCCGGTCTGCCCCGACGCGGCGCGGTCGATGAAGGGTCTCGCGACCGCGCTGGACGATCTCCTGCCGCACATCGCGCCGGCGCTCCTGCTCGCCGTCATCAAGGAGGCCTCGGCGTTCGCCGCGGAGCCGCCGCCGTCGTCGGGTGGGCCCGAGGCCGTGCGCCGCAGCTCCAGGCGCCGGCACGGACGGCGCGCGCTCGCGCTCGGTGGGGTGGCTGCGCTGCTCGTCGTCGCCGGAGCGCTCGGCCTGTCGGCGACCTCGCTCGACCGTCCCGGCGAGGCGCGCAACGCGCGAGCGAGCCTCGTCCCGATCGCCGCAGTCGCGCAGGGCATCGCCGGCGTCAGCGAGTCGGGGGGCGAGTGCCCGTCCGGCACCGTGCGCGTGCGCGATCACTGCGAGCCCGCCTGTCCCGACGGGGACCGTGCCGTGGACGGCCAGTGCGGGCCAGACCCGGATTGCCCGCCCCCGCGGACACGCCTTCCGGACGGGAGCTGCGTGCCCGACGACGGCTGCCGCCCCCCGCGCATACGACTCCCCGACGGGCCCTGCGTGCCGATCGACGGCTGCCCCGGCGGCGAGGCGCGCCTGCCCGACGGCAGCTGCCCGCCGGTCGACGGCTGCCCCGGCGGACAGGCACGCCTGCCAGACGGCAGCTGCCCGCCGGTCGACGGCTGCCCCGGCGGCCAGGCGCGCCGGCCCGATGGCAGCTGCCCCGAGGACGGCTGCCCCGGCGGACAGGCGCCCCTGCCCGACGGCAGCTGCCCCGACCGCGTCGTCCCGATCTGCCGCGTCGGCCACTTCGTGAACGGCCATTGCGAGATCGACGCGGTCTGTCCCCCGCGAGCGCGGTTCCGCAACGGCAGGTGCGAGTACCGGGCCGTCTGCCCCCCGAACACCATCAAGGTGCGCAAGGGGATCTGCCGCCGGCGCGTCCGGTGCCCGAAGGGGGCCAAGCTGCTCGCCGACGGGACCTGCCTCGGCCGCGTCGTCTGCCCGCCCCCGACCACTCGTCACGGGGAGGTGTGCGAGCCCCCGGTCAAGTGCCCGGACGGGGCGAAGCCGGCCGGCGACCACTGCGAGCTGCCCGCGGTGTGCCCGAGTGGGACCAAGCCGGTCGGCGATCGCTGCGAGCTGCCGCCGGTGTGCCCGCTCGACACCACGCCGAGTCCGCAGGGCTGCATCGGGAAGATCGTCTGCCCGCCCGGCACCGTCCCGCAGGGAATCCGCTGCGTGCGGCCGTGCAACGGGGTGCTCCTGGGCCCGGACGACCCCTGCCTCGACCCGTGCGATCCGTACCGGCGCGAGGTGATCCCTCCGCCCGTGGAGCCCGGCCCGGTTCTCCCGCCCGACGACTACGTGGACCGCCACGGCGACCGGCCGGGCGCCGGCCACAGCCCGGGTCACGGCCGCGGCCACGATCCGGCGCACGACCCCGGCCGCGCGGCGGACGCCGTGACCGGAGCCGAGCAGCCCGCTTCGTCCGCCTGGCCGGCCGCGGGGTATCCGGTGCCGCAGCAGGCCGCGGAGGATGAGTCGCGACCGGCGAGCGGACCGTCGCGGACGTCGCCCGCGGGCCCACCCGGAGGGCGGCCTGAGCCGGCCGGCGACGGCCGCCCGGGCGGCCGGGGTCCGGCCGGCGCCGGACAGGCCCCGCCGGCAGGCGACGCGGGGCGGGGGCGGGGCCCCGTCCGCCCGAGCGAGACCTACGCACCCGGCCGCGGCCAGGCCGGGAGCCCGCCGGTCCGGGGCCAGGCCGGGAGCCCGCCGGCCTGGGGCCAGGCCGGGAGCCCGCCGGGGCAGGCCGGCCGGAGCCAGGCCGGCCGCGGTCAGGCCGCCCCCCGCGCGGGCAACCCGCGCGCGGGCCAGGCCCGGGGCGGCCCCGCGCATCGCCGCCGCGTCCTCCCCCCGGTCGCCCTGCTGGTCGTGACCGGGATCGCGCTGCCGCCGCTGCTGGCCCGCCGCCGCCGGGCGCGCTGAGCCGCCCGCCCCCGGGCCTGCCGCCCTACGCCGGAGCGGCTACCCCGTGCGGGGGGAGGAGCCGCCGACCCGCATGAGACGATGCAGGTCGGATGCCGCAAAGCGGTCAACCGAGTTAGGCGCGCCGCTCGTCTACCACCCGGCCGCGCGTGCGTGGGAAGGCACCGCTGGGGGAGACTGCCGTGGTCAGCCGAGATTCATATGTCGAGGTCCGCCGGCGGGCATGAGGGAACCGCGCCGGGGGGGACGCCACGCGCCTCCGTGGCGAGGATCGAGGCACGCGGTGCGCAACTTCTGTCGGGTCCCCAGGACCGCGGCTTCTTCACGATCATGTTCGTCGAGCGCGCCGGCGGCTGGCACAAGATCCGCGGCGCCGCCTACGAGACCTCCGACGGCGACCTCTACGTGATCGCCCCCCACGAGGCCTACGACGGAAGCGGCCTCGGCGCCACGCGCGGCTGGATCGCCAGCTTCATGCCGGACGCCGTGCCGCCGGAGTCCCCGACCGCCCCCGGATACCTGCCGCTCCCCGGCGACCCGCGCTGGCTCGCGATGGTCCGGCCCGAGGCGCAGCGCCCGCACCGCCACGTGGTTCCCCTACGGGACCGGCCGCGCTGGTCGCGCCGGTTCGCCGAGACGGCCGCCGAGCTGAGCGAGCGCCGGCTCGGCTACCAGCAGGCCGTGCGCGCCCAGCTCGCCCTGCTGCTCGTGGACACGGCGCGCCTCGCCCCCGACGGCGCGGCGGTCAGGCCGCTACCGGACCCGGTCGAGGAGATGCTCGAGGTGATCGACGCCCGCTACGCCGACGACCTGTCGGTCAGCGACATCGGCCAGGCGGTCGCGAGCTCGCCGAGCCACCTGGGCCGCCTCGCGAAGCGGACGACCGGCGGGAGCGTGCGGCAGTGGATCGAGGAGCGGCGCATGCGCGAGGCGCGCCGGCTGCTGCTCGAGACCGACCACACGATCGACGTCATCGCCCGCACGGTCGGGTTCCACGACCCGAAGTACTTCCGGCGCCGGTTCCGGGCCGCGCACGGCCTGCCGCCGCAGCGCTGGCGCGAGCGAAACCGCTGACCCACCCACGCGCCGGAGCAGCCGCTCGGGGCGCGACACCCACCTGGGTGGGCCTCGGATCCGCCGAACGGATGGTCCGATGCGCGAAAAGTCCACCCAGACGCAGCGTTAGACCCCTAGACACTCCGGAATTTGCACGAATACTTTTCAGCACTTGAACACGGTCATGAAAGATTCCGTCACGCGCTTCCAGACCGAGAGCGGCGTGTCCTCCGAGAAGCAGCGCCGGCTCCGCGTGCTGGTCGTCGACGACCACGACGTGATCCAGTGGGGGTTCCGCCTCCTGCTCGGGGCCGAGACCTGGGTCCAGCGCTGCCTCGGCGCGCGGGACTCCGAGGAGGCGATCCAGCTCGCGACGCGCTACGAGCCCCATGTCGCGCTGGTGGACGTGCGCCTCGGGTCGGAGTCCGGTGCGGAGCTGTGCCCGCGGCTGATCGAGGCGTCGCCGGTCACGCGCGTGCTGCTCATGTCGGGCATGGGCCAGGTCACGGTGAGCAGCGCCCGCAGCGTCGGCGCACTCGGGTTCGTCCCGAAGTCCTGGGAGGCGCGCGACATCGCCGGCGCGGCCCGGATGGTCGGCCTCGGGATGTCGGTGTTCGTGCCCGTCCAGGAGCAGCCGCCGCGCGGGCTCACCGACCGCGAGCAGCAGGTCCTGCCGCTGATCGCGGCCGGCGCGACCAACCGGGAGATCGCGGACCGGCTGTTCCTCTCGACCCACACGGTGAAGGACCACACGCGCACGCTCTACCGCAAGCTCAAGGCCAAGAACCGCGCCGATGCGATCGTCCGCGCGCAGCGCATGGGGTTGATCGACTGACCTGAGCTCAGCCGCCTCCACCAGGGGGGGTGATTCCTCCCCCGCCCAGGTGAAAGCAAGGACCGGACGGCGCCGTAACCAAGCACGCGGTGCCAGCCTCCGGCCCGCACAGGAGGGGTGCCGAGCGCGCCGTCGTCACGTGGGAGCCGCCGTTGACCGCATTGCTATTTCCAGGCCAGGGAAGCCAGCAGGCAGGCATGCGCGAGCTCGTGGAGGAGCGCCGCCCCGGCCTGCTCGAGCTCGCCCGTGAGGCGGTCGGCGAGGATCCGTTCACCCGGCTCCAGGACGGCACGGCCTACCTCCAGCCGGCGATCTACTGCGCCAGCGTGGCGTGCCTGGGCGACGGCGACGCCGCCGCTGCGTCCGCGTACGCCGGCCACTCGCTGGGCGAGGTCGCGGCGCTGGTCGCGGCCGGCAGCCTCGACGAGGAGGACGGCCTGCGGCTGGTGGTCGAGCGCGGCCGCCTCATGCAGCGCGCCGCCTCCGAGCGCCCCGAGGGGGCGATGCTGGCGGTCGGAGCGAGCCCGGACGTGGCCGCCGAGCTGGCCCGCACGCACGGCCTGACCCTCGCCAACGACAACTCGCCCGAGCAGGTGGTCCTCTCGGGCGACGGGGAGGCGATCGCGCAGGCGCGGACGGCCGCGAAGGCGCGCGGGCTGCGGGCGTCCCGGCTTCCGATCAAGGGCGCGTTCCACTCACCGGCGATGGACCTCGTCGCCGGCGAGTTCAGCGATGTGCTCGCGCGGCTGCGGTTCCGCCCGCCGCGGGCGCCGGTCTTCTCCTGCGTCTCGGCCGCGGAGTTCGGCGACGCGGACGACATCCGCCGGCTGCTCGCCGCGTCCCTCACCCACGGCGTGCGCTGGCGCGAGGTGCTGCTCGCGCTGAGCGACCGCGGCATCCGGCGCTTCGCCGAGGTGGGACCGGGCGAGGTCCTCACCAAGCTCGTGGCGGTGACCCTGCCCGGCGCCGAGGTCGTCCGGCTGGAGGAGCTCGAGGCCGTCCATGGCTGAGAGCGTCGCCACCCACCCAGCCGTCGCGGCGCACGGCGAGCGCGTGATGCGCGGCGCCGCGATCGCGTCGCTCGGCGTGGCCCTGCCGCGCACGTCCGTGCCGAACGAGCAGATCGCCGAGCGGCTCGGCGTGGACGACCGCTGGATCGTCAAGCGGATCGGCGTGCGCGAGCGCCGGATGGTCGAGCCGGACGAGCGGCTCAGCGACCTCGCGACCGAGGCCGCCAGGAACGCGCTCGAGCGCGCGGACGTGGATCCCGCCGAGCTCGACCTCGTGCTGGTCGGGACCTTCACCCAGGACGAGATCCTCCCGAACGCGGCCCCGCTGGTCGCGGCCGCGCTCGGCGCCACGCGCGCCGGCGGCGTCGACCTCGGCGCGGCCTGCATGGGCTTCCTCTCCGGGGTGGCGCTCGGGGCGGCGCAGATCGAGGCAGGTCGCGCCGACACGGTGCTGGTGGTGGGCGCCGAGACGCTGACGCGCTTCCTCGACGCCGACGACCGCCGCACGGCGCCGCTGATCGGGGACGGGGCCGGCGCGGTCGTGCTGACCGCCGTCGAGCCGCCGAGCCGGATCGGCCCGTGCGTGCTGCGCTGCGACGACCGCTCCCGGGACGTCGTCTACATGACGCGCGACGAGATGAAGCTGCGCATGGAGGGCCAGCAGACCTTCGCCTACGCGGTCGACTACCTCTCGCAGGTCACGCTCGAGGCGGTCGCCGCCGCGGGCCTGACGCTCGCCGACGTCGACGTGTTCGTCTACCACCAGGCCAACGCGCGGATCACGCGGGCGGTCGGCGAGCGCCTCGACCTCCCCGGCGGCCGAGTCGTGGACTGCATCGAGTGCCTCGGCAACACGTCGGCGGCGTCGATCCCGCTCGCCCTCGACGTGGCCAGGCGCGAGTGCCGCCTGCACGAGGGCACGCGCGTGCTGATGGCGGCGATCGGGGCCGGCTTCACCTGGGGCGCCGCGGTGATCGAGTGGAGCGACGGTGGGACGTAACGGCGGCTGCGCGTTCGTGACCGGCGGCTCGCGCGGGATCGGCGCGGCCACGGCCCGCGCGCTCGCCGAGGAGGGCTGGGCCGTGGGCGTGAACTACCGCAACGACGCCGACGGAGCGCGCGAGGTCGTCGCGGCGATCGAGCGCGACGGCGGGCAGGCGGTGCCGATCCAGGCGGACGTGTCGCAGCCCGAGGCCGTGCAGGCCGCCTTCACCGAGCTCGAGTCCCGCTACGACCACGTCTCGGTGCTGGTCAACAACGCCGGCGTGCGCGCTGACGGGCTGTCGCCGATGATCTGCGACGACGACTGGCGGACGGTCGTCGACACGAACCTGTCGGCCGCCTTCTGGACCGCCCGCCGCGCCGTGCCGCGGATGGTGCGCGCCCGCTACGGGCGGATCGTCAACATCGCGTCGGTCGTCGGGCCGCGCATCGCGAACCCCGGCCAGGCGAACTACGCCGCGGCGAAGGCCGGGCTCGTGGGGCTCACCTGCACCGTGGCGCGCGAGGTCGCGCACCGCGGCGTGACCGTGAACGCCGTGGCCCCCGGCTTCGTCGCGACGCAGCTCACCGAGGACGTCGACCCGGCGTTCCTCGGCAGCGTGCCCGCGCGGCGCGCCGGGACCCCCGAGGAGGTCGCCGCCTGCGTGCGCTTCCTGGTGTCCGACGAGGCCGCATACGTGACCGGAACGACCCTGACCGTCGACGGCGGCATGACCGCCTGAGAGCAACCACGACCGAGGAGGGACCGTGGCATCACCCGAGGTAACGACGCAGAGCGTCGAGGAGATGTTGAAGGAGGCGATCGCCGAGCTGGGGCCGAAGCCCGAGGAGATCACCCGCGACGCGACGTTCGAGGCGCTCGACGTGGACTCGCTCGACCTGGTCGAGATCGCGCAGCGGGCGGAGGAGACCTACGGCGTCGAGATCAACCCGCAGGACATGGGCAACGTCAAGACGGTCGGCGACGCGATCGACCTGGTGGTCGCAAGGATTCAGTGAAGCGTCGTGTGGTGATCACCGGCACCGGCGCGGTTACCCCGCTGGGCGTCGGCTCACGCGCGCTCATCGAGAACTGGACCGCCGGCGAGAGCGGCATCGAGGACGGCGTCGGGCGCTGCGACGAGTTCGACCCGTCGGCGACCCTGACGCCGAAGGAGGCGCGGCGCAGCGACCGCTTCACGCAGCTCGCGCTCGCCGCCGGCCAGGAGGCGCTCGAGAGCGCCGGCTGGGGCGGCGGGCTCCCGTACGAGCCCGAGCGCATCGGCTGCGTGGTCGGGACCGGCATCGGCGGGCTCGCGACGATCGAGGAGCAGCACAGCGTCCTGCTCGAGCGCGGCGACCGGTCGCTCTCGTCGCTCGGCGTCCCGATGATGATGTCGAACGCCGCGGCGGGCGCGCTCGCGATCCGGCACGGGCTGACCGGCCCGAACTGGGGGGTCGTGTCCGCCTGCGCGGCCGGGGCGCACGCGATCGGCACGGCGATCCGCCTCGTCGCGGGCGGCGAGGCCGACGCGATGGTGACGGGCGGAGCCGAGGCGGCGCTCACGCCGATGGCGCTCGCCGGGTTCGCACGCATGGGCGCGACCTCGCCGACCGGGATCTCCCGCCCGTTCGACGCGCGCCGCGACGGGTTCGTGGTGGGCGAGGGCGCCGGGATCCTGGTGCTCGAGGAGGCGGAGGCGGCCCGCGAGCGCGGGGCCGAGCCGCTGGGCGAGATCCTCGGCTACTGCGCGACCGCCGACGCGTTCCACCTGACCGCTCCCGAGCCCGGCGGGGCCGGGCCCGCGCGCGCGATCACGGGCGCGCTCGAGGAGGCCGGGATCGCGCCGGACGAGCTCGACTACGTCAACGCGCACGGCACCTCCACCCCGCTCAACGACCGGACCGAGACCGAGGCGCTGAAGCTCGCCCTCGGCGAGCGCGCCGGCGCGCTGCCGGTCTCGTCGCTCAAGTCCGCGATCGGCCACCTGCTGGGAGCGGGCGGGGCCGTGGAGGCGATCGCGACCCTGCTGGCGCTGCGCGAGCGGGTCGCCCCGCCGACGCTCAACTGGAGCGAGCCCGAGGAGGGGCTCGACCTCGACTACGTGCCGAACGACGCCAGGCCGCTCGCGTCGAACGGCCGCCCGCTCGTGGGGATCTCGAACTCGTTCGGGTTCGGCGGCCACAACGCCGTGATCTGCCTGGCGGGAGGACAGCGATGAGCGTCGCGACCTCGCGCGCGGGCCTCGAGCCGCTGGCGCCGGGCATCCAGCGACCGCCGCCGCTCGGCCCGCGCGAGCGGATCGAGCTGCTGTGCGACCCGGGCTCGGTTCAGGTGATCCGCTCGACCGTCGAGTCGCGCCGCATCGGGGCCCGGGCGCAGCCGGGCGACGGCGTGGTGGCGGCGGCCGCGGCCGTCGACGGCCGCCCGGTGTTCTGCTTCGCGCAGGACGGCTGCTTCGTCGGCGGGTCGCTCGGCGAGGCGCACGCGGAGACGATCGTGCGGGTGCTCTCGCTCGCCCGCGACGCGCGGGTCCCGGTCGTCAGCTTCGTCGAGTCGGCCGGCGCGCGCGTGCAGGAGGCGACCGCCGCGCTCGGCGGCTACGGGCGGATCTTCCGCGAGACGGTCGCGCTCTCGCACCACGTCCCGCAGATCTCGATCATCAGCGGGACGTCGGCCGGCGGCGGCTCGTACGCACCCGCGCTCACGGACTTCATCGTGATGACGCGCGACGCGACGATGTTCCTGACCGGCCCCGGCGTCGTGCGCGCCGCTACGGGCGAATCGGTCGGCGCCGCCGAGCTCGGCGGCGCCGCCGTCCACTCGCGCAACGGCGTCTGCCAGTTCGTCGCGCCGACCGAGGCGGACGCCGCCGTGCTCACGCGCGAGCTGCTCTCGTACCTCCCGCAGAACACCTCGGAGGCGCCGCCGGGCGCCGAGCCGCGCGAGCCCCTCGACGACAACCCGGGCGCGCACGTGCCGCGCGAGACGCGCAAGGTCTACGACGTGCGCGACGTGGCGCGCGCGATCGTGGACGGCGGCCGCCTCCTGGAGGTCGCGCCGCGCTGGGCGCGCAACGTCGTCACGGCCTTCGCGCGCATCGACGGGCGCTCGATCGGCATCGTCGCGAACCAGCCGCGCCACCTCGGCGGCGTGCTCGACTCCGCCGCCTCGCGCAAGGCCGCCCGCTTCGTGTCCACGTGCGACCGCTTCAACGTCCCGCTCGTCGTGCTCGTCGACACGCCCGGCTTCCTGCCGGGCACGCGCCAGGAGCGCAGCGGCGTGATCTGGCACGGGTCCGAGCTGCTGCGCGCGTTCGGCGGCGCGTCGGTGCTCCGCCTCACCGTCGTGCTCAGGCAGGCGTACGGCGGCGCGTACATCACGATGAACTCGAAGGACCTCGGCGCCGACTACGCGTTCGCGTGGCCCCGCGCGCGTGTGGGGATAATGGCGGCCGCGCACGCGGTGGGGATCATCAATCGGCGCGAGATCGCCGCCGCCCCGGACCCGGTCGCCCGCCAGCTCGAGCTGAGCGAGCGCTACGCCGCCGAGCACCTGAGCGCGCACGCCGTGGCGCGCGAGGGCTTCGTGGACGAGGTGATCGCGCCCCACGAGACGCGCGCGCGGCTCGCCGCCGCCCTGCGGACGTTCGGGGGGAAGCGCCCGTGAGCGCCGCCGCCCTCTTCGGCCGGGACTTCGACGAGATCGAGGTGGGCGAGCCCTTCGCGTCGAACGGCCGGACGGTCACCGAGTCGGACGTGGTCGCGTTCGCGGGCCTGAGCGGCGACTTCCACCCCCAGCACCTGGACGCCGTCTGGGCGGAGGGCAGCCTCTTCGGCGAGCGGATCGCGCACGGGATGCTGGTGCTCTCCTTCGCGCTCGGGCTGGTCCCGTTCGAGCCGGACCGGGTGATGGCGCTGCGGCAGGTCAAGGCCAAGTTCAAGGCGCCGGTCCGGCTCGGGGACACGATCCACGCGGAGGGCAGCGTCGAGGCGGTGCGGCCGCTCGACGCCGGCAGCGGGCTGGTCGACACGGCCTGGCGCGTCGTCAACCAGGACGGCGCCGCGGTGGCGCTGGCGTCCGTGCAGGTGGTCTGGCGCCGCGGCGCGGCGCAGGAGGGCGAGGTTGCCGCCTGACACGCGACTCGCCCAGGCGCTGCACGAGGGCGTGGCCCAGCGGCTGACGGGAGTCGCCGCCGCCCTGCGCTCGGTCGCCGAGCTGGCCGACGAGGACCGCGCGCGCTGCTCGAAGGAGCTCGACGCCGCGATCGCGGAGCTGCGCGCGATCATGGAGGACAGGGCGGCGGCGGCGGGCGGCGGCGGCGCCTCCGAGCTCGAGCAGCTCATCAGGGACTTCGTCGTCGAGGGGATCCGCAACGCGGAGAAGCACTCGCACCCGCGCGTGATCGCGTTCAGCGGGTCGGTGTCGCCCGACCGGATCCAGGTCGAGGTCCTCAACGACGGGGTCGAGCCGTCGGGCGGCGGCAACGGGACGCACCTGGGGCTGTGGATGCTCGGCGAGACGGCGGCCAGGCTCGGCGGCAGCATCGACGCCCACCGGCTCGGCGGCGACGGCTGGCGCACCGCCCTGACGATCCCGCGGAGGGGTGTGTGATCCCCGCGGGCGCGCTGCTCGTCGCCGGCGGGTACGGCGTCGTCGGCGGCCAGGCCGCGCGGCTCCTGCGCGAGCGCCATCCCGACCTCCCGCTTGTCCTCGCCGGCCGCCGGCCGCAGCGGGCGCGCCGGCTGGCGCGCGAGCTGGACGCCGCGACCGTCGCGATCGACGTGCGCTCGGAGTCGCCCCTCGCGTCGCTCGCGGGGCGGCCGGCGGCCGTCCTCGCGACGGTGAGCGACCCGGGCGACCGGCTGCTCGTGGACGCGATGCGCCGCGGCATTCCGATCGCCGACATAAACCGCGGCGGGCAGGCCGCCGTGCTCGACGTGGCCGTGCGCGCCGCCCACGCACGCCCGGCGGCTCCGGTGCTGCTGGCCGGGAGCTGGCTCTCGGGCCTCACCGCGCTCACCGCCACGGCCGCGGCGCGGGAGGTCGGCCGCGCCGAGCGGATCGAGGTGACCGTGCTGGTTTCCTCCCGCGACCGGATCGGGCCCGACGCGTGGGGCTTCGGCAAGCGGCTGGCGTGGCCCTTCCACCCGATGGCCGACGGCCGCCGCCGCACCGTGCACCCGCTGACCGGCGTGCGGCGCGTGCGCTGCCCCGACGGTCGCGAGCGGCCGGCGGCCCGGATCGGGACCCTCGAGCAGATCACGCTTCCGATCACGCTCGAGGTGCCGACCGTCGAGACGCGGATCGCGAGCCACGACCCGCCGGCGCTCTGGGGGCTGATCGCGCTCAAGCGCACCGGCGTGCTGAACGGCCTCGAGCGCTGGGGCGCGGGCCGCGTGCGCGAGGCGCTGCTGAGCCGGTCGGGGCCCGGCGACTTCGCGGGCCTGACGGTGACCGCTCACGGCGGCGGGCGCTCGGCCACGATCGAGGCGCTCGACGTGATGGGCCAGGGGCACCTCAACGCGGTCGGCGCCACACTCGCGGCCGAGCGCGTGCTCGGCCTCGCGGGTATGCAGCTATCGCCCGGCATCTCCTTTCCCGAGCAGCACGCGCGGCCGGAGGCCGACCTGGCCGCGCTCCGCCAGGCGGGCGTGGTCGTGCGCGGCGCGGAGCCGCGCAGGGCCGTCCCGCAGTCGGTTGAGCCAGTGCGCGGGCAGCGGCCCGCGCTCGAACCAGTGGAGGAGGACCTGGCCGTATGAGCCTCGATCGAAAGAGTGCCCCGCTGGCGCTGCTGTCCGCGCTGCGCCTGGTGGGCGGGGGGGCGTTCCTGCTGCCGCGCGTGGGCGTGAAGCAGCTCGGACTGCACGACGACGTCGAGAGCGCGTACCTGATGCGCCTGTTCGCGGCGCGCAACATCGCGATGACCCTCGGGCTCGTCGCCAGCCAGAACGGGAGCCGGCGGCTGTGGTGGCAGGCCGGGATCGCGTGCGACGTGCTCGACGCGGGCGCGGGCCTGCTCGCGCTGCGCGAGGGCAAGCCGCGCGGCTCGGCGATCGTCGACACGAGCGCCTCGATGCTCGCGGCCGGACTCGGAGTCGCCGGCCTGATCAGCGAAGGCGCCTGAGGAACGGAGGAGCGATGAAGACGATCGAGGCGATCGGCGCCGCGGGAGCCGCGATGGCCGGCGGCGACGGCGGCCAGAAGGTGTGCGTCGTGGGGGCCGGCTCGGCGGGCATCGCGATGTGCCGCGCGCTGGCGGTGCGCGAGATCCCGTTCGACTGCTACGAGCGCAGCGGCGACATCGGGGGGCTGTGGCGCTATCCGACCCAGTCGGGCAAGAGCTGCGCGTACGCGTCGCTGTTCCCGAACACGTCCAAGACGATCATGCAGTACCCGAGCTACCCGATGCCGGACGACTACCCGCACTACCCGCATCACGAGCTGGTCGTCCGCTACTTCGACGACTACGTCGACCACTATGGCTTCCGCGACCGCATCCGCTTCGGCACCGAGGTGACCGCCGTGCGGCCGGCGGCCGAGGGCGGCTGGGAGGTAGAGCTGGGGAGCGGCGAGGTGCACCGCTACCGCGCCGTGGCCGTGGCGTCGGGCGGGCGGCACGCCGAGCCCGTGTACGCGGAGCTGGACGGCGAGTTCAGCGGCACGGAGCTGCACTCGTTCGACTACGACGGCCCGGCCGACCTGGCCGGCAAGACCGTCGTGATCCTCGGCCTGGGCGCCACCTCGGCGGACATCGCCAGCGAGGTCTCGGAGCGCGCGGCCGCCACCTACCTGTCGGTTCGCACCGGTCACTACGTCGTGCCGAAGCTGATCGAGGGGCGGCCGGTGGACCAGCTCTCGCCGCTGATGAAGCGGCTGTCGGTCGAGCAGCGCCGCCCGCTGCTGCGCCTGATGCTGAAGATCGTCAACGGCGACATGACCAACTACGGCCTGCCAGAGCCCCCCTACAAGCCGGGGCAGGGGCCGCTGATCGCCACTAGCGCGCTGCTGCCGGCGATCGCGCACGGGCGGATCACCGCCAAGCCGATGGTCGAGCGGGTCGACGGGCGGACGGTGCGCTTCGCGGACGGGTCGGAGGTGGAGGCCGACGCGATCATCCACTGCACCGGCTACCGGATGGCGTTCCCGTTCATCGACCCGGAGCTGATCGCCGGGGGCGACGACGCGCCGCCGCTCTACCACCTGGTCGTGCCGCCGGAGATCCCGGGGCTCTACTTCGTCGGCCTGCTCCACTCGATGATGTCGCTGATGCCGCTCGCCGAGATGCAGGGCGACTGGATCGGCGACGTGCTGAGCGGCGCGGTGCGGCTACCGCCGCGCGAGGAGATGTGGGCGACGATCCGGGCGGCGCGCCGCCGCCAGGACAAGCGCTTCTACGACTCCTCCGGCCACCTCCTGGTGGACCCGAACGAGTACGAGCGGCTGATCGCCCGCGAGCGCCGCAAGCAGGCGGCGGGACGCGTGGAGGCCGCGGCGCGCTAGCCCGCCGCCGGGCGGCGGCCCGCGCCCTCCACGTCCAGGCGCGGGAGCAGGCGGTCGAGCCAGGCGGGCAGCCACCAGCTCCGGTGGCCCAGCAGCCGCATCACCGCCGGCAGCAGGAAGAGCCTCAGCAGCACGGCGTCGAGCAGCACCGCTATCGCCAGGCCGGTGCCGAACTGGCGTGAGATCGCGAACTCGCTGACGCTGAACGAGAGGAAGACGGCGACCATGATCAGCGCCGCGCCGGTGACCACGTTCCCGGTGCGTCCGATGCCGTGCAGGATCGCCCCGTCCGGGCCGCGCCCGGTGGCGTAGGCCTCGTGCATGCGCGTGAGCAGGAACACCTCGTAGTCCACCGACAGCGCGAACAGCACCGTGAAGATCGCCGCGGTGGTGGCCACCTCCAGCAGGCCCGGGCCGCCCAGCAGCGGGTCGTCGCCCTGGAACAGGAGGCGCAGCGCGCCGAACGACGCCGCGACTATCGCCAGGTTGAGCAGGACCGCCACGGCCGGCAGGACGAGCGCGCGCAGGATCACCACGAGCAGCACGAACGTGATCAGGGAGAGCACGACGATGAGCGTCGGTATGAACGCGGAGGCCTCGTCCTCGAACTCCACGTACTGGCTGGCGAGCCCGCCCACGTGCGCGTCGAGGCCGGTGTCGGCGCGGAACGCCGCCACGCGCCCCAAGAGCCGCTCGCGCAGCTCCTCGTTGCCGTCGGACGCGGCGAAGTAGCGCGGCAGGACGTAGACGCGGGCGGTGTCGCCGCCGCGGGCGGCGTTGACGACCATGTTCGCCTGGTCGCGCTGGGCGGGGGGCGCCGAGCCGACCCCCGCGAGGACCACGTAGCCGGAGGCGGCTCGCCCCGCCGCGCCGCCGGCGCCCGCGCCGCCCCCGAAGCCGCTGAACCCGACCCCCGCACCCCCGGCCCGGTCGATCCCCTGCTGGAGCTCGCGCGAGCGCGCGTGCCCCTCGGCGAGGCCGCCGCCGAGCCGCGCGGCTCCGTCGGCGAGGCGCTCGACCGCCGTCAGGCGCCCGGCGCCGTCGCGCAGGTCCTCCGTCCCCCTGCCGAGCTGGCCGATCCCGTCGGCGAGCGCCTGGAGGCCGAGCACGGCGTCCGACGTCGTGCCCGCCAGGAACTCGAGGCCCGCCGCGAGCGCCCCGTCCCCGCGCGCCAGCCGTCGCGCGCCGTCCGCGAGCCTCGCCGAGCCGCCGCGCAAGCGCTCGAGGCCGGCCCGGAGGTCGGCCGTCCCGTCCGCGATCCGCTCCGCCCCGGCGCCGGCCTCGCGCAGCTCCGCGGCCGCCTCGTCGATCGCGGCCACGAGGCCGGAGTAGCCGCGCTCGACCGGCTGTCCGGTCGTCGGGTCCTCGCCCGTGATCGCCCCGTGCGCCGTCCCGACGGCCCTGAGCGCGTCGGCGTAGCGCGGATCGGCCCGGCCGAGCGTCATCCCGACGAGCGCCTGGTAGGCGAGCCTGATCTGCTCGTCGCCGGTGGCCGCCGGCTCGCGCAGGGCGCCGAGGTCCTCCGCCCCCGCGGCCAGCCCGTCCGCCAGCCGCCGGGCGCCCGGCTCCAGGTCGCGCGCCACTGCGCGCTGCGCCTCGCCGATGCCCTCGGTCAGCCGGCGGGCGCCGCCCGCGAGCGCCCCCGCGCCCGCCTCCAGCTGCCGCGCGCCGCGGGCGGCCTCGGCGAGGCCGCCGGCGAGGTCGCGCGCCCCCGCGGCGGCGATCTCCGCACCGAGCTCGAGCTGCCGGGAGCCCGCCGCCGCGGCGGCCGCGCCGGCCTCGACCTGCCGGGCGCCCGCACCCGCCTGGTGGGCGCCGTCCTCGATCGTGGCCGCGCCCCGCGCCGCCCGGGCGAGGCCCGCCCTGAGCGCCGCGACGCCCTCGGACGCGCGCTTGGAGTCGCGCTGGAGCTTCGTGAGCTGCGCGGGTAGGTCGTCGAGCCCGCGCACCTGGTCGGCGATCGGGCCGGGCCCCACGACCCCCGTCACCCCCGGGTCGCGCGCGAGCGTCCGCTGGAGGCGCTGCACCTGCCGCAGCCGCCGCGGCTCGGTCATCGGCCCGCGCTCGCTGCGCAGCACGATCTCGAACGGCGTCGCGTAGCCCGGGCTGACCACGCTGCGGATCGCCTCGAAGTCCTGTCGCGCCTTGTGGTCCTCCGGGAGCTGGAGGAACATCGGCGGCGTGCTCTTCAGGCCGAGCGCCGGCGTCGCGAGCGCGACCAGGAAGAGCAGCACCGCAGTCACGATCAGGAGCGGGCGCCCGAGCGCGAACCGCGCGACCCGCGTGAGCAGCGGCGAGTGCACCCCCGGGCTCCCGATCCGCCAGCGGTCGATCCCGCGGCCCACCAGCACGAGCGCGGCCGGGACGGCGACGGCCGCCGCGATCAGGCTGAGCACCACGGCGACGGCGACCCCGGCGAGGATCGAGCCCAGCACCGCCCCCGGCGCGAGCAGGAGCGCCAGCGCCATCGCCAGCGCCAGCATCAGGCCGGCGAACAGGACCGTGCGGCCGGCCGTCGCCGCCGCCGTCTCGGCGGCGTCGCGCGGGTCGAGCTCCGCGTCCGCGAACAACTCCTCGCGGAAGCGGGACACGATCAGGAGCGAGTAGTCGACCCCCAGCGCGAGGCCCATCATCGCGGCCACCCCCACCGCGAGCGCGCCCAGCTCGACGAAGTTGGTCCCGAGCGCGATCACGCCCGACGACGCCCCGACGGCCGCCATCCCGGCCCCCGCCGGGATCGCCGCCGCGATCGGCGAGCGGAACACCAGCAGCAGCACGATCATCAGGATCGGAATCGCGATCTTCTGCGACTCCGCCGCCGCGTCGAGGGCGGTCCCGGTGGCGGCCTCGCTCCCCAGCGAGTTGCTCGTGAAGTGCGAGCGCACCGGCGGCCGCACCTGCCGGGCGATCCCCTCGCGCACCGGCGCCAGCCGCTTCCCGGCCCGGTCCGTGCGCGTGACCTTCATGTCGACGAGCACCAGCGCGGCGTCCGCGCGCGGCCGCAGCCGCCTCGACTCCTCGCCGCCGTCCCAGGCCGACAGGACGGTGTCGCGCTTGCGCAGGTCCGCGACCAGCCGCGGGCCCTGCCGGTCGAGCTCCCGCGGCGGGCCGGTGAGCATGACGGCCTGGACCTCGGTGGTGCCGAAGCCGCGGTCGGCGAGCCCGCGCGCCTTCGACGACTCGGTGCCGGGCAGCACGAAGGTCCCCTCGTCGAGCCGCCCCTCGACCCCGAGGCCGACGGCGGCCAGCACCAGCATCGTCGTGCCCCAGACCGCCAGCGTCGCCCGCGGACGCGCCAGCGCACCCCGCGTGAGCTTGCTCAATGCCTATTCTCGCGCGGAGCAGCCATGCCGTACTCGCCTAGCTTTGAGCGATTCGGGCATGTATACCAGAGGGTCCAGCGTCAGTTGCGAACGCCCTCCTTGGCGCCGATCGCGTTGAAGCCGCCGTCCACGTGGAGGATCTCGCCGCTCACCGCGCGGGCCAGATCCGACAGCAGGAAGCACACCGGTCCGGCGACCACCGCGGCGTCGCCGGTGTCCCAGCCCAGGGGCGCGCGCAGGTCCCAGGTCTCGCACAGGTCCTCGAAGCTGGGTATCCCCTGCGCCGCCATCGTCTTGAGCGGACCGCACGAGACGAGGTTCGCGCGGATGCCGAGCGGCCCGAGGTCGCGCGCGAGGTAGCGCCCGACCGACTCGAGCGCGGCCTTCGCGACGCCCATCCAGTCGTAGGTCGGCCACGCCCGGGTGGCGTCGAAGTCGAGCGCCACCAGGCTCCCCCCGTGCGGCATCAGCGGGGCGAGGGTCGAGCCGAGCGCCTTGAACGAGTACGCGCTGGTCCGGAACGCCAGCTCGGCGCTCGCCGCCGGCGTGTCGAGGAAGTTGCCCCCGAGCGCGTCCACCGGCGCGTAGGCGACGGCGTGCAGCGCGCCGTCCACGGCGCCCCAGCGCCGCTCGAGCTCTTCGCGCAGCCGCTCGAAGTGCTCCGGCTCGTTCACGTCGAGCTCGAGCACGTCCAGCGGCTCGGGAAGCTGCCGCGCGGCGCGCTCGGTCAGCCGGCGCATCCGGCCGAAGCTGGTGAGGACCAGCTCGGCCCCCAGGAGCTGCGCGGTCTCGGCGACCTTGAAGGCGATCGAGTGCCGCGTCGCGACCCCGGTGACGACGATGCGCTTGCCCTCGAGCAGCCGCGCCGGCGCCGCCGCGGGGCGCTCGCCGGCGTCCGCGCGCGGCGCGGGCCGCGTCTCGGTCGCCGCGCCGTTCATCCGCCCACCGCCTCGGCGAGCCCGCCCGGCGCGCCCGCGGTGAGGCGCACGTCGTGGCCGAACGAGATCCCCTGGAGGTGGGACGCGCGGAACAGCGGGTAGTGGAGCTCGCCGTAGGGGCCGCCCGTGAGCCCCGTGCCGCCGTGCGTGCCGAGGTAGGTCGCGAACCCGACGTGCGAGTCGTTGACCTTCAGCAGCCCGCCGTTGACGAGCCCGGTGGCGAACGCCTCCGTCACCTCCGGGTCCCGCGCCCACACCGAGTTGCGCAGCCCGTACGGGTTGTCGTTCATCCAGTCGAGCGCCTGCTCGAGCAGCACGGCGTCGTCATCGCCCGCGTCGTCGGCCACGATCAGCGGCAGCAGCGGGAAGAACGTCTCGTCGCGCACGCAGCGCAGCCGGCGTGAGTCGGCCAGTCCGCGCACGCGCACGACCGTCGGCTCGAGGAACGCGCCGTCCACCGCCGGCCGTCCGTCGACCCCCACGCGCTCGCCCCCGCACAGCACGTCGCAGCCGTCCTGCCGGGCCTCGCCGAGGAAGTCGAAGAAGCGGTCCATCTTCAGGACCGGGCTCAGCACCGCGCCCGGCTCGCTCGGGTAGGCCGGCCGGATCTCGGCCACCCGGTCCAGGAACAGCTCGGTGAACTCGTCGGCGATCGCCGGGTGGAGCACGGCCTGCTTGGGGACCATGCAGATCTGGCTCGACCCGTAGAACGACTCGGTGAGCGCCTCCGCGGCGGCCTCGAGGTCGGCGTCGCGCCACACCAGGAACGCGTCGTTGCCGGAGAGCTCGAGGATCGGCTTCTTGCCGTTCGCGACGCACTCCTGGCCGAACCGCAGCCCCGCCGTGCTGTCGCCGAAGAACATGATGTCGTCGACCAGCGGGCTGTCGACCCAGGCCCTGATGATCCGCTTCGAGTAGCCGCTGACGAGGTTGAGCGTGCCCGGCGGCATGTCGCGCTCCTCGAGCACCGGGAGCACGACCTCGCGGAAGAGGTACATGACCCCGAGCGGCGCCGTCTTGGGCGCCTTCACCACCAGCGCGTTGCCCGCGAGCAGCGCCATCAGCCCGAGCGCCGCGTTCGACGCGGCCGCGTTCTGCGGCGGGTTGATGCACACGACCCCGTCCGGCTTGCGCGTGAGCAGCATCCGCCGCTCGCCGTCGTCGAACGTCTGCGAGATCTGCCCGAACGCCCAGTCGAGCGCCTCCGGGCTGCTGGCGCGGACGATCCCGTCGGCCTCCCACTCCGCGAGCCGGCGCGGGTGCCCCTCGGCGACGAGCACGTCGACGAACTCGTCGAAGCGCTCGCGGATGCTCGCGTTCAGGGCCGCGCCGAGCGCCTTGCGCTCCTCCAGCGGCACGCGGCGCAGCGCGCGGCTCGCCTCGGCGGCGGCCTCGAGGGCGGCGAGGTTGTCCTCGTCACTCCCGATCGCGCAGCGCGCCGCCAGGAGCTCGACGTCCGCGGGGTCCACGTCGCGCCCGAGCTCCATCGCCCGCTTCGCGTTGAAGGCACGGCGGGGGTCGCGGATCAGCGCCTCGGCGTGCGGCACGTACGTCCAGCCGCTGCCGTCGGTGTCGCTGCCGCCGACGTGCAGCGGGTACGACCTCACTCGGCCGCCACCGGCTCGCGCGCCCGGTCCACGAACGGCTCGTCGGCGCTCGAGCGCAGCTCGCCCGCGTGGTAGCGGCCGTACGCCTCGAGGTCGAGCAGCCCGTGCCCGCTGTAGCAGAACACGATCGTCGCCTTGCGCCCGCTGCGCTTGCAGTCGTTGGCGATGTCGATCACCGCGCGGATCGCGTGCGCGGTCTCGGGTGCGGGGAGCATCCCGTGCAGGCGCGCGAACTCCGAGCCGGCCTGGAAGACGTCGAGCTGGTCGTACGCGACCGCGTCCACGAGCTGCTCGTCGCGCAGCAGCCCCATCAGCGGCGCCGCGCCGTGGTAGCGCAGGCCGCCGGCGTGGATCGGCGGCGGCACGAACTCGTGACCGAGCGTGTAGGTCTTCGCCGCGATGCCGCTGCCGGTCGCGTCGGCGAAGTCGTAGCGGTACTCGCCGTTGGTCAGCGTCGCGCACGCCGCCGGCTCGGCGGCCACCATCGAGATGTCCGCCCCGGCGAGCTTGTCGGGGACGAACGGCAGGCAGAACCCGCCCATGTTGCTGCCGCAGCCGACCGACGCGACCAGGTAGTCCGGCGTCCGGCCCGCCAGCTCGAGCTGCTCGCGCAGCTCGAGGCCCACGACGGTCTGGTGGAGGAGGACGTGGTTGCCGAACGCGCCCATCGAGAGCCGGGCGCCGTCGTCGCGCAGCACCGCCTCGATCGCCTCGCTGACGGCCGTGCCCTCGCTGCCCGGGTGGTCGGGCGTCTCGGCGAGCACGCTGCGCCCGTACTCGGTGTCCTCGCCCGGGCTGGGGAACACCTTCGCGCCGTAGGTCTCCATCAGGTAGCGGCGGTACGGCTTGTGGTGGTAGCTCGCGCGCACCATGTAGACGACGACCTCGATGCCCATCAGCGAGCCGGCGAGCGCCAGCGCCGTGCCCCACTGGCCCGCGCCGGTGTCGGTCACGAGCCGCTCGATCCCGTCGTTCTTGGCGAGGAACGCCTGGGCGAGCGCGGAGTTGAGCTTGTGGCTGCCGGACGGGCTGGAGCCCTCGAACTTGAACCAGATCTCGGCGGGCGTGTCCAGCTCGCGCTCCAGCGCGATCGCGCGGTACAGCGGCGTCGGGCGCCAGAGGCGATAGGCGTCGAGCACGGGCTTGGGGATCCCGATCCAGCTCTCCAGCGAGAACTCCTGCGCGGCGATCGAGCGCGGCGACATGCGCTCCATGTACTCCGGCGTGACGGGCTCGTTGGTCGAGCCGTCGAGATACGGCTCCGGCAGCCGCGGCAGGTCCGGGAGGACGTTGTACCAGCGCTGCGGTGCATCGTCGGCTGGAAGATCGACTCTCTCGATGAACTGCTGCACGGTTACCCCCTGGTTGACGTCTCTGGTGCTACGGCCGGTCCGATCGCCTCAGGCGCCCTCGCGCAGCAGCAGCTCGGGCGGCACGGCGTGGGAGTCGCCGTTCTCGGGTGCAGCGGTGCGTGCGGCGATCAGCTCGGTCAGCAGGTAGCGGCGCGCCTTCGCGGTCGCGGTCCGCTTCAGGTCCTCCTGCGACACCTCGAACGGCTCGCCGAGGTTCGGGATGCCGGCCGTCGCCCTGCGCCACTCCGCGCGGTCGAGCGGGCGCCCGTCGCACATGCACACGACGGGTACCGGACGGCCCTCCTTGTCCGGGACGATCACGATCTCCTCGGCGTCCTGGATGCGGTCGAGCAGGATGTCCTCGAGCCACAGGCAGCTCTCGACCCCCTCGATCCGGTCGGCCACGCGGTCGAAGATCTCGATGTCGCCCAGGCGGGTGCGGCGGCCCCAGTCGCCGGTGTCGAACCACTCGCCGTGCCGGCGCTCCCAGTACTTGCCCGGCGTGCCGACGAACGAGAGCGAGCGCGCCGGCGTGCAGACCTGGATCATCCCGGCCTTGCCGCGCTGGAGCTTCTTCTGCGTCACCGGGTCGGCCACCCGGACCCTGACGCCCGGCGGCGGCCAGCCGAGGCTGCGCGAGCGGGTCCCGCGCCGGAGCAGCCGCTCCGCGGACCCGCGCGTGTAGAAGCGCACCGAGACGATCTGGACCTCGGTCTGCCCGTAGGCCTGGAACCAGAGCGGCAGCGTTCGCTTCGAGGCGGCCAGCAGGCGCGAGATCGTCCGCGGGTGGGCGGCGTCGAAGGTGCT
Organism: Thermoleophilaceae bacterium; assembly: GCA_036389835.1. Taxonomy (GTDB): domain Bacteria; phylum Actinomycetota; class Thermoleophilia; order Solirubrobacterales; family Thermoleophilaceae; genus AC-37. Next base: position 143,477 of record DASVWC010000029.1, on the reverse strand, counting down.
GAAGTACACGCGGATGTTCGCGAACGGCTCGTCGGGGTGGTCGCGGAGCTGCTCCCAGGCCACGTACGCGTTCGGGTGGGCCTCGACGGCGGTCGGACGGTACTTGGGGAACAGCCGCAGCACGTTCTCCGCGTCCGGCACGCCCACCTCGAGCAGCGCGGTCCCGCGCGCCCACGACGCCATCGCGGTGATCGCGGCCCGCACGTGCACGAACGAGATGCAGTGCGCGGCGAGCTCGCGGGGCGAGTGCCCGAACGGCACGGTCGCCTCGACCCGGGTCGAGTAGCAGACCCCCGCCACCGAGTTCTCGACGAGCTTCGATATCCCCGTCGTGCTCGACGTGTGGGTGATGAGCATCGGCTCGTCCCCCGTGCGCGGGGCGGGCGGCGGCACGCTGCCTCCCCACAGGTCCTCGATCGGCGTGCCGCCCTCCACCGGGCCGATCACGCGGCTCGGGAGCCGCTCGAGCAGCTCGGCCGGGAGCTTGGCGCGCTCGACCGTCGCCTGGTCGGTGTAGAGGAACGGGCTCTCGAGCCGCTCGAGCAGGACGCCCATGATCTCGCCGTCGAGGCCGGGCGAGAGCAGCGCGGGGATCGCCCCGATGCGCGCGGCCGCGCATGCGATCGCGACGATGTCGAAGTTCGAGCTCTTGGCCACGGCCACCCGGTCCCACGGCCTCACCCCGGCGTCCCAGAGGGCGGCCGACATCTGCTCGACCAGCAGGGCGAACTCGACGTAGTCGAGCTCGGTGCGCGCGTCGGGGTCGATCTGGAACGGGGCGTCGAGGTAGATCGGCGTGCGGCCGAACGTCTCGGCGGCGCGCTCGGGGAGCACGCCCATGCTGATCGGCGTGCGCAGCGAGATGCGCGGCCCGAGCTGTCCCGTCAGCAGGCTGACGAGCCCGTCGCGGCGCCGTGGTGTGACCCTCCCGGACAAGGCGCGCGACGTTACGCCCGGCCCCGCGCCGCGCCGCGGGTGCCAGACCGCGATTTCCCCCATCGGGTGGCGATATGCCACCCGGCCGCACGAGCACCCCCGCGGCCCTCCGATGCGGACGGGCGTCTCATGCTCGGGTCGGCCCGGCGGCAGCGGCGGCCCGTGCGGCGAGGCCGTCGAAGATCACGCTGAGGATCTCGCCGAGGATCTCGTCCGGCGCCGCCTCGGGGTCCGCGATCCGCTCCTCGGCCAGCCCCGTCGCGAGGGCGATCAGGCTGGTCGCGAGCCGTTCGGCGTCCAGGGGCAGCGGGAGCCCGCTCGCCTCCTGGCGGGAGGCGAGCGTGTGGGCGACGGCCGTGCGGAGCGAGCGCTGGCGCTCGCGGTAGCGCTCGCGCAGCTCCGGGTCGCGCACCGCCAGCGCCCAGTACTCGTGCATCAGCAGGAACAGGTTGCGCTCCTCGTCGACCACCTGAGCCAGCCCGCGGCTGACCGCCGGCGTCGGGTCGTCCGGGCCCGCGGCCGTCTCCATCAGCGGGAAGAACCCGCGCACGCGCCGGTCCACACGCTCGTCGAAGAGCGCGAAGAACAGCTCCTCCTTGCTCGCGAAGTTCCAGTAGAGCGCGCCCTTCGTGACGCCCGCGGCCCTGACGATCTCGTCCACGGACGCGCCCCGGTACCCCTTCGCCCCGAACACGCTCTCCGCGGCGTCGAGCAGCCGCGCCCGCGCGGTCCCGCGCGCCTCGGCGCGGCGGCCGTCCCGCCGCGCCGGGGCCGTGGCGGTGCTCACGAGCGCGCCGCGACCGGCTCGAGCTCGCGGATCTCGGCGAGCACGCCGTCCCACAGCCGCGAGCGCGCCTCGATCGCCTCGACCGCGACCTCCTCGGCGCGCTGGATGCGGCCCAGGTCACCGTCGCAGAGCACGGCCAGCAGCTTGAGCGCGAGCGGCCCGTGCTCGTCGTGGTCGAGCGTGATGTGGCGCTCGAGGTAGTGCTTGAACACCGGGGCGTCGTCGATCGCGTCCCCGAGCCCGCCCTGCACGCCGCCGAGCACGTCCGGGAGGAGGTTCTCGCGTCCGTGGCAGAACGACGCGGCGACCTCGTGCGCCTCGCCGCCGCGCGCGACGGAGAGCGTGTGGGTCACGAACTCGCGCACCGTGGGAGGGATGTCGTCGGCGTCGAGCGCGTCGAGCGCGTCCTGGCCCTCCGCGAGCCGCCCGAGGAAGCCGTCGATCGGGCCCCGGTCGGCGCCGAGCTCGTCCATCGCACGCAGGTACAGCTCGAAGTGGCTGATGTAGCCGCCGTCGACGTCCTCGTCGCACTCCTCGGCGAGGACGATCTCGGTGATGAACCGCGCGTGCTCGGACTTCCCGCGCGGGGTCCACGGGACCTCGAGGCACGACACCTCGCGCTGGAGGCGCTTGAGCAGACTGAAGAAGTCCCAGACGGCGAAGACGTGGTGCTTCATCAGGAGCTTCGCGCGCTCGGGCGAGCTCAGCTCGCCGTAGAGCGGGTGGTTCACCAGCTGCTCGCGCGCGTCGGTCAGGTACATGGCTCCTCCTCGGGGTCGGCCGTTGGACTGACGTGCTTATACAGACCGGTCGGTATGTGCCGAAGCCGATCCGGCGCGAATCCGACCCTGGGGGCGGGCGTAACCACCCAGCGGGGGGATTCGCGGCGGACGGGCCGCCGCGCGGGCGCCGGCGCCGATCACGCTTGCCGCTCGTTGACGCCGGACGTGGGGACAACCAGGGGCTCCGGGCGGGCGAAGGCCGGCACGCGGTGGCCCGACGAGGTCGAGGAGGTCCTCGCGGCCGACCTCGTCCCGATCCTCGCGACCGCCACCCCGGCGCGCGGCGCCGTCCTCAGCCCGATCGCGAACATCGGGCTGCGCGACCGCGACGCCGCCACGGTCACCGTCACCACGTCCCTCGGCCTGTGGCGGAAGCTCGAGCGGATCCAGCGCGAGCCGCGCGTCGCACTGGCCTTTCACGCGCGCGGGGGGCGCGGCGCCCGGCCCGAGCACGTGCTGCTCCAGGGCCGCGCCTCGTTCTCGTGGACCCCTGACCGCGACTGGCTCGAGTCGATCGGCGAGCACTGGGAGCGCTCCCTCGAGACGCGCGAGCTGGGTCCGATCTGGCGCCGCTGGATGCACGTCTACCACTGGGTGCGCGTTGGGATCGAGATCACCGTGGAGCGGATCGTCGTCTGGCCCGACCCGGCCTGCGAGGGCCGGCCGATCGCCTACGGCGACCCGGTTCCCGCGGATCCCGCCCCGCAGCCCCCGCCCGCCCGCGGCACCGCCCCGCGGGTGGATCCCCGGCGCGCCGCCGCGCGGCTGCGAAGGCTGCCGCACGTGCTGCTCGGCTGGGTCGGCGCCGACGGGTACCCGGCCGCCGTGCCGGTCCAGGTGGGCGCCGCGGACTCCGACGGGATCGTGCTCGACGCGAGCGAGGGCCTCGTGCCGCCCGGCGCGCGCCGGGCCGGGCTGACCGGCCACTGGTTCACCGATCGCCTGGTCGGCCAGGAGCAGCGGGTCCACACGGGCTGGCTCGAGCCGCGGTCCGGCGGGCGGCTCCTCTACTCGCCGCACACGGAGGCCGGCTACCGGCTTCCGCCCACGAGGTTCGTACACCGAGCCGGCAGCGGCTTCGCGACCAGGCGAGGGCTTCGCCAGGGTCGGCGCGCCGGCGTTTTCCCGGAGGTGACCAGCAAGTGACGCCGACGACCGCTCCCGCCCGGACGAACTCGGAGATGATCCGGGGCGTGATCGACTGCCTGAACCGCCACGACGCCGCGAGCGCGAAGGAGTACTGGTCGAGCGAGATCAAGCACCGCTTCCCCGACCGCACCGTGCACGGGCCGGACGCGGTCGCCGCCTGGTTCGAGGAGTCGTGGGCGTCGATGGCCGACTGGCACATGGACGTCATCACGATCGCCGAGCAGGGCGACGAGGTGTTCGTCAGGTGGCGGCTGACCGGCCATCACACCGGGATGCTGTCCGGCGTGGCGCCCACGGGCACGCTGCTCACGCTCGACGGGATGGACCACATGGTCGTGCGCGACGGGAAGCTCGTGAGCAACTTCGTCGTCTCCGACCAGCTCACGCCCGCCCGCCAGATGGGGATGATGCCGCCCCAGGACTCGCTGCCGGAGCGCCTGATGAAGCGCGGGTTCAACGTGTGGACGAAGCTGCGCGGCAAGCGGCCGGCCGCATCCCCCGTGCGGCCCTCCCAGTAGCACCACGCTTCTTGAGCGCGCGCGTAGTATCCAGCGGATGAAGCCGGACCTGCCCGAGCGGCGGCCGCGTACCGGGCCGCTCGCGCGGCTCGGCGACCTGGTGGTCGCGCGCCCGCGCACGATCCTGGCGGTCTGGGCGCTGCTGGCGGTGGCCGGGAGCGTGGCGGCCGCGGTCCTGCACGACCGCCTCGCCAACCGCGGCGTGGCGGTGCCCGGGTCGCAGTCGGTGCTGGCGGACGACCTCGCTCGCGACCACATCTACGGCGAGAGCCGCAGCCGCGTGAGCGTCGTGCTCACGGCTCCGGACGGGGACGCGGCCGCGCTGCGCAGGGCGGCGCCGCGCGTGCGCCGCGCGGTGAAGCGGGCTCCGCGCGTGGCCGAGGTCGGCCCGCCGCGCTACGTGCGGGGCGACGCCCTCATCGGCGTCGACCTGCGGGCCACGCTGCCACAGGCCCAGAAGCGGCTGGCGGGCCTCCGCGAGGCGGCGACGGACGCGGCCGGCGGGACGGAGGTGACGGTCGTCGGCGAGGCGGCGACCTACGACCGCTACGCGTCGACGGCGCGCGAGGACCTCGACCGGGTCGAGCGGATCACGTTCCCGGTCACCTCGGCGATCATCCTCGTCGCGTTCCTCTCGCTCGTGGCGACGGCGGTCCCGACCGTGATGGCCGGGCTGGTCCTGCTCGTGACCTTCGGCGCCCTGTTCGCGCTGTCGCTGGTGGCGAACCTCAGCGTGTTCGCCGCCAACACCGCGCTCGCACTCGGGCTCGGCCTGAGCATCGACTACGCGCTCTTCAACGTGACCCGCTTCCGCGAGGTCCTGCGCGGCAACGGCGGCGACATCCCGGGGGCGGTGCGCGAGACGGTCGCGACGACGGGCCGGGCGATCGCGTTCTCCGGGCTGACGGTGGCCACCGCGGTCGCCTCGCTCGTGATCCTCGAGATCGGCGTGTTCTCGGCGATGGCGTACGGCGCGATCGCCGCGGCGCTCGTGGCCGTCGCCGGCGGGCTGACGCTGGTTCCGAGCGTGCTCGTGCTCGGCGGGCGCCACCTCGACCGGCTGTCGATCCGACGCGCGGTCGCGGCGGCCGAGTCGGCGCGCCTGTGGAAGGCGATCGCGGCCTTCGTGCTGCGTCGCCGCCTTCCCGTCGCGGTCGTGTCGGCCACGCTGCTGCTCGCCCTCGCGGTGCCGCTCTTCGGAGCCGAGGTCGCATTCCCGACCGCCGACGCGCTGCCCAGGGACGAGCCGGTGCGCGCGGTGCCCGAGCGGCTCGGGGCGGAGATCGGGTCGGGGGCGTTCACGCCGGTCCGGATCCTGTCGCGCTCGGACCGCAAGCGGCTCGTCGCGGCGGTGCGGCGCGATCCCGGCGTCGGGCGGCCGCTCGAGGTGCGCCGCGGCGGCGACGGCTGGGTGCAGGTACTGGCGCCGCTGCGCGACCCCACCGACAGCTCCGCCGCCCAGGCCACCATCCGCCGCCTCCGCGACGACCTCACGGGCGGCGCGCGGCCGCTGGCCGCCGCGGTCGGCGGCACCACCGCCACCGGGATCGACAACATCGACCGGCTCGACGCCCGCACGCCCTGGGTGATCGCCGCGGCGCTCGGGCTCTCGGTGCTGCTCCTGTTCGTGGCCTTCCGGTCGATCGTCGTGCCGCTGAAGGCCGCCCTGACGACGCTGCTATCGGTCGGCTCCACGCTCGGGATCCTCACGCTCCTCTACGGCGAGCTCGGGGTCGGCGAATCCGGCGAGCTCTCCTACTTCATCCCGCTGTTCCTCTTCGCGGTGATCTTCGGGCTCTCCACCGACTACGAGGTCTTCCTGCTCTCGCGCATCCGCGAGGAGCACCTCGACGGCGCGTCGTCCGACGAGTCGATCGGGCGCGGCCTCGTCAAGAGCGCGCGCTCGATCACGCTCGCGGGCCTCGTCATGGCGGTGGTGTTCCTCGCGCAGTCGACGTCGAGGATGGAGCCGCTCCAGCAGCTCGGGCTCGGCATGGCCATCGCCGTCCTGATCGACATCTCGATCGTCAGGACCTTCCTCGTGCCCGCCACGATGTCGCTGCTCGGCGAGCGCAACTGGTGGCTGCCGCGGCTGAGCCGGCGCGGGCGCCCGCCGGCGCTCGGCTCCGAGAGCTCGCGGCCCTAGTAGCAGCGCCTCCTCGCCGCGACCTGGTCGACCTAACCCACCTATACGGGGGGTTAGGTCGACCACCCCTGCAAGCTCCCTAGGCCAGCGCGGCCAGCGGGCGCTCGACCTCGGACAGGATCTCGCGGGCCACGCGGCGGCCGGAGTCGATCGCGCCGCCCATCGAGCCCATCTGGTGCACGCCTCGCTCGGTGCCGGCCCAGTGGATGCGGCCGACCGGCTCGCGCAGGGCGCGGCCGTAGACCGTGTAGATGCCCGGCGGCGCGAAGCCGTGGTAGCAGCCGCGGGTGAACTGCTCGTCCATCCAGTTCTGGCTGACGAACTCGCGCGGGTTGCGCGCGCGCTCGCCGAAGAAGCGGACGAGCTCGGCGATCACGGCCTCGCGGCGGTCCTCGGGGCGCAGCCGCGTGAGCTCGCGCGCCGCCGACGCCACGACGAACGCCGAGAGCACCCCGGGGCTGCCGTCGGGCGGCGTGGTGTCGAAGGTCACGCGTATCGGGCCGTCCAGGCTCGTCGCCTGGCCGGTCAGCCCATCGTGGCGCCAGAACGGCTCGTCGTAGACGGCGATGCACTTCATCGCCGCGCCGGCCGGCATCCGCTGCATGAGCTGGTCCACGAAGCCCGGCAGCGCGGGCTCGTAGGCGATGCGGCCCGCGAGCGTGACCGGCACCGCGATCACCACGCGGCGCGCCTCGGCGGTGAACCCGGGACCGCCGACCAGCACGGAGTCGGTGCGCTGCTCCACCTGCCGGACCGGCGCGCCCATGTAGAGCTGGTCGCCGAGCTGCGCCGCGAGCCCCTGCGCGATGCTCTGGGTCCCGGTGGCGAAGCGGTACTTCTGGATCCCCCCGCGCACGTCCATCAGGTAGAGGAAGCCGCCCGAGAGCTTCGAGTAGTTGAGGACGTGCAGGAACGACAGGTCGTTCGGCGAGGCGCAGAAGGCGCACTCCGTCCCCAGCGCCATCAGCGCCCGCGCCCCCTTGCTGGCCATGTTGGCCTTGCACCACGACCAGAACGTCTGGCTGTCCCACTCGCGCGCGCGGGGCGTGTCCCACGGCCGCCCCGCCGGCACGGAGCGCACGAGCCGCTCGAGCCGCACGAGCGCCTGGCCGAAGTCGGCGAGCACGGCCGGGTTCACCATCGGGACGAGGCCCCGGTACAGCACGCGGCGCCCGCCGTAGTAGGTGATCCGCTTGCCCTGGTCGTAGCTCTCGAACGAGCGGACGCCGACCGACCTCGCCGTCTCCTGGATCGCCGTGCTCTTGTCGCCGAAGTACTCGCCGCCGAGGTCCACGTACTTGCCGTCGCCGAGCGAGTGGCCGAGCAGGCGTCCGCCGACTCGCTCGCGCGCCTCGAGCAGGACGACCGAGCGCCCCGCCCGCTTCAGCTCGAGGGCCGCGGTGAGGCCGGCGAGCCCGGCGCCGACCACCACCACGTCCGCCTCCAGCGAGCCGGCATCCGCTGCGTAGCGGACGGGGAGCTCGGAGTCGAGCGGGCCCGCCACCGTCCCTAGTCGACCGCCGCCGCGACCGCGCGCGGGACCGGGTCGGGTGCTTCGTCGACGTGCTCGGCCGGCTCGGCGGGCGCGCGGGCCGGCTCCGGCTCGTCGAAGTCGGGCACGCGGTTGATCCAGCGGCGGCGGGCCTCCTGGGCCAGCAGCGCGGCCGTCTCCTTCACGAGCGCGGGCCGGTCGGTGCTCCGGTCCACGAGCAGGCGGGCCGTCGCCTCCGCGAGGCGGCGGATCGTGAGCACGTCGTAGTAGCGCGAGCGGTGGCTGAACAGGTCGAAGAACGCGTCGACCTGGCCGCGCGCCTGCATCCGCTCGATCACCTCGGGCGCGGTCATCGGGATCGCCCCCTCGCACCCCAGCGTGGTTGCCATCCAGTAGTGGCCCTCGAACTTGCGGTTGCGCCAGGTGGCCCAGCGCTTCATCGCCCGGTCGAGCGGCTCGCCCGAGCCGTCGAGGCCCGCGACGATCGCGGGCGCGAGCGCCTCCACCTGGATGAACGCGTCGCCGATACCGCGGCCCGCCGCCGGGTCCTTGAAGTGGCCGGAGTCGCCGACCAGCACCCAACCGGGGCCGCACGCCTCGCGGAAGTACCCGTCGAAGCGGCGGATGCCGAAGATCTTCGTCGCCCGCTTGGCGTTCACGAGCGCCTCGCGGGTCGGCTCGCAGCTACGCATGTGAGCCATCAGGTTGCTCTCGGTGTCGCGCCGGAAGGCGTCGCGCTCGTGGACCTCGGGCGAGACCCCGACGAGGTAGAGGCCGCTGTCCGCGGCGCCGGCCCAGACCATCCGGTCGGCCCAGCGGTGGAAGATGAACAGGTCGTCGCTGGCCGGGTCGGCGCCCTCGAAGAAGGTGAAGTAGTAGTTGCGCTCGTTCGGCGCCACGTTGTAGCGGCGGGCCCCGGTGATCTTCGCCACCGTCGAGGTGCGCCCGTCGGCGCCGACGACCAGCGGCGCGCGCAGCTCCGACTCCTTGCCGTCGTGCACCACCCGGACGCCGGTCACGCGCCCGAAGTCCTCGAGCAGGGCGACGACCTTGGTGTCCATGCGCATGTGGGCGCCCGCCTCGGCCGCGGCGTCGGCCAGGATCGAGTCGAGCAGGTGACGGCGCAGGAACGCTGCCCCGCCGAGGTCGTCCGGGCGCAGCGGGAAGCGCGTGACGATGCGCAGGTCGTTGAGCCGCGTGTCGACGTCGTGCATGAAGCGCACGCCGGTCGCCTTCACCGGCTCGAGCACGCCGAGCCGCTTCAGAAACGACAGCGCGTCGGCCTCCATCAGGTGCGAGGACAGCGTCGTGCGCGGGAACGTGACCTTCTCCACGACCGCCACCTTCAGTCCCGCGCGCGCGAGCAGGGTGCCGAGCGGCGAGCCCGCGCAGCGGGCTCCCACGATGACCACGTCGAATCGCTCAGGCGCCACCGTGTGCGACGCTAGTGGCGGCCACCCGGGCGGCCGCGCGGCCGCCGAGCGCTTCCCCCCAGGGGTCGGCGATTTCCCCCCCACACGATGGAGCCTCCGCCGAATCCGCTCACGCGGCGCCCGGCCAAACCTAGGATCGGCGCATGGCCACCCCTGCGCTACCGCCTGGCCCGCGCGGCGCACTGATCCAAGCGATGCGCTACACGCGCAACCCGCTCGCGTTCCTCGAGGGCATGCGGCGCCGCTACGGCGACGTCTTCTCGGTCCCCTACCCGACGTTCGGCCGGCCGGTCTACATCGCCGATCCCGACGGGATCAAGGCCATCTACAGGGGCAACCCCGCGGACTTCCACGCCGGCGAGGGCAACGTCGGGCCGCTCGAGCCGCTGATGGGCTCGAACTCGGTCTTCGTGCTCGACGACGGCGAGCACATGCGCGAGCGCAAGCTCCTCCTGCCGCGCTTCCACGGCGAGCGCATCCAGCGCTACGCGGAGGTGATGGCGCAGGCCGCCGCGCGCGAGGTCGACCGCTGGCCGGTGGGCGCGCCGTTCGCGATGCTTCCCCGCATGCAGTCGGTCGCCCTCGAGGTGATCCTGCGCACGGTGTTCGGCGTGACGGACCCGCAGCGGCTCGCCCTCTACCACGAGCGCGTGCCGCAGCTCGGCAAGATCGCCAACCTCGTGGTCTGGGTGCCGGCCGCGCGGCGCAACCTCGGCCGCTACAGCCCGTGGGCCCGCTTCCTGCGCGCGCGCGGCGCGATGCACGAGCTCGTCCTCGACGAGATCGAGCGCGCCCGCCGCGACCCGGCCCTCGAGGAGCGCGAGGACATCCTCGCGCTGCTGCTCCAGGCGCGGCACGAGGACGGGAGCCCGATGACCCGCGACGAGCTGCGCGACGAGCTGATGACGGTGATCGCGGCCGGACACGAGACGACCGCGACGGGCCTGTCCTGGATGTTCGAGCGGGTCCTGCGCCACCCCCAGGTGGAGGAGCGGCTGCGCGCGGAGCTGTCCGCGGGCGAGGACTCCTACATGGAGGCGACGGTCACCGAGGCGCTGCGCTCGCGCCCGGTCGTGACCGACACGATCCGCCGCGTGAAGCGCGACGTGGAGCTCTCGGGCTGGACGCTGCCGGCCGAGAGCTTCGTGATCCCGTCGATCGCGCTCATGCACCTGCGCGAGGACGTCTACCCGGAGCCGCACGCCTTCCGGCCCGAGCGCTTCCTCGACTCCAAGCCGAGCACCTACACGTGGATCCCGTTCGGCGGTGGAGTGCGCCGCTGCATCGGCGCCCCGTTCGCGATGCTCGAGATGAGGACGATCGGCCGCACGATCCTCGAGCGCACGCGGCTGCGCGCCTCCGACCCGCGCCCGGAGACGCCGCGCGCGCGGCACGTCACGATCACCCCGTCGCGCGGCGCCGAGGTCGTGCTCGAGGAGCGGCTCGCGCCGCGCGCCGAGCCGCTGGCCGCCGCCGCGCGGGCCTGACGCGCGCGGCCACTAGTGCGCCGCCAGTGACGGGACGACGCGCGCAATCGCGCGGTCGAGCCGCGCCGGCATCCACCACGCCCAGTCCCCGCACAGCTTGAGCAGGCACGGAAGGACGACCAGCCGGACGATCGTCGCGTCGAGCAGGATCGCCACGATCAGGCCGATCCCGAGCTGCTGGTTGGCCGGGAAGTCGGTCAGCGAGAAGCCGAGGAACACGCCGGCCATGATCAGCGCGGCGCCCGTGACCACGCGGGCGGTCTTGGTCAGCCCGTAGTCGATCGCGCCGGTCGCCTCGCCGGTCCGCTCCCAGCCCTCCCGCATGCGGGCGAGCAGGAACACCTGGTAGTCGATCGACAGCCCGAACATCACCCCGAAGATCCCGAGCACCGCGGTCGCGTCGATGTAGCCGGGGCCGCCGAGCGGTGCGGATCCCTCGTACAGAAGCGCCAGGATCCCGAACGAGACGCCGACGGTGAGCACGTTCAGCGCCACGCCGATGAGCGGCATGAGCAGCGAGCGCAGCACTATCGCCAGCACGACGTAGGTGACGATCGACAGGCCGAGGATCAGGCGCGGCAGCCCGTCGCGGACGGACTCGCCGAAGTCGGTCAGGAGCTGCGCCTGGCCGCCCGTCCGCACGTCGAGCGCGGACTCGCGCCGGAAGTCCTCCCCCTCGCGCTGGAGCCGCTCGCCGAGCCGCTCGCTCGCTCGCGTTCCCGGAGCGACGGACGGGATGACCAGGAAGCGCCCGGCCTGCCCGCCGCGGTCGAGGTTGATCACCGAGCGGGCCCCCTCGCGGTCGGGCCGGTGCGCGCCGTCGATCGCGGCCAGCCGGAGGTAGCCCGACGAGAGCAGCTCCGGCGAGCGCGCCTGGAGCTTGTCGTAGCCGAGCTGGCTCGGAAGGCGGTCGCGCGACCCACGAACCTCCTCGCGCGCGCGCGCGAGACCGCTGACGAGCGGCTCGACCCGCCGGGCGCCCTGTCCCAGCTCGTCGCGGAAGCGGCCGGTGCCCGCGCTCAGCACGCCGAGCCCGTCGGCGAGCTCGTGGGCGCCCGCGGCGAGGGTGCCCATCCCGTCGGCTCCCCCGCTCGTGGCCACCACGATCCGCGCGAGCCCGTCCGCGAGCTCGGCGCCGCCCGCCCTCAGCCGGCGCAGCCCGTCGGCGAGCTCCGCCGCGCCGTCGCGCAGCTTGCGCGCCCCGGCCACGAGGGCGTCGAACTCCTTCACGGCGGCGTTCACCTCGTCGCCGGCCGCCCGGAGGCGCTCGACCGCGATCCGCAGGCTCGCGTCCATGCCGTCGTAGCCCTCGCGAACGGGCTGGCCGGTCGTCGGGTCGCGCCCGGAGGCGGCGGCGAGCGCCTCCCCCACCGCCCGGACCGTGGCCTCGTAGCGCGGGTCGAGCCGGCCGGCGGTCATCGTGCGCAGCTCCTCCCACGCGTCGCGCAGCCGCTGCTCGGTGAACTGCGCCGGCTCGCGAAGGCGCTCGAGGTCGCTCGCCCCGCTGCCCAGCCCAGCCGCCAGCGCCTGCACGCGCGGGCGCGAGGCCTCCACGCGCTCGGTGAGCCTCCTGAGCCCCGCGAGCAGCTCGAGCCCACCCGCCTCGGCCTGCCGCTGCCCGGCGCTGATCCGGTCCGCGCCCCGAGCCGCCGTGAGGAGCGCCTCGCGGAGCTGGATGAAGCCCTCTCGGGCGAGATCGACGCCCGCGGCGATCTGCCGCGACCCTTCCTCGGCCTCGAGCGTCCCGTCGGCGATCTGGCGGGCCGCGCCCGCCGCCACGTCGAGACCGTCCTGGACCCGTGCCGCGCCGCTGCCCGCGTCCGCGAGGCCGGCCTCGAGCCGCTCGAGGTCGCGCCGGCCGGAGTCGATCAGGTCGTCGCTCTCGGCGAGCGTCGACTCGAGCTGGCCGAGCTCCCGCGTGGCCTGGTCGATCGGGCCCGGACCGAACACCGTCGCGACCGCTCGGTCGCCGCCCAGGCGGCGCTGGAGGGCGTCGAGCTGGCGCAGCCGGCGCTCGGTGGTGAGCGGTCCGCCCGGGTTCGCGACCGTGATCGTGTACGGCGCGCCCCAGCCGGCGCCCATCACGTCGCTGACGCGCTCGTAGTCCTCGCGCGCGAAGTTGTTCGACGGGAGCAGGTCGACGCCCGGGGTGCGCGCGTCGAGCCCGAGCGCCGGCGCGGCCAGGAGCATGAGCGCGAGCAGCACCGCGCCACCGGCCACGAACGGGCGCCGGAGCGCGCGGCTCGCCACGCGCAGCATCGCCGCGTCGCGCGTCTGTGGCTTGCGGCGGAACGAGAGCGCGTTCACGCGCTCGCCGAGCAGCTCCAGCAGCGCCGGGATCGCGATGCGCGCCGACGCCGCGCTGATCACGGTCACGATCCCGACGCCGATCGTCCCGGACACGAGGAAGCTGCCCGGCGAGAGCAGCACCGCGGCGACCATCGCCGCCAGCAGCACGACCCCCGCGAACACCACGGTGCGCCCGGATGTGGCGGCGGCGATCGCCGCGGCGCTCCGCACGTCGGCTCCGCCCGCCAGCTCCTCGCGGAAGCGCGAGACCATCAGCAGCGTGTAGTCGACCCCGAGCGCCAGGCCCAGCATCGACGCGAGGCTCAGGGCGGTGGCGTCGAGCGCGACGACCTCGGCCAGCACCGCCATCGTCCCGTAGCCCGCCAGGACCGTGAGCGCGCCGAAGACCGCGGGAATCGCGGCGGCGACCACCGAGCGGAAGACAAGCAGCAGGACGATCAGCAGGATCGGCAGCGCGTAGAGCTCGCCCTTCGCGAGCTCCTCGATCGTCTCCTCCTCGAGCGCCAGGGCGACGATGGCCTCGCCGGTGAGCCGCGCCTCGACGGGCGCGTGGACGTTGTCCTCGACGACCTTCTGGACCTCCTCCGCCGCCTTGAGCGACTCGTTGTCGGGCCGCCCGATGATCAGCGGGATCATCGCCGCGTCCGGACGCGGCCGGAGCTCCTTGCTAGCCGTGCCGGGCGCCCACGGGTCGATCACGCGGTTGCGCGGGTCCTTCCGGAACTCGCGGATCAGCTCGCGGCCCTGGGCGCGGATCGCCGCCGGGGGGCCCTCGAGGAGGATCGGGACGTCGATGCTCGGGCCGAAGTACTCCTCGTCGAGGTCGAGCGCCGCCTTCGACGGGGTGTCCGGCACGAAGAACGTCGGCTCGGTGAGCCGCTTCTCGACGAACCCCGCCTGGCTGGCGAGGATCGCGATGACGACCCCCCATGCGATGAGGATGCGCTTGGGCGATCGCGTCCGTGCGTGCCCGGCGTCGCTCATCCGCGCAGCGCGGCGACCTCGGCGCCGGTCGGAACCGAACGGTGGCGCACGCGCGCCTTCAGGCCATGCCGCGGCCGCAGGTTGATGAGCAGCTGCTCCTCGACCGGGTGGTCCGGAACCAGGTCCACGTCCGCGCGCTGGGCCAGGGTCACCGTCAGCACGTGTCCCTCCATCAGCGCGAAGTGGTTGCCGATGCACACGCGGCGACCGGCGCCGAACGGCAGGAACGAGTACTTGGGGAGCTTGCGCTCGTTCTCACGCTCGAAGCGGCTCGGGTCGAAGCGCTCGGGGTCCGGGTACTCCGACTCGCGCCGGTGGAGGACGTAGGGCGAGATCAGGACCACCGTGCCCTTCGGGACGTGGTAGCCGCCGATCGTGGTGTCGCGGATCGCGCCGCGGAGCATGATCGACGCGGGCGGGTAGAGCCGCAGCGTCTCCTTGAAGACCTGGAGCGAGTAGGGCAGCTCCTTCAGGTCGTCGTAGGTCACCGGCCGGCCCCCGAGCACGGTGTCGACCTCCTCGCGCACGCGCGCGTAGACGTCCGGGTGGCGCGCGAGCAGGTACAGCACCCACGTCTGCGCGTCGGCCGAGGTCTCCTGCGCCGCCCCGCAGAGCGTGATCGTCTCGTCGAAGAGCTGCTGCTCGCTCATGCCGGTGCCGTCCTCGTAGCGCAGCGACATCAGCATCGAGAGCATGTCGCCCTTGTCCTCGCCGCTCGCCTGGCGCTCGCGGATCCACTCGCCGATGCGCGAGCGCAGGTAGCGCACCGCGCGCTTCATCCGGAGGTTGAGCGGCGTCGGGACCCAGAGCGGCGCGGCGAACGCGCTGGTGAACGCGTGCATCTCCCACTCGAACGCGTCGGTCATCGCCGCGGCGAGCGCGTCCTCCTCGCGGATCTCGGTGCTGAGCAGCACGCGGCCGACGATGTCGATCGTCAGCTCGTTCATCTTGTCGAGGAGGTCAACATCGCCGCCGTCGGGCCAGCTCGCGATCATCCGGTCGGCGACCTCGACCATCGTGTCGACGTGCCCGGCTATCCGGCGCACCACGAAGTGCGGCTGGATCAGCTTGCGCTGCGTCGCGTGCAGGTCGCCCTCGCTGCTCAGCAGACCCTGACCCATCAGCGGCCGCAGCGCGCGGCGCTGGAGCCGGCCCTTGTCGAAGTCCTGCGGGTGGTCGACGAGCACCTCGCGGACCGCCGCGGGGCTGTTGGCCACGACGGCGAGCTTGGGGCCGACGCGGAAGCCGCCCACGTCGCCGCACTCCGCCGCGATGCGGCGCATGACCCCGAGCGGGTCGTTGCGCATCGCGAGCGGCATGCCGAGCAGCGGCGGCGACGCCGAGATCCGCGGGAACGGGGGTGCTCCGGACCGCAGCCTCACGGCGCCGCTCCCTGGGGCTGTGCCGTGCGGGCGCGAACGACGTCGAGCACCGCGGCCGCCTGGGTCTCGAGGAAGAAGTGCCCGCCCGGAAGGACCAGCACCTCGGCGCCCGCCCGCGTGTGGCGGCTCCAGGCGTCGAGTGCGGGGCGCGACACGGTCTCGTCGTCCTCGCCCGCCAGGACGGTGATCGGGCACGTGAGCGGAGGGTGCTCGGCCCAGCGGTAGCGCTCGAGCAGCCGCAGGTCGGCGCGCAGCACCGCCGCGAAGTGCTGCACGAGCTCGGGATCGGCGCGGATCTCGGACGGCACGCCGCCGAACAGCCGGTCGACGCGGTCCAGGAGCACCTCGTCGTCGTCGGGGCAGTCGACCGGGGCCGCCACGTCCGGCGCGCAGCGCGCCGACACGAACAGCCGGCGCACGTCCGCGCCGCGCGCCTCGAGGACGGCGGCGACCTCGTACGCGATCAGCGCGCCCATGCTGTGCCCGTAGAGCGCGATCGGCTCGCGCACGTGCTCGGCGATCGAGTCCGCGAGCCCGGAGGTGAGCGGCGCCCACTCGGTCGCGAACGGCTCGCGCACGCGGCCGCCGCGGCCGGGAAGCGTCGTGGTCCATACCTCGATCGCGTCGCCGAGGACGTCGGGCCAGCGCCGGAAGGCCGCCGGGCCGCCGCCGGCGTACGGCACGCACACGAGCCGCACGTGCGCGTCGTCGCGCGGGGCGCGGCAGGCCAGCGCGCCGTGCCAGCGCGGCCGCGGCCGGGTTGCGGTGGCCGAGCTGCTCACGAAGCGCCCCCCGCCGCGATCCCGATCGAGCCGTCGCCGCTGTCGCGCCGGCGGTGGTTCGCGCTGGCGTCGCGCCACAGCCGTCGCAGCGAGAACAGGAGCCCCGGGCTCGAGGTGAGGTGGTAGGCGGAGTCCGGGGGGAGCCCGGCCGCGAGCCGCTCGTGCGCCTCCTGGTAGGAGTGGTACGGCAGTCCCGGCAGCAGGTGGTGAAGCGCGTGCAGGCGCAGCCCGACCGGGGCCCACAGCTCGGCCAGCGGCCGGCGGCGCGGGTAGTTCGTCGAGTCCAGCACCTGCTCGACGAACGTCATCTCCTCGTCGCCGCCGTGATAGCGGTGCGCACCGAGGAGGCGCAGCGAGTTCAGGACGGTGATGCCGAGGAACGTCAGGTACCACTGCACGAGCCGCTCCGGCGCGATCGTCCCGGTCGCGACGAGTGCGCCCACCGCGCCCAGGAACGCCAGGCACGCGAGCTCCTGGAGCATCCAGGAGCGCCGCTCGGCCCGTGTCTCCGGCGGGCGCCCGACGTACTCCACGTCGAGCTTCAGCGCCGACGCGTGCGCGTACACGTAGCCGCGCAGCCGCGGGATCGCGTAGGACAGCGGCGTGAGGATCCCGAAGCGGTACGGCCCCGCGAGCGGGACGAGCGGCGACGCCGCCAGGAGACCGAGGATCGCCCACGGCGAGCGGCGTGCGAACGGCACGTACTCGGCGTCCTCGGCGGTCCCGTAGTGGCGCTTGGCGTGGTGGTCCCAGTGGCACTCGTACATGAAGTACGGGATCAGGAGCGGGATGCCGCAGAGCAGGTTCCACCCCCTGCGGAAGCGGGCGAAGCCCGGCTTGCGCTGCATGTGGACGAGCTCGTGGATGAACGCGGCCGCGCGGTACAGCGCGCACACCGAGACCGCGAACGCGAACGCGCCCGGGACCGTCGTGTAGCCGAGCGTGCCGACGAGGACGAAGGCCGCCAGGCCGATCGCCCACGAGGTCAGGAAGTCGGCCCAGTAGATCGCCATGCGCGGCCTGAGCAGGTCCTTCACGAGCGCGTGCGCGTCCTGGACCCTCAGCCGGTCGGCCGCCGAGGCGAGCTCGGGGTCGAGCAGCACGCTCCGCGGCGGCGCGTCCGCGAGCTGCGTCGTCATCGCACCTGCCCTCCCACGACGGGGACGGACCCGTGGCCGGCGCCGCTCCAGCGCTCCACCGGCGCGAGCTGGAAGCCATGACGGCGTGCCACGCGCTGGAGGGTCCGGATCGACTGCTCGTCGAGGTCCTCGCCCACGCTCGTGAGCCTGTGGTCGCTCTCGAGCGCGATCACCATCGTCTCCGCCATGCACGCGTAGGCGAGGCCGTCGGCGAGGCCGTAGTCGACGCCGAGACCGCGCCCGAGCGGCATCTCGACGATGCCGCCCTGGAACAGCAGCACGTCCGGGCGCGCGTCGATGACCGCCGCGGCGACGTTCGCCGGCTGGGCGACGTCGCACACGATCGCGTCGCGCGCCAGCGCGTCGGCCGTCGCTATCGGCTCGGGCGTGGAGGTCGCGAACACGACCACGTCGGCCGCCGCGAGCGACTCCGCCTGGTCGAGCGAGAGCCGCAGCAGGTCCGCCTCGATCATCCGGTCGAGCACGTCGTCGCCGCCGGCCTCGCGTATCGCGACCGCGAGGCGGCCGCTCGCCTCGCCGCCACGCGCGACGGCCTTCACGATCTCGGCCGCCACCGCGCGCAGCCGCCGCATCGACGCGTCGCCGCCGGCGGGGTTCCCGCTCAGCACGAGCCGCCCGCAGTCGCGCGCGAGCAGCCGCGACGACGCCCGTCCGATCGCACCCGCGGCGCCGACCACGGCGACGGTGGCCTCGCTCAGCTCGACCCCGCGCTTCTCGGCGGCCTGGCGGACGCCCTCGACGGCCGCCGCGACGGTGAAGCCGTTTCCGGTGGTGACCGGCACGCCGGGGTCGATGAGCCGGGCGTTCCCGGTGACGATCGAGGTGTACGCGCCCAGGCCGACGATCTCGGCGCCGCGCTCGCGCGCGACGTCGACCGCCCCGCCGACCACCCGGAGCGCCGTCTCGACCGGCAGGTCGAGCAGCTGCTGCGCCGTGTACGGGATCCCGATTATCTCGCCGTACGCCGTGCTGCCGACCTCGGACTCGACGCGGCCCCCGCCGACGACCATCGCCGCCGGCGTCAGCACGCTGCTCGACTCGTCGAAGCGCTGGAGCAGCCGCGCGAGCTCGTCCTCGTCGAGGTCCACGAGCCCCGCGTCGAAGTCGTGGAAGCTGCTCACCTCGAGCGGGTGCACGATGAATCCGAAGCGCGGCTCGCCGGGCCGCGGCCGCGGCGCGGCGTCGCGGGGCGGCGCGGGCGCGGGCTTCGGCGGGGTGCCGGGCTGGCGCCCGATCAACGGACCGAGCAGCCCGACGGCGTCGCCGGCGCTCACCCACGCGAGCGCGCGGTCGAGCGCCTCGGCGAAGCGCTCGCATTCGCCGCGGGTCGCGATCAGGGGCGGCTCGACGCGCACGACGCGCGCTCCGAACAGCGTCGGGGCGAGGCGCACGCCCTCGGCGCCGAGGAGATAGCTGCAGAGCGCCGGCGCCAGCGCCTCCTGCGCGGCCATCGAGCCCACCAGGCCCTGGCGGCCGAAGGCGCGCAGGTCGTCGGTCAGCTCGACGCCGAGCAGGAAGCCGCGGCCGCGCACGTCGGTGACGGCAGCCGGGTGGCGCCCGGCCACCTCGCGCAGGAGGTGCTCGAGGTGCACCCCCACGTCGGAGACGTGCCGCACGAGCGCGTTGTCGTCGCGCGTCAGGAGCTCCAGCGCGCGCAGGCCGACGCGGCAGGCGAGCGCGTTCCCCGCGAACGTCGAGGTGTGCCTCAGAGCGAAGCCCTCCGTCGCGCACGAGGAGCGGCAGAGCACCGCGCCGATCGGGACCACCCCGCCGCCGAGCGCCTTCGCCAGGGTCATCACGTCGGGGACGATCTCGTCGTGCTCGCAGGCGAACAGCCGGCCGGTCCGGCCGAGGCCGGTCTGCACCTCGTCGAGCACGAGCAGAACGCCGTGCTGGGAGCAGAGCTCGCGGACCGCCTTGAGGTAGCCGGGCGGAGCCACGTTCACGCCGCCCTCGCCCTGGATCGGCTCGACGACGAAGGCGGCGATCTCGCCGGGATGCTCGACGAGCATCGCCTCGAGCGCCTCGGCGTCGCCGAAGGGGATCCGCTCGAATCCATCCACCGGTGCGCCGAACTCGACCTGGTACTGCGACCGCCCGCTCACCGACAGCGCGCCGAGCGTCTTGCCGTGGAAGGCGTCGTGCGTGCTGAGGACGCGCCGCCGGCCGGTCGCCGAGCGCGCGATCTTGAGGGCGACCTCGACCGCCTCCGCGCCGCTGTTGGCGAACGTGACCCGGTCGAGCCCGGGGGGAGCGACCTCGACCAGCCGCGCGGCCAGCTCGCCGGCGGCGTCGAGGATCGACGGCTGCACGATCGTGGGCTCGCCGGACTCGCCGACCGCGCCGATCGCCGCCCAGATCTCGGCCGGCGAGTGGCCGAACGGCAGCGCGCCGTAGGCCGCCGTGAAGTCGAGGTAGCGGTCCCCGGCGGAGTCGAAGAGCCAGCAGCCCTCGCCGCGCACGAAGCGCTTGTCGCTGCCGAGGCCGTGGAGGATGCTCGCGAGCTTGGGGTTAACGTGCTTCGCGTAGGGGTGGTTGCGCACCTCGCGGGCCGCCTTCTCGCGCAGGAGCCGCCCGAGCAGCCGGCGGCGCTCGTCGGAGCTCGTGGCGGGCGTGGTGGTCGATTCGTTCACTGCGTCACTCCCTTGTCAGCAGCGCCAGGGTTGCGTCCACGTCGTCATCCGACATCTCGTCGAGGTTGTCCAGGAGCTCGGCCGCCCGCGCCGGCGTGAGGTCGTCGTCGCCGCCGCCGTCGTCGTCGCCGCCGTCGGCGGCCCGCGCGAGCGTCCGCGCGATGTCGCGCGGGCAGCCGCCCTCGAGCAGCACCGTCAGCGGGACCACGACGCCGAGCTCGAGCTCGACCTGGTTCTTCAGCTCGACGACCTTCAGCGAGTCCATGCCGAGCGCCTCGAGCGGCGCGTCCGGCGGCACCACGTCCAGGGAGCCGAGCTCGAGCGCCGCGGCCACGCGCTCGCGCACGTAGGTCGTCAGCATCTCGAGGCGCATCTCCGGCGGGGCCTCGCGCAGGTCTCCGCTCGGAGCCGCGTGGTCCGGGCCGGCCAGGTCCACCTGGAGCGCGACCTCGACCTGCCCGCCCGCGGCGACCCAGTAGCGGCGCCGCTGCCACGGGTACGTGGGCAGCCGGACGGGGCGGCGCGGCCGCGGCACGACCGCCTCCCAGTCGACGTCGTACCCCGCGCTGTAGAGCCGTCCGAGCGACTCGCGCAGCGCTGGCGCGGCGGGCTCGCCACGGCGCAGGCTCGCGACGGCGACGTGCTCGCGACCGCGCTGGTCGAGCACGTCGGTCACGTTCGCGAGCAGGACCGGGTGCGCGCCGACCTCGACGAAGGCGTTGAAGCCCTGGTCGGCGAGCGCGCGGACCGCGGCGGCGAACCGCACCGCCCCGCGCGTGTTGCGGCACCAGTGCCGCGCGCCGAGCTCGCCGGGCGCGACCCGCCCGCCCGTCACCGTCGAGTAGATCGCCAGCGCGGCGGGGCGCGCCTCGATGTGGCCCACGAGCGCCGCGAGCTCCTCCTCGCAGCCGTCGAGCAGCGCGCTGTGGAACGCGTAGTCCACCGGCAGCAGCTTCCCCTTGACGCCCCGGTGGGACAGCGAGCCGACGAAGTCCTCCACGACCGCCCGCTCGCCCGCGACCACCGTCGACGCGGGGCCGTTGACGGCGGCCACCTCGATGCCGGCGGCGCCGTCGAGCAGGGCCACGACGTCGTCCTCGTCGAGGCGCACGCTCGCCATCGCGCCGCCGCGGGCGCGCTCGGTCACGTGGGCTCGGTGCACGAGCAGCTCGAGCGCCTGGGCGCGGTCGAGCGCGCCGGCGGCGCAGGCGGCGGTGACCTCGGCCATGCTGTGGCCGACGACGGCCTCGGGGACCACGCCCCACTCGCGCCAGCGAGCCGTCAGGGCGAGCTGGAGCGCACAGAGCGTGAGCTGCGTGACCTCGGTCTCGTTCAGGCGGCTCGTCTCGGGCGGCGCCTCGAGCTGATCGATCAGCGACCAGCCGACCAGGTCGCGGACGATCTCGTCGCAGGCCTCGATCTCCGCGCGCGCGACCGGGTCGTTCGCGAGCAGGTCGCGCCCCATGCCGGGCCACTGCGAGCCCTGGCCGCTGAACACGAACGCGACCCGCGGGTCGCGCCCCAGCGGCCGCGGGACGCCCGCGAGCATCGTCTCGCCCAGCGCGCGCGGGAGCGCGTCGGCGTGCTCGGCCGTCACGCAGATCCGGTGGCGGTGGTGGCTGCGCCCGAGGGCGGCCGCCGCGCAGAGGTCGGCGACCTCGTCCGCGTCGGCGTCGACGAGCCGCTCGGCGTAGCTCGCGGCGAGGGCCAGCACGGCCGCCTCGCTGCGCGCCGAGATCGGCAGCAGGAGGTGCTCGGGGCGCTCGCCGTCGGGCGGGTCGGGCGGCGGGGGCGCGGCCTCGAGCACGACGTGCGCGTTGGTGCCGCCGAACCCGAACGAGCTGGTCGCCGCGAGCCGGCGCTCGGCGTCCTCGGGCAGCGGCGTGGCCTCGCGCGGGACGAGCAGGCGCGTGCCGCTCAGGTCGATCTCGGGATTCATGCGGTCGAGGTGCAGGTGCGGGGGGACCACCCCGTGCTCGAGCACGAGCATCGCCTTGATCAGGCCCGCGATCCCGGCCGCGGCCTCCAGGTGGCCGAGGTTCGTCTTCACCGAGCCGACCGCGCACGCACGCTCTCCGGCCCCGTAGGTCTCGCGGAGCGCCTCCATCTCGATCGGGTCGCCGAGCGGCGTGCCCGTGCCGTGGGCCTCGACGTAGCTCACCTCCTCCGGCGCCACGCGTGCGTCGTCGAGCGCGCGCTCGATGAGGGACCGCTGCGCCGCCGGGCTCGGCGCGGTCATGCCGTTTGTGCGCCCGTCGTGGTTCACGGCGGTGCCGCGGATCAGGGCGCGGACGCGATGGCCCGCCTTGGCCGCATCGGCGGCGCGCGTGAGCAGGACCATCCCGCAGCCCTCGGCGCGCACGATCCCCTCCGCCCCGGCGTCGAAGGTGCGGCAGCGCCCACCCGGGGCGAGCGGGAGGACCTTCTCGGTCACCGCCGTCGACAGCGGCGACAGGATCAGGTTGACGCCGCCGACGATCGCGTAGTCGCAGTCGCCCGCGCGCAGGGCGCGGCAGGCGAGGTGGACCGCGACCAGCGACGAGGAGCAAGCGGTGTCGACGGCCACGCTCGGCCCGTCGAGGTCGAGCAGGTACGAGAGGCGGTTCGCGGCGATGCTGTGGGCGCCACCGGAGCCCGTGTACGCGGTGATGCTCTCGGGCCGGCCGAGCTGGAGCATCACGTAGTCGCTGCCGTAGACCCCCAGGAAGACGCCCGTGGTCCGCTCGCGCAGCCGCTCCGCGGGGATCCCGGCGTCCTCGATCGCCTCCCACGCGACCTCGAGGGCGAGCCGCTGCTGCGGGTCCATGTGCGTCGCCTCCGCGCGCGAGATGCCGAAGAAGTCGGCGTCGAACCCGTCCACGTTGCGCAGCGCTCCGATCCAGTGCTCGGGCGAGGCGCCGTCGCCGTTCGAGTCGCGGCGCCCGTCGGTGCGCAGGCGCAGCGGCGCGACCGCGTCGACGCCGTCGCGCAGCTGCGCCCAGAAGCGGTCGAGGTCCTGGGCGTTCGGCGGGAAGCGCACCCCGGCGCCGACGACCGCGATCGGCTCGCGCACCGCGGACTCGGCCGCCTCGGCGCGCGCGTGCGCCGCGCGCAGCTGGCGCACGGCCTGCTCCAGGAGCGCGCGGTGGTCCTTGGATGACTCGCCGTTAGCCGGCATGCACCCGCTCCATCGTTCGTATCTGCGCCGCGAGGACGGCCGCCAGCTCGTCCTCGTCGAGGGTGGCGAGGTCGTCGTCCGCGGGCTCCGGCTCGGGGACTGCCGCCGTCTCCGGCGCCGCGGGCTGCGGGGCGGCCGCGCCGTCGAGGCGCTCGAGCAGCGCCTCCGCGAGGGAGGCGACGCTCGGGTGCGCGAACATCAGGGCCGCCGACAGGCGCAGGTCCAGCGCCACCTCCAGCCGGTCGCGCAGCTCCATCGCCATCAGGGAGTCGAAGCCCAGGTCCTGGAGCGGCATCTCGGGATCGACGTCCTCGGCGGCCACGCTCAGCACCGTCGCGACCGCGCCCGCGACGTGCGCGTGCATCGCGCGGCGCCGCTCGGGCCCGTCCGGGAGCGCCAGCAGCTCGTGCGCCGCGACCCCGCGCTCGGGAGCCAGCTCGCCCGCGCCCGGGAGCAGCCGCGCCATCAGCTCGCGGGCGGCCGGTGGCGCTCCCGCCTCGGCGAGCGCCTCGAGGTCGAACGCGGTCGCGACCACCTGCGCCGGGGCGCCGCCGAGGGCGCGGTCGAGCAGCTCGAGGGCGTGCGCGGCGGCGAGCGGCGGCACCCCGCGCGTCGCGAGCCGCTCGTAGCCGCTCGCCTCGACGGCGAGGCCGCCGTCCGCCCACGGCCCCCAGTCGACGCTCGTCGCCGGGAGGCCGCGCTCGGCTCGGTGCCACGCCAGCGCGTCGAGGAAGGCGTTCGCGGCCGCGTACGCCCCCTGTCCGGGCGAGCCGACGACGCCGGCGAGCGACGCGAACATCACGAAGAAGTCGAGCGGCAGGCCGACCGTGGCGCGGTGCAGGTTCCACGCGCCGGCGGCCTTCGGTGCGAGGGCGCGGTCGAGCATCGCCTCGTCCACCTCGTGCGCGAGCGCCGCCTCGAGCACCCCGGCGGCGTGGACCACGCCGGCGAGCGGCGCGCCGGTCGCCGCCACGTCCGCCAGCACGGCGTCGAGCGCGGCGGCGTCGGCGACGTCCGCCTGGATCGTCGCGACGCGCGCGCCGAGCTCGCGCATGGCCGCCACGTCCCGCTCGGCCTCGGCGCTCGGCGCGCTGCGGCCGACCAGCGCGATGTGGCGGGCGCCGCGCTCGACCAGCCAGCGCGCGACCTGACGGCCCAGGGCGCCGAGCCCGCCGGTCACCAGGTAGGTCCGATCCCCGCGCACGCGCGCGCCGCTGCCGGCCGCGGCGGACAGCGGGGCCAGGCGCGGCACGAGCACCCGGCCGCCGCGCAGCGCGAGCTGCGCGGGGAGGCGCGGAGCGCGCAGCACCTCGGCCAGCTCGTCGAGCGCCGCCCCGTCGAGCGGCCCGCCCGCGTCGATGGCGGCCGCGACGAGCTCCGGCCGCTCGTTCGCGACGCAGCGTGCGATCCCCCAGACGGGCGCCGCGGCCGGCGCGAGCGGCCCGGACACCCTCCCCGCCGGCTGGACCCCGGCCGTCACCACGCGCAGGGCGGGCGGCTCGCCCGGCCAGTCGACCGCCGCCATCGCCGCCGCCGTCCGCAGGACCGCGGCGGCGGGGTCGCGCAGCGCCTCGACGGCGCCGTCGCCGGCGCCGTCCACGTCGGCCAGGTGCACGACGGCGTCGACCCCCGCGCCGGCCGCGAGCGCCCGCAGCGCGTCGCCCACCGCCGCCGGGGCGGCCACCTCGCAGCGCGCGCCCGCGCCCGCCAGCCTCCGGGCGAGCTCGCCCGCCGCCCCGCGCTCGTCGCCGACCACGAGCCAGGCCGCGCCGGCCGCGCCCTCGCGGTCGAGCTCGTGCTCCTCCCAGCGGACCTCGTAGAGCTCGCCGGGGCTCTGGCGGCGCCCGGCGAGCCGGACCCGCACGCCGCGGGCGGCCCAGCGCGGGCGGCCCGCGTCGTCCATGACCAGCACGTCGCCCTCGAGCTCGTCCGCACCGGCGGCGCGCACGCGCGCATGGCACCAGCCGCCCGCGAGGCCGCATTCGGCCGGGGCCCAGACCTGCTCCATGGCGACCGGCAGCGGCAGCCCGCCGGCGGCCGCGTCCGCGCCGGCCGCGGCGGCCAGCGCCTGGAGGCAGGCGTCGAGCAGGGCGGGGTGGGGCGCGGCGTCGTCGTGCGATCCGTGGGCCGCCGAGGGCAGCCGGACGCGCGCGAGCGCCTCGCGCTCCCCCGCGCGCAGCTCGACCACGCCCCGGAAGGCCGGCCCGTACTCGAGACCGGGCTCGGCGAGGGCCTCGTAGTGCTCGGCGACCGCGATCTCGCGCCCGCAGCGTGCGCGCAGCTCGTCGAGGCCGAGCGCGGCGACCGGCGGCCCCTCGCCGGGCGCGGCCAGCCTCGCCGTGCCGGCGGCGTGGCGCACGGGGGCCCCCGCGGGCGGCGCCGACGCGACCTCGAACGACACGCGGTCCGCGGCCTCGAGCCGGGTGCTGAGCTGCACGTGGCCGGGTGAGCCGTCGCTCGCCACCGGGCAGGGCGCGCTCAGGCCGACGCCCTCCAGCACGACCGCGGAGCCGGCGAGCGCGGACTCCGCCGCGCGGGCGGCGGCCGCCAGCCACGCCGCGCCCGGGACCAGCGCCACTCCCGCCACGACGTGGTCGGCCAGGTACCGCTGCGCGACGTCGAGCGCGTGGACCGAGAGCGCGGGTTCCGCCGCCACGCGCAGCGGCGGCCCGAGCAGCCGGCGGCCGGGCGGCGCGACGCCGGGCGCCTCCGCGGCACGCGCGCCGGCGCCGGGCGCAGCGGTGCCGGCGGCCGAGGCGAGCGGGAACCGGCGGCGGCGCCACGGGTTCGGCGGGAGCGACACGAGATCGCGGTCGCAGTCGTGCACGGCTCCCCACTCGATGCGCCCGCCGAGGGCGTAGAGCTCGCCCAGCGAGCCGAGCATCGCCCGCAGCTCGTCCTCGTCGCGGCGGAGCGACGGCAGCACGGCGCACTCCGCGTCGCGCACGTCGGCGAGCTCGTGCAGCGAGCGCGCGAGCACGGGATGCGGCGCCACCTCCACGAACACGTCGTGTCCGTCCTCGAGCAGCCGCTCGACGGCCGGCGCGAACAGGACGGTCGAGCGCAGGTTCCGCGCCCAGTAGCCGGCGTCCAGCTCGCTTCCGTCGATCGCCCCGGCCGTGACGGTCGAGTAGAGCGCGAAGCGCTCGGGGCGCGGGTCGAGCTCCGACAGCGCGTCGCGCAGCCGCGGCTGGAGCGGCTCGACCTGCGGGCTGTGCGCCGCGAAGTCGACGGCGACCCGGCGCACGAACACGCCCGCCGCCTCGAGCTCCTCGCGGGTCCCGGCGAGGGCGTCGAGCGACCCCGACAGGACCGTCGCGCGCGGGCTGTTGCTGGCGGCGACCGACAGCGCGTCCTCGCGCCCGCGGATCGCCTCGCGCGCCTCGTCGAGGCCGAGCTCGACCAGTAGCATCCCGCCGGCGCCCTCGATGCCCGCGAGCGCCGCGCTGCGCTCGCACGCCACGAGGGCCGCCTCGTCGAGCGTGAGCGCGCCGCACGCGTGCGCCGCGGCGACCTCGCCGAGGCTGTGCCCGACGACGGCGCCCGGCTCGAGGCCCCACGCCATCCAGGTCTCCGCGAGCGCGACCTGCATCGCGAACAGCGACCGCTGCACGTCCTCGGTCCCCTCTGCCACGAAGCCGCGCTCGCGGTCCCAGAGCGAGTATCCGAGGACGCGCGCGAGCGCCGCGTCGCAGCACTCGACGGCCTCGCGGAACGCCGGCACGGTGGCGGCCAGGCGGCGCCCCATGCCGACCCACTGCGACCCCTGACCCGGGAAGACGAGCACCGGCCGCGGAGCGCGCCGGCGGGCGCGGCGGGGCGCGGCGACGTGCGCGTCGGACCCTCCGGCGGCCAGCGCGCGCAGGGCGTCGGCCGCCTCGGACGGCTCGGAGGCCACGACAGCGGCACGGTGCTCGTGCTGGTCGCGGCGGCACGCGGCGGCGTGGACGGCGTCCTCGAGCCACCCGGCTCCGGCGGAGGCCGCCGCCTCGGCCAGGTCGCCGGCGCGAGCGAGCAGAGCGGCCTCGCCGCGCGCCGACACGGGCAGGAGCTGCGGCAGGGCCTCGCCGCCGCGGCCCTGCGCGGAGGCCCGCCGGCGAGCGCGCGCGGGGGCCGCCTGGAGCACCGCGTGGGCGTTCGTCCCACCGAAGCCGAAGGCGCTGACGCCCGCCGTCGGCGGCCCGCCGGTCGACGGCCACGGCTCGGCCTCGGCCTGGACCCGGATCGGCAGGCGGTCGAGCCCGAGCATCGGGTTCGCCCGCTCGAAGTGAATGGTCGGAGGCAGCATCCCGCGGTGGAGGGCCAGCGCGGTCTTGGCGAGCCCGGCCACGCCGGCCGCCGCCTCGAGGTGGCCGAGGTTCGACTTCACGGAGCCGATGCGCAGGGGACGGTCGGCGGGGCGGCCGTCGCACATCACCGTGCCGAGCGCTCCGACCTCGATCGGATCGCCGACCGCGGTGCCGGTCCCGTGCGCCTCGACGTAGTCGACGGACGCCGGGTCCACCCCGGCCGCGTCGTACGCGGCGCGCAGCACCGCCTGCTGGGCGAGACGGTTCGGCGCGATCAGGCCGTTCGAGCGGCCGTCCTGGTTGAGCGCGCTGCCCAGGATCACCGCGTAGACGCGGTCGCCGTCCGCGAGCGCGTCGGCGGCCCGCTTCAGCACGAGCGCCCCCACGCCCTCGCTGCGCACGTAGCCGTCGGCCCGGTGATCGAACGGCTTGCAGCGGCCGTCCGGGGCCATCACGCCCGCCCTGCTGAAGCTGATCGTGATGTCCGGCAGCAGGATCGCGTTGACGCCGCCCACGATCGCGACCTCGCTCTCCCCCAGCCTCAGGCTCTGGCAGGCGAGGTGCGCCGCCACGAGCGAGGACGAGCACGCGGTGTCCACGGCCACGCTCGGCCCGCGCAGGTCCAGCGAGTACGAGACCCGGTTGGCCGCGATGCTGAGCGCCGACCCGGTGCCGCTCCACGCCGACGGCGGGGCCTCGCCGCGGAACTGCGCCGCGCCGTGGTCGTACGTCGACGCACCGACGAAGACCCCCGCCGCCCGGCCCGACAGCGTCGACGCGGGCTGGCCGGCGTCCTCGAGCGCCTCGTAGACGACCTCGAGCAGAAGGCGCTGCTGCGGGTCGACCCAGGCCGCCTCCCGAGCGGCCATGCCGAAGAAGTCGCAGTCGAACTCGTCGATGCCGTCGATGAAGCCGCCCCAGCGGGTGGTCATCCGCCCGTCGGCCTCGGGGTCGGGGTCGTACAGCGCGCCGGCGTCCCAGCGCTCGGGCGGCACCTCGCGGATGGCGTCGCCGCCCTCGAGCAGGAGGCGCCAGAGGCGGTCCGGCCCGTCGGCGCCCGGAAAGCGGCACGCGAGCCCCACGAGGGCGATCGGCTCCATCAGGCGCCGGCCACCTCTCCGCCGGTCGGCTCGCGGCCGAGCGAGCCGCCGCTGCGCTCGACCTCGTCGGCCACGTGCTCGGACGCCGCGGCGATGGTCGGGTAGTCGAACGCGATCGTCGGCGAGAGCGTGAGCCCCGTCCAGCTCTCGAGCTCGGCCGACAGCTCGATCGCCTGGACCGACGAGAGGCCGACGTCCATGAACGCCTGGTCCTCCGAGATCGAGTCCGGGCTCGCCCCGGTGGCCGCGGCGATGCGCTCGATCAGCCAGTCGGCGATCCGGTCGCGGGTCCGGTCGGCGGGCGCCACTCAGCTCACCTCCACGGTCGCCCGGTCGCGCGTGCGGGCCGCATCCAGCCCGCCGTCGAGGAACAGGTCGCGGCAGGCGCGCCGCTGGAGCTTTCCGCTCGAGGTCTTCGGGACCGTCTGCGCCGGCACGAGCACGACCTCGTCGAGCTCGATGCCGTGTGCCCTGCCGACCGCCGCCCGGACCGCCTGGGCCACCTCGTCGCGGACGCCCTCGGGGTCGTCCTCGCCGGGCCCGGGGACCCTCTTGGTCTCGGCCACCACGACGACACCGGCGCGCTCGCCGTCGTCGACCGCGAAGGCGACCACGCAGCCGACCCGGATCGCGGGGTGCGCCCCGCCGACCACGTCCTCCACGTCCTGCGGGTAGACGTTGCGGCCGCCGACGATGATCAGGTCCTTGAGCCGGCCGGTCACGTAGAGCTCGCCCTCGTGCACGAAGCCGAGGTCGCCGGTCCTCAGGAACGGCCCCTCGTCGGTGTCGGCGATGCGGGCCTCGAAGGTGCGGGCGCTCTCCTCCGGGCGCCTCCAGTAGCCCCGCCCGAGGTCCGGGCCCGCGAGCCAGATCTCGCCGACCCGGCCCGACTCGGCGCGGCGGCAGGTCTCGGGGTCCACGATCTCCACGCCGCGGTAGAGCCGGCAGATCCCCGACGAGACGAGCGTCTGCTCGGGCGCCTCGACCACGCCGCCCTCCTGGAGCGCCGCGCGCGAGACCTCCAGCCGGCGCGGCGGCTCCCCGTTGACGGCGCCCGTCGCGAGCAGCGTGACCTCGGCGAGCCCGTAGCACGGGTACCACGCGCGCTCGTCGAACCCGTGCGGGGCGAACCTGCTCGTGAACGCCTCGATGGTGGTCGACCGCACCGGCTCGGCGCCGTTGAAGGCGAGCCGCCACGAGCTGAGGTCGACGCCCTCGAGCTCCTCCTCGCGAATCCGCCGCGCGCACAGCTCGTAGGCGAAGTTGGGCCCGCCGCACGTGTCGCCGCGGTACGCCGAGATCGCGCGCAGCCAGCGCGCGGGCCGCTGCACGAACGCCACCGGGGTCATCAGAGCCGCGAACCCGCCCACGTAGAGCGTGTGGAGCACGTTCCCGATGAGGCCCATGTCGTGGTAGAGCGGCAGCCACCCCACCACGCGCATGTCGGGGCCCGTCTGGAACGAGCGCTGGATCAGCTCCTCGTTGTGCATGAGGCAGCCGTGCGTCACGACCACGCCCTTCGGCAGCGAGGTCGAGCCCGACGTGTACTGGAGGAAGGCGACGTCGTCGCGCCCGATCCGCGGCGGCCGCCAGCCGTCGCCGGCGTCGTGCTGCACGTGGTCGATCCGCAGCCAGTCGAGGTCGCGCAGGTCGGGAGCCGCGTCCCTGACCGCGTCCACGAGCTGGTCGGGGCCCGACGTGAGCACCGCGCGGGCACCGGAGTCGGCCGCGATCGCGCAGAGCGTCGCGAGGCGCTGCTCGGAGTTCATCGGGAACGGCGGGTACGCGGGCACGGCGATCACGCCCGAGTACAGGCAGGCGGCGAAGCCCCGGATGAAGTCGTGCGGGTCGATCGCGATGATCAGCGCGCGGTCGCCGCGGGCGAGGCGCCCCTCGAACGCCGCCGCGATGGCGCGTGCGTCGCGGTCGAGCTCGGCCCACGTGAGCGTCGGGCCCTCGTTGTCGCCGTCCGGCAGGAACGTGTACGCCGCGCGGTCGCCGCGCTGCTCGACGTTCTCGCGCAGGCGGTCGACCAGGGTGGCGGAATCAGCATTCACCGCAATGCCCCCTTCCTGCGGCACCACTCCGCGACGTCCTCGATCGCATCGCGCAGCGAGGTGGGCGTGAGCCCGAGCTCGGAGCGTGCCTTCGCGTTGTCGTAGTACATGACCCGAGTGAGCAGCGGCACGTTCTCGGGTGCGAGCGGCGAGCGCTCGAACGGGTTCCGCACGAGCCGCCCGAAAGCAGCGACGACCCGTGCGGCGACCTTGATCGCGGGGTTCGGGATGGGGACCCGCGCGGGTGGGACGCTCAGCACGGACGCCGCCAGCTCGATCAGCCTGCGGTAGCGCAGGTTGACGGTGTTGAGGATGTATCGCTCGCCGCGGGCGCCGACCTCCATCGCGCGGATGTGGCCCGCGACCACGTCGCGGCCCGTGACCATCGCGAGCCCGCCGCGCGGGAACGCCGGCATCCTGCGGCTGTGGAGGCGCACCAGCAGGTTCGCCCAGCCGATCCGCAGGTCGCCGCCCGGCGCCATCGTGGCCGCCGGGTTCACGATGACCGCGTCCAGGCCGCTGGCGACGTGGCGGTGCACGACCTGCTCCGCGAGCTGCTTCGTGGTCATGTACGCGTGGCAGAACTCCGCGCCGTTGAAGGGGAAGGTCTCGTCCGCGACGGTGCCCTCGTCCGGAAAGCCGACGGCCGCGATCGACGAGGTGTGGACGACGCGCGCGCCCTGGCGCAGCGCGGCCGCCATCACGTTCTCGGTGCCGCCGACGTTGACCTCCTGCATCAGCGGGGCCAGCGCGTTCAGCGGGGCCGTGATGCCGGCCAGGTGGTAGACGCGCTCGACGCCCTGCATGGCGCGGTCGACGGCCTCGGCGTCGCGAACGTCGCCCACGCGCCGCCGGACCTCGCCGGTCAGGTCGGCGATGGCGGCGACGTCGTCGCCGGGGCGCTCGAGGATGGCCACGTCCTCCCCGCGGTGGACGAGCTCGCGCGTCAGGTTCGAGCCGATGCAGCCGGTGGCGCCGGTCACGAGGATCACGCCCCGCTCACCTCCCGCTCGAAGACCCCGTAGCGCTTGTCCGGCTCGGCGCGCCAGTACCGGGCCAGCGCCTGCACCGCCGCGTTCTCCTGGTGGATCCAGGTCGTGTGCACGAACTCGTAGCGCGCGTCGCGCAGCGCGCGGACGATCTCGGCGACGAGCACCTGTCCGACGCCCATCGGGACCTCGGGGAGCGCGCCGATCAGCAGGATGACCGCGCCGCGGACGTCGCGCAGCATCCCGCGCAGCCGGACGAGGTCGCGCAGGCGGATCCGGCCGTCGAGGCGGCTCAGCACCTCGTTGAGGTTGGGAACGACGATCGAGAAGGCGATCGGCTCGCCGTCGCGCTCGACCACGCTGACGAGCCGCTCGTCGATCAGGCGCTTGAGCGGGCGGACCATGCTGTGGAACACGTCGCGCTCGTAGGGCAGCACCTCGTGGTTGTCCGCGAACGAGGCGTTGAACAGGCGCCGCAGCAGCTCGACCTCGTCGCCGAAGCGGCGCCGGTCGAGGTGGCGCGTGGTCAGGCCCAGGTGGTCCATCACGCGGCGGCCGGCGTCGATCGCGGGATCGATCCGGCCGGCGATCTCCGCCATGTCGATCCGGTAGGTCGCCACCGAGAAGGCGAGCTCGTAGCCGTTCGCCTCGAGCAGCGCGCGGTAGCCCGGCGGGTTGTGGGGCGAGAACAGCGCGGGCGGGGTGTCGAACCCGTCGATCAGCAGCCCCATCTCCTGCCCGCTGAAGTAGTTGTAGGGCCCCGCGACCCGGTCGATCCCGCGCTCGGCGGCCCAGCGCTCGACCGCGCCGAGCAGCGCCCCGGCGGCCTCGGGGTCCGGCTCGCACTCGAACCAGCCGAAGAACGCCGTGCTCGTGTCGAAGCGCTCGTTGTAGGCCGGGTAGACGGTCCCGGCGATGCGGCCGACCGGCCCGCTCTCGCCGGGCAGCAGCCAGTGCTCGATCTCGGCGTGCCGGTGGATCGGGTCGCGGCGCGGGTTCATCGCCTTGAGCGCCTCGGAGCGGAGCGGAGCGACCCAGTTCGCGTCGCCGGCGTAGAGCCGCCTGGGCATGTCGACCCACTGCCGGGCGAGCCGCCGGTCGCGGCCCACGCGCACCGGCTGGGCCGCCCGCGGCGCCCGCCGCAGCGCCCCCGCGGCGCCGTTTGGCGCACGGGTACCTAGAGATGGCGCTACCCCTCTCAAGTCCTTCTACCCCCCAGAATTCGCGGTTGCCGCCCACACCCCGTGGCAGCAGGCTGGCTATATAGAGGGGTACTACAAAAGCGTCAAACGCTCGGGGCAAAAAACCCCCCATTCGGGGGAGGAGCCGGTTGGCGGCGGCCTTAGAGCGAGTGGCCGCCGAAGCGGCGCCGGAGGCGCCTGTGGCGGTGGCGCAGCAGCAGCCTGACGAGCGGCCGGTTCCACGCGGCGGGGATCGGCAGCCGCGGCTCGAAGCGCATCCGGTCGGACAGTACGCATCCGTCGCCGTCGTCCTCGATCGTCCGCTCGTGCTCCCAGAGCCGCTGGCTCAGCATCTTCGACCGCTCGAGGAAGCCGCTGCCGGCGTCGAGCCGCGCGACCGTGATGTCGTCGCACTCGACCGGGATGGCTCCGAACAGGAGGATCCAGCTCCGGCCCAGCGGCTTGCCGACCTCGAAGCCGTCCGCGTCTAGCCCTTCGAAGCCGCGCGGCACGCTCATGCGCAAGAACGGTCGCAGCTCGTCGTTGATCCCCTCGGGGCTGACGATGTGCTCCCAGACCTCCGCGCGCGGCGCGGCGAGGCGCGAGCGCGCGTGAACCTCGCCGGTGCGCAGTGGTCCCAGGCCCCTCATCGGCCCGGCACCGTACGTCACCGCGCCCGGGGACGCAACTCAATTGCCTCGGAGCGCTCGGCGGTTATGGTGGCGGCATGCGCGCCCTCGTGATCACCGAGCACGGCCCACCGGACGTCCTGGCGGTCCAGGAGCGCCCCGACCCCGTTCCCGGC
Organism: Thermoleophilaceae bacterium; assembly: GCA_036389835.1. Classification (GTDB taxonomy): domain Bacteria; phylum Actinomycetota; class Thermoleophilia; order Solirubrobacterales; family Thermoleophilaceae; genus AC-37. Next base: position 109,918 of record DASVWC010000029.1, on the reverse strand, counting down.
CCCGGCGAGGTGCGGGTCGCGGTCAGGGCGGCCGGGGTGAACTTCGCCGACCTCGTGGCGCGCCTCGGGTTCTACCGGCCCGCACCGAAGCCGCCGTGCGTCGTCGGCTACGAGTTCGCCGGCGAGGTGGAGTCCACCGGTGAGGGGGTCGACCGCGTGGCCGTCGGCGACCGCGTGCTCGGCAGCTGCCGGTTCGGGGGCTACGCCGAGCTCGTGAGCGTGCCGGAGGCGAACCTGATCCCGCTGCCGGACGACTGGAGCTACGAGACCGGTGCCGCGCTTCCGGTCAACTACGCGACGGCGTATGCCGGCGTCCTGCGCTTCGGCACGCTCCAGGCCGGGGAGCGCGTGCTCGTCCACGCCGCGGCGGGCGGCGTGGGGATCGCCGCGACGCAGATCGCCAAGCTCGCCGGCGCCGAGGTCTACGGCACCGCGTCGGCCTCCAAGCACGAGGCGATCCGGCGCTTCGGGGTCGATCACCCGATCGACTACCGCGCCGGTGACGTGGCAGCGGCGGTCCGCCGCATCGCCGGCGCCAAGGAGCCGCTCGACCTCGTGCTGGACGCCGTGGGCGGCAGGAGCTTCAGGAAGAGCTACTCGCTGCTGCGTCCAGGGGGGCGGCTCGTCTGCCTGGGCGCATCCGCGGCGACCGAGAGCGAGCGTCGCGACCTACCGCGCGCCGCGCGAACGCTCCTGCAGACGCCGTGGTTCAACGCGTTGAAGCTGTTCGAGGACTCGCGCGCGGCGATCGGCCTGAACATGCTGCGGATCTGGGACTCCCGGGGGTCGCTCGCCGAGTTCATCGACCCCCTGACCGAGTGGACGCGCACCGGCGCGATCGAGCCGGTGATCGCCGAGGCATTCCCGCTGGAGCGCGGGGCGGACGCCCACCGGTTCATCCACGAGCGGCGCAACGTCGGCAAGGTCGTCCTGGTCCCGTGAGCCCGGGCGGGCCGCCCTACGGGATCGGCTGCGGCTGCGGCGGCTCGTAGTCGGAGGGCACCGAGTACGCGGGCGCCCTGAAGGCCGGGTCGTGCGCGAAGTCAACGCCGGTGAAGAGCGTCCTGCGGCTGCCGTCGTCGGGGTCCACCTCGACGACCGTGTAGGTCTCGAGGTCGTCGGACGCCTGGCCGTAGACCACCTTCCCGCGCGGGGTCCACTCGGGCATCACCGCCGTCACGCCGGTGGACACCTTCCGCAGCCCGGTCCCGTCGATGTTCACGACGTAGACGTGCGAGCGGAACTCGCCGGGGAGCGTCCCCTCGAAGACGATCCGGTTGCCGTCGTAGGAGAAGCGCGGATGCTCGGCGCGGTCGAACTGGTCGGGCCGCGTCATCTGCACCGCCTCCTCACCCTTGCGGTTCGTGACGAACAGCGCGTCGGTGGCGCCCTCGATCGGGGTGCCGTCCGGCCTGTGCGACGACGCGAACGCGAGCTGGTCCCCGCTGCCCGACATCGTCGGTGTGGACTGGAAGCCGGGCCACGCGACCATCTGCTCGAAGCCGGTCCCGTCGGTGCGGATCGTGTACACGTCGGAGGCGAAGTCGCCGGGCGGGACGTACTCGAGGATGATTCGCCCGTTGGCCGCCGCGTACTGCGGGTTGTAGGCGGAGAGGTTGTCGTGGGCCGCGCAGTCGAACACGAGCCGCAGCGGCCCGCCGGCGATCGGCATGACCTGGAGGTCGGCGCACATCGTGGACTCGCGGGTCGTCTGGATCAGGACCTGGCGCCCGTTCGGCGACAGCGCGGGGGACCCGACGCTGATGCAGCCGGCGCAATCCGCGGTGCTCATCAGCGTGGACGGCTGCGCGCCGCGACTGTCGTTCGACCTGAAGATCGTCATCGTTCCGGCGGCGTCGAAGCCCCAGAAGGCGAACGGCTCGGCGGCGACCTCGGCCGGCGGCTGCGCGAAGCTGAGGAACCCGTTCTTGCGGCTGCCGACGTTCCAGTGCTGGTTCAGCCACTCCCCGCGCTCGGGGTTGGTGTCGAAGTACGAGTCGTGCCTGCAGTCGTAGTGCAGGCCGTAGGACCCGAGCGTGCAGACGCCGTCGCTGTACGGCGCGGGTAGCTGCGGGTCGTCCTCCTTGTGGTCGCGCGCCTCCTCGTAGCACATGAGGTCGAGGCCGTCGGCGCAGTGGCTCAGCGGCTCGCCGTAGGAGTCGAGGCCGTTCGACCCCGGCGCGCCCGCCTGCACGGCGCCCATCGTGTGGGCGCTCTCGTGGAGGGCCGCGTCGTCCCACCAGCAGTCGCGGCCGAACAGCATCGCCCAGCCGCCCTCGACCTCCGGGTCGAGCGAGCTCAGGCCGTTGCTGAGGTTCTTGGTCGAGAGGCGGTCGTCCTTCAGCCAGTCGCCGAGCCCGCACGAGTCGGGGTCCTCGGCCTCGTTGAAGACGAGGTACTTGGAGTCGCGGTCGTCGATGCCCGCGTCGACTGCCGCGGACACGACCGTCTCGAAGTCGCGCGAGTCCACCGCCACCGGCAGGATCGCCGGGCGGCCCTCGTCGTCGCAGCTCACCACGAACCGCGCGGGGTGCTCGCTGCCGCCCGAGTCGACCGCCTCGCCGAAGAGCTTCATGTTCATTGCGCCCAGGACGCGGCGGATCTTGCGCTTGACGGCCGCGGTCAGGCCGTCCGCGCCGTCGGGGCCTGCGTAGACGAGCGTGAGGCGCCGGGTGTCCGACCCGCCGCACACGGCGGGCATCGAGCCGGGCGATCCGCCGACGTTCTGGTTGTTCCCGGTGGCCTGGCCGCGCTGGTCGTACTCGTCGAGCTCGTCGTCCTCTGGGACCGAGCCGGGCTTGGGCAGCGTCTTGGGGTCGAACCCGTGGGTCATCATGATCTTCCCGCTCGACGCGAGGATCTTGATGAGGCCGTCCGGCCCGGGCTGCGTGAGCCCCATGCCGGCGGTGTGGGTCCAGCGGCGCTCCCAGGCGTCGGGGTACGCGACCGCGAGCCCCGCGAGCACGGGGTAGGCGAGCGCGTCGCGGCGGTGCTCGACCGTCAGCGCGACGTGGTCGCCGTGCGCGTCGAGCCGGGTGGTCAGCGGTGCGCCGGTGCCGTCCTGCGCCGCGGGCGGGGCGACGACCGCGACGACCTCGCCGCTGATGCGCGAGCGGGCCGCGGCCACGCGGGCGCGCGCGTCGTCGTACTGGGGGCGCGCGGCGGCCACGCGCTCGCGGGCCGGCGCCGAGCGGTTGGATGGGCGCGCGGCGGCCGGTCCGCAGAGGGCGTGGGCGGGGGCCGCCACGACCGCGATCCCGCCGTCGGGGAGCTCGCACAGCCTGACCCCGCTCGGGAGGTCGGCGCGCCAGGCGAACTGGCTGCCCGCGAGCGGCCCGGAGATCCGCAGGTACTCGGCCATGCCGACCGCGGTGGGCCGCACAAGGGCGTCGACGCCCTCCGCGAGCGACGGGAAGACCGCGGCGGCGTCGCCCGCGATCCCGGGCGCCGGGGCGCCCCCGTTCGTCCACCCGGGGACGAAGCGCAGCGGGCCGAAGCGGGTGTCGAGCGTGAATCCCCCGGCCGGGTCCTTCGCGATCGACGGCGAGCCCATCGCGGCGACGGCGCTCAGGTGGTCGCCCACCGACGTGAGGACGGGCGAGACGAGCTGCGCCTCGATCCGATCCGGACCGGCGTGCGCGACGCTGCTCGGAAGCTGGTGCTCGAATCCCTCCGCGGCGCTCAGCGCCGGACCCGCCGCCGGATCCCCGTCGAACGTGTAGACCTCGGCCGCCGTCGCGTTCGACGTCGCCCACGCGCACAGCGCGACTGCGACGGCGAGCACGCGAGGCGCACGAGCGGCGAGCATGCGAGTCCTCCCTTGTGTTCCCCTGCCGGCGGGCCAAACTGCCGGCTGGTACCAACGTACGCGCGCCACGTCCGTTGTCAACCCCCGACGATCAGGGGGGAGGGTCACCGAATCACTTCGAATTCGCCTGCCCAGCGGCCACGGCGGCCCTGGCGGTCGCGCACGGCCACGGCGAGCCGGTGCGTCCCCGGCGCGAGCTCCGCGCACGCGACGGCGATCTCGGCGTGGCGGTCGCGGCGGACCGAGACGGCGACGCCGTCCAGGTAGACGACGACCCGCCGCGGGGCCGACGAGTAAACGCGCACGCGCGCGTGGAACGTGGCGTCTCCGCAGCGCTCGGGCACGCGCGTGACGACCACGCTCGGCGGGCAGCCGGCCGCGCCCACGCGGCAGCGCCGCGGGCTCCCCTCGGCCATGGCCGGGGCCAGGAGGGCGAGGATCACGAGCGCCAGAAGCCCGCTTGCGGCTGTCCGCGACATCGAGTTGGTATCGGCTCCCTCGCGCCGATCATTGACTCCCTGTTTGTGGGATCTTCTCCCACGATCGGGGTAAGAGGGCCGGATCAGTCGCGCAGCAGCAGCGCGGTGCGGACGAGCTCGAGCGGCCGGCGCAGCCGCAAGCGCAGCCGCGCCCGCCGCGTGCGGGTCGCCTGGTGCACGTCGGCGACGATCACCCGCGGCAGGCGGCGACCCGCCGCGAGGTCGATCGCGACGCGGCTGGCCAGGGCGCCCAGGGCGTCCGCCGTGTAGGCGACCTGAGGCCACGGGCGGGCGTGGATCACGCAGTCCCGGATGACCGGCAGGAAGTCGGTGGGGATCGCCCCCATCCCCATGATCTTGCGCGCGGCGACCGCACCCGGGCCGCGGAAGTCGTCCTCGGCCGCCCGCCCGTAGAACGGCCGCGGGTCGCGCGAGTAGTCGAACACGAAGAGCGCCGCGCGCCCGCCGAGGTCGGCCGCGTTGATCACCGGCAGGCCGCGGCCGGCCGCGGCCCTGTGGACGAGCCACTTCGCCCACAGCGCGGCCGGCGTGATGTCGAGCCCGTCGAACACGATCGTCGCCTCGCCCACCAGCGCGTCGGCGTTCTCCGGCGTGACGCCGTCCGCGTGCGTGCGCACGCCGATCCACGGGTTGATCGCGACGGCCCGCGCCGCCAGCACCTCGACCTTCGGCTGCCCGACGTCGGCCAGCGTGCACGCCTGGCGGTTGAGGTTGTGCAGCTCGTAGACGTCGGGGTCCGCCAGCGCGAATCCGCCGGCGCCGAGGCGCGTGAGCGGCTCGACGACGGACCCGCCCACGCTGCCGGAGCCCGCGACGAGCATCCGCATCGCGCCGAGCGCCCGCTGCTCGTCCGCGCTGACGAGGCCGAGGTTGCGCGAGTACGCCTGCGCCGCGAACTCCCCGCGCGCGACCCGCTTGTCGCGGGCGGCCGAGCCGGCGGTCATCGGTGCGGCTCGCGCCCGAGGACGAGCTTCGCGCGCACGAGCGCGTAGAGGCCCGCCACGTACGCCAGGTTCCGCCAGGTCGGCACCGCGGTGGGGATCAGGCCGTCGCCGGCGGCGAGGTCGACGTTGCGGGCGAAGAAGTCGTCGAGCGCCCTGTCTCCGCAGCGCGGCGGCTCGTCGTAGAGCGCGCCGGAGAAGCCGTAGGCGCCGCGGACCACGAACGTCTCCTCGTCGAAGCGCTCGTCGGGGTTGAGCCGCTCCGCGGCGTTGCGCGCGATCACCACCGCACGCCTGCGCGCCCCCTCGCTCTGCCCCTCGATGCCGCTCGGGAACACGGTGGGCGCCCAGAAGCGCTGGAGCGCGCGCACGATCAGCGCGCTCTGCGCGCGGCAGGTGATCGGCATGATGCGGCGCTCCTCGCGGCAGACGTCGAGCCACGCCTCGGTGCCGATCAGACCCGCCAGCAGCCGGCGCCGGTACTTCGGCATGATCGCCAGCGAGTCCATGTACATGACGGGGCCGTCGGGGGTCGACCAGGTGCAGTGGCCGAGCCAGCCCGCCACCTCGTCGCCGCTCGCCCACAGCCGCCATTCGTGGAGCTTGTGGTAGTAGTCGGGCCGGCTGTTCCAGTAGGGGCTCATGTCGAGCTGGTGGGCCACCGTGGACTCCCGGATCAGCATCGCGAGCAGCCGCTCGTGCAGCTCCGGCGAGAGCGCCTTGCCCGGCTCGCGGATCCGGAAGCGCGTGTAGTGCCCGCGCCGGTCTCCGTAGCCGAGCGCGCGCAGCTCCTCGAGCTCCGGAGACACCCGCACGGCGCCCTCCGCGGGGGTCGGCGCCGGGCGCGCGTCCACGCGGTCGGCCTGCGCCACGCGCACTCCCCCTCCGACACGCGCCATGCTCGAACTTTATCGCTCAATCACCGGCTCCTCAGCGTTGGAGGGGTAGACTGCGCGGCCGCCATGCTCGAGGTGCGCGACGTCAAGAAGTCGTACGGCGAGGTCGTGGCGCTAGACGGCGTGAACCTCGAGATCGCGCCGGGCGAGGTCCTCGGGCTGCTCGGCCCGAACGGGGCGGGGAAGACCACGCTCGTGTCGATCGTGGCGGGGCTGCGGGCGCCGGACGGCGGCAGCGTGCGCGTCGGCGGCGTGGACGTGGCCGACGACCCCGAGGCCGTGCGCCGCTCGATCGGGATCGCGCCGCAGGAGCTCGGCGTCTACCTCCAGCTCAGCGTGCGCAAGAACCTCGCGTACTTCGGCAAGCTCGCGGGTCTCGGGAGGTCCGAGATCGGGCCGCGCGTGGAGGAGATCGGCGCCGCCCTCGACCTGGTGGACCTCTTCGACCGGCGCGTGCAGGAGCTCTCCGGCGGCGAGCAGCGGCGGGTGCACACGGCGATGGCGCTGATCCACCGCGCCCCGCTGCTGCTGCTCGACGAGCCCACGGCGGGCGTGGACGTGCACACCCGCAACGCGCTGCTGGAGCTCGTGAAGCGGCTCGCGAGCGAGGGCGCCGCGGTCTGCTACGCGACCCACTACCTGCCGGAGGTCGAGACGCTCGGCGCGTCGGTGGCGATCCTCGACGGCGGGCGGATCATCGCCGGCGGCAACGTGCACGCGATGATCGAGGAGCACGCCGGGACGGTGCTCGAGATCCGCGTGACCGGGGCCGTGCCCGCCGAGCTGGCCGCGCTCGGCGAGGTGGACCAGGACGTGGTCCGGATCCCGACCCGCGACCCGAGCGCCACGCTCCAGGACGCGCTCGCCAAGCTCGACGGCGGCACCGAGCGGATCGACGGGATCGACTTCGTGCACCCGAGCCTGGAGACGGTCTACCTGAGCCTGACCGGGCGCAAGTTCGAGGCCGGCGAGCCGGAGGAGGCAGCCGCGTGAACAGCCTCCGCCGGACGCGCGCGATCGTGCAGAACGATCTCGACCTCCTGCGCTACGACCCGCTCGCCACGATCGTCCTGATCATCACGCCGCTGCTCGTGATGGCGTTCCTCAAGCCGGCCTACGGCCCCCTGCTGCACGACCAGGGCTACGGGTTCGCAAACGGGTCGGAGCAGGTGGTGCCCGGGATGGCCGTCTTCTTCGCGATCTACATGATCACGTTCCTCGGGCTCGCGTTCTTCCGCGAGCACATCTGGTCCACCTGGGACCGGCTGCGCGCCTCGCCCGCGCGCTCGTACGAGATCGTGATCGGCAAGCTCGCGCCGAACTTCGCGATCCTCGTGGTGCAGCAGGCGGTGCTGTTCGGGGCCGGCGTGCTCCTGTTCGGGCTCGAGATCAACGGCTCCGTGGTCGCGCTGGCCGCGGTCGCCCTGTCGTTCGTCCTGTGGCTGATCGCCTTCGCGTTCGCCGTGGCGTCGTACTGCCGGACCTTCCAGCAGGTGCTGGCGGTATCGAACCTCGGCGCGATCCTGTTCTCCGGGATCGGGGGCGCGCTCACCCCGATCGACAGCCTGCCGGGCTGGGCCGACGCGATCGCCCCCGGCTTCCCGACCTACTGGGCGATGCGGGGGTTCAAGGACGTGCTGCTCGACGGTGAGGGACTCGGCGGCGTCGGCCCCGAGGTCGCCGTGCTGCTGGGGGCCGCGGCGCTGTTCTGGGTCCTGGCGGCGGTGCGGTTCCGGCTCGACGATCCGAAGGGCGGGACGCTCTAGGTCCTGGAGCCGGCGCTCAGCGCGGGCGCGAGCGGACCTCCGTCCACGGCAGCTCGCAGAGCGCCGCCAGGGCCCGCTCGGCCCCGTCCGGCCGCGGGCGCTCCGGCGGCCTCATGCCGTGCCAGGTGCCGGTGACGAACTCGCTCGCGCGCTCGACCACGCCGTCGAGGCGCGCGCGGCGGTCGCCGGCCGGCAGCGGCCGCGTGCCGTCCTCGCCCGCGCGCACGTCGGGCACCAGGACCGCCGCCAGCGGCAGCGGGCCGCCGTCGGGCGGGAGCAGGCCGGCGTAGTAGGGGTCGGGGTCCAGCACCAGCTTGTCCGACGGCTCGCGCCCGGCGCTCAGCTCGGCCTCCACGTCGACCCCGCAGCGCCGCGCCAGCTCCGGCGCCTCGCGGAGGGTGCCCAGCCCCACGTGCGGGTAGTCGGGCCAGCCGCGCACCAGCGGCCGGCCGCCGGAGTCGAGGCGCAGGAGCACCCGGTCGCCCGACAGGCAGCGCACGCCGTCGTCCGCGAGCACGCGCCGCAGCATGGTCGTGGTCTTGCCGGCGCCCTTCGGCCCGCAGATCGCAACCGCGCGCTCGCACCCCTCGGCGATCGCCGCTGCCTGGAGCACGACCGAGCCGCGCGCCTCCTCCACCACCAGGCCGTAGTAGCGCACGAGCTCCATCAGGTGGAAGAACGAGTCGCCGCTCGCGAAGAAGTCGACCGCGTGGCTGGCGGCGGCGATGCGGTAGCCCGTCCGGCGCGAGCGGTCGAAGCCGGCGAGGCGGCCGCCGGGGTCGCGCCCGGCGTCGACCCAGAGGTCGAAGCGCGCGTCGGTGCTCGTCCGGATCGCGACGCGTTCGCCGAGCCGCGCGTCCACCGCCCGCGCGAACTCCTCGGCCGGGTGGAAGCGGACCGTCAGGTCGGGCACGGCGCCGCCGCCGGCCGGCGCGAAGAACGGAGCGAGGAACCGCCGCAGCCGCTCGTACTGCCCCGCCGACGCCTCGACCTCCTCGAAGCGGACCACGAAGCCGCCGTTCGTGAGCGCCTCGGCCGCCATCGCGAACGGCTACTTGGACGGCGCGGCGTGCGCGTACTCGCGCAGGAAGGTGAGCTTCGAGTAGTTCGACCGCCGGAAGGCGAGTCCCTCGCGGCCCATGAACGCCTCCACCTCGGCCGACAGGCTCTTGAGGTCGGCGTAGATCGCCTCGTCCACCGGCTCGCCGCGCGTCTTCAGGTACTCGATCTCGCACTGCTGGAGGCGGCCGCGCCGCGTCGAGTCGTCGCGCACGCGCGTGTCCTCGAAGTTCACCATGAACACGTTGGCGCTCGCGAGCGCCTCGACGGCGACGTCGAAGCGCGTCCGCCGCCACGGCGGCAGCGGTTCGAGCGGGAGGTCGAAGAACGTGCGCAGCGCCGCCTCCGGCTGCCCGTCCCAGCGCTGGTCGTGGTAGTTGCGCTCCCAGCGCTCGAGCGCGTCCTCGTCGAAGCGCTTCTCCTTGAACGTGACGACCGGCTCGTCCCACGCGCTCTTGACCTTGCGGCTCCAGTGCATCACCGATACGTAGCCCTTGATCGGCCCCGCGTCGCTGATGCGGCAGAGCTCGTTGTCGTAGCTCCACGGCTCGATCTCGTCGCCGAGCTGCGGCCTGAACCCGGCGATCCGCCCGTCGTCGAGGTCGCCGTGGAAGCGCCGCGTGACCCCGAAGTAGTCGTAGGGCGTCTCGATGTCGAACTTCTGCTCGAGCTCGATGTTCGGGAGGCCCTTCCTGTAGAAGCGCTCGAAGTTGCAGAGCGCGGGGTGCAGCGCGTCGAAGCGGCGGCGCAGCTCCTCGTCGAGCGCCTCCGGGTCGACCGCCGCGGGCAGCCCCTCCACCGCGAGCAGGTGCGTGACGTGCGGCTCGCAGCGCAGCAGCAGGTGGGTCAGCTCGAGGCCCCCGCCGGGCGTCGCGCGCAGCGCGGCAAGCGGGAGGCGCTCGGGGCCCAGGTTATGCAGCTCGCCGGGAGCCGCGAGCCCGCGCACGTCCACGAGCAGCGAGGCGTTCGCGGCGACCGCGGGATCGGGCAGCTCGTGGAGCGTCACCCGCCGCTCGGGCCCGGCGGCCGGCTCGCCGTGGCGCAGCTTCCAGCTCCCGAACGCGACCAGCGCGCCGCTCACCCGGCGACCCCTCCGGCCGCGGCGGGGTGCGCGCCGAGCAGCTCGGCCCAGCTCGCCGCTCCCTCCTCCGACTCGATCCCGGCGTCCCGCAACCGCGCCCGCACCTCGGCCGACAGCGTGCGCAGCTCCGCGCCCGGGTCGGGCATCGGCTGGAGCGTTCGCGAGCGGCGGTAGGCGACCTGGCACTCGGCCACGAGCCCTTCCTCGGCCGCGGCCCCCCGCCCGCGCGCCAGCTCGAACGAGATGCAGTGGATCGCCCCCGTCTCGAGGCTCTCGGCGTGGACCTCGAAGCGCCGCCGGCGGGCGCTCGCGACGGGGGTGACCGACGCCTCGGCCCCGGCCAGCCTGCGCGCGCGCACCTCGGCGGAGGCGGCCGGCGCGTCGTCGGTCACGCGCGTGCGCCGCACGCCGCCGTCCTCGGCCACGGTGACGCGCTCGGCCTCCACCGTGCCGTCCCAGCCCGGCGCGATCACGAGCAGCGACGCGGGCTGGCCCGGCGCGGCCGCCTCGAACGCGTGAGCCTCGTAGTCGTAGACGCGGAACGAGCGGTCGAGCTCGGGCACGTGGCCGGCCACGGCGCCCGCGGCGAGGTCGCCGTGCAGCCCGACCGCGAGCGCCCAGGGGTCGGCGTCACCGCGCAGGACGAGGCGGGTCGTGAGCCCGTCGCCGGCCGGGAGGCGCGAGTACCAGCAGTCGTCGTTGAGCACGTGGTGGCGCGCGGCCCGGGCGGGGTGGGCGGCGGCGAGGACCGCGGCCAGCTCCGCGAAGCCGGCCGGACCGGGCGGCAGCGGCTCCGAGTGGTAGCGCAGGAACAGTACGCCGGGCGCGGCGGTGTCGCAGAAGTGGTAAGCCGCCAGCTCGGACCCGGCGGTCACGGCGGCGACCAGGGGGAAGACCGCGTCGCTCCAGAGCGCGCCGGCCGCCTCGCCGAGCAGCGGCGCCAGCCGCTCCGCGCACGCTCGCGCGGCGGCGCGCTGGCCGGCCGTGAAGAACTCGAAGGCGAGCGGAAGCGCCGGGTCGACCGGCACCCGCCCGCCGGGGAGGTGGACGGCGCTCACGCTCGCCGCCGCTCCCGCGTAGAAGAGCCCGTTCGCGCCGAAGCGCAGGCCCGCCGGCTCGGCCTCGAGCACCGCCAGCGGCATGGCGGGCTCCGCCTGCGGCGCCATGTGGTCGCCGGCGTCGAGGAGGTAGAGGTAGACGCGCGCATCCGCGCCGGCGCGCGGGCTCACGCGCGCGCTCCGGCGGCGAGCCTGTCCGCCGGCTCGGCCGCGATCCCGAGCAGCTCGGTCACCCGGGCCGCCACGTCGCGGTTCTCGACCACGCCGGGATCGCCGAGCCGCTCGACCCCGGGACCGCGCGCGGCGAAGATCCCGAGGAAGCGCTCGTCGCCCGGGTCGTGCAGGTGGCCGCCCGTCTTCACGCTCGGCACGACGGCCGCGCCGGTTGGCGAGCGCCCCATGTCGAGCTGGAAGCCCGGCGCGACGAGCGCGTGCAGGTCCGCGCCGTACCAGCCGTCTCCCGGCGGGCTCGCCTCCAGCACCACGGGGCTGCCGTCCGGCGCGCGGCAGGCCAGCAGCGCGCGGGCGGCGGCCCCGGCGTAGTCCTCGCGCCGCGCGGCGTCGACCCACCCGCCGGGGCGGTCGTCGGTCTGCACCCACACGGACCCGTCGCCGGCGGGCGAGCACACGACGGGGCTGCGGGCGGCGTCGATCGTGCCGTCGTCGGCGAACTCGAGCAGCCCCGCCGACGCGAGCACCTCGTTGAGGTGGGCGACGTACGCGGTGCCGGCCATGCCGTGGTCGGAGCTGACGATCACCGTGGCGTCGTCGCCGGCGCGCTCGAGCACGCGCGCGAGCTGGTCGTCGAGCCGCTCGTGCGCCCGCCGCAGCAGCGCCGTCGCGCGGTCGGCGAGGTCGGGGCGGTGGGCGGCCGACTCGGCGTCGCACCAGCCGATCAGCTCGTGCTCGACGTCGTCGAGCGAGGGCTGGTAGGCCACCGTCAGCCCGGCGCCGGCGCCGTGCTCGAGCGCGGCCAGGCAGCAGCGGTCGAAGTAGTCGGTGGCGAGCCCGACGGTCTCCAGGAGGAGCTCCTCGGCGGAGCCGTCGCCGTCCTCCGCGATCCGCGGGCCGAATGCGCCGAAGCGGTAGGCGCGCCCGAGCCCCTCGCCGACGAACGGGCCGAGCGCGCCGGCCAGCCGCCGGCCGTCGCGCGCGGGCGCCCACGCCGCCGCGCGCCAGGCGCCGGTGAAGGCGAGCAGCGTGGCCCCGTCGGCCGGCCGCGTCAGGGCCCGCGCGAGCACGCCGTCGGGGGCGTCCGCGGGCCAGGGCGTCCAGGCGGGTGCGTCGATCTCGAGGGTCGCCGGCGGGCCGGGTCCGCCGGCGGCGGCGGGCGCGGCGGCGGCGGGCGCGGCGGTGGGCGGGCCGGGCACATCGCCGGCGGCCAGCTCGAGCGCGCCCCCGCTCCGGCTGACCACCGCCGGCCGGCCGCCGATCGCGACCTCCGTGCGACCGTCCACCACGGCCACGCCGCCGCGGGCGATCCGGCGTGAGAAGCCGTCCACCCCGAAGCGGCAGCCGCGCGGCGCGGCGCGCTCGAAGTCGGTCCACGGCGCGTTGGCGAGCGCGGTCCCGCAGGCGGGGCCGACCCGCTCCCAAACCGGCGCCACGCGCAGCGCCTCGCGCTCGAAGCCCGAGCGCACGCCGAGCGCGCCGCGGCTCGGGTCCGGCAGCCGGAAGCCCACGATCCCGTGGCGCTCGGGCGGCGCGCCGGTGAACAGGGTCGCGAGCGCCGGCGGCGTCTGCGCCGCCGGGCCGCTCACGCGCGCGGGCGCGTAGACCCCCTCCCGCGCCAGCGTGCTCAGCGCCGGCAGCGCCCCCTCCTCCATCAACCGCGACACGACCCAGTGCGCCGCGGCGTCCCACACGAGCCAGACGACCCGCGGGCGCGCGCTCACCACCGCTCCAGGAGGTCCGGGAGGGCGGCCACCGAGTCGAGCACGCGGTCGGGCGCCGGGTCGAGCCCGTCCTCGGAGCGCCGCGCCTGCTTGCCGGTCCGCACGAGGACCGTCCGCGCGCCGAGCGCGGCGCCGCCCGCCACGTCGGTGTCCGCGTCGTCGCCGACCACCACGACCTGCCCGTTGGAGCCGGCCGCGCCCATGCGCTCGAGCGCCGCGCGGAAGAACGCGGGCGACGGCTTGCCGACGAGCTCGGCGCGCGCCCCCGCCGCGTACTCGAGCGCCGCCACGATCGCCCCCGTGTCCAGGTGCGGCCCGTCGCCGCGCAGGAAGAACCGCCCGCGCTGGAGAGCCACGAGGCGCGCGCCCTCCGCCACCAGCCGGAACGCCTCGTCGAGCCGCTCGTAGCTGAGCCGCTCGCGCGCGTCGCCGACCACCACGACGTCCACCGGCGGCTCCGACGCCCACGGCCGCAGCTCCTCCTCCGCCTCGCTCGACACCAGCAGGTGGCAGCGCGCGCCCTCGCGCTCGAGCTCGAGCCGCAGCGCGTCGATCGGCGTCGTCACCTCGTCCGCCCCGACCTCGATGCCCATGTCGCAGAGCTTCGCCGCGAGCGTGCGGCCGGCCGCCGAGTCGGTGTTCGAGAGGAACTGCATCGCGACGCCCGCCGAGCGCAGCCGCGCGACCGCCTCCGCCGCGCCGGGCAGCGGGCTGCCGCTCGCGTACAGCGTCCCCTCGACGTCGAGCAGCAGCGCGGTCACGAGCGCGCCCCGACGGCCTGGCCGCCCCCCACCACGTCGCGCAGGAACGAGAGCTTCGAGTAGAAGTCGCGGCGGTAGCGGGCGCCGCGACGGTCGAGCAGCGCCGCCGTCCAGTCGGCCACGACCTGGAGCTCCGGGAACACGGCCTCCTCGTCGGGCGGCAGGACGCTGCGCGTGCGCAGGTACTCGACCTCGCACTGCGACAGCGCGACCGACGGGTCCTCGAGCAGCGGGCAGTGGTCGAAGAAGATCCCGTACACGTGGCCGGTGCGGACCGACTCGAGGTTCACGTCGTAGCGCACCCGCCGGAACGACGGCAGGCGGCGGAGCTCGAGCCCGTCGAAGCGCGCGCCGATCGTCTCCTCGAACGAGCCGGTGAGGTCGATCCCCGAGTACTGCTCCTCGCGCCGGGTGAGCGCGTCCGCCTCGTACCACTTGCGCTTCATGTTGTGCCGCCCGTCGGTCCGCGGGATGAACGAGATGTAGCCGCGCTCCTCCGGTGGGTCGACGACCTCGAACAGGTGGTTCTCGTAGTCCCAGCGCTGGAACTCGTCACCGTACTCCATGATGAATCCGGGCAGGCGCGCTGCGCGGAGCTCGTCGTACACCGCCACGATCAGCGCCCAGACGTCGACCGCCCCCGGCTCCTCGAAGGTGAACTTGTGCTCGGTCTCCTGGCCCGGCCGGACCTTGCGGTAGTAGCACTGGTGGTTGTTGAGGAAGACCGGGTCGCGGGCGTGGTTGGCCGCACCGTGCATGACCCAGCGGTCGTAGGGCACCGGCTCGGGCGAGTTGCGCACCAGCAGCACATCGTGCGTCGAGACGCGCGCCTGCCCGTGCGTGTGCACGCGCTCCGGCTCCCCGTCCCAGGACGCGTAGAGGATCGGCGACCACGGCGCCGCCCGCAGCTCCGGCCCGACGAACGGCTCGAGCTCCGGCAGCGAGCCGGGGCAGCCGGACATCCCGCCGAAGAGCGCGGCGGTGGTGGTCACGCCGGTCGCCAGCACGTCGCCGTCGCGTCCGATCAGGCGAAACGGCGCCGGCCGGTCGTCGAAGCGCAGGTGGATCGTGTTCGCGGGCACCGCCGGCTCCACGGCGGGCACCTCCAGCCGCAGCGTGGGCACGTCCGCCGCGGGTGCGATCCGGCCGTCGAGCAGCCCGACCGGCCCGGCGCACAGCTCAGCCCGCGGCACCGGCGACCTCCTCGGGCGACACGGCCGTCAGGCGGCCGTCGGCGATCAGTACCTCGCGCCCGAGCGGCGGCTCCGGCGCGAGCACGGCCGGCAGCCCCGCCTCGCGGATGAGGATCGCGAGGTGGCAGAGCAGCGAGCCGTCGGCGAACACGAACCCGGCGACGTGGTCGAACAGCGTGGCCAGCACCGCGTAGGGGCGGCGCGCGAACACGATCGGGCGCCTCGGCTCGGCCGCCACCGCGGCGATCAGCGCGCGCAGCTCCTCGTGCTCGATCGCCTCGTCGCTGTAGCCGACGCTCACGGCCGGCCCGATGCTCAGGCGCTCGAGCAGGTCGTCGTCGGTCAGCGCGAGCAGCTGGCCGCGCGCCGCCCCAGGGGCCATCATCACCGCGTCCCCGTCGCGCGCCACGTGGATGTCGCGGTCCTCGCTCGAGAAGTCCACGAAGTACGGCGTGCCGTCCTCCACCACCCACTCCATGTGCACGCCGGGCAGCTCGCGGCCGAGCTCCCGGGTGAAGCGCGCGATGGTCGGCGCGCTGCGCTCGAGCTCGGGGTCGGCGGCGTCGGTCTCGACCCCCTCGTCGCGCACGACGATCACGCGGATCCCGCCGGCGGTGCCGCGGTTCATGCTCATCAGCCCGTCGGGCGACGCCTCGATCAGCACACCGCCGTCGTCGAGCTCGCTCGATATCGCCCCGAACGACCCGCCCACGAAGTCGCGCACGATGAACGCGCGCCGCTCGAACCCGCCGCGCACCAGCCCGAGCAGCTCGCGCACGCGCGCGTGCGCGTCGCCCTTGTCCACCACGAGCTGCCGCTGCCGCGCGCCCAGGTCGAGCACGACCCGCTCCGGCTCCGACGCCCCGATCAGCCGCTCGAGCTCCGCCCGTCCGGCCGCGCCGTCGAACCCCTCCCCGTTGGCACAGACCACGTGGGCGGCTCCCGTGCGCACTCCGAGCGACTCCGCGAGCCGGTAGGCGCGCGAGCGCTTGGTCACGTAGGTCGTGTAGACCTCCGCCACCTCGCCGAGCTCCATCCCGGCGGGGAGCGCGTCGTCGGCGTACAGCCGCGCGCTCGCGAAGTACGGCTGCTGCTCCCCGCGGCGGCCGGTCACGAGCCGCGCCTGCACCACGTACAGGCGGCCGCCGGCGCGCACCCACTCCACGTCCACGTCGCGCCCCCAGGACCCACGGATGCGCGCGACCGCGGTCGCGACGCTCGCGAGCGGCTCGCCCGCCCGCTCCGCCGCGTCGAGCGCCACCTCCGCCCGCTCGGGCACGGCCACCCCGGAGACGAGCGAGGCGCCGGCGCCGGCCACCCACTCGACCTCCACGCGCTCCGTCCCGTGGCTGAACGCCACCCCCGCGAGCTCGGCCTCGACCATCCGCTGCACGACGACCGCCATCCGCGGCGAGCCGCTGTAGTCGCCGGCGCGGATCCGCGCGTTCAGCGCGGCCGGCCCGTAGTAGCTGCGCCAGCAGGTCGCCACGGCGGCCCACAGCTCCTCCGGCGAGCGCACGCCGATCACCGACTCGTACACGCCCGCCCGGCTCGCGTGCGCGCCGTCCTCGTCGACGGCCGAGGAGCGCACCGCGAGCCCGCCGGCGAACCCGCCCAGCTCGAGCTCGACGGCCTCGAGCAGCGCGGCGCGCTGGTCGCCGTCAGGCGCCACGTCGGCGGCCTCGGCCACCCGCTGCTGGTCGTCGAGGATGAACGCGCCCACGGTCGCGCGGATGTCGCCCATGCCGCGCTCGATCCGGCCGAGCTGCTCGGGGCCGAGCGCGATCGCCAGCTCGTCGACGGTGAGGCAAACGGCCGGCGGCACGTCCACCACGTCGCGGATGGCGGCCAGCGCGGCGAACTTGCCGCCCACGCGCGCGACGGGCGCCCTGCCCCTGAGGCCGACGATCGCCACGGCTCAGGTGCCGATCGTCTCGGCCACGCCGGAGCGCCGCTCGTCCGGCTCCTGCGGCTGCACGCCGAAGTCGCGGTAGATCTGGCTCCGCTGCGGCCCCTCCGAGGCCTGGTACTTGCCGTCGTAGAGCAGGATCTCGCCCTTCGGCTTCCAGAACATCATCTGCCCGATCCGCATGTGGGCGTAGACCTTGAGCGGGTGGGTCGGCACGAGCTGGAGCGTCCACTGCCCGACGAAGCCGATGTCGCCGAGCGAGGCGGAGAGGTTGATGAACAGCCCGAGCCGCGCGACCGACGAGCGCGCCGAGTAGGTGGGCGCGAAGTGGTTGCTCCCGAGCCGCTCGACGGTGTGCCCGAGATAGAGCCGGCCCGGTTCGAGCACGTAGCCGTCGGCGCCGATCTCGATCGCCTCGCACTCGTTGACCCGGCGCGGGTCGAGCGGGAAGTCGCGGTAGCAGTGGAGGGTCGGCCCGAGCGTGAAGTTGTAGCTGTTGGGGTTCACGTTGCTCTCGTCGAACGGGTCGATCACGATCCGCCCCTCCTCCACCTGGCTCATGATCTCGGGGCCGGTGAGGATCACGCCGCCGCCTCCTCGGCGAGCCGCGACGGGACGGTGGTGATAGAGCGCTCGTACTTGCCGCCGTAGAGGAGCTCCTCGCCCAGCGGCTCCCAGAACGCGATCTTGCCGATCGGCATCTCCGGGTAGACGATGATCGGCGCCATCACCCGGATCTCCAGCGTCCACGGGATGATCGCGCCCATGTGCCCGAGCGGCGCGCTCACCTGGATCCACATCCCGAGCGTGCTCACCGAGCGCCGCGCGTAGAGCGTCGCCGCGTAGTGGTCGCTGCCCATCGTCTCGACCGTGCTGCCCAGGTAGAGGACGCCGGGGCAGAGCAGCAGCCCGTCGTCGGGGATCACCGTGCTGCGGTGGTCGGGCGGGCGGCTCGCGTCGATCACCGGGTCGTGGTACGAGATGACGTGGCGCGCGAGCCGGAAGCCGTAGCTGTTCGGCTCGAGCCGGCTCTCGTCGAACGGGTCGATGACGATGCGGCCGCGCTCCACCTCGCGACCGAGCTCCGGCCCGGTGAGGATCACAGCAGGTCCTCGAGGACTCGCTCGACCGCCGCCGCGAGCTCCTCCTGGCCGGAGTCGTTGACGATCACCGCGTCGGGCTCGATCTCGTCGATGTGCGCCGTGGTGGCCGAGTTCGCTACCACCGTGAGGTCGGCGCGCTGCCCGAGCCGGTCGAGGCGGACGTCCTCGGGCGCCGTCACGCGCACCACTCGAAAGCCCGCAGCGCGCAGCGCCGGGTAGTCGACGAAGGTGTCGCGCAGGTCGTCGTTGAGCACGACGTCCGCCGCGGTCCCCTCGAGCCTGCGCATGAAGTCGTCGACGAGCGCGGTCGGCGATATCCGCCTGAGCTGCGTGGCGAGCGCCTCCATCAGGACCTGGTCCTGGTCGCCGGGGCGGATGGCGACGCCGGCCGTCTCGTAGACGGCGCGCTGGAGGCGGTAGAGCGGGTCGGCGAGCTTGACCACGCTCACGCTCAGCCCGCGCCGCGCGAGCGAGCGCTTCAGCAGCTCGGTGGTCGTGGACTTGCCCGACCCGGTGAGCCCGACGACGCTCAGCCGCAGCGCCGCGCCGGCGGAGGGCGCGGTCGCCGCTCCGGCACGGGCGGATGTCGCGCGTACTGGTCGCATCGATGGACGAGGAGCATCCCCGGCACCCGACGGCGAGTATGTCCGGCACCCCCTTGACGCGGGGGTCGCGTCCCCTCGAAAGGGGGATTGAACCAGAGATCTCCACTGATTGCACGAACTACAGCGCGCCAGCGAACCGGCACCGCTGCGCCGAAGCTGCAGCGGTGCGCTGGTACGATCGCGCGCCGTGTCAGGCGTGCGCTCCACCGCCTCCGCGGAGCGGGTCGACCTACGGGGCCGCAGCCTGGTCTCGATGCGGGGCTGGTCGGGCGAGGAGATCGAGGCGGTCCTCGACGTCGCCGCCGAGCTGAAGGCGAGCAAGCGCAGGGGCGAGTTCCACCGCCACCTGGCCAATCGCAACGTCGCGCTCGTGTTCCTCAAGCCGTCGACGCGGACGCGCAGCTCGTTCGTCGTCGCCGCCGCCGACGAGGGCGCGCATCCCGAGCTGCTCACCGCCGCGGACATCCGCTTCGGGGCCGAGGAGTCGGTCGAGGACATCGCGCGCACGCTCGGGCGGCTGTTCGACGGGATCGCGTTCCGCGGCTTCGCGGAGGATCCGATCGAGACGCTGGTCGCGCACTCCGGCGTGCCGGTCTGGAACGCGCTCAGCAGCATGCACCACCCCACGCAGGCGCTCGCCGACCTGATGACGATCAGGGAGACGTTCGGCACCCTCGACGGGGTGGCGGTGACCTACGTGGGCGACGGCCGCAACAACGTCGCGCGCTCGCTGGTGGTGGCCGCGCTTCGGTCGGGCCTCGACCTGCGGATACTCGCGCCGCCCGAGCTCCAGCCGCCGGCCGAGGAGATCCGCGCGCAGGTCGCGCACGAGCACGCGGGCGCCGGGCGGGTCAGCGTCACCGGCGACCGCGAGGAGGCGCTGACCGGCGCCGCGGTCGTGTACGGCGACGTCTGGGTCTCGATGGGCGAGCACGAGCAGATCGCGGAGCGGATCGAGCTGCTGCGCGACTTCAAGGTCACGCGCGCGGCCCTCGAGCTGACCGGCCGCGAGGACACGATCTACCTCCACTGCCTTCCGGCGCTGCACGACCTCGAGACCGAGCTCGCCCGCGCGCACCCGGACCTCAGGGAGGTGGACGACGACGTCTTCCGCGGCCCGGCGAGCAGGGTCTTCGATCAGGCGGAGAACCGCATGCACACGATCAAGGCGCTGATGGTCCGCACGCTCGCGTGACCGCGCCCGCGAAGACCTCGTTCCTGCGCTTCACCCACACGCTCGTCCGGCTCGAGGTCGAGGACGGGGCGCGCGCCGCGTTCGAGCCGGTCCTCGCGTTCTTCCGGCACAGCGTCGCGGACGCCGCGGCCGGGTGGAGCTTCTCGGTGCGGGTGAGCGCCCACGACCCCGCGAAGCTCGAGCGCGCGCGCGACGGAGGCGAGCCCGTCGCCATACGCAGGAGCAGCGCGCCGGAGTTCGACATACCGATCTGGCGCCGGCGCACGGCCGGCGGCTGGCTGTTCGCCAACGAGCGGATCTCGATCGAGGCGCCGGTCGCCTGCGTGGGGCGAGGCGAGGCGTTCGCGCTCGGCGTCGGCCCCGGCTCGACCATCCACGCGATCGAGTTCCTGCGCGACCTCGTCATCCGCCACGAGGAGCTGCGCGGCACCGTCGTGCTGCACGCCTCGGCCGTCGGGGACGGCGCCGGCGTGGTGGCGATCGCCGGCGCGAAGGCCGCCGGCAAGACGACGACGCTGCTGAGCGCCGCGCGCGAGCCCGGCTGGCGCTACTTCTCGGGCGACAAGCTCTTCTGCGCGCCGGCGGACGGCGCCGTCGCCTGCCGCCCGTGGCGCGACTGGCCGTACGTGGGGCTCGGCACGGCGCGCTCGAACCCGGACCTGCTGCGCCTCGTCGAGGCGGAGACCGGCGGCGGCCTCGACGGGCGCGGCGACCGCGACAAGGTGCTGCTCGACCCGGAGCGCTTCGAGCGCTGGATCGGCGCCGACTTCCGCGACGAGCCGCTGCCGCTCGCCGGCCTGCTGCTCCCCGCCGTGGCGCCGGGCTCGCAGTCGCGGGTCCGCGCGGTGGAGGATCCCGGCGAGCGCTGGCTGCTGGTGAACCAGGTCGTCGAGCGCTCCTGCGACACGACCTTCTTCACGTGGCAGAGCTACCTGGCGCCGGACTACGCGGCGGTCTACGCGCAGCTTCGCGCGATGCGCCCGGCGATCGAGGCCACGCCCACGTTCGAGCTGGCCGGTGACGTCGCGGCGCTCGCGCCCGAGGTGCTCAGGAAGCTCGAGGCCCGCCGTTCGGCCCCAGCGCCTTGAGCCGCCCCTCGTGCCAGTCGTCCACGCCGCTCGTGTACCACGGCGAGAAACGGCGGTCCGACGGGCCGCCGGGGAGCGAGGTCTGCGCCCCGGCGGTGCCGAGGTCGGCGATGAATCGATAGGACGGGCCGACCGCCACGGCGCGGTCGCGGACGCGCATGAGCTGGCCCTGGTGGATCGTCGCCCGGCCGCCGCGCAGGGTGATCGGCCCGTGGCTGAAGCCGAGCCAGCCCGGCAGCTTGGCGAGCAGCGGATGGCTCATCACGATCCGGTGGCGCGCCCCCCAGGGCTCGGCCAGGGCGGGCAGGGCGTCCTCGGCGGCCGCGCGGAACGCCGCGTCGCGCCCGCCGTCGCCGAACCAGGCGCTGTCGGGGTCCAGCAGCACGCCGTCGAAGAAGTGGAAGTAGTGCGCGGGGAGCTCGGTCTCGTCGAGGATGTGCCGCACCGACTCCTCGCCGCACCGGGATCCCAGCACGCGGACGACCAGGCCCGTGTAGAACGCCTCGAACCAGGACGTCTCGTGCGAGTCGTCCGCGTAGGAGCCGTCCCAGGCGAGCACGCGCTCGAAGCGGGGGTCGTCGGCGACCAGCGGGCGCAGCACGTCCATGTAGAGCAGCGCATGGCCGGAGTGCACGTCCATCTGGAGGCGCGCCGCGTCCTCGGGCGACCACTCGGCGTGCTCGGACAGCCGCTGCTCGATCCGCTCCGCCCGGTACGGCGGACCCGAGGCGTTGATCGGGTCGGCGCGACCGAGATGGTTGAGGTCGTGGTTCGCGGTGTAGACGAACCCCTCCGGCGGGTCGGTCTGCTGAGGGAGGTCGTCGGGATCCACGAAGCCCTCCCAGTCGCAGGCGGGGTCCCAGCCCGGCAGCGGCACCATCCCGCCGTGGCCCTCCGGCCGCTTCGGGATGCGCCCGGACATCCGGTAGCCGATCGACCCGTGCCGGTCCGCGATGACCCAGTTGAGCGACCACTCGACCTGGCTGAGCAGCGTGCCGACCTCGCTCGTCGACTGGGCGTGGAGCAGGTCGAGGCCCGTCGCGAAGGAGGCGGCGCCCGTGTCGCTCGACCCCGCCCACCGCGTGGCGAGGTAGCGGCCCGGCGAGCTCGGGTCGCCGTCGAGCACGCCGTGGCTGCTCTCGTGGAACGTCACCTCGACGGGCGGCTTCCCGCGCCGGCGGATGACCTCCTTGCGCACCTCGAAGGGCTCCCAGCGCTCCTCGCCGTCGACGATCCGCAGGGCGGCCCCGTCGCGGCACTCCTCGACCCACGAGTCGGTGGCGTCGCCGTAGGCGTAGGTCGCCCCCCACGCCACGTCGTTGTTGCGGCCGACCGCGGTGAGCGGCAGCCCCGGCATCGCGGCACCGCCGATCCAGCGGTCCTCGAGCTCGAGCACGGTCTCGCACCAGACCGCGGGCAGCCGGTCGACCGGCACGTGCGGGTCGTTGGCCAGGAGGGCGGTGCCGCTCGCGGTGCGAGCCGGGGCGATCGCCCAGTTGTTCGACGCCGTGGGCGCCGGCACCGCGACCCGCCACGGCACCCGGCTCGGCACGACCCTGTTCTCGATCCGGGCGGAGCGCACGAGCTCCTCGTCGAGGTCCTCGAGCCGGCCGGGGAACAGCTCGTCGAGAAGGGGGCGCGGGACCCCTTCCTGGACCATCTCGACGATCCAGCCCTCGATCTCGCCCTGCGTCTGCGCGAGACCCAGGTAGGTCACCATCCGCGCCATCACGAGCGAGTCCTCGGCGGTCCAGGGCTCGGGGCGGTGCCGGAGCACGCGCAGCTCCCACGGTCGCCGGCGATCGAGGGCGCTGTTGACGCCCTCGACGTAGGCGTCCAGCAGCTCGCGGTGCCGCGACGAGAGCTTGGCCAGCTCGCGCTCGGCCCCGTTCGCGAAGTCGATGCGGCGGAAGAAGCGATCGAGCTCGACCATCTCGTCGCTCCCGCTCAGGACCTCCGCGGCCCGGCCGCGGGCGACGATGCGGGACAGGACGAGCTGGAGGCCGCGGTCGGTCGCGTGGCAGTTGCCGAGGCCGCGCAGCAGGTCCGGCTCGCTGGTCGCGCGCACGTGCGGCACGCCCCCGGCGTCGCGCTCGACGTCGATGCGCCGGTCGCCCTCGAGCGACCAGCGTCCGCGCCGCCCTCCTCCGGAGCGGCGCCCGCTGCTGCGTTTGCTCAAGAAGATTTCGGAAGCGTACCGGGCAGCCGCCGCGCTCGCTGGATTGCCGCGTCCGGGCGCGCGGGTCAGGGCGGCCCGCGGCGGGCCGGCGCCTCGGACGGCGCTGGGAGCGACCGGTCGGTCAGGACCTCGACCACGTACGGCTCGCCCGCCTCGACGGCCGCGAGGCCCGTGCGCAGGGCGTCCTCGAGCTGATCGCGGCGCTTCACGAGCGTCCCCTTGATCCCGAACGGCTTGGCGAGGGCGACGAAGCTCATCCGCGGGTGGTCGAGCCGCAGGTACCAGTCGTCGCCCGCCGGCTTCCAGTCGTAGACCTGCTCGATCGCCTGGCGCCCGAGCTGGAGGGTCTTGTACTCGCGATTGTTGGTCACGACGTAGAGGACCGGCAGGCCGAACTTCCTCGTCGTCCACCAGCTGTGCGGGTAGAACAGCGCGGTTCCGTCGCCGACCGTGTTCACCACCGTGCGGCCGGAGCCCGCGGCCAGCTTCGCGCCGATGCTCGCGGGCATCGATATCCCGAGCGAGCCGCCCTGCGCGTTGAAGTAGCTGTTCGGCGCGTCGAAGCGCACGTACTGGTGGAAGGAGTCCTGGTCCGAGATCGCCTCGTCGACGAGCGTCATCGGCGCGGCCATCGTGTCCTGGAGCGCCCGCAGCGCGAGCGCCACGTCGTCCCCGGTCGGCAGCGCGTCCGCGCGAGCGCCGGTCGCGGCCCTGGCCCGCTCGCGGAGGCGCCCGCGGCGCCGGTTGTGCCCCTTGCGCAGCTCGCCGCGCCGGTCGTCGGCGGCGCCCGCGTCGCGGCCCCGGACCGTCTCGATCGCGTCGCAGAGGACCGGCAGCGTCGCCCGGATGCCGCCGAATACGGCCGCGGCGCCGTAGCCGTTCTTCGCGATCTCCCACTCGTCGTCGTGGAGGAACACCTGGGCGACGCCGGGTGGGATCAGCGGACCGTCCGCCTGGTCGTAGACGAAGACGTGCGCCTGCGCGTTGTAGCCGCAGAGGAAGGCGACGTCGTGGCCGCCGAAGGTCTGCTGCATCCCCTGCTGGGTCTGCGGCACCTCGCCCCGCCACTGGTAGTGGTCGTTGGGGTAGTTCATGTAGCTGCTCATCGGCTCGTTGTAGACGGGTGCCGCGATCAGCTCGGCGAGCCGCTGGAGCTCGCTCCAGGCGCCGGCGGCGCCGACCCCGTCACCCGCCACGACGATCGGCTGCTCCGCTCCGGCGAGCAGCGCCGCCGCGGCGGCCACGGCGTCCGGGTCGCCGGTGAAGTTGGAGCCCACGCGCGTGACCTGGGCGGGCGCCGCCGGCAGCTCGGCCAGGGTGAAGTCCCACGGGATCGACAGGAACACCGGGCGCGTGGGCGGCGTGAGCGCCTCCTTCAGGGCCCGCTGCATGACCTGGGGCAGCTCGAGCGCCGTGCGCACCTCGTAGGCCCACTTCGCGTACTGGCCCGCCGTCCTGACGAGGTCCGACGAGAGCACCGGCTCCTGGAGCAGCAGGTCGCTGTGCTGCTGTGCGCACAGGACCACCAGCGGGACGTGCGACTTGTAGGCGTTGTAGAGGTTGCCGACCCCGTGGCCCGCCCCGGGGGTCACGTGCAGCTCCACGACGCCGGGCCGTCCCGAGACCCACGCGTATCCCGCCGCCGCGCCCATCGCGATGTTCTCGTGCAGGCACGGGATGTAGCCGATGCCGCTGCCGGCCTCGCTCGTGCCGTCGATCAGCGGGACCTCGTTGGTGCCCGGCACTCCGAAGAGGTACTCGACCCCGACTTCGCGCAGGTAGTCGAGGATGACGTCGCGGCCGAGCTGGGCGCCGGGTCCTACCAACCGAGGTAGTACGACTTCGGGATGAACGCGGCCGGCTTCATCTCGAAGTGGTCGCGCAGCAACAGCTCGGCGACGCAGAAGGCGCCCTCCGCCCAGCCCTGCTGGTCGGAGTAGGCCTCGCCGACCACGTGGATCGCCTCGTCGGCGCGCGGCTTGCGCATGTAGCGCATGACGTCGCGCACCGAGACGTCGGGGTTCCACGCGTGGTAGCCGCCGCCGTACGGCTCGTGCGCCCAGTCCTTGAACCAGGTGACGTAGGGATCGGGGATCTCGTACGGCTGGTGCCCGTGCAGCTCGCGGACCTGCGCCATCGACTCGTCGATCATCACCTGCGGCGCCTGGTACTCCGAGACCGCGTCCACGTCGCCCTGGGAGACCAGCCGCGTCGCGCGCGGCTGGAAGAGCTCGTCCTGCTCGAGCGCGGACCAGAACGACACCGTGT
The DNA here is from genome assembly GCA_036389835.1 of Thermoleophilaceae bacterium. Classification (GTDB taxonomy): domain Bacteria; phylum Actinomycetota; class Thermoleophilia; order Solirubrobacterales; family Thermoleophilaceae; genus AC-37. The sequence continues at coordinate 84,613 of DASVWC010000029.1, read as the reverse complement.
CGATGTCGTTGTAGCTCGACAGGAACAGCGAGTGCGAGTCCTTCTCGGGGTCGGTGCCGAAGTAGTAGCACTGCCGCATCGGCAGGTCGGTGATCGACTCCCCGGCCGTCGCGCCGAAGTCCTTCGTCCACCAGGGCTCCTCGAAGCCCATCAGGATCTTCATCGACTGCTGGATGATCGTCGACGAGACGGCCTGGCGGAAGGTCGCGCCCTCCGGCCCGTCGTAGAGGCTCAGGTAGTTGGGGTACATGTCGAGCAGCTCGAGCGAGCGGCGCGGCATCGCGAGGACGACCGCGTCGGCGTGCACGATCCACTCGCGTCCCGAGGCCTGGTTCGCGAGCTTCAGCTCGTAGCGGCGCGGCGAGCCGGCCGGCGCGGGGCGCACGCCCACCACGCCGTTCTGCTTCCAGATCTTGACGCGCTTGTCGAGCAGCGCCTTCGCGAGCGCGTACAGCACCTGGTCGTAGCCGCCCGCGATCGTGCGGTAGCTGACCGGTCCGAAGAAGTCGCCGACGATCTGCTGGATCGCCTCGGCGGCGTTCCAGTTGATCGTGTTCGAGTAGTAGCCGCCGGCGTCGGCCAGGAACTGGAGGCCCTCCTGCGAGAGCTGGTCGGTGAGCAGGTTCCAGTAGCCGAGCTCGGAGACCGGCCGGCCCTCGTACGGGCCGGGGAAGTGGTAGCGCAGCTCCGGCTTGATCGCGTCCCAGTCGCGGCCGGTGAGCTGGATCTCGTAGTCGTACTTCGTGGGGTGGAGCAGCTTCTTGGCGTACTTGGCCTTCACCGCCGGGTCCGCCATCAGCACGTCGTAGGTGACCTTGCTGAAGAGCTGGTCGCTGCTGAACCCGACGTCGCCGCTGTTCAGCGCGTAGCGCGTCTTGAACTTCTTGTCGAGCTTCTGCGCCTGCGTCCAGGCATCGGCCATGAAGCGCTGCTTGCGCAGGTAGAAGTAGTGCGAGGCGGGGTCGCCCATGCTGAAGTCGACGTGGTCGAGCTCGCTCTTGAAGACCTTCTCGATCAGCGCCGTGACGATCCCCATCGACGTCATGTAGCGCATCCCGCCCAGCTCGCCGTAGAACTGGAGCCCGGGCAGCTCGACCGAGTGGAGCCGGCCGCCGATCCGGTCGCCCAGCTCGAACAGGCTCACCTTCGGACGGCGCCCGCGCCGCTCGCGCTCGCCCGTCGCGAGCCGGTAGCCGGTGTAGAGGCCGGCCGCCCCGGCGCCCACGATCGCCACGTCGAGCTCGAGCCCCTCGGCCATCCCCGGGTCGAGGCGAGCGGCGACCTTTCTGCGATCGATCATGCCCGAGCGACGCTAACGGACGCCGCCGGTCGTGCACCACCCCCGTTCGGGGGTCAGATCAGGCCAGTCCGCGGTCGATCGCGAGCGTGAGGGCGAGGATCAGGTTGAAGCCGACGAGCGTCGCCGCGAGCAGGTCGCGCTTGGGCTTGTTCGTCCGCCGGCTGGGCGCGCCCACGAAGCGCACGAGGCCCACGAACAGCGGGACCGGCAGCCATGCGAGGGCCGCGTAGCCGGCGGGTGCCTCCGCGTCCGCGACCGTGAGCATCACCGCCGCGAGCGCCGCGCACACCACGGCGACCGCCGCGGTCATGGCCGAGGCGCCCGTGACGCCCCAGCGCTGCGTGTAGGAGTCGACGGCCTCGCGCTCGTCCTCGGGGCCGTGCGACTTGCGCCAGAGGTCGATGCCGAGCGTCGCCACGTAGACGTACGCCGCGAGCCAGAGCACGTCCGTGCCCACCCACTCCGGCTCGGCGCCGATCTGGGCGATCCACACGAGGCCGAGCGCGTAGACCGGCAGGTGCAGGACCGTGTTGGTCACGAAGTGCCGGCGCAGCCACGGCCGGATGAAGAACTCGAAGCGCGTGATCACCAGGTAGGTCAGCGCGATCGCCCACCAGAAGCAGACCGGCCCCACGCCGCCGTCGACGGCGACGGAGACCGCGGCCTGCACGACGAAGGCGGCCACGCCCAGGCCGTCGACCTCGCGCCACGAGATCGAGCCGCGCGGGAGCGGGCGGTCGGGCAGGTGCTCGACGTCGAACTCGAAGTCCTTGTGCTCGTCGAACACGCGCGCGAGCAGCAGGTACCCGAGGATGCCGAGTACGCCCAGCACGTCCTCGACGGCGACGTGGAGCTCGCCGTCGCCCACGATCGCCTTGCCGTAGAGCAGCGCGGCTGCGTACGCGATCGAGTTCGTGATCACGCCCTGGATCGGGAAGCGCTCGTTCAGGTACCCGAGCAGCCGCCCCGCCAGCCCGCGGCGCGAGTTGGTCATCGCGCGGTCCTGCGAATAGGGTGCGGGCGTGCCACGTCGCGTAGCCATCGTCGGGATCGACGGGTCCGGCAAGTCGGTCCTCGTCGAGCGGCTGCGCACGCGCTTCGAGCACTCACCTGGGCGGCTCGCAGCGTTCAACTGCCCGAGCTACCACGACACCCCGGACGCCCCGCTCGCCGAGCTGTCGGCGCGGCTCAAGGCGCTCTCCGACGTCGCCGACGAGCTGCGCAGCTTCGAGCTGAAGCTGGCCGCGCTGTACCTGCGCATGACGCTCTACGGCCATGTCGAGCGCTTCTACACGACGACCTTCGCCCCCGACCACCTCGTCAGCGACCGCCACCCGCTCGTCGACACGCTCGTCTACGTCCCGCTCTACCAGCGCAAGGTCGCCGAGGTGCTCGACGGCGCGGCGCTCGAGCCCGTCCTGCGCGAGCGGCTGGCCGGCTGCCCGGGCGCCTACGACGCCGCCCGCGGCTGGCACGAGCTCGAGAACAGGCGGCTGCGGCGCGCGACCGACTTCTGGGCCATCGCCGTCGACGTCGTGCGCGCCTTCGCGCAGCCGACCGAGACGGTGCTCGCCGAGTTCGGCGCTCGCTACGGCACGACCCTGCCCGACGTGGTCGTCCTGCTCGACGTCGACGCGGCCGAGGCGGCGCGCCGCTCGGCCGGCCGCGACGCCTCCGGCGGCGAGCTGCACGAGGACGAGCGGGCGCTCGGAATGCTGCGCGACACCTACGAGGTCGTGCTGGGGGAGCTGGCCGAGCTGCGCCCCGAGATCGAGGTGCACCGGATCGCCAACGGCGGCCGCGACCTGGACGCGACGCTCGCGGAGCTGATGGCTGAGCTCGGGCTCCCGGAACGGGGCCAGCCGGGCGACTGAGCGCATTCAGACCCGCTCGTCGACGTCGGAGTAGCGGAAGCGGCCGGTGGCGATGTCGTGCTCGCCCTCGAGGCGGATCAGCCGCTTGACCATGTGCACGAGCTCGTCGAGGAACTCGTACTGGCGCTGGGTGTGGGCCATCATGTAGAGCTGGAGCCGCGTGAGCGTGAAGTCGCGCAGCCCGAGCTGGTAGCCGCGCCGCCAGGTCTCCGGGTCGAGCTGCACCCCGGCCGCGGCCTCGAGCGCCGCGCGGTGGACCTCGATGTGGTGGTCGACCTGCGCCGCCTCGACGTCGGCCGGCATGGTGAACGCGAGCAGCTCGGCGAGGTCGCGCTGCGGCACGTGGATCGTGGCGAGCTCCCAGTCGTAGGCGACCAGCCGCAGCCCGTCCGCGCGCAGCGCGATGTTGCGCGGGTTGAAGTCGTTGTGGACCAGCGTCTGCGGCATCGCCTCGAGCTGCGGCCACCACTCGCCGAGCTCCTCGATCGACTTCTTCATCCGGATCAGCGTGAACTCGTCGATCCACTCGGGGTACTCGGTGGCGTTGTGCTCGGCCAGGGCCAGCCACAGCTCGTCCATCGCCCGCATCGAGCGCGCGGTCGCGTAGCGCCCGAGCCAGGGCTGGCGCACGAGCTCGTCCTCGCGCCCGAGCCAGGCGGCGTGCACCCCTGCGATCCCGCGGAGCGCGGCGTCCACGTGCCGCTCGGCCCAGGCCGAGCGCTCCTGCGCCGAGTCCTTGAGCACCACGCCGGGGCCGAGGTCCTCCATCACGACGACGTACGCCTCGCGGGCCTCGTCCTCGTAGGCGCCGTAGAAGCGCGGCATCACCTCGCGGACGCGCTCGTCGGCGGCCCGGTAGAGGCCGACCTCGCGCGTGTGGACGTCCTTGAAGCCGGTCCAGTCGCGCCAGCGCGGGTAGAGGTCGGCCAGCGCCCCGCCGCAGAGCGACGCGATCTTGTTGGTTGTGAGGATCACCTCGCTGTCGAGCGGCTTGACCTTGACCACCACGTCGAGGGCGCCCTCGCGGCCCTCCGCGGCGTAGTCCAGGCGCAGCCGCAGCAGGCCGGTCAGCTTGTCCTGGAGGCCCTGCCCGGTGACCTCGGTGATGATGCTCGAGCCCGTGACCGGGTCGAGGTCCGTCACGCCCGTGACCTCGAGCGCCGGCTCGCCGAGCGCCTCGGCGAGCATCGGCGTGAAGAACTCCGGCCGCAGGTCGGCGCGCGTGAACCAGTCGACGGGCCGGTTGCGGCCGAGCCGCTCGTGAGCGTCGGCGAACTGGCCGCCGCTCACGGCCGCGACGGTCGAGAGGTCGAGCGCCAGGGCGAAGCCCGCGACGATCTCGGCGAGCCGCTCGACCCGGCCGGCCCCCGCGCAGCCCATCATGTCGAGGTAGTCGCGCTGGTTCGGGAGGTTGGTCCCGCCGCCGACCGTGCCGACCACGAGCGCGGGCAGCAGCATGCTCGCGTAGAGGCCGTCGTCCACGGCGTCGACCGAGAGGATGCCGAGGCTCGACTCGTGCACGCACGCGATGTCCTGACCGGTCGCCACGAACATCCCCGCGATCAGGTTGGCCACGTTGATGTTCTGGCCGATCATGCCCGACTGGATCCCGCTCAGGATCCCGTAGCGGCAGGTGTCGGCGATCGCCTCGGGGGTCGTCTTCAGCACCTCGGTCACGGTCCTGCGATCGAGGAAGCACTCGGCCGTCACGCGCATGCCGCGCCCGTCGAGCATGCTGAGGTAGTTGGCCTTCTTGTCGCCGCTCGCGTTGCCCTCGATCCGGAAGCGGCGCGGCGTCATCCCCGGCACCAGCTCGATGGCCTCGTTGATCCACTGGCAGGCGCGCCAGGTGCAGGCGGTGGTCATGTTCTGACCGGCGGCGTCGCCGGTCTCGTAGTTGAAGCGGAGGTTCACGACCCGGCCGAGCTGGATCGAGCGCACGTCGACGAGTCGCGCGTGCTGTGAGACGAGGCCGACCTGCTCGGCGATCTCGCCCAGGTGCGAGTCCACCCAGCGGCCGAAGCGCACGGCCGCCCGGAGGTCCTCGAACTCGTAGACCGGCCCGCGCGACATCCGCTGGCTCAGCATCTGCGTCCTGACCCCGCCGGCGCGCGTGATCGCACGCGCGCCGCGGGTGGCCGACGCGACCAGCGCGCCCTCGGTCGTAGCCAGCGGAGCGGTTATCCGGCCCTGCACGTTCGCGCCGTCGAACAGCAGCGGGCCCGCGAGGCCGACCGGGATCTCGACGCTGCCGACGACGCTCTCGATGTTCCCGGTCAGCTCGCGCACGTCGAGGCCGACGTCGTCGAGGGTCCCGAGCGGCGCGCCGCTCGCGGCGCGGATCCAGCGCAGCCGCTCGCGCCGGGCGTCCTCGGTGTAGTGGCCGCGCGCCGGCACGTCGCCGTGGTCGGCGTGGCCGGGCTCGACCCCGTCGCCGCTCGTGCGGGCCTGGTCCCAGATGTCCCAGAGCCGCGCGCGCGAGCCCGGATCGAGCGCCTCGAGGTCGATCGCGACCTCGCCGTCCTGCGGCTGCGACCGGCGCACGGCGAGCTCCCCGAGCTGCTCGAGCTCCCCGCCGATGACCAGCGACGCGCTGTCGAGGCGCCGCTCGCGCTCGAGCGCCTGCGCGGACGCCGCGGCGAGCCGGACCCTCACGGTGGTGGCGGTCAGCTCGACGAGCGGAGCCGTCAGCTCCCCGATTCCGGGAAGCGACAGCAGCATCCGAGCGTCCGGCTCGACGGCGATCGGCTCGGAGGCCTGGACCAAGTGGGGGGCACTACCGGGCAGGCGGGGAAGTTTACTGAAGGCCGCTACAGCGCCAAGCCGGATTGCACCTGCGCGAGGCGATCTCCCATCCGGGCGGTCAGCTCCGCCGCGGCGAGGTCACTCGACAGCACGTTCCAGCCGAGCTCCTCGGCGAGCCCCTCCAGCTCGCGCAGCGCGACCGCCTGGAAGGCCTCGAAGTCCGCCGCCGAGCGCGACGGCGCGAAGCCGGTCTCGTAGGCCGAGAAGCGCTCCTTTCGCCGCGCCGCCTCGGCGGCCGAGATGCGCAGGTAGAACGTCACGTCCGGCTTCGGGAGCACGCTGGTGATCGTCCGCAGCACCGCGGGGTCGCCGCCGTGCGCGACCTCCGTCGCGTAGTACTTGTACCAGTACGCGTTCAGCAGCAGGACGTCCGCGCCGCGCGCCAGAGCGCGGGCGAACGACTCCCGGAGCGCGTGGCTCAGGAAGTACATCCGGGCCGTCGGCTCGAGCATCGCGAGATAGCCGTCCGCCTCCGACGGCTTCTCGAACAGGGACCGGCCGGCGAACGCCGGGTCGAGGACGAGGTCCCAGATGTTCGACACGGCCACGGAGCGGCCCTCGCTGCGCAGGCGCGCGGCGAGCTCGTTGACCTGCGTCGACTTCCCCGCCCCGTCGAGGCCGGTCACACACGCGATCAGGCCGGCCAGGTGCCCGCTCCGATGAAGCGCCGCGGGGCGACGTCCACGATGTTCTCCAGGTGCTGACCGGACGCGGCCCGCTCGACGGCCCGCCTGGCGTCGCGCTGGAGGCCCAGGTGGAGCAGCGGCCAGTCGGAGCCGAGCATCAGCCGGTCCGACCCGACCGCGTCGATCGCCCGCCGGATCACCTCCGACGGCTGCCAGCTCGTGTCGGTGTAGACCTGGTCGTAGCGGCGCTGGAGCTCCCAGACCGCCTCGGGGTTGCCGCGGTTCATGTGCCCGAGGCAGACGCGTACCTCGGGGAAGCGGTCGAAGTAGGGGCGCAGGTCGTCGAGCCGCAGCGGCTCCTGGTTCGGATACGTGCGGACGTGGAAGCAGCCGGTGTGGACGATGATGAACCGGTCGTGCTCGCGGGCGACCTCGAACGCGGCGTCGTAGCTCGGATGGCCCGGCAGCACGCCGTCCCAGTTGGGGTGGAGCTTGAAGCCGGCCGCCCCGGCCTCCGCCAGCTCGCGGTAGGCGCCGACCCACTCGTCGAGCGTGGCGGTCCTGCGCGAGAGCTCCGGCAGCGTCGTGACCGGCACGAGCCGGTCGGGCGCCTGCGGCCAGGCCTCCTCGAGGACCCAGCGGTTCGAGATGCGCCCGCGCGCGCCGATCATGATCGTACGGTCGATCCCGTGCCGGGCCATCGACGCCAGCAGGCCGCGCACCGTCCCGCCCACGAGCGCCGGCGGCAGCAGCGCGAGCTGCGAGAGGTCCTCGACCAGCGCGAAGCCCCGCTCCGGAAGCGTCCGCTCGAGCGTGGAGAGCGTCTCGATCTCCAGCACGGCGCGCGACGGCGTGAGCCTGTTGGCCGCGCGGGCGAGCACGTCGTGGATCGGCTGCGCCGCGGGCGCGACGTCGAGCGCCGGCAGCGCGTGCGCGTGGGTGTCGATCATGTGCGCGGCGTCTCGGCCAGCGCGCGGACCGGCTCGGGGTCGAGCTGCTCGACCTCGGCGACGGGGCGCGCGCCGAGCCTCTTCTCGAGCGGCCGCGGCAGCCACCAGTTCCAGTCGCCGAGCAGCTCCATCGCCGCCGGCACGATCACCAGCCGCACGAGCGTCGCGTCGATGGCGATCGCCACGGCCGCCGCGAAGCCGAGCTGCTGGACCGACGGCGCTCCGGCGCTCACGAACGCGAGGAACACCACGACCATGATCAGCGCGGCGTTGGTGATCGGCGTGGCGCTGCTCGCGAGGGCCTCCGCGACGGCCCTGCGGGTGTCGCCGATCGCGACGTAGCGCTCCTGGATCCGGCTCAGCATGAAGATGTGGTAGTCCATCGAGAGCCCGAAGCAGAGCGTGAAGACGAGCGGGAGGGTGATCGGGTAGATCGTCTCCGCCTTGTCGACCCCCAGGAACTCGAGCCAGCCGTACTGGAACACGCCGACCAGCGCGCCGTAGGAGGCGAGCACCGACAGGAGCGTCATGAGCGACGCCTTGATCGGCAGGACGACGGAGCGCAGCAGGACCAGCAGCACGACGAACGACGCCAGCAGCACGAACAGGATCGGCCGCCAGAGCTGCTCGGTCACGAGGCGATCGAAGTCGAGGATGATCGCCGTGGGACCGCCCACGTCGATCTCGGCGCCGCCGGCGGCGGCCGGCAGGTCGGCGCGCAGGCGGTCCACGGTGTCGCGGGCCTCCGGCGAGTCGGAGCGCACCTTCAGCACGGCGCTGACCAGGGCGCGCTCGCGGTCGGTCGAGGGCCGAGCCGGCTCGACCGCCCGTACCGCCGGGTCCCGTCTGACCGTGTCCGACACCCGCTTCACGGCGGCGGCGTCGAGCGGCCGGCCCGACCCCTCGGTGACCATGATCCGCACGGGCGCGAGCGCTCCGACCCCGGCCTGCTCGGTGATCACCGCGATGCCCTCGCGGACCGGATGGTCGTCGGCGAGCTGGCTGGTAGCGCTGTTGCGCACGGTCAGGTCGAGCGTCGGCGCGGCCAGCGCCAGCAGCAGCGCCACCGCGGCCAGGAGGCAGATCACCGGCCGGCGCATCACCACGCCCGTCCAGCGCGACCAGAACGCGGCCTGGCGGACGGGCCCGCGCCGGCGGCGCGCCAGCCAGCGGCCCACGCGCCCGGGCTCGTACGCGCGCGGCCCGAGCTTCGCGAGCAGGACCGGCAGCACCGTGGCCGCCACGAGCACCGAGACCCCGACCACGATGATCGTGCCCGCCGCGATCGACCGCACGCCCGGGGAGGCGATCAGGAACAGGGCCGACTGCGCGATCGCGACCGTGATCCCCGAGTAGACGACGGCGCGGCCCGAGGTGGCCATCGCGCGCGTGCGGGCCGCCTCGGGGTCGACCCCCGCGCGCACCTCCTCGCGGTAGCGCACGATGATGAACAGCGAGTAGTCGATCGCCACGCCCAGCCCGAGCATCGACGAGGTCGTGGCGGCGAAGATGTCCATCGACGTCGCGAACGTCAGCAGGTAGATGATCGCGCCGGTCACGAAGAGGGCGACCGCGCCCAGCACCAGCGGCAGGAGCGCGGCGGCCAGCGACCCGAACGCCACCAGCAGGACGATCGCCGTCAGCGGGAACGCGCGGCCCTCCGCGGTCCGGACGTCCTCCTCGGCGCGCGCGATGAACGCGGCCCAGAGCGCGCCCTCGCCGACCAGGTGGACGTCGACCCGCCCGTCGACGGCGGAGCCCGGCTCGGTGGTCTCGATCTCCAGCTCGTCGTTGAGGTCGCGCGCCTCGTCGATCCCGACGCCGCCGCCGTAGTCCACCGGCAGGATCACCGGCTGGCGCGGCTTGGCCCGCGCCGACGCGAGGGCGGCACGGCGGCCGTCCTCGCGCACCTTGACGCCGTCGACCTCGGCGATCCGCTCGCTCACCTGGCCGATGGCGGCGGTCATGTCGCCGGGCCGCGAATCGGAGCGCGGCTTGAGCAGCACCGAGAGCGGAGCGACCTCGCCGCCGGGGAAGGCGCCGTCCTCGACCGCGTCCGAGACGGCGGCGGACTGGGAGTTGGACGAGATGGTGCCCGCGGACGTGAGGCGCTCCTCCTGCTTGCCCGCGAGCGGCAGCGCGACGAGCGTGGTGAGCAGCACCGCGACGAGGACGAGCCTCGGGTGGCGCATCACGAACTTCGCCAGGCGGGCCATCAGGTGAGCTCGACCGGTGACGCGCGCCGGGTCCACTCGTCGGGGAAGAACCCCTTCTCGCCGAGCGTGTCGAGCAGCTTGTACCAGTCGCGGGTGAGCGCCAGCACCGGGAAGTACCCGTCGTGGGTGAGGCCGTCGGGCACCTGGCCGACGATCGCCCGCGTGGCCTCGACGAGCCGCAGGCAGGCATCCGAGATCTCAGCGTCCGACTTGCCGGACTCGAACGAGCGGACGAGCTCCCAGCAGTCCGGGAAGAGCTCGTGGTCGCGGATCCGCGCGAGCGCCCACGCCGCGCGCATCTTGCGCGTGGGCAGCGGCTTCTCGTTGTGCGTGGCGAGCGCCAGGATCACCGCGCAGTCCTCGCCGATCGCCACCGCCGAGTAGCGCACGAGGCCGGGCTGGCCCTCCTCGATGGCGCCCCTCAGGTCCTCGAGCCGGGCCACGAGCGCGAGGTTCAGCCACACGACCTGGCTCCGGCACCAGACGTAGCGCCCGGCGTCGCTCGGGAACGCCCTCACGCGAGCTCCCCGAACCGCAGCTCCGCGATCGGAAGCCCGCGCTCCCAGCGCAGCTTGGCGACGCCCAGCGCGAAGAGCCCGAACGACAGCCTCAGGGCGGCGTCGTCGCTCGCGTCGCACTCCCAGCTCGGGTGCTCGAGACGCCGCCAGGTGTCGGCCTCGGCGTCGTCGACCTCCCACACTCCCCCGCGCTCGACCGACAGCAGGTAGCTCTCGGGCCCCGCCGCGAAGAGCTCGAGATCGCCCGCGTCGAAGCGGACCTGCGTGCTCAGCGCGGCCGGCGCGAGGTCGCAGCCCGAGCGGCTCTCGCAGGCCTCGATCGCACGCCGGACGAAGTCGCCGGTCCCGTCGAGGTCCTCGGGCAGCACCGCGAACGACTCGTGCAGCTCGGCGAGCGCGGGCGCGTCCATGTCCAGCCGCTCGCGCAGCCACTTGTCGCCCGTGAACGGCCGGCGGTGGGCGCAGAGAGTCGCGTGCAGCACGCTCTGCACCGCGAGCCGCGCGTTGAACGCCGCGGCGATCGCGTCCCCGGAGGCGAGCGCCGCCTGCGCCACGAACGCGGACTCGCGCATCCGCTCGGCGTACTCGCGCGCGAGCAGGTCGCAGGCGATGTCGCGGTACGAGCGGGTGGCGGCGGGCCGCAGCGGCGGCCCGTCGAGAGGGATGCCGAAGGCCACCCGGTGGAGCAGCTTGAGGTCGGCCTCCTCGAAGATGTCGCCGAACGCCCCGTCCACCGGCTCGTCGCCGCCGAGCACGCGCTCGGCACGGCCCACCAGCTCGTCCATCGCGTCCTGGCGGAGCTTCCACACGTCCACGCGCAGGCTCTTGACCCAGTGCTGGAGCGGGACGCGCGAGGACTCGGCGCTCGCCTCGCCCGAGATCACGAGGTCGAGGTCGCTGAGGCCGTTGCCGAGGCCGAGCGTGAGGGATCCGCCGGCGATCACCGAGTCGCCGGAGTCGCGGAGGTAGGCGACGGCCTCCAGGACGTCCGAGAAGCGCACGTCGTGGGCGGCGGCGATCCTCGCCTCCAGCGCCTCCGGCCCGATGGCCGCGTCGGCGTTGCTGGTCGATGCGGGCCCCGAGGCTGGAGTCATCTCGAGCGACAAGATAACGCCAAGCAGCCGCGCGCCCCGCCTCGGCTGAGCGCGTTCAGCCGCCGTGAGCCGTTCATCGTGCTTAATTGGTAAGGATCCCGCTAGTAGGGTTTCACCCTTGACTCAGGTTGAAGTTGCCAGCGAGGTCTCGCCCGGGCCCTGGGTGATATCGGCGGAGGGCGCGCAGGAGGCGTGGGTCGGCGGCAAGGCCGCCGGCCTCGGTCGCCTGCTGCGCGCGGGCGCTCGCGTGCCCCCGTTCCGCGTGGTGCCGACCTCGGTGTTCCGGGCGCACCTGCGCGCCGCCGGGGTCCTGGCCGGGATCGGCGAGGCGATGCTGCTCCTCGGCGAGGTGCCCGGCGAGCGCCGGACCGATCCGGCGGCGCTCGACGAGGTCTCCGCGCGCCTGCGCGCCGCCGTGGAGGGCACGCCCCTCCCCGACGGCCTGCTGACCGCCATCGAGGCCGCCGTGGCCGAGCTGGGGCCCGGTCCCTACGCCGTCCGCAGCTCGATGGTCGGCGAGGACTCGGCCGAGCACTCGTTCGCCGGCCAGCTCGCCAGCGAGCTGTTCCAGCCGACGGCCGACGACGTGGCGGAGAGCGTGCGGCGCTGCTGGGCATCCGCGTTCGGCACGCCGACGCTGGCGTACGCGGCGCGCGCGGGGATGGCGCCGACCGACCTGCACGTCGGGGTGGTGATCCAGGCGATGGTCGACGCCGAGGTGGCGGGCGTGGCCTTCAGCGCAAACCCGGTCACGGGCGCCCGCCACGAGTGCCTGGTCACCGCGGCCTACGGGCTCGGCGAGGGCGTCGTCGCCGACCTCGCTCCCGCCGACGCGTACACGTGGTCGCCGGCCGGCGGGGAGCGCTCCGCCGAGGTGGCCGACAAGGACGTGAAGGTGGTCGCCGGCGCCTCCGGGCGCGGGACCGAGGTCCGCCCGGTGCCGGAGGACGCGCGCACGCGGCGCGCGCTCGCGCCCGAGCAGGTGGCGGCGGTCGGCGAGCTCGCGACCGCCGTGGCCGGCGCGGCCGGCGTTCCGATGGACCTGGAGTGGTGCTTCGCGGACGGCGAGCTGTACGCGCTCCAGGCGCGACCGGTCACGTCGCTGCCGCCCGAGCCCCGTGCCGGCGACAGCGCGCGCGTATTCGACAACTCGAACATCCAGGAGAGCTTCAACGGCGTGACCACGCCGCTCACGTTCTCGTTCGCCACCCGCCTCTACGAGGGCGTCTACAACCAGAGCCTGCGCACGCTCGGCGCATCGGAGCGGACGCGGGGCGAGTTCGCGCCGGTCGCGCGCAGGCTGCTCGGCCTGGTGGACGGCCGCGTGTTCTACAACCTCGGGAGCTGGCGTCACCTGATCCAGGTCCTCCCCGGCGGCCGGCGCCGCGTGGAGGAGGTCGAGACGAACATGTTCCACACGACGATCGGGACGACCGAGCGGACGCGCGCGACGCCGGCCGAGCGCGTCCGGCGAGCCGCCGAGCTAGCGCGGATGACGGGCCGCCTGGCCGTGCTCATCGCGCGCCAGGACGCCGTCGTGGACCGCTACGCGGTGCTCTTCCAGCGCTTCTACGACAGCATCGACCGAGCCAGCCTCCCCGAGCGGTCGCTCGACGAGCTCCGCGACCTCCTCGAGCGCTTCGTGACCGAGGCGATCGCCCCGGCGGCGCCGGCCTATCTCAACGACGTGCGCATGGCGATGGCGAGCGGGCGCGTTCGCAAGCTGCTCCTGGAGGTGTACGACGAGAGCGAGGTCGACGCGCGGCTCGCCGACCTGCTCGGCGGGATCGACGGGCTCGAGTCGGTCGAGCCCACGCGCCAGCTCATGGGCATCGCGCGCGACGCCCGCCGCGACGAGGCGCTGGCGGCGGAGCTGCGCGCCGCCGCGCCGGGCGACGCGCTGGCCCTGATCCGGCGCCATTCGCCGCAGCTCGCGGCGCGCGTCGACGCCTACCTCGAGCGCTACGGCGATCGCACGATCGGCGAGCTCAAGCTCGAGACCACGTCGCTGCGCGACGACGAGCACTTCCTCGGCGAGGTGATCCTCAACTACCTCACCGGCCCGGAGATCGACCCCGACCGCCTGCTCGCCGCCGAGCGCGAGCGCGCGGCGGCGGCGATGCGCGACCTCTCCGGCCGCGTGCCCGCCTGGCGCCGGCGCCTGCTCCCGCGCGAGGTCGGGCTGGCGCGCAAGTCGGTGAGCTGCCGCGAGAAGCTGCGGCTGCGGCGCACCTGGGCGTTCGCGCTCGCCCGCGACATCTACGGGGCGATCGGAGTGCGCCTGCACGAGGCCGGCGCGCTCGCCGACCCGCGCGACGTCCTCTTCCTGACCGCCGACGAGGTCGAGGACTTCCTCGACGGGCGCGCCGTCTCGGCGCGGCTGGCGCCGGTCGTCGCGGCCCGGAAGGCCGAGTACGGCGAGTACGAGCGCGCGCGGCCGCCGGACCGGTTCGAGACCGTCGGGACGCCGTACCTGGCCCCGCGCCGGGACCTCGACGCCGGCGACGACGCCGGCGCGGAGGCCGGCGACGACGACGGCCGGCTGCGGGGGCTGGGCTGCTGCGCGGGGATCGCCGAGGCGCCCGTGCGGATCATCCTCGACCCGAGCGAGTCGCTGTCGATCGACAACCAGATCCTCTGCACGGTGCGGACGGATCCCGGCTGGGCGCCGCTGTTCCCCACCGCGAGCGGGCTGGTCATCGAGCGCGGCTCGACGCTCTCGCACTCGGCGGTCGTGGCGCGCGAGCTGGGGATCCCGACGGTCGTCGGCGTGCCCGGCGTGACCCGCATCCTGCGCGACGGCGAGCGCGTGCGCGTCGACGGCGGCGCCGGGCTCGTCGAGCGTCTCGAGGCCGGCGGGGAGGCCCGATGACCGAGACGGCCGGCGTCAGCGAGCGAGTGATCACCGTCGTGTCCGACATGGCCCCGATGCGCGGGGCGCAGGTGACCCCGACGTCGGTGCTCCGCGAGGACCTCGGCTACGACTCGCTGACGCTGCTCGAGCTCGCGGCTGCGCTCGAGGACGAGTTCGGACTCCCGCCCTCGGCCGAGCTCGACGCCGAGGTGGCGGAGACCGTGCTCGACGTCGACCGGATCGTCGCCACGAAGCTCGGCGAGGCGGGCTGATGCGGGTCCTGCTCACGGGAGCCACGGGCATCGTCGGCGCGGAGATCCGCGACCAGCTCCAGCGGGCCGGCGCGGAGGTGACCGCGGTGGCCCGGCGCGCCGGCACGGACTCCGGGATCGTGCCGTGGGACATGTCGAACGCGGACCCGCCGGCGGCGCTGGCGGGCCCCTGGAACGCGATCGTCAACTGCGCGGCGGACACGCGCTGGAGTCAGACCGCCGACGAGGCGCTGCGCGCGAACGTGGTCTCGCTCGAGGCGCTGGCCCCGCTCGCGGCGCCCGACACGCACGTCGTGCACGTCTCCACCGCGGCCGTGGTCGGGCCCAACAGCGACGGCAGCCAGGACGACCCGGATGCCTACCGCAACAACTACGAGTGGTCCAAGGCCCGCTCCGAGCGCGTGGCGCGGGAGCGCTTCGAGCGGCTCACGATCGTCCGCCCGCCGCTCGTGATCGGCCGCCGGGGCGACGGGCGCGCGGCCCGCTTCGCCGGGATGTACATGCTCCTGCGCGGCATCACCTCGAGCTCCGTGCCGGCCGTGGTCGGCATACCCGACGGGTACTTCGACGTCGTCCCGGTCGACGACGTCGCGGCGGTCGTGGTCGCGGCGCTGGACGGCTCCGGCGCCGGCGAGGTCCTCACCCCCGCGTGCGGCGAGGCGGCGCCGCGGGTCGCGACGGCCGTCGAGCTGATGTGCGGCGCGCTCAACGAGTGGCGCGAGGAGCAGGGCGTCGCCCCGGTGGACGTCCCGCCGTTCCTCGCCCCCGAGAGCTGGCGGCGCTTCTACCGCCCATTCTCCGACGACGTGCTCTCGCGCCGCCAGCTCCTGACGCTCGACCACCTCGACAACTTCCTCCCCTACCTGGAGCTGACCGAGCCGTTCGAGCCGACCCACCCGGTGACGAACGCCGAGGAGGCGATCGCCCCCTCGGTCCGCTACTGGGCGGAGTGGAACCCCCGACTCGCGTCGCTGGCACCGCGCCCCTGGGCCGCGGTGGCCGGCTGAAAGGTCCCGGATGCCCGAGGTATCGCTCGACATGGACATCCGCGCTTCGATCGACACGGTCTGGGCGGCCGTGCTCGACATCGAGCGCTACCCCGAGGTGATGACGAACGTCGTCTCCGTGAACATCGAGGAGTGGGAGGAGCCGACGGTCCGCCGCACCGAGTGGGCGATGATCATCAAGGGCGCGACGCTGGTCTGGCGGGACCGCGAGTTCATCGACCACGACAAGCACACCGTGCGCTTCACGCAGGTCAGCGGGGACCTCGAGCGCTTCGAGGGCGCCTGGGAGCTCGACGAGAAGGAGCAGGCGCTCACCCACGTGCGATTGCGCATCTCGTTCGAGATCGGGGTTCCGCTGCTCGCCCCGATGCTCAATCCCGTCGCCAGGCGCGCGCTCTACGACAATGCCACGGAGATGCTGGAGGGCGTCGACTCGCAGGCGACGGTGTCGTGACCGAGCTCGGCATCGACGCGACGGAGGTCTTCGAGACGCTGCACAGGCACGTCGCCTCGGGCAACGTCCTGGCCGCGAAGATGGCCGGCCAGGGCGCCGTCGAGCAGGAGGCGAGCGGCGCGCTGGTGCACCTCTCCGACGGGCGCGACGCGATCGACTTCGGCTCCTACGCGGTCACGCTGCTCGGACACCGCCACCCCGGCGTGGTGGCGGCCGTCGCCGACCAGCTCGGCCGCATGACGAGCACCACGCGCCTGCTCGCGAACCCGGTCACCGCCGGCCTCATGGCCGACCTCGCGCGGCGCTTCGAGCCCCGGCTCCAGCGCGTCTGGCTCGGCAGCGACGGCGCCGACGCCGTCGAGGTGGCCGTCAAGCTCGCGCGGCGGCGCACCGGGCGCCTGCGCGTGCTGGCGCTCGAGGGCGCCTTCCACGGAAAGACGCTCGGGGCCCTCGCCCTGACGAGCAACCCGATCTTCCACGAGGGGCTCGAGCCGCTGCTGGCGCACGTGACCCGCATCGACCCCGGCGACCCGGAGGCGGTCGCGCGGGAGGCCGAGCGCGGCGACGTGGCCGCGCTGGTGGCCGAGCCGATCCGCGCCGAGGGCGGCGTGCAGCCGGTCCCGCGCGCGGTGCTGAGCCGCTGGGCCGACGACGCGCGGGCGGCGGGCGCGTTCGTGATCTGCGACGAGATCCAGGTCGGCCTGCGCCGCTGCGGAGCCACGTCGCTCGCGCTCGAGGCGGGCATCGACCCCGACGCCGTCCTGCTCGGCAAGCCGCTCGGCGGCGGCGTCATGCCGCTGTCGGCGATGGTCTGCTCCGACGACCTCTACGCGCCGCTGGTGGAGGACCCGACCTGGCACAGCCAGACCTTCTCCGGACACCCGCTCTCGTGCGCGGCCGGGCGGGCGGCGCTGCGCGCCATCGACGAGCTGGCCCCGTCGGGTGAGCGGGTGAGCAGGCGGATCGAGGCCGGGCTGCGCGGCCTCGCGGCCGAGCACCCGGAGCTCATCACGGACGTTCGCGGCCAGGGGCTGCTCTGGGGCGTGGAGTTCGCCAACGCCGCAGCGGCCGGGAGCGTCCTGATCGACATGGCGATGCGCGGGGTGCTCATATCGCCGTGCCTCAGCGCGCCGCGCACGATCCGGCTGCTGCCGCCGATGGTGGCGACCGACGAGCAGGTGGACGCGGTGGTCGGCTTCCTGTCCGAGGTGGTCGAGGAGGCCGCCACCTACGTCGCGTAGCCGCGGCGCCGGAGCGATCGACATGTCCCGGATGGCCGCATCGACGAGGACCCTGGGGGCCATGCTCGCGTCGCGGGCGGAGGAGACCCCGGACCGGCTCGCGTTCACGTACTCGAGCGACGGCGTGACCGACTCGGACCGGGTCACCTACGGCGAGCTGCACCGCCGTGCGCAGGCGATCGCCAGCCGGCTGCTCGACGCCGCGGCGCCCGGCTCGCACGCGCTGCTGCTGTTCGAGCCGGGGCTCGACTTCGTGGCCTCGGTGTACGGCTGCTTCCAGGCCGGGATGGTCGGGGTCTCGGCCACCCCGCCCCACCCCAAGCGCCTGCACCGCACGGTGCCGCGCCTGCGCGCGGTCGCGGGGGACGCCGGGGTCGCCGTGGTGCTCTCCACCGCGGCGATCCGCGACGCCACCACGCCGCTGTTCAGCGAGGGCGAGGCGCTCGCGCGCGCGACGTGGATCGCCGTGGACGAGGGGCTCGAGGACGCCGAGCCCGGCATCGTGTCCGACGACCCCTCGCGACTGGCGTTCATGCAGTACACGTCGGGATCGACGACCGACCCGCGCGGGGTGATGCTCACGCACGCGAACCTGCTGGCGAACGTGGAGCTGATCGGCCGCGCCCAGCACACGTCGTCCGAGAGCCGCATCTTCTCGTGGCTGCCGCCCTCGCACGACATGGGCCTGGTCACCGGCATCCTCCAGCCGGTCCACCAGGGCTACCCGGCGGCGTTGATGTCGCCGCTGATCGTGATCAAGCGTCCGGTGCGCTGGCTCGAGGGCATCACGCGCTTCCGCGCGACCATCAGCGGCGCGCCCAACTTCGCCTACGAGCTGGCCGTGCGGCGCACCACCGAGCAGCAGCGCGAGTCGCTCGACCTCTCGTCCTGGGAGGTGGCGTTCAACGGCGCCGAGCCGATACTGGCGCGCACCATCGAGGCGTTCTACGAGACGTTCGCCCCCCACGGCCTGCGCCGGTCGTCGATGTGGCCGTGCTACGGCCTGGCCGAGGCGACCCTGATGGTCACCGGGCCGCACACCCCCAGGGACCCCACGCTGGTCGACGTCGACGCGCGCGCGCTCGAGAAGGGAGCGGTGCGGCCACCGGCGGCGGGCTCGCGGGCCGTCACCCTGGTCGGCTGCGGGGAGGTGGGCGCCGACCACGAGCTGGCGATCGTCGACCGCCGGACGCTGCGCCGCGTCGAGCCCGGCGCGATCGGCGAGATCTGGGTGGCCGGGCCGAGCGTGGCCGCCGGCTACTGGGGCCACCCCGAGCAGAGCCGCGAGCACTTCAACGCGCGGCCCGCCGGCGAGGACGGCTCGACCGAGTACCTGCGGACCGGCGACCTCGGCTTCCTGCGCGACGGCGAGCTGTTCGTCCTCGGCCGCAGCCGCGACGTGATCATCCTGCACGGCCGCAACTACCACCCGCACGACGTGGAGGTCAGCGCGGAGTCCGCCCACGAATGCCTGCGAGCGCACTGCAGCGCGGCCTTCGCGATCGAGTCCCAGTCCGGCGAGAGCGCCCCGGCGATCGTGCTGGAGATCGACCCGGCTCCGCCGGAGGAGCTGCCCGCGGTGATCGACGCCGTGCGCCGCCAGGTCGTGCACGACCTCGACATCCAGCTCGAGCGGGTATCGCTGGTCTCGCCCGGAGCGGTGCCGAAGACCACGAGCGGAAAGATCCAGCGCCAGCTCTCACGGACGCTGCTCTACGACGGAAAGCTCGAGCTGCACGCCGACTGGCGCATGCACGACGCTCCCTAGGAGCCTTGGGCGAAGCACGCTAGGGCCGGGGGGTGGTCGACCTAACCCACCGTATAGGTGGGTAATGTCGACCAGGTCCCGCGGGGAGACGCTCCCTAGCCGGGCAGGCGGACCGGCAGGGTGCGGAGCTGGTTCACGAACTGCGACTTGACGTAGGTGACCGGCCCCGCGAGCTCCATGTCCGGGTAGCGCGCGAGCGTCTCCTCGAACAGGACCCTCAGCTCCAGCCGGGCGAGCGCGGAGCCGAGGCAGAAGTGCCGGCCGCCGCCGCCGAACGCCTGGTGCTCCGGATTGCGGGTGACCCGGAACTCGTGCGGGGCCTCGTAGCGCGACTCGTCGCGGTTCGAGGAGACGTACCACATGACGACCTTGTCGCCCTCGCGGATCTGGGCCCCGTTCAGCTCGACGTCGCGCGTGGCGGTGCGCCGGAAGTGCGAGAAGGCCGGGAACATCCGCAGCGACTCCTCGACGAGCGAGGGGATCAGGGCGGGATCCTCAAGCACCAGCCGGCGCTGGTCGGGGTTCTCGAGGAGCGCGAGCATGCCGCTCGAGAAGGTGGCCTTGGTCGAGTCCATGCCGGCGGCCATCAGCAGGAAGAAGCCCACCACGATCTCGTGCTCCTCCAGCCGCTCGCCGTCGACCTCGGCGTGCACCAGCACGCTCGTCAGGTCGTCGGTCGGGCGCTCGCGACGCTCGGCGATCAGCCGCCGGCAGCGCGCGAAGACCTCGGGCACCTCGTTCTCCATCACCTTCCCGACGCCGCCGGGGTTCAGGCTCGGGTCGCCGGCGACCATGATGGTGTTCATCAGGCGCGCCCAGACCGCGTCGTCCTCGGGCGGCAGGCCCATGAACCGGTTGATCACGCGCGCGACCACGGGCTGCGCGACGTCGATCACCACGTCGCACTCGGAGCGGCCCTCGAGGCGGCCGAGCACGTCGCGCACGATCGACCGGATCTCGTCCTCGTTCTCCGCGATGCGCTTGGGCGTGAAGCCGCCCTGGAACAGCGCCTTCAGGCGGTCGTGCTTGGGCGGGTCCATCCCGATGAACATCGCCTGCATCAGGTCCTGCTTGGTCTCGGACCCCGCCATCAGCGTGATCCCGCCGCGCTCGGACGAGTAGGTCTCCCAGTCGCGGCTCACGGCCTGGATGTCGTCGGGCAGCGTGACCGACCAGAAGCCGCTCTCTTCGGGGTGGCCCTTGATCTCCGGCGTCCAGTGAACGGGGCACTCCGCGCGCAGGCGCGCGAACTGGGCGTGCGGCGGGCCGTCGCGCCACTCGTCGCGCTCGCCGACGCGAACCTGCTCGATGGGGGGCGGGGCCTCGATCGACACCGCGCGAGCGTAGCTGATCGCTCAGTGGATTTCGGCGCCGCGCGTGGCGAAGTACGTGGCCGAGCGGACCCCGCCCGGCCAGGCGGCCTCGTCGGCGCGGATGAGCGTGGCCCCGGCGGCGGCGAGCGCGGGCGCGACCCGGTCCGCCTCCACGGCGTATAGGCCGATCGGGTCGAGGCGCAGGCGCCGGAACAGCGGTCCGGGCGGAACCCCGGCACGGCGCAGAGCCCCGTACAGGCGCCGGCGCGGCTGGACCCGACGCAGCGGCGGGATCCGCGTGAGGAGCTGGAACGCGAGCAGCCCCTGCGGCGCGAGCACCCGCGCCAGGCCGGCGACGTAGCCGAGGGCGGCGCGCGGATCGGAGACGTGCTGGAGCACGAGGTTGCTGTAGACGAGGTCGAAGCGCGCGTCGCCGAGGCCGTCGAGCGCCCGCTCGCCGGCGACGAAGCGGCAGTTCTCCACGTCGGCGTGGAGGCGCCGGGCGACCTCGACCATCCGCGGCGACACGTCCACCCCGACGCTCGAGCCGAAGTGCCGCGCGAGCGCGCGCGTGAGCCGCCCCGGGCCGCAGCCGAAGTCGAGCGCGCTCTCGCGGCGGGCCGGCAGGCCGAGCGTGTCGGCGTGCTCCAGCAGCCCGGCGATCTCCCGCTCGCCCGACGCGAGGAACTCGGCGGCCGACCAGCCGTGCCGGGTGTCGGTGGTGAGCGCGCCCCACAGCGGGTCGAGCGCCGCGAGCTCCTCCCAGGCGGCGCGGTCGTGCTCGATGGCCACGCCGCGCACCCTAGACCGAAAGGGCAGCCAACCCTGCCCTTTCGTCTCTTGTGCCGGATCGGCGCGAGGCGTAGTTTCGCGAGCTCCGACTTCCGACTTCGACGCGAGAGGTGAACGCATGCCCCCCCTGAGATCTCGGCTGTTCGCGGGCGACGACCTGCTCCAGCGGATCGCGGACGACGTCGGCAGGGCTCGGATCTCGCGCTCGCAGAACAAGACCGTGCCCTCGGTCGCCAAGGTCCAGCAGGCCCTGCTGCTGTGGCGGCCGGGCTGCCTGCCGAAGCACGGCGCCGATGGCGACTACGGCTCCGAGACCGCCGGGGTCGTGCACCGCTTCAAGGTCGACGAGCTGCACGTCCCCGAGGCCGAGGTGATCGACGACGTCGGGCCCAAGACGGTGCAGCGGCTCGACGAGATCGCGCTCGCCGCCGAGGCGGCCGCGACCGCGCCCGTGGTCAGCTCGGTGAGCCCGGCGACCGGCCCGGCGAGCGGCGGGACGCTCGTCGTGATCACCGGCCAGAACTTCGACGGCGTCACCTCGGTGAGCTTCGGGCCCGGCATCGCCGCCTCGTTCTCGGTCGACAGCCCGACCCAGATCAGCGCCGAGACCGCTCCGGTCCAGCTGAGCGGGGACGTGAACGTCGTGGTGGTCACCGCCGGGGGGGCGTCGCAGCCGGGGCCCGGCTCGACCTTCACCTTCACGGCACCGGTGTCCGGCTGCACGGTCACGGCGTTCAACGCGCCGGTCGCGCGGTCGGGATGCAGGAACAACGCGGGGCGGGCCGACGAGTTCTTCCGCATGGAGGCGGACTTCGCGGCCCCCTGCAACTGCTGCGAGTTCCGCCAGTTCATCAGGGGCTCCCACATCGTGAACGGCACGCGCATCAACCACCTGCTGCCGGATCCCGCGGGAGGACCGCCGCGGCCGATGCTGCCGCGGCCGCCCGCCGGTTCGGCGAACGACAACTTCCTCGAGGACGGGCTCAGCCCGCCGCAGGCCGGGATGAACGTGTTCTACGGGCACCGGTCGGAGACCATCACCACCGATGCCACCGACCAGTACCTGCCGGACCGCCCGAACGGCTGCCAGTATCGCGGCAACGACTCGCCGTTCGTCAGCGGGCCGATCGGGGCGA
Source organism: Thermoleophilaceae bacterium (assembly GCA_036389835.1). Taxonomy (GTDB): domain Bacteria; phylum Actinomycetota; class Thermoleophilia; order Solirubrobacterales; family Thermoleophilaceae; genus AC-37. The sequence continues at coordinate 62,393 of DASVWC010000029.1, read as the reverse complement.
CGTTCACGCTCGACCTCGACTTCCGGGGGCAGATCATCGACACCTGCAACGGCAACGCCGTCAAGGAGACGAGGGAATGGACGGTCACATGCAACGGGACGTTCTGACATGGCCGAGGTAGAGACCGCGGTCCCGATCGGGGAGCGCTTCGCGCTCGTGACGCTCGACGGCCTGTCGGGCGGGCAGGTGAAGTTCCACGTCAGCATCGCGGTCGGCGCGCCCGACGAGCTCTCGGCGTCGGACCTCGAGGTGACCGCGAGCGCCGGCGGGACGCCGCTCGAGCTCACCGAGGGGCCGGCGGACGGCCCGCTTCCGGCCGTAGGGGCACGCGGGATCACGGCCTACGCGCAGTACGTGTTCGCGAATCCCGGCGACAGCTCGCCGGTCGTGGTCACGGTCGCGATCGGCGGCCAGTCGGCCGACTTCGAGCTGTCGGGCGCGCCGCCCGTGGCGTAGGAGCGGCGCCCGGCGGCTAGAGCTCGGCCGCGATCACCTCGAGCGGCGCGGCCGCCCCCGCGGCGGCCGCACGGGCGTATCCGTCGTCGCCCAGTGCCGCGCCGGCGCGGGCCGCGCAGACGTCGACCTCACGGCGCTCCGTTGCGGGGATTGGAGACCCCACCGCCGTCCGCAGCGCGTCGGCCGCCCCGAGCAGGCGAGCCGTCGCCTCGTGGCGCTCCCCGGCGAGCTCCACCGACGCCAGACCCTCCAGCGACTCCGCGATCCGCAGCAGGTCGCCGATCTCGTCGAACCGCCGCAGCGCCCCACGGCGAAGCTCCGCGAGGTTCTCCGTGCGACCCTGGAGCTGCTCCGCGCGCGCGAGCCCGTTCAGCGACTGGCCGATGCCCTGCGGGTCGTCGGAGCGCTCCCGGATCGCCAGGCTCTGGCGCAGCCTCTCCTCGCCGGCGGCCAGCTCGCCGCGGTCGAGCAGCACGTAGCCGAGGTCGCAGAGGGCCATCGCCACCCCCCACTCCGATCCGGCGCGGGCGAGGATCGTGCAGCTCTCCTCCTGTAGCGTCTCGGCCCGCTCGAGCTCGCGGCCCTGCTCGCGCAGCGTGTTGCCCAGGTTGTTGAGCGCGATCCCCTCCAGGTGCGCGAGCCCGTAGAGCCGCGCGCTGCGCGCGCAGTCGCCGAACCCCCGCTCGGCCTCGTCGAACTGGCAGCGCCGCCTCGCTACGAGCGCGAGCCCGTTCAGGGCGCGCGCCAGCAACTGCTGGACGACCTTCTCCGGCTGGTCCTCGAGGCCCAGGGCGAGGTCGGCCGAGCGCTCGTAGCAGCGCTTCGCGTCGGCGTAGTCGCTCTGGTTGTGCGCGAGGCCGCCCGCGCCGGCGAAGGCCTCCGCGACGGAGCGCGTGGGCTCGACCTCGTCCGCGCGGGCCAGGATGCGCCTGAGCCAGCGGCGGCCCTCCGCGAAGAGTCCGCGGCGGTACCAGAACGGCGACAGGGCGGCGCCCATCCGGAAGGCCCGCTGCTCGAGCTTGCGCTCCCGCACCAGCCACGCGAGCGCCGCGTGCATGTTCTGGCGTTCGCGGGCGACCTCGTCGCGCCAGCTCGGGCCCGCGGGACCGCCCACGGCTCGCGCCGCCGCCTCCGCCAGCTCGAGGTAGTGCCGCGCGTGCCGCGTCCTGACGCGCGGGCCCTCGCCCGTCTCCTCGAGGTCGATGAGCGCGCGCTCGCGCACGGCGGGGTGCATCCTCAGCCGGTCGCCCCCGCCGGCGCGCCTGTCGACGACCAGGAACGAGCGGTCCACGAGCGAGCGCACCAGGGCCGGCACCGTCGCGGCCGCGACCGCGGCTTCGGCACCGACGGCCTCGGCGGCCGCGAGGTCGAAGTCGCTGGCGAACACCGCGAGGCGGGCGAGCAGCTGCCGTTCCGGCTCCGGCAGCGCGCCGGTGGCGCTGTCCAGCGCGAGCTCGACGGGGTCCGCGCCGGCCGCCGCGCCGCGCTCGCCGAGCGCGTCCGCGAGCCGGGCGACCCCGTGCTCGCCCGCCACCGATGCGCTCAGCTCGAGGGCGAGCGGGTTGCCACCGAGGTGCCGGCAGATCGACGCGATGGAGTCGCGCTCCTCGAAGCCGATCGGGTTCTCGGGCCATCCGGCGCGGACGCGGTCCTCGAACAGCCGGACCGCCTCCGAGTCGCGGCCGCCGCCGACGCTCACGCCGGTGGTCGCGTGCTCGTGCTCGCACGGCACCCCCAGCGCCCGCCGTCCGGTGGCGAGGATGCGCACCCCCTCGCAGCGCGCGACGAGCTCGGCCGCCAGCTCCGCGCACGCGCCGGCCACCGCGTCGACCCCGTTCAGCACGATCAGCGCCCGCGCGCCGCGCAGGTGGCGCACCAGCCTCTCCGCAGGCGTGCGGTGGTCGGTGTCCGGCAGCCCGAACGCGGCCGCGACCGTGTGCGGCACGAACACGGGATCGCGATGCGGGCTGATGTCCACCCACTTCGCCGCGTCAGGAAAGCGATCGGCCACGTTCCTCGCCACGGCCTGTGCGAGCCGCGACTTGCCGGTGCCCCGCGGGCCGGTGAGCGTCACGATGCGGTGGCGCTCGACCAGCGCCGAGACGGACTCGACCTGATCGGCGCCGGCCAGCAGGCGGCCGTGGACCTCCGGCAGGTCGTTGCTCCCGTCGGGGCCCGCGGGCGCCGACTCCACGGTCGTCGCGGCGCCGCGACCGTCCGGCAGGCTCGCCGACCGCTTCGGCGCGACGTCCGTCGGGTCGCCGAGGAGGGAGCCGGGCGTGCCGTCGAAGCGCTCGTCCACCTCGTCGCGCGAGAGGCCGAGCTGCTCTCCGAGCGCGTAGGCGTCGGGCATGCTCAGGTTCGGGCCCTCGTCCTCGCTGATGCAGACCGGCTCGACGCCGATCGGCCTCAGCGCCGGCTTCACCGTGGGCTCGGCGAGGCGCCAGTCCTTCGCGTTCCTCGACGTGACGATCACCGCGGCCTTCTTGCCGGCGCTGTTGAGCTCCACCCACCACTCGTATGGCTTGACGAGCAGGTCGGGCACCTGGTCGTGGATGTTGTCGATCAGCAGCACCACCTCGCGCCCGCGCAGGCTCGCCGCCTGCTGGAGGTTGGGCGGTGGAAGGAACTGCTTCGGCTGGACGACGATCGCGTGTCCGTGCTCGCGCCGCAGCACCTCGCAGGCCAGGCGCGTCTTGCCGGAGCGCGCGCGTCCGACGATCACCACCGCGCGGCCCTGGTGAAGTGCACGCGACACCTGTGTGTCCTCCTCGCGCGCGACGTAGACGTCGGGCCTGTAGTTCTTTATCTCGAGCGCGCCGTCGTAGCGCAGCCGGTCCGCCCACGCCACGTCCGCGCGCTTTCGCAGGCGCATCTCCGCGAACGGCTCGATGAGGTCGGCCAGTTCCGGAACCAGCCGCGTCCACGCGGAGATCGGGTTGGCGTATGCCTCGGCCGCCTCGCTGCGACTGCCGGCGCGCGCGAAGTGGACCAGCCCGACGACACCCTCCTCGCACAGCACCACGCCGCCGCTGATCCCCTTCTCGACGCTACCGGCACCGCTCAGGCGAAACGCGGCCGGCAGCTCCCGTGCCGGGTTCCCGTTGACGGCCCCCACGGACAGCGAAGTGGCCATGTGGATGGTCGCGCCGAAGCTCTTGACCTGGCGCCCGGGCGTGAGCACGTCGACGGGCACCTGGCCGCTGAAGCAATCCGGCTCGATGTCGTGCAGAAGCGGGTTCGGGGCATCCCCCTCCCCGTCCGCGAGCCACACCGCGGCGACGTCCGTCTCCGCGTGCGTGGCGCGGGCCGCGGGCTGCTCCTCGACGTCCCCCCGGAAGACCTTCATGCCGTCGCCGCACTGCGACACGACGTGGTCGCACGTGAGCACCACGCGCCCGGCGCCCGGCACGTCGAGGGCGAGCCCCTGGCCGGCCGGATGGCCGGCGCCGTCGCAGAGGTGGACGGCGGCCGCGCGAGCGGCCCTCAGCCCCGGCTCGCCGCGCACCGGTGTCACCTGGCTCGGCACCTCAGCCGCCCGCGGGATCGGGGGTCGCAGGGCCGCGGCGCCACACGGCCGTGACGGCGAGGCCGGTGCTGACCGAGCTGCGCCCGGTCACGAACACCGGCACGATGCTCGCCTTGCCCTCGGCCTCGAAGCTGATCGTGAACTCGACCGAGACCTCGTCGGGCCTGACGCTCTCGGCCAGGGCCTCGACCTGGGCTCCGACCACGCGCACGCACTCGCGCAGGGCCTCGCTCGCCCGGTCGAACACCTCCCCCGGCGTGGGGGCGGCGACCGCGTAGATGCCCTCCTCGCGCGCCGCGGGCTCACCCACCTGCTCGATGTAGACGAGCGCACTGCCGACCTCGGCGGCGATCAGCTGCCGGTCGGGGCCGTCCGGCCCCGGGCCAGCGGGTGCTTGCGAGCCAGGAGTTCCAACCGTCATTGCGCCCTCACATGCGCGGCGCACGCAATCTGCGGCCGACCATAACCCCGCGCCCCGCGTCGAGTCAATGGCGCATAGACACAACCCCCGGTATGGGTGAGGCGACCTGGCCGGGACGGCGTAGCGTCGCGCTGGAGCCAGCAACACCCCCCAACCGGGGGGGTTGATCGCCGCTCCCGCGGTCAAAGAGGATCGGTCGCGCCGCGGAACCCGTGACGGCACGGAGGAGAGATGCAGCGCAAGGCCGGGAGAGTCGGCAGCGAGGCCGGTGAGGCCCGCCGCCGGAGCACGCACGAGGCCGGCAAGGAGACGACGGACGCCAGCCGTCCGTGCCCGCCGCCGCCCGGACAGGGCCCGTACGAGCTGCACGTGTGCCGGGGGCTCAACTCGTGCGCGTGCCACGACGTGCTGGGCACCGCGCCGATGGCGGGCATGGGCGAGTGCGCGACGATCAACCACGTCTGCCACGGCGAGGGCGAGTGCCGCGGGCAGGGCGGCTGCGGCTACGCGGGCAGCGACTACGAGCAGTCCAAGCCCGGCGAGCAGTCGTGCAGCGGCAACGGGAGCTGCGCAGTCCCGATCAACGCGAGCCGCGTCTTCTCGGCGGGCCCGTACAAGGGCAAGAGCGTCTGGAAGCGCGCGCGCAAGCTGTTCGAGGCGCGGATGTACGACGCCGGGCTCCCGTTCGGCCCGTCGCCCGGCGAGGGCTATCCCGACGACCTCGTGCCCCCGTACGAGGCCGAGGGCCAGGGCCCGTGCCAGGGCAAGAAGAGCCGGTGAGCGCGACGGCCGCGCCGCGGCTCGGCTACCCGAACCTGGGCCTCGGAGTCGGCCTGCGGTCCGGCCACTTCGCCTATCTCGAGGAGCACGAGCCCGACGTCGACTGGTTCGAGGTCATCCCCGAGAACTTCATGGATACGCGCGGGCGCCCGCGTGAGGTGCTCGAGCGGATCGCCGCGCGCTACCCGGTCGTGCTCCACGGGCTGTCGCTGTCGGTCGGAAGCACCGACCCGGTCGACTTCGACTACCTCGCGCGGCTGAGGGAGCTGGCCGCCGAGGTCGGCGCCGTCTGGCTGTCGGACCACGTGTGCTGGACGGCGGTGGGCGGGGTGAACACGCACGAGCTAGTCCCGATCCCGTTCACCGAGGAATCGCTCGCGCACGTGGTGGAGCGCATCCGCGTGGCGCAGGACTTCCTCGAGCGGCCGCTGGTGCTCGAGAACCCGAGCAGCTACGTCACCTTCACGGGATCGGAGATGACGGAGGCCGAGTTCCTCGCCCGGATGGCGGACGAGGCGGACTGCGGCCTGCTCGTCGACGTCAACAACGTCCACGTGTCGTCGGTCAACCACGAGTTCGACCCGGTCGAGTACCTGCGCCCGCTCCCCGCCGAGCGGGTCGTGCAGATGCACCTGGCCGGCCACGACGACGTCGGCACGCACATAGTCGACACCCACGACCGCCCCGTCGCCGACGCGGTCTGGGACCTGTACGGCACCGCCGTCGACCTGATCGGGCCGGTCTCGACGCTGATCGAGTGGGACGACCGGCTGCCGCCGTTCCCGGAGGTCCATGCGGAGGTCCTGAAGGCCCGGCGCTTCGTGGACGCGGTCCGTGTCTGACCTGCGCCGCCTCCAGGAGTGGCTGCGGGCCGCGATCACCGACCCCGACGGCGCCGGGACCGCGCGGAGCGAGGCCGAGTCGGTCGTGCGCTCCACGCCGCGGCTCGGCGCCGCGCAGCGGCTCGAGCTCTACCGGCGCAGCTACCACCTGCGCCTGCTCGAGGCGATGCGCGCGTCGTACCCGGGACTGCGGCACATGCTCGGAGCCGAGCTGTTCGACGACTTCGCGCTCGACTACCTGCGCGCGCGGCCGTCGCGCAGCTACACGCTGCAGCGCCTCGGCGAGGGATTCGCGGACCACCTCGCGGCCACCCGCCCCGACGCCGACGCCGCCGACGAGGGCTGGCCGAACCTGATGATCGACCTCGCCCGGCTCGAGCTGACCTTCGCCGAGGTGTACGACGCGCCGGGCAGCGAGGGCGGCGATCTTCCCGGCCCCGGCTCGCTGCCGGCGGCGCCCGACGCGACGTGGCTGGCCGCCACGGTCGAGCCGGTCCCGTGCCTGCGCCTGGTCCGCTCGTGCTTCCCCGCCGGGCCGTACCTGAGCGCGGTCCGGCGCGGCGAGCGCCCGCCGCTGCCGGAGCCCTGCGAGAGCTTCGTGGCGGTGAGCCGCCGCGACTACGTCGTGACGCTCACGCCCCTCGGCGAGCGCGAGCACGCGCTGCTCGAGCGGCTCCTGGGCGGAGCGGCCGTGGGCGACGCGGCGGCCGGCGCCGGGGTCCGGCCCTCGGAGGCGTGGCGCACCGTGCGCGCGTGGGCCGGCGCCGCCTTCTTCGAATCCCTGCAACCCGCGGCCAAGGAGTGCGTGACCCGGTGACGACCACCGCGAAGAAGCTCAAGCAGCCCGTCCAGGCGCAGAAGCCGATCACCACGGTCGAGCAGCTCCACGTCCACCTCTACCAGGCGGCGCAGGTCGAGCTCTCGACGATCCCCCTGTACCTGTACGCCGCCTACTCGATCCAGACGTCGGGCGACTACCAGTGGGACCCGGGGATCTCGGCGTTCCGCACGATCCGCAGCGTGGTGATCGAGGAGATGCTGCACCTGTGCCTCGTGCGCAACATCATGGTGGCGACCGGGGCGCCGGCGTTCTCGTTCTACGACGAGGACTTCGTCACGAAGTACCCGAGCCCGATGCTGCACCGCGAGCCCGAGCTGATGCTGCGGCTCGAGCCGTGCACCACCAAGCTGATGGAGCGCGTGTTCATGCCGCTCGAGCTGCCGGCCAAGACGAGCGCCCCGCCGCAGCCGGACCACTACAACACGCTGGGCCAGTTCTACGCGGCGATCACGGCGGGGCTCGAGAAGCTGTCCGGGCCGAAGCTCTGGAGGAACCCGCGCGGCGACCTCCAGTACTCGACCAGCTACTGGAACCAGGACGGCGGCGGCAAGCCGGTCTGCGTGCTCGACCTGCCGAGCGCGCTCGCGGCGGTCGCGACGATCGTGGAGCAGGGCGAGGGCGCGAGCCCCGACGACCCGATGGTCCCCCTCCACCCCGCGGACCCGCAGTTCGGCTACGAGGAGTACTCGCACTACGCGAAGTTCAAGCGGATCGCGGACGGCAACGACCTGATCCGCGACCTCTGGCCGGTCCCGACGGACCCGAAGGCGGCCGACTTCGACGGGCCGGTGCGCGGCCTCGCCGAGCTCTTCAACGCGGCCTACTGCTACGTGCTCTGCATGATCGACGCGCTGTACACGACGTCGGCCGAGACGGTGCAGGCGGGCAAGCGCAGCCCGCGCTACGGGCTCGAGCGGACGTTCATCGCCGCGATGGGGGGAATGCTGTTCCCGATCGCCGACCTGCTCGTGCGGCAGAAGGCCAAGAGGCGCGGCCGCGCGCACGCGGCGCCGACGTTCGAGTTCCACCGCTTCGACGCGCGGCCGGCGAAGAAGGCCCAGCTCCTCGGGATGTGCGACGAGCTGCTCGGCGCGTTCCCGGAGCTGGGCGGCGACGACGGGGTGCGGGCGCTGCTGGAGCGGCTGCCCTCGGTGTAGGGGCGGCGCGCGTAGCGGGCGTCCAATTCCGCGCTCGATAACGGCATAGCGGTGGAGCCTACTCGCGTTCGGCGAGCGGGCCGAACCCCCGGCCGAAAACAGCTTGCACGCGCCAACGCGAGCGGTTAAGTTGCGCACATGACTCTATGCCCAGGTGGACAGTACGGCTGCCAAGCGTGCGGCGGCCAATCAACAGAGGCCGGGACGGGCATCTGCCACGTCTGCAACGGGACCGCCAAGGACCCGAACGACCCGAGCGGCGCGACCGCGTGCAGCATGTGCCAGTCCGATCCCGGCAAGTGCCGTAACTGCCAAGGCACCGGCTGCCTCGCCTAGCGCCATGCTGCTGGTCGAGGACTCCCCCGCCCCGGCCCGGGGCGAGCACGAGCACGAGCCCGCCGACGAGGTGCGGATGGGATATGGGAAGTGCTCGGTGTGGGACTGCGACTGCCTGGCCTTCTTGGGCTCGGGAACGCTCTGCGGGAACTGCAATCACGGGTACGACCTGCACGGTTGAGACCCGGCGCGACCGCGCGTGACCACGTTCGACTCCGAGTTCGAGAGCGCCCTGGGCGCTCCGCCGCCTGACGTCGAGGGGCCGCTCAAGGAGCGCTGGTCGGAGCCCCTCGGCGCCGTGGCCAGCCTCCCCGCGCTGAGCCTGCCGGACGGGCACGCCGAGCGGCATCGCGTCTACTGCCTGCTGCTGATGGCGCTGCTGGCGCACCACTGGACGCCGCTCAAGCGCGGGCGCCGGGGCCGCTACCCCTGGTGCGCCACGCCAGCCGGCGAAGTCGCCTTCCACGACGAGTACCTCGGCCACAACATCGCGGCGCTCGGAGTCGACGGCAACGGCCGGATCCTCGACTTCGAGTTCAACCACAACGCGATCTTCGACAGCTCGGCCGAGCACGCCGAGGTCCGGCTGGTGCGGCGGCTCTACAGCCTCGCCCACGTGAGCGACTCGTGGAACCAGACGACCGTGGCCGGCCAGGGCGGCACGCTCGAGCGCCCGAGCTACGTGAACCTCTCCGACGTCACGATCTACACGTCGCTCGAGTCGTGCTCGCAGTGCGCCGGGGCGATGATGCTCGCGCAGATCAAGGAGGTCGTGTACCTGCAGACCGACCCCGGCATGTTCTGGGTCGGCCGGATCCTCCACAACCTCAGCAACGGCAAGTCCCGCGCGCCGCGCCCGATAGCGGCCGCGGAGATCGGGCTGCGGCAGTTCGCCGAGCTGGACGCCGCCTACTCGCGCTTCAGGCGCGAGGTGGGCGACGAGCGGCCGTTCTTCGCGCCGGACGAGGGCGACCCCGACGTGAGCGACTCGCTCACGTCGTTCCTCTGCACCGAGGAGGCGCGCGCGATCTTCCAGAGCGGCAGCGACGAGCTCGGCGGGCTCGTCCGCGACGGCTCGCTCGCCGAGCCGGGCTTCCGCCCCGCCGGCGCGCCCGCCCCGCTGACGAACGCCGAGGTCCTGGCCGAGGCCGGCGACTTCCTCGGCTACGCGCTCAACCACGGCAGCCGGGCGACTCCGCATGGCGGCTGAGGCCCCCGCCGACCCGGTACGGGTCGAGGAGGCCGCCACCGGCTTCTCGGGGTTCGCGCCGCCCGACTTCGCGCTGAGCTACGACGAGAAGCGCGGCGTGTACGAGCTGCGCAGCGACGAGCGCGGCGTGTCGATCGAGCACATGCGCGTGATCACGACCTCGCCGCCGGGCGACGAGGCGCGCTCGGTCGTCAACCAGCGCAAGTTCGAGCTCGTCTCGGAGCAGGAGGACGACCAGCGGGCGGTCGTGGTCGCCAAGCGGCCCGAGGGGCCCAGGTGGACCGTCAGCGTGCGCCGCGACGGTCCCGAGACGCTCGCCGTCACCACCTGGGGCCGGCTCCCGGACGCCACGCAGCCGGAGCGGCCCGACGAGGCGCGGGTGCTCGAGTGGGTCGCGTCGAGCCTGTCCGGCGGCAAGGCGATCGAGCTGCCGGAGAAGATGATCGAGGAGACGGTCAAGGCGATCGAGCTCGAGGACTTCACCACTGAGGACAAGATGGCCTCGGGGAAGGTCCCGGCCGAGCCGGGCTGGGCCACCGGCGGGGTGGGCGGCGCGCTCGAGGCCGACAACCCCCTGCGCGGCGAGATGCACCTCGGCATACCGGGCCAGGTCTGGCTGCCCGGGACCGGCGGCGCCGCGATGGCCCAGATGTACCCGCCGGGCTGGGCGGTGTCGCCGCTGCTGCCGCCCGACCAGGCGGTGCTCGACGTCTGGCCGGTGATGCGCAACATCCTCCAGCCGGGCATCGGGTTCGACGGCTTCGTCATCGACGCCGCCTACCCGCAGAACTTCGGCGCGCCCTACGACGCCGGCCTGTTCGCGATCCGCTTCAATCGCGGCGGGGCCCCGTGGCGCGGCGCGATCCTCGCGGCCACGGCGGGGGTCCCCGGCGCGGACCTGTGGATCTTCTACTACTCGCAGATCGCGGTGCCCGAGACCGACGACTCGAGCGTCTCACAGGCGCTGCTGAAGGCGTGCGAGGCCTACAACCCCTCGCGCTCGCAGGCTCAGCGCACCACCGCCGCCAAGGCGGCGCTCGCCGAGGTCACGCAGACCATCCGGTCGATGACCACGATGCGCCAGCAGTCGTTCGAGCGCTCGCGGATCGCGTGGACCGACACGTTCAGGTGGTAGCGGCCCGCCGTTCGCCCACTCGAGCCTCTGCTGGAGCGGACGAAGGGGCCATGGACCCAGCGCCGGAGACAGCTCGTTCGGTCTTCGTCATTCGTCACGGCGAGAAGCCGGGCGCGAACGACCAGCCCCCGTGCGGCGTCGACCTCGACGGGAACCGCTGCGACGACTCGCTCGTGCCGGTCGGGTGGCAGCGGGCCGGGGCGATCGCTCAGCTCTTCAGGCGGGAGGGCCGCGGGCTCGCCGTGCCGACGCGGCTCGTCGCGCCCTCGTACGGCAAGCCCGATAGGCACCGCACGCACCAGACCATCCTCCCGCTGTCGCTCCTCCTCGACCTGAGCATCGAGTCGAAGTACGAGGTCGGGCAGGAGGAGCAGCTCGGCGCGGAGCTCGCCAGGGCGACGAGCGGGGTCACGCTCGTCTGCTGGGAGCACCACCGCATCCCGGCGATCGCGGGCAGCCTCGCCCCCGGCGCCGAGGTCCCGCAGCGCTGGCCCGACGACCGCTTCGACATGGTCTGGGCGTTCGAGCGCGACCCCGAGAAGCCGCTCTCCGCCTTCACGCAGATCCCGGAGATGCTGCTGCCGGGCGACAGCGAGCAGGTCTTCCCCAGGTCCGGCTAGCACCGCGGCTACAGCCGGAGGGCCGGGCGGCCGAAGTACCACTTGGCGCCTGGGAGCCAGGACTAGCAGACCGTGGGATCGAGACCGACCAAGCCGAGCTTCCTCGCCGTCGTGGACCTCGGCCTCCGCGACGTGGGCGTCGAGCCCGACCCGCGGGGGCAGACCGCCCAGCTCGGGAAGGCGGGCGTCCAGGTGGTCGCGCTGATGGTCGCCTCCGTCTTCGCGATGTGCATCGTCACGGTGCTCGTCGGGGCGGGCCCCTGGGCGGTGATCCTGCTGGCGCTGATGTGGCCCGCCGTGCTGATCTGGCTGGCGCTGCGGATGGCCAAGCGGTCCCCCGTGAGGGTCGTGAAGGTGACCGCCGCCGGGGTCAGCCCCCTCACGTGGCACCTGCTCGCTCCGCTCTTCCTCACCGCCGCGTCGATCGGGCTGAGCGGGGATCCCCGGCTGATCGCCGTCGGGCTGCTGGCGGCGATCCCGGCAGCGCTCCTGTGGCGAGCGAGCGGCTACGTGCCGGAGGTCCTGCGCCGGTTCGAGCCCCTGCTCGCCGACGGCGAGGCCGTCGTGGGCGATGGCGTCGGCCGCGTCGGGGGAGCGTGGAGCTGGAGGGAGGGTTTCCGGCTGGTGGTCGCGACCGACCGGCGCCTGATCGTGGCCGGGTCGCCTCACTCGGCCGAGCCGTTCCTGCTGGTCGACGCGCCGTATCCGCTCGTGACCGGGTTCGGCGTCGAGTGGACCCAGGCGGGGCGCGCCGGAATCCTCTCGCTGACCGTCGCCGGCGCCGGAGGCGAGCCGCCGGAGACGTACGCGATCGGCTCGATCGCACCGGCCAACCTGGTGTCGATCGCGAGCGCGCTCCGGTCGCACGGCGTGCCGGCGGACGATCCCGCGGCCGTCGCCGAGGCGGAGCGGGCCTGGGAGCAGGCGCGCGAGCGCGGCGGGGCGCCCTCCGACCGGCCGCGCGCGCACGGGCCGGCCCCGACCGCGCCGCGCACGACCTCGTCCGCGCCGCGCATCTCCGTGCCCGCCCCGCCCGCGCCGCGACAGCGCCTGTTCGACCGCGCGGCCATGAACACGCCCGCGTTCGACCGCGGCCTGTGGCTGCTGCTGGCCGTCGCGGCGGTCGCCCTCTACGTCAACCCGTTCGGCGTCGGGCTCGGGACCTCGCGGGACGCGACCGTGCCGGTCCTCCTGGTGGTTCCCGTGGTCTGCGGCATCTGCGGCTACGTGGCCGGCACCAGGTCGTCGCTGGCCTACGTAGTCCCGCTGAACCTGTTCGCCGTCCCGGCCCTGTTCTTCATGGACGCGAGCGTCGTGATCTCGCTGATGATCATGCTGAGCCTCACCGCGGCGATCGGCCTGTGGCTCGGATCGAGGCTGCGCGAGGCGCGCGGCGGCTCGCCCGCCGGCACGGCGGACGGCCCCGCCCCGCGACCCACCCGCGGCAGCCTGCGCTACACGCTCAGCGGCCTGGGCCTGATCAGGCTCACGGGCATGATCCTCGCGGGTGCGATGGTCCTGTCGGTGACCGCCGGCGCCGCCGGCCTCCCCCTCAGCTCGCTGCGGCTGGCGATCTTCGAGGCGACCGCGAAGCAGGTGCCCGTCGACGGCCGCTCCAACCTGACCGGCGGCGCCGCGTCGGTCCGCTACACGGTCGGCCCCGACCTGCGCGAGTTCATCACGGACGACCTCAGGGGCGACGCGCAGACCAGCGGCGCTCGCTGGGAGCTGCGCTCGTCGTTCAGGAAGGGCTTCAACGCGGTGTCGCTCGCGCACTACGTCTACGAGCCGCGCCTCGACGACCCGGCGGCGGTCGCGGCCTTCGTGGCCAAGAAGGACCGCGAGCACTCGCGCCTGGCCGGCTTCGACGTGACGCACACGGAGCGGATGGTCGCCGGCCGCAGGGGCTACGTCTGGAACCACCCCAGCCGCAACGGGTTCTGGTACTTCGCGGCATGGTTCCCGCAGCCGGTGCACACCGTGCGGCTGGAGTGCATCGCGGACAAGCAGGAGGATCGCTTCCGGCGCCTCTGCAGCGAGGCGCTCCGGTCGCTCGAGTTCCGCCGCTAGCAGCGCCTTCTCGCGACCTGGTCGACATTACCCACATATACGGTGGGTTAGGTCGACCACCCCCCGCTCTGCTGCCGCCGTACGTCCCGGCGCGTCCGTACGCTCCGCCCGTGGCCGACGCAACGACCGTGGACGCGGGCGGGCGCGAGCTGCGCGTCTCGAGCCCCGATCGCGTGATCTTCCCGGCGACCGAGCGCACGAGCGCGCTCACCAAGCTCGACGTCGTCAACTACTACCTCGCCGTCGGCGAGGGCATCATGCGCGCGCTCGCGCGCCGTCCGACCACGCTCGAGCGCTGGCCGAAGGGCGTGCACCCCGGCATGGTCCTCTCGACGCGCGAGAAGGGCGGCGGCGACGCGTTCTTCCAGAAGCGCATCCCGCGCGGCGCCCCGGACTACGTGGAGACGGCGCGCATCCAGTTCCCGTCCGGCCGCCACGCCGACGAGATCTGCCCGACCGAGGTGGCCGTCGTCGGCTGGGCCGCCCAGATGGGCACGATCACCTTCCATCCGTGGCCGGTCCGCAGCCACGACGTGGACCACCCCGACGAGCTCCGGCTGGACCTCGACCCGCAGCCCGGCACCGACTTCGACGACGCGGTGCGCGTGGCGGCGGAGGCGCGCGCGCTCCTCGACGAGCTCGGCTACGCGGCCTTTCCCAAGACCTCAGGCGGCCGCGGCGTGCACATCTACGTCCGGATCGAGCCGCGCTGGAGCTTCACGGACGTGCGCCATGCGGCGATCGCGTTCGGTCGCGAGCTCGAGCGGCGGCTGCCGGGCCAGGTGACCACCAAGTGGTGGAAGGAGGAGCGCGGCGAGCGCATCTTCGTCGACTACAACCAGAACGCCCGCGACCGCACGATCGCCTCGGCCTACAGCGTGCGGCCGAAGCCCGGGGCGCCGGTCTCGGCGCCGGTGACCTGGGACGAGCTGGCCGAGGTCGCGCCCGAGGACTTCACGATCGCGACGATGCCCGCGCGCTTCGCCGAGGTGGGCGACCGCCACGCCGCCATCGACGACGCCGCCCACTCGCTCCAGCCGCTGCTCGACATGTACGAGCGGGACGCGGCCGAGGGCGAGGCCGACATGCCCTACCCGCCCGACTACCCGACGATGCCCGGCGAGCCCAAGCGCGTGCAGCCCTCGCGCGACCGCGACCGGCCGCGCTGACCCTCACGCCCCCGTCGCGCCCGCCCTCACGGCGACTGCGGCAGCTTGCCGGCGCCGCGCTTGGTGACCGGCCGCGACGGCGGCGGCACGACGGGCCCGACGTCCCCGTCCGGCGCCTCGTCGAGGTCCACGATCACGGGCGCGTGGTCGCTCGGCCCGCTCCCCTTCCGGGCGTGGCGGTCGACCCACGCGGCCCTGACGCGATCCGCCACCGGCGCGCTGGCCAGCACCAGGTCGATCCGCATCCCGAGGTCCTGGTGGAACATCCCGGCCCGGTAGTCCCAGTAGGTGAAGACCCGCTTGCCCGGCCAGCGGTCGCGCACGACGTCGTGGAAGCCGAGCGCCTGGAGCTCCGCCAGCGCCTCGCGCTCCGGCGCCGTCACGTGCGTCTGCCCGACGTACGCGTCGGGGTCGAACACGTCCTCGTCGGCCGGGGCGATGTTCATGTCGCCGCAGACGACGGTGGCCTCCGGCCCCCCGGCCAGCAGCTCGCGCAGCGACGCCAGCCAGGCGAGCTTGTAGCGGTAGTGCTCGGAGTCCGGGGCGCGGCCGTTCGGCACGTACACGCACACCACGCGGACGCCGCCGCAGGTGGCGGAGACGGCGCGCGCCTCCGGGTGCGGGAAGCCCGGCGCGCTCTCCCCGAGCCCCCGCACGACGTCGTCCAACCCGACGCGGGAGAGGATGGCGACTCCGTTCCACGTCGCCTCGCCGTGAGCCGCGGTCTCGTAGCCGCGGCCGGCAAGCTCGCGGCCGAGCAGGTCGGCGAACGCGTCGTCGGCGAGCTTGGTCTCCTGGAGGCAGACCACGTCCGGCTGGCGCTCGTCGAGCCACGGCAGGAGCCGCGGCACGCGCTGCTTGACCGAGTTGACGTTCCAGGTGGCGATGCGCATGCCGTGCACGGTACGCCGCCGGCGCGGGAACGCCGATCAGCGAGCTCGCGGCCAGCCCCGCCGGCGATTCGATCCGGCAGCCTCGCTCACCCGGAAGTTGATCGTGTAGCGATATCCGAGCTTCGGACTCCTCGTCTCCCAGACCAGGTCCGCCGAATCGTTCCTTGTGTTCCCGCTCTGGAACTCGGACTCCACGACGTCGTCCATCTCCATCAGCCCCGACATCGCCTCGACGGACTTCACGCCGGGCGCGGCGTAGACCTTCCTACCCGGCGCCGCGATCGTCACCTTCAGCTCCTCGGTGAGGTAGGGGACGTCGACGTAGAACCTCTCCCGCTCACCGGCGAGCGGGAAGACGTCCCTGAACGTCATGCGCACCCGGACGCTGCACGTGCTGCGGCCGACACCCAGCTCGACCGGGACCAGCAGCAGCGCGTACTGGGTCGAGGGCCGGTCGGGGACGTCGGACAGCCTCCGCTCGAGCGGCACGAGCACGCCTTCGCGTATCTCGTCGTCGACCCTGACCTCCTCGACCTTGATGGCGTCCCAGGGCGCCCCCTGAGGTCGTTCGCCCTCGGCGTAGATGAGGAACCGCAGCTCTCTGAAGCTCTGATCCTTGACCGCCGCCAGGTCGAACTCCCACTCGAGCTGGGCGCTGTCGTCGTGGTTGACGGTCAGGCGGTCCTCGCGCTTCCTGAACCGGACGAGCGTGGGGATCGAGGCGTCGATCGCACGTGACAGGCGGGAGCTGACGCGCGCCTCCTGCAGGTCAACTATGTAGGCACGCAGGGTGAGCACGCCCAGGGCGCCGAGCGCGACCGCGAGGCAGCCGATCGTGATCGGAAGCGCGTAGCTCGTCTCGCCCAGTCCCGCGAACTCGCTCACCAGGACGCCGAGCACCGTCACGATGAAGGTGAGCAGTACCGCCTGGAACGTCTCCGATGTCTCAGAGGGCCGCCGTGACACGGGTCGCAGTCCTAGAGCGTGGCGCGCGTGAAGGCGCGAAGCGGGAAGACCCCGCAATCGCGCGCGATCAGGGGCTCGAGCTCGGCGTCGTCCGTGTACCAGGAGTCGCGAAACGGAGGCTGATCGAGACGGCCGCCCCACTTGCGCTTGAACCTCAGCAGGTCGGCCGTCGGCGAGTAGCCGAGATGCAGGAAGGGCGTGCCGAGCTCGCGCGCGAGCTCGAGCGCCGCCATGTAGACGGCGTCGCCCGCGGGAACGCCGGGCGCCCGCGTCGTGAAGTGCTGGAGCAGGACGCTGTGATCCTCAGCGGGCCGCGAGAGGATTCCGAATCCGAGCAGGCGATCGTCGAGACGCGCCTCGAGCAGGTAGACCGCGGGGGCCCGTATGTAGCTGGTCGCCGCCGAGGCGAGACACGAGTGCCAGGGGGACACCTCGTGGTTCGCCGACCACTCGTCCATCAGACGCAGGTGGTCCGCCGTCAGCACCTCGGAAGTGGTGACCGCGACGTCTATGCCACGGCGACGGACGTGCGCGGCGTCCTTTCGGGCGTGCTTCTCGCTCGCGTAGTCGAAGTTCCCGAGATCGACGACCGTGTCGACGGTCGCGGGGTCGTAGTCGGCGTACTTGACGCGTCGCATGGCGCGGTCGCCGTTGGGGGTCGCGAGCGTGATCGCGGGCGTGTCAACAAGCCGTCCCCAGAGCGCGACCGCGCGCGCGTCGCGGAGGTCGGCTGCGTCGAGCAATCGCGTGAGACCAGCGCCGTCGAGCTCGCTCTCGGTGTCGCCCAGCCGGTACGCGCACACGGCGGCCGCGACGCCGTCGAAGTAGACGAGGTAGTCGTCGACCAGGTGGGGCTCGCCGAGGACCGGCGAGTACGCGCGCCAGTCGTGATCGTAGATCCCGAATTTCGCATCGATCGTCCTGAGGTCGTCGGAGTCCAGCATCTGGTGTCAGGTGAGAGGCGCCCGGTGCCCAATCGCTCAGGTTCCGCCGCCGCCGTAGCCGATGAAGCTCTCCGGTGTGACGTCGACCCAGCCATCCGCGACCCCGCGGCTCTTCTGAAGTGACGTGAGGAGGCGCATCCGAAGCTCGTCGCGGAACGCCTCGGGCGAGTCGCTCTCCGTACGCAGACGGACGAGCGTGCTGTCCTCGCCGGATGCGAGCTGAGCGGAGACCGAGGCTGCGTCCACCGCGACACCGGCTCGGCCGAGCAGGGCGACCGCTGCCGGATGCGCGACCTCCGACCTCACGCGCGAGGGCCGGTAGCACGCGAGCAGGCTCGCCTTCTCGACCGTGAGGAGGTCGCACGCCACGGTGCTCCCGCGCGTCTCGTGCTCGTGGCAGAGCAGCGCAAGCAGCAGCGCCGCCACCCCGGAGTCGGGCGCGGTGTAGAACGCCCTCCCGTCCTTCGAGAACGTCAATCCAGATCGGTCAGGTCGTTCGGTCACCACGCACCTCCACGCGGTCGAAGAGAGCTCACGACAGGGTCCATCCGCCGTCGACGACCAGAGTGTGACCCGTGACTCCGTCGGACAGCGGCCCCGCGAGATAGACCACTGCGTTCGCCACGTCGACCGGCTCGATCGGACGGCCGAGCGGCATGCGGCTCAAGAGCTCCGCGGCCTCGCGCGCATCGGTCGCCACCGGAGTGGACTCCGTACGAGTCGTGCCGGGCGCGACCGCGTTGACCCGGATCCGATACGGCGCCCAGTCGAGCGCGAGTGCGCGCGACAGGTTGATCACGCCCGCCTTGCTGGCGCAGTACGCAGCACGGTCCTTTGCGGCCACGAGCCCCAGCTGCGACGAGATGTTGACGATCGAGCCGCCTCGGCCCCTCATGTGATGGGCGGCGACCTGCGACGAGAGGAACACGCCTCTGAGGTTGACCGCCATCAGCTCGTCCCACGCGTCGGACGAGGTGGCGAGCGAGGACTCGACGAGACGGACGCTGGCGTTGTTCACGAGGATGTCGACTCCGCCGAAGTCGCGGACGAACTCGCTTTGCATCGCGGTGATGGACGCGTGCGATCGCACGTCGAGGCCGTAGGCCCGGGTGCGCGCGCCGGACGGGTCGAGCGCCGCGGCGACCTCGTCCGCACGCGCGCGCTCCTCGGGCAGCGCCGTGACCGCGACGCATGCGCCAAGCTCGACCAGCGACGCCGCGATCGCTCGGCCGATGCCGGTCGAGCTGCCGGTGACGATTGCCGTCCTGCTCTCGAGCGAGAAGTCGCGCCAACCGGCTGCGAGTTCGGTGGGTTCGGCCATGTCGCGAATGTGAGACCGCACCGCCATGGTCACGGCGGCCCGATCGTAGCCGCGGAGCGCGGACCGATGCGACACGAGGCGTCAGGGCTCCGAACCTAAACGAGCCCGTCGCGGCGAGTCAAGTTGCGTACAGCGGTCAACTACCGCAAACCCCCAAAGAGAGGGGACGGTCAGCGACGGGGTCTGCGGAGCTCGGCTAGATCGCCCGCGTAACCCGCATGAGCTGCCAGATCGCGCCCACGTTCGGCCCTCGCTCGAAGGCCACGTACTCCGGCTCGACCACCTGCGGCGCCCACTTCACCTTGAACTGCTCCTGGGCCTTGGTCGGGTAGATCGCGCCGCCGTGCTCGGCGAGCAGGGCCCCGAAGCGCGCGGCCGCCCGGCTCGACCCGCGCGGGAGCTCGTGCTCCGGCGACAGGCCGGCGAACGGGGTCATGCCGAGATGCAGCCAGCGGCAGTCCTCGTCCTTCAACCGCTCGACCATCGTGTGAACGATCAGCTCGATGACGCCGGGCGGGGAGCCGGGGCGGCGGCGGGTCAGGTCGCAGAGCCAGCCCGGCCGGCTCCCGAAGCACGGCGAGAAGGTCACGTACGCGGTGATCCGGCCCTCGTGGCGCGCGACCGCCACGCGGCGGAACGGCGCGCCCCTGCCGGCGCGCTCCCCGACCAGGAACGTCATCTCCTTGGCCAGCCGCCCCTGCGCGCGCAGCCACGTGGCGTCGATGTCCGCCAGCTCGCGCGCTACGGCCGGCTCGCTCGCCTGCGCGGGGTCGAGCTCGTCCACGACCACGCCGAGGCGGCGGCTGCGGCTGAGCTTGTTGCGGAGCTTCATGAAGCGCGTGCCGCGCAGGGAGAAGCTCTCGATGTCGATGCTGTAGCTCGACCCGAGCTGGTTGACGGAGAACCCGTCGTCGACGAAGGCGGGGCCCTCCTCGTGGGTCAGCTGGAGCGCCGTGATGCGGCGACCCTCGGAGCGAGCCCAGCCACGGAAGGCGCGCATCAGCTCCGCGCGCTGGTCCGGGGCGGCGATGGGGCCGAAGAGCTGGACGACGTGGCGCCGGCCGGCGGGCCGGTAGGCCACGAGGCCGTCGATCGTCGGCACCGTGAAGTGGCGCGTCTCGTCGTTGATCGCCAGGAACGAGCTCGGGTGCTCGGCGTGCCGGCGCAGGATGGCGACCGCGTCGCCCGCGGCGTCCTGCCTGGCCCCCGCCGTGGCGGGCGCCGAGACGCTCAACCGGTCTCCTGCGGGACCGGAGTCGGCCGGTGGCCGTTCCCGCCGGCGCTCGCCGCGCCGGCGTGGGCGGAGAACCCCTCCCACGGCTTGTTCAGCTCGTCGCGCACGCTCTCCCACGCCGGGTGCGGCTCCGGCTCGAACGGCACGCTGAACGGCTTCAAGAAGTTGCCGAACAGGCCGCGGTCGATGCCGATGTGCAGCGGGATGCCCAGCAGCGCCCACTCGGGCCGGACGTACCGCGCCCACGCGGCGCCGACCGTGAGGCCGGTCCACGCGCTGTGCATCACGTTGTACGCGGCGTAGTAGGCCTTCGAGATCTTCTTGTCCGGGCTCCGGCGGTACGCGATCGCGCCCGGCACGTAGCCGATCGTGTCGTTGTAGGCGAAGAGGCCCACCACCACCGGCCAGCGAACCTCGTCGCGCTTCCTCCACAGGAGGTACGCGGACGCGGCGGCCATCAGCATGTACTCGGAGCGGAGCGCCCGGTAGGTCGTGGGCGTGTCGAACATGTTGGCGCCGTCCATCTCGTCCTCCCTCGCTCGGGCGTCGCAGACTATCACTCAATCAGAAATCTTGACCCTAATCTACCTCAGCTTTGTAAGATCTCTGAACGCAAGCAGACCCGCGATTGGGGGGGACATGGCCGGAGCTTCGTACGTGAGGACCACGCCCGACGGCGAGCCGCTGCCGCCGGAGGCGGACTGGGAGATCGCCCCCGGCGTGATCGAGGGTTCCCAGTCGTACGAGCTGACGCCGGAGACCTGCGACATCGAGTACTGGACCAAGTACGTCGTGCAGGGCTCGCTCCAGGGGATCGTCCGCGGCCGGCGCCCCGAGTTCAGCGTGCCGGACTTCCTCCGCGAGCCAGGCCATCCGCTGCGCGAGAACCTGATCATGGAGTTCGCCTTCCGCTCGATGTCCGAGGACTACGCGACGCGCGGGCCGTCGTACCTGATCCCCGTCGCCCCGACCAACGAGGAGCGTGACTTCTTCGCGACCCAGGTGATCGACGAGGCGCGCCACTCGATGATCTTCCGCAAGCACCTGCTCGACCTCGACGTGCCCGAGGACGAGCTGGACGACCTCGTCGAGAGCGTGGCCGGTGCCGACCGCGACCGGATCCTCCAGCCGATTTGGGACTGGGTCTTCCCGGACTTCAACGACGACTACATCGCCGGCGTGGTCATCCTGACCGTGCTCCTCGAGGGCGTGCTCGCGCCCACCACCGAGCTCAGCGAGCGCAAGTGGCGCCCGATCAGCACGCCGACCGCCGACGTGGAGCGCGGCGCCTGCGTCGACGAGATCCGCCACCTCGCCGTCGGCAGCTACATCGTCAAGCGGCACCTCGAGCGCCATCCCGAGGATCTCGACCACGTGCTCGACGTGATCACGCAGGGGCGCGACCTGTGGGCCAGCCTGCCGACGCCGGAGCTCGTCTTCAAGCGCGAGTCGCTCTTCCAGGAGGGGATGGAGCTCATCCGCGACCAGATCGGCGACTACGAGATCGAGGACGGCATCAGGCTGGTCGACACGACCGCCGAGCAGCGGATGATGCTCGCGCTCGACTGGTCGCGCGAGGTGCAGGACGCGCGCCTGCGCTACATGGGCCTCGAGGCGGCGATCCCGCAGGAGGCGAAGCTCTAGAGCGGGGCCAGCGCCCCGAAGCCCGCCGGCACGGCCTCGATCGTCGCGGCCGGCCCGGCCGGGCGCGGGTCGCCGTCGTACTCGGCCACGAGCGGCTCGCCGTCGAGGCGCTCGATCCTCACCCGCCTGCCCTGCGCGTAGCGGACCTCCGGCCGCCCGATGTGCTCCCCGTTCATCAGGAGCATCGCGAACTCGCCGAACTGCTCGCGCGCGACCTCGCCGATCACGCAGACGTCGAGCAGCCCGTCGTCGAGCTCCGAGCGCGGGAGCACGAGGAAGGTCCCCTTCCCGAAGCGGCCCACGCCGCCGACCGTCGTCAGCATCGTCGGTCCCTCGTAGAGCAGCTCGTCGTCGACCGTCACGCGGTGCGGGTAGGCCGCCAGCTCCTCGACCGCCTGACCGATCGCGGCCTGGTGGCGGTCCACGCCGGTCGCGCCGCGGTTCGCCTGGAGCAGCTGGGCGATCCGCGCGAGCAGCCCGACGTTGTAGCCGAGCAGCGCCGCGCGGTCGTCCTCGACCACGCGCGCGAGGTCGAGCACGCGGAGGCGCGCGCCGCCGGGCGCCAGCGCCGCGTCGACCATCTCCTCCCACGGGCGCTCGCCCCACAGCGCGCGGTAGGCCGAGTTCCCCGAGCCGGACGGGATCACGAGCAGCGCGGGGGGCTCGCCTGCGCCGCCGTCCGGCCACGCGCCGGCTGCGCGGGCGATGCCCTCCGCTGCCTCGCGGACCGTACCGTCGCCGCCGGCCACGACCACGAGGTCGAGCGGGTCGCCGGCCCGGCGTGCCTCGACCAGCGCGCGCTCGACGATCCCCACGCCGGCGTCGGGACCGTCCGTCCAGGCGGTCGCCACGTCGCGGATGCGCTCGGCGCAGCGCAGCCGGACGGCGTCGAGCATCTCGGGCGTGGTCGCGCCGGCGATCGGGTTGGCGACCACGAGCGCGCGCGCCCGGTCAGTCGCCGGCGCCGGCATCAGGAGGTCGCGAGCGCCAGCCCGAGCGGCTCGATCACGGCGCGCACCACGGCCGGGCCCGAGCTGTTGATGAAGAAGTGGTCGCCGGGGAAGAGCCGGAAGGCGAACTCGGCCTGCGTCTGAGCCCGCCAGGCGCTGAGCTGGTCCTCGCTCACGAGCGAGTCGTCCATGCCGCCGAAGATGGTGAGCGGGCACTCGAGCGGCGGTGCGTGCCGGTAGTGGTAGCGCTCGAAGGCCTGGAGGTCCGCGCGCAGCGCCGGGAGCAGAAGCGCGAGCGTGCGCTTGCTCGCCCTGAGGATCGTGTCCGGCAGGCCGCCGTGCTCGCGCACGACGTCGAGCAGCTCCGCGTCGGAGAGCTTCTCGGCGACCGGCGCCCAGCGCGGGAGCTGCGGCGCGGTCGCGCTCGCCACGAACAGGTGCTCCGGGCCCGGTCGCCCGTCCTCGCGCAGGCGGCGGGTGACCTCGAACGACAGCAGGGCGCCGAGGCTGTGGCCGAAGAACGCGAACGGCTCCTCGAGGCGATCCACGATCGCCTCGTAGAGCGAGTCGACCATCGCCTCGATCGTCGTGAGCGGAGGCTCGGTCAGGCGCGCGCCGTGGCCGGGCAGCTGGGCGGCCCACAGCTCGACATCGTCGGGCAGCTCGCGGTCCCAGCCGCGGAACGTCTGGGGACCGCCGCCGCCGTGCGGGAAGCACACGAGCCGCATCGCCGCGTCGGGTCGTTCCTGCGCGACCACGAACGAGGCGCCGGCGGCGCGGCGCTCGAACCGCGGCCGCGCGCCGTCCGCTCGCCCGCCGTCCTGCTCCGCGCCCGACGAGCGCTCGAGCAGCGCGGCCAGGTCGATGACCGTCGTGCAGTGGAGCGACTCGTTGACGTCCAGGCGCACGCCGCAGGTGCGCTCGACCTCGTCGATCGTCCGGATCAGGTCGACCGAGCCCAGCCCGAGGTCGCCGAAGTTCGCGTCGGCGTCCACGCGCTCGACCTCGAGGATGCGCGCGACGATCGACGCCATCTGCTCGACCGTCGCCGAGCGATCGGCGCCGTTGGCGCCGGCGGCGATGCGGTCCGGTGACGGAAGCGCGGCCCGGTTCACCTTGCCGTTCGCGTTGAGCGGGATCGACTCGACCTCGATCAGGGTCGAGGGCACCATGTAGGCGGGCAGGTGCTCGCGCATGAACGCCTGGAGCGCCGCCGGGTCCGCCGTCCGCTCCGGCGCGGCGACGAAGTAGCCCACCAGCCGCCGGCCCGTGCGCGGCCCGACCGCCGCCGCCACGGCCGTGGCCACGTCGGGATGGCGCTCGAGCGCCACCTCGACCTCGCCCAGCTCGATGCGGAAGCCCTGGATCTTGACCTGGTTGTCCTCGCGGCCGAGGAACTCGAGGTTCCCGTTCGGCAGGTAGCGGGCGACGTCGCCCGTGCGGTACAGGCGGTCGCCCGTGCGCGGGTGCACGAAGAAGGCGGCGGCGGTCCTCTCCTCGTCGCGCCAGTAGCCGCGCGCGAGCCCGCGTCCGCCGATGAAGAGCTGGCCCGGCACCCAGTCGGGTCGCGGGTCGAGCTCCCCGTCGAGCACCATGCCGATCTGATTCGACATCGGCGTCCCCCAGGGGATCGACTCCCAGGCCGGGTCCACGTCCTCGATCCGGTACACATAGGTCCAGATCGCCGCCTCGGTCGCGCCGGCCAGGCTCCAGACGTCGACGCCGCGCACGATCTCGCGGACCTGGTCGGGCAGTGCCACCGGGATCCAGTCGCCGCTCAGCATCACGAGCCGCAGCGAGTCGAGGTCGAGGTCGTCGCGGCCGGCGGCGTAGTCCACGAGCAGCCGCATGAAGGTGGGCACCGAGTTCCAGACCGTCACTCCCTCCCGCGCCACGAGCTCCGCCCACCGCGCCGGGTCGCGTCGTGCCTCGGGGTCGAGCATCACGATCGTCGCGCCGATCGTGAGCGGGGCGAAGATGTCGTACACCGAGAGGTCGAAGCTGAGCGACGAGAGCCCGAGCACCTTGTCGGCGGGCGCGAGCGCGAAGCGGCGGTTGAGGTCGATGATCGTGTTGACGGCCGCCCGGTGCTCGATCATCACGCCCTTCGGGAGGCCCGTGGACCCGGAGGTGAAGATCGTGTAGGCCAGGTTGTCGGGCCGCACCACCTGCTCGAGCGGGCCCGCGTCGGCGTCGCGCGCCTCCGGCCCGTCCACCTCGATCGCCCTGACTCCCTCGGGCACCGGCACGCGGTCCAGGACGCCGCGCTGGGTGAGGACGATCTCGACCTCGCCGTGGGTGATCATGTACTCGAGCCGCTCCGCCGGAAGGTCGACGTCTAGCGGCAGGTACGCCGCGCCGGCGTCGAGCACCGCCAGCAGCGCGACCACGTGCTGCCATCCCTTCGGCGTCAGCACGCCGACGAGGCGATCGGGACGAGCGCCCGCGTCGCGCAGGACGCGCGCGAGCCGCTGCGAGTCCTCGGCGAGCTCGGCATAGGTCAGCGTGCGGTCGTGCGCGACGACGGCGACCTGGTCGGGGTCGTTGGCGACCTGCTCGTGGAAGCCGGTCGTCAGCAGGTCGTTCGGCATCGTCGCCGCGGTGTCGTTGCCCCAGGTGCGGCGCTCGACCTGGTGGGTCGGCAGCCGGCGCGGCACCTCCGTCCACGCGGACTCGTTGAAGGCGAGCCGCTCGAGCAGCTCGCGGTACGTCTCGAACATGTCGGCGATGAGGCCGTTCGGGAACAGGTCGTCGACCGCGTTCCACTGGAGCGCGAGGCCGCCGTCGTGCGCCAGGATCTCCTGCTCGAGCCAGACCTGGGGCGTCTGCATCACGGCGTCGATCGGCCGCCCGAGCTTGGAGAGGAAGTCGAAGCCGCCGCTGTCGCCGCCCCTGGCCGCGATGTTGGTCAGGACGATCGGCATCATCGCCCGGCCGACCCCCTCCCTGCGCGCGAGCTCGCGCACGACCCGCAGGCCGCTGAAGCGGTGGTGGCGCAGGTCCTGGAAGAGACGCGCCTGGGCGCGCCGCGCCCGCTCGGCGAAGCCCTCGCGCCCGCTCGCGTCGTAGGGCAGCAGCGAGACGGACGTGCACTGGCCGATCATCCGCTCGACGTGCGGGTTGAGCGGAGCGCGGCGGTGGACGGTGAGGTTGAGCGTGAAGCGCTGCGACCGGCTCCAGGTCGCGAGCGTCTCCGCGTATGCCGCGGTCAGGACGGCCGAGGACGTGAGCCGAGCCTGCATCGCCCGCTGCTGGAGCAGGCGCCACGCGTTCGCCGGGAGCTCGGCGTGATAGCCGGAGAAGCGGACGCGCTCGAGCGAGGTCGGCTCGCAGGCGAGCGGCAGCTCGGGGGCGCCCGGAAGCTGGTCGAGCTGGCCCAGCCAGTACTCGCGCGACTGCTCGTAGGACTCGAGCTGCTCGAGCTCGGCCTCGCCCAGCAGGTACTCGCGGAACGTGAAGTCGATCGGCTCGAGGACCGCGTCGGGATCCTCGTACAGCGTCTCGAGCTCGCGGCTGAAGATCATCAGGCTCGCGGCGTCCATGACCATGAGGTCGATCACGACCTGGAGCCGCGACCGCGTGCCGTCGAGCGTCAGGACGCGGAGCTGGAACGGCGGCCACCCGCCGGGCTCGAGGTCGCGTCCGAGCATCTCGTCGCGCGACGCCCGCAGCCGCCTGGCGTGCTCCCCGCCGGGCAGGTCGCGAAGGTCCTCGACCTCGGCCTCGAACGCGGGCACCTCGGCGAGCACGTGCTGGGTGCCGGCCTCGTCGAAGACCACGCGCATCATCTCGTGACGTTCGATCAGCCGCCGCATGGCGCGGTTCAGGCGGTCGAGGTCGATGTCCACGACCTCGACCTCCGCGTAGAAGTGCGGCGAGACGCGCGCCATCCCGACCCCGGCGCGCCGGCCGGCCCAGTAGGCGCCCTGGATGTCGTTCAGGGGGAATGGAGCGTGCGGGTCGCCCCGCTCTCGCGTCGTGGCGGCGGCGGTGCCTGCGCCGTTGTCGCCGTGGGAGAGCGCGCTCATGTCACGCGCGCGACCACGCTGTCCTCTTCCCAGCCCGCGCCGGCGTGGATCTCACGACAGGCGCGGCGGATCGGCTTGCCGGACGTGGTGCGCGGGATGGTCTTCGGCCGCACGAACACCACGGGCGACACCGTGGCCTCGAGCGCCTGGGTCACCGACGCCTGGATGTCGCGACCGAAGCGCGACAGCTCCCTCGCGTCGTCGTTCAGCACCTCGACGACGAGCGCGAAGCGGTCGTCGCCCTCCGCCGCGCGGAACGCGGCGGCGCCGATCGCCTCGACGCCGGGGGCCCAGGTGGCGATCGCCTCGACGTCCTCGGCGAAGACGTTCCGTCCGCGGACGATGACGGCCTCGTCGGTGCGGCCGAGCACGAACAGCTCGCCGTCCTCGACGAACCCGACGTCGTTCGTCCAGAACCAGCCGTCCTCGTCGAAGGCCTCGACCCGTCCCTGCGAGGTCAGGTAGCTGTCGAACATCCACGGCCCCTTCAGGCCGATCCGGCCGACGTCCGTGCCCGACGAGTCGTCGATCCGCACCTCGATGCCCGGCAGCGGATGACCGAGCGCGACGACGTCGCCGCGCGATCGCCGCGGCCCGCGGTCGTTCGGCGGGAACGAGATCGCGAGCGTCGTCTCGGCCATGCCGTAGACGGGCTTCAGCGCCTCCCAGCGCAGGCCCTTGTCCTCGAACGCCTCGGCGAACGCCTCCATCGTGGCCCACTGGACGCGCTCGGCCCCGCAGAGGCAGACCCTGAGCGCGCTCAGGTCGCCGATCGGCTTGCCGAAGCGGCTCACGCGCGCGGCGAGCCTGTAGGCGAAGTCGGGCGCGCACGTGACCGTCGCGCCGGTCTCCGCGCACTTCCTCATCCAGGCGCCCGGGTCCCGCGCGAAGACGCTCGGGGTCATCAGCACGAGCGGTCCGCGCCGGTTCATCGGGCTGAGCAGCATCCCGATCAGGCCCATGTCGTGGTAGAGCGGGAGCCAGCTCACGCACGAGTCGCCGTCCTCCGGGTGGAAGTCGACCGCCTCGCAGATGGCGGCGGTGTGGGAGGCGATCGTCGTGCTGTGCAGCACGACGCCCCGCGGCGTGCCGGTGCTCCCCGAGGTGAACTGGATGAGCGCGACCTCGGCGACCTCCACGTCCGGGGCCGGGCGGCCGGACGAGAAGTCGAGGCTCGCCGTGTCGGTCACCTCGTGCTCCGGCGCCAGCGCGTCCTGGAGCCGCGACGAGCCGAGCACGAGCACGCAGCTGCGCAGCAGGTCGCCAAAGGCCTCCTTGTAGAGCGGCAGGGCCTCGTCCTTGCCCCGGCGCGGGGGCGGCGGCAGCGACATCACCGTCGCTCCGGCGAGCCAGACCGCGAGCAGCGCCGCGACGCCGGCGGGCGTCGACTCGATGACGACGGCCACGGTGTCGCCCGGCTTGACTCCGCGGTCGCTGAGGTCCTGGCTCGCCGACGCGGCCCTGGACGCGATCTCGTCGTAGCTGAGGTGCGTGGAGCCGTCGGGGTCGACGAACGTGATGCCGGTGTCGGTTACCCCGAAGGGCCGGATCAGCTCGTCGAAGGTGGGTGCCGCATAGGTCAGGACCACGTCTTGATGAACTCCTCGATGCGGCCTTCGTCCGCATTCGACGCGATGTAGGTGGAGAGCTTCTCGATCGTGTCGATCTCGGAGATGTCGTTGCCCTCCAGGATCGAGACCTCGAACTCCTCCTCGAGGGTCAGGATCAGCTCCACCAGGTCCATCGAGTTGAGCTCGTACTCCCCGATGCGGAACCCGTCGACGGAGAAGAAGCTCGTCTTGTGGTCGATGTTCGCGTCTGGACCCGGCTCGTACGCGAGCTGCGTGCAGATGCGCCGCACGACGGCGTCTTCGAGTGATACGAGTTCGTTCACGCTCACGGTACGGCCTCCGGGACGGGCTCGGGGACTGGTACGTCGTTGGCCTGGATCTCCGCGAGCCACTGCTCGTAGTAGGGGATCGGCCGATCCAGCGAGGAGGACACGATCTCGCGCATCACCTCGTCGGTGCCCGCGCCCATGCGGGCGACGCGCAGGTCGCGCCAGTAGCGCTCGAGCGGGTAGTTCGAGGTGTAGCCGCGGGCGCCGAGGATCTGGAGGCACTCGTCGACCGCGTGCGACGCGATGTGCGGGCACAGCAGCTTGAGGGCGGCCGTCTCCGTCGCGACCGTGCGGCCCGCCATCGCGCCCGACACGACGGCGTACAGCAGCGCCTCGGCGGAGGCGACCTGCGTCACGACGTCGGCCAGCCTGTGCCGGATCGCCTGCATCTTGATCAGCGGGCCCTCCGGGGTCATCCGCTGGCGCGCGTGGGCGACGGCGAGCCCGATCGACGCGCGCGCGGCCGTGACGGCCTGGGCGCTGACCGAGATGCGCTCGAGCTGGAGCGCCATGTTCGCGTACAGCAGGCCCGCGCCGGCGGAGCCGAGCAGCGCGTCGGAGGGCAGCGCCGTGTCGATGGCGATGTGCGCGGCGTCGCACGAGTGGATCCCGGCCTTCGGGTAGAAGCCGACGACCTCGACGCCGTCGTTCTCGAGCGGTACCAGGAAGATGCAGAGGTCGCTGCCGGGCGGCAGGCCGTCCGCGCGGACGAGCATGACCGCGTGCGTCGCGCGGCCGGCGTTCGACGTGTAGCACTTCTCGCCGGTCAGGCGCCAGCCGTCCTCCTCGCGGGTCGCCGTGACCTGCGCGCCCGCGATGTCGGAGCCGCCGCGGCGCTCCGTCGAAGCGAAGCACCCGATCGCGGTTCCCTCGAGCGCCTGCTCGAGGACCTCGCGCTGCCAGGGCGACCGCGCGAGTCGCTTGAGCAGGCCGATGAACACCTCGCTGTGGAGCGTCACCGCCACGCCGAGGCCGCCGGAGACGAGCGCCATCTCCTCGGCCACCACGAGCGCGTGCGGAAGCCCGCCGAGCCGGCCGTGCTCCCACCGCTTGCCGAAGCAGTCGACCGAGCCGAGCTGGCGGAACACCTCGCGCGGCAGGTGCCCGTCCGCCTCCCAGGCCGGGGCCTCGTCGGCCCACTGCTCGGTCACCGACCGGAGCGCCGCCCGGTACTCCCGGTGGCGCTCGTCGAAGAGCTGGCTGAGCGATCCATCCGTTCCCACAGGCCTGCTGACGTGCATCAGCTCCTCCTCAAGCAACGCGCTCCGGCTTCGACAAGCAAGCGTCCAGCGACCAATAGACGAGAGATCCCCAAACCAGTGCTAGGCGTCCTGGCCCCCGTCAGTCGCGTCAACATCAGGGGCACCGCGTCCAATGGCTGGAGTATATCTCAGAATCCTGAGCGCTAAACCTTAGGGCTGCTTCAGTATACTGAGACCCCGGATTCTAGGGGAGGCATTGTGACGTTCGACGATCGGTTGCTGACTCAGACGCTCGCGGCGGTCAGGGCGTACCAGGAGGGGCTGCCCGACCGGCCCGTCTACCCGCCCGCGACGCGCGAGGAGCTGCACGCCGCGCTGGGTGGGCCGCTGCCGGAGGAGCCGGTGCCCGCGGAGCAGGTCATCGACGAGCTCGTGAAGGGAGCCGACCCCGGAATCGTCGCCTCGTCGGGCCCGCGCTACTTCGGGTTCGTGATCGGGGGCACCCTGCCGGCGGCGCTCGCGGCCGACTGGCTGACCTCGAACTGGGACCAGAACGCGGCGGGCTACCCGTCGGCGCCGGCCGGCATGGTGGCGGAGGAGATCGTCTCCAAGTGGCTGCGCGACCTGCTCGGTCTCCCGTCCACGGCGAGCGTCGGCTTCGTCACCGGCGGGGCCATGGCTAACTTCACCTCGCTCGCCGCGGCGCGCTTCTCCGTCCTCGAGCGGGCGGGCTGGGACGTCGAGGAGAACGGCCTCGCCGGAGCTCCGCCGGTGCGCGTCCTCGCGAGCGAGCAGGCGCACTTCACGATCTCGACGGCGACCAGGCTGCTCGGGATGGGGCTGAAGAGCGTGCGGCCGGTGCCCACCGACGACCAGGGGCGGATCCTGGTCGACGAGCTCCGGCGCGTCCTCGACGAGGACGACGGCCCGACGATCGTGTGCGCGCAGGCGGGCAGCATCGAGACCGGAGCGACCGATCCGCTCGAGGAGATCTCCACCGAGGCCCACGCCCGCGACGCCTGGTGCCACGTGGACGGCGCCTTCGGCCTCTGGGCCGCGGCGTCGCCGCAGCTCCGCGACCAGCTGCGCGGCGTGGAGCTCGCCGACTCGTGGGCGACCGACGCCCACAAGTGGCTGAACGTCCCCTACGACTCCGGGATCTGCGTGATCGCGGACCCGCGCGCGCACCGGTCCGCGACCTCCCTGTTCGTGAACGCCGCTTACTTCCCGGACCCGGAGGCGGACGAGCGGCACGGGTTCGAATGGGTACCGGAGCTGTCGCGACGGGCGCGCGGCTTCACGATCTACGCGGCGCTCCGCTCGCTCGGGCGGCGCGGCGTGGCCGAGCTGATCGAGGGCTGCTGCGCACGCGCCAGGGAGATGGGCGACCTGCTGCGCGACGGCGACGGCGTGGAGATCCTCAACGACGTCGTCCTCAACCAGGTCCTGGTGCGCTTCCACGACGACGACGCGGCGACCTGGTCGGTGATCGACCGCGTGCAGCGCGAGGGGACCTGCTGGCTCGGCGGCACGACCTTCAAGGGCAGGGCCGCGATGCGCGTCTCGATCTGCAACTGGTCGACGACCGCGGCCGACATCGAGCGATCGGCCGCGGCGATCCTGGCGGCCGCGGATGCCGAGCGGCCGGCGGCGGTCGCGGGCCGAGCGACCGCCTGAGCCGAGGCGCCGAGCGGTGCGGCGCAACGGCGGAGCGAGCATGGGCCCGGGGGACGGCGCGCCGATCGTCGTCGGCGCGGGGCCCGCGGGCCTGTCGGCGGCGTACGCCCTGGCTCGGGCGGGCGTTCGCGCGCGCGTCATCGAGCGCAGCGACCGCGTCTGCAATAGCTGGCGCCACCACTACGAGAGCCTCGAGCTCAACACCTCGCGGTTCCTGTCGCGGCTTCCGGGCGCGCCGCTCGGCCGCCGGTACGGGAAGTGGGTCCCGCGCGACCGCTTCGTCGAGTACGTCGAGCGCTATGCCGAGCGCATCGGGGCGGACATCGAGTTCGACACCACCCTCCTGCGGGTCGACCGCGACGGGGACGGCTGGCTCGTCGAGACCTCGCGCGGCACCCTCCGATCGCCGCACGTGATCATCGCGACCGGCCTGAACGCGGTGCCCTACCTGCCGCCGTGGCCGGGCCGCGACCGCTTCGAGGGCGAGCTGATCCACGCGTGCGAGTACCGCAACGCCGAGCCGTATCGCGGACGCCGGCTGCTGCTGGTCGGCATGGGCCAGACCGGCTCGGACCTCTCGGTCGACCTCCTCGGCGGGGGAGCCGCAGCCGTGCAGGTCTCGATCCGCACGCCGCCGATCATCCTGCCGCGCTGGGGCTGGGTGCCGATGATCGCCCGGGTGGCGAAGCGCCTGCCGCCGTTCGACCCCGCGGTCGACGCGCTCGGCCGGATGCTGCACCGCGTCCTCTGGGGCGACATGTCGCGCTACGGCCTGCCCCAGCCGCCGCGCAACCGCATGCTGACGTCCAAGGAGAGCGGCGCCGGCCGCAACGGCTTCGACCGCGGCTTCGGCGTGACGTTCGAGAAGGGCCTCCTGCGCGCCGTGAAGCGCGGCGAGGCGGAGTTCGTGCCGGCCGTCGAGCGCTTCGAGGGGCGCGAGGTCGTGCTCGCCGGCGGCCGCCGGGTGACCCCGGAGGTCGTGATCGCGGCCACCGGGCGCCGCACGAGCCTCGCCCCGCTCGTCGGCCACCTCGGCGTCCTCGGCCCGGACCAGCGGCCGAAGGTGCACGGCGCCCATACGGCGCCGTCCGCGGCCGGGCTGTACTTCCTCGGCTTCCGCCTACCGCCGGGCCAGCTACCCGATCTCCGCCCCGATGCGCGCGCGATCGCGCGCAGCGTCGCGCGCGACCTGCGCCGCCGCCAGGCCGCGGTCGCCTGACGGCGACCGGCGGCGCCGCCGCCTTACGGCGACGCGCCGCCTAGCTCGGAACCGGCTCGCCGACGGCGGTGCTCTCCCGCTCGCTGGCCGGCGTGATGTGGCGTACCACGATCGCCTCGGCGCCGCGCGCGGGCACCTGGGTCACGACCCGCGCCCGCGTCCCCTCGGGCCGGTCGCGGACCGGCACGAGCTCCGCGCGGCTCACGAACGTCGCGAGGACCGCCTTGATCTCGGCCGTCGCGAACGCCGCGCCCACGCAACGCCGCCGCCCGCCGCCGAACGGGATCCAGTTCGAGTCGTCGTCCGAGCCGTCGAGGAAGCGCTCGGGCCGGAACTCCATGGCCGCGTCCCAGCGCGCCTCGTCGTGGTGCACCCCCGTCGTGCTCGGCGACACGTGGATCCCGGCGGGCAGGTGGTAGCCGCCGACCTCGACGTCCTTCACGAGCTTGCGCAACCCGCCGAAGACGATCGGCCGCACCCGCAGCGTCTCCTTCATGACCGCGTCGAGGTACTCCGTGCGGCCCTCGGCCAGCTCCGAGCGAAGCCGCTCGAGCTTGTCGGGATGGCGCATCAGGCGCTCGATCGCCCAGGCCACCCCGGTCGACGTCGGCTCGTGCCCCGCGGTCAGCAGCGTCACGAGCTGGTCGCGCACCTCGTCGTTCGAGAGCGACTTGCCGTCCGTGGTGCGCGTGATCAGCAGGTGGGACAGGACGTCGTCGCGGTCCTCGAGGTCCGACTCGGCGCGGCGCCGCGCGATCAGGTCGTCGAGCAGCGCGTAGAGCTCGTCGATGCGCCGGCGCATGCGCCGCCACGGACCGACGCGCTCGAGCCACGGCAGGGCCCAGCCGCTCTGGAGGATCAGGCCGGGATCGACCAGCTCGGGAAGCCGCTTGCGCAGCTCGTCGACCTCGTTGTCGTCGGCCTCGCCGATCCCGAAGATGACCCGCAGGATGATCTCGAGCGTCAGGTGGCGCGTGTTGTCGGCCACGCGGACCGGCTCACCGACCGGCCAGCTGTCGATCTCGGCCGCCGCGAGCTCGGTCATCAGCTGGTGATAGCGCCGGACGCGCTCGCCGTGCAGGGCGGGGGACACGAGCTGCTTCGTGCGCACGTGATCGTCCCCGTCGAGCACGAACACCGAGCGCGGTCCCATCGCCCTGTCGTAGATCTTGCCGTACGCGATGCCCGCGTCGCCCACGGTCGCGTCGCCCGCCCAGATCTTGCGGATGTCCGCCGGGTTCGCGATCACGACGAGCTTTCCCCACGGCGGGGCGTACACCGTGAAGTACTCGCCGTAGCGATTGCGGCAGCGATCGAAGAACCAGATCACGCGTCGCCAGAAGAGCACCCCCTGGATCACCTTCGGAATCCGCGGACCCGGCGGCAGAGAGTGGCGAGCTTGCTGTTCCCGTGACATGGCCTCTCCTGATCGAGGACTACCCAGCTTTGGTTATACGATTCTGAAACCCGCAGCTTAGCTACATAATTCTGAGAGTGCGTCTGCGACGGTCGTAGACGTAACGGCGCCCGATTCCCGACCCGCGCTAAGGTTCGTTTTGGTGGAGTGGAAAAACGGTGTGGAGCCGGGTGGGCGTCACTCGCGCATCGATCGGCTGGCGGCGTGGATCCAGCGCCGCCGCCGCCTCGTGCTCGGCGGTTGGGTGCTCGCCTTCATGCTGGCGACGCCGTTCGCGCAGCACCAGACCGACGATCTCACCCACGGCGGGTTCGTCGCGGCCGGCACGCAGTCGGCCGTGGTGGACAAGGCGCTCGAGGACCTCTCCACGCGGCGTGACCCGCCGCTAGGCGTCCTGCTCCAGCTGCACGACGGCGGCTCCAAGCAGGAGCTCGCGGCCGCGACCGCCCGCGCGCGCAAGGTCGCCGCCGAGGTCGAGGACGTCGAGCTCGCGCCCGCCAACCCGGCGCTCGCGCCGCGGCTCGAGCAGCTCCAGCTCGGCTTCGTCCCCCTGCGCGTCTCCGGCGGCTGGGATCAGCGGATCGACGCGGCGACCGAGCTGCGCAAGCGCCTCGACGTCGGCGACGGCCCGCGCGACGGGGTCGAGCCCTACCTGGTCGGCCAGGATGGGCTGTGGGCGGCCGTCCAGGACGTCCAGAAGGAGCAGCTCGCGTCGTCGGAGGCGATCGGCCTTCCGATCACCCTGATCATCCTGCTCGCCGCGTTCGGGGCGCTCGCCGCGGCCGTCCTCCCGTTCGCGCTCGCGGCGATCAGCGTCACGCTGACCGGCGCGGTCATCTACTTCCTCTCGCAGGCGATCAGCGTGACCGTCTTCGTCACGAACGCCGCCTCGATGATCGGGATCGGAGTGGCGATCGACTACTCGCTCTTCGTCCTGGCTCGCTACCGCCAGGAGATCCGCGCCGGCGCGACGCCCGAGCAGGCGCGCGCGGCCGCCCTGCGAACGTCCGGCCTCGCGGTCGCGTTCTCCGGCCTGACCGTGATCGTGTCGCTGCTCGGGGTCTTCCTCGCGGACTCCGCGATGCTGCGCTCGATGGCGCTCGGGATGATCGTGGTGGTCGCGATCTCGGTGCTGGGCGCCCTGACCCTGGTGCCCGCGCTGATCACCGTGCTCGGCCACCGGGTCGACAGGTACGGCCGGATCAGCCGCGTGCGCGACCGGATCGGAGGCGCGATCGGCGCCCGGCTGGCGCGCCGCCGGGGCGACGACTCGCGCGACTTCTGGACCCGCTGGACCGACCGCGTGATGCGGCGGCCGGTGGTCTCCGCCGTCGCCGCCGCGGCGGTCATGATCGCGATCGCGGTGCCGGCGCTCTTCATCGAGATCGGGCACACCGGAAGCGGCCAGGTCCCGTCCGACCACGAGTCGCTGCGCGGCATCGGGATCGCGAGCCAGGTCGCCGGGCCGGGTGCGCTGTCGCCCGTCCAGACGCTCGCCGACTTCCGCGACGGCCAGGCCGACTCGCCCGCCAACCGCGAGGCGCTCACCCGGTTCGCCGCGGGGGCGCGCAGCAATCCGCGGGTGGCGAGCGTCCAGCCGCCGCGATTCACCCCGGACGGACACCAGGCGCTCGTGTCGGTCGTCCCGCGTACCGGCGCCGAGTCGCCGGAGACCTACGAGCTCATCCGCGACCTGCGCTCCGACGGCGGCCGGTCGAGCGGGCTGGCGGCGGTCGCCACCGTGTCCGTGGGCGGCGACACGGCTCTCGTGGAGGACTTCAACGGCCTCGTCGAGGACTCGATGTTCACGATCGCCCTGTTCGTAGCCGTGGTCAGCTACCTCGTGCTGCTGGTGATGCTCCGCTCGGTGGTCCTCGCCCTGAAGGCGGTGTTCATGACGATGCTCAGCGTCGCCGCCGCATACGGCGCGCTCGTCGCGATCTTCCAGTGGGGCGCGTTCGACTGGCTGCTCGGCGACTCGCCCGGACACGTCAACTCCGCCGTCCCGCCGCTGCTGTTCGCGGTCACGTTCGGGCTCTCGATGGACTACGAGATCTTCATGCTCGCCCGCATCCGCGAGTACGCGAGCCGGGGCGTGGGAGATCGGGAGGCCGTCGCGCGCGGGCTGCGCGACAGCGCGGGCACGATCACCGGAGCGGCGGCGATCATGGTGTCGGTGTTCGCCGTCTTCGCGAGCGTCGGTGCGGAGACCGTCAAGCACCTCGGCTTCGGTCTCGCGATCGCGATCGCGCTCGACGCGACGATCGTCAGGCTGGTTTTGGTGCCCGCCACGATGCGGCTGCTCGGCCGCTGGAACTGGTGGCTGCCGAGCTTCCTCGAGCGGCGGCTGCCGCCGCTCGCGTTCGAGAGCCCGCCGGCCGTCGCGGTCGTCACGGCGGACGGCGGCGAGCACCCGCTGGCCGCCGAGGCCCAGCAGTCGCGCGCCTGACCGCAGCGTCGAGCCAGGCCGCGGCGACCTGGTCGACATTACCCATCTACCCACCTATACGGTGGGTTGGAGCGACCACCCCCTCATCGGGGACCGGAGCGCCGGCGCTTAGGCCAGCCGCCGGGCCCCGTGCGGGCGCCGCTGGGTCGAGTCCGCCGCGACGGCGGAGCCGAGCCAGCGCCCGCCGCACGTGCCGCGCGCGTGCGGCTCCTGCACCCGAACCGTCGCGCACAGCGCCGTCTCCGACTCGAGCGCGCGGGTGAGGCTGCCGGCCTCGAGCGCCTCGCCCCCGAGGCCGGGTCCGTAGAGCAGCAGCACGCGGCCGCCGCGAGCCGCGTCGGCGAGCCATGCGTCGCTGCCGTCGTGCGCGGCGGCGTCCGAGAACTCGAGCCAGCGGCGGCGGTCGCGGAACAGGACGAGGTCGCGGCCCACCCGCGCGATCCTCAATCCGCAGGCCGGAGCGGGGACGAGACGCGACAGCGACCCGCTCGCGGGCGTGAAGCCGGAGCGGCGCAGTCCGCGCGCGACGAGGTCGACCGCGGATGGCCGGGACAGCGCACCGACCGGCCCGTCGAAGCCCGGACGCGACTCCCACGCCAGGACGGCGCCGACCTCGCGGTGCGTTCGGCGGATCAGGTTCCACTCGTGGCCCGGCATCGGATTCCCCGCCCCGCAGTCGCCGAGGCCGCCCAGCCGCACCTCCGACCGGGCGCAGCCGACGTGCGCGAGGCGCACCGCCATCCGGTTCAGGCTCGGGTCGCGCACCACCACGACCGACGTCCGCGGCCGCGGAGGCCCGAGCGGGGCCGTGCAGACCGCGCACGGAAGCCGCCGGCTGCTGACGCTCAGCTCGAGGCGGGACATGCCCTCGCATGTGAGTGCCTGGGCGACGTCCTCAGATATCTCGAGCTCGTACATGTAGGGCCGGCACTCCAATCCAAGACGAAATCCGCGTCCGTGGCCGTCCAAGGCCCAGGGTTCAGCCACGCGGACCCCCCCGGCTCGCTAAAAAACCTTATCTCACGCTGAGCGCTAACAAGTGATTAAGCGAGTTGCACCGGCTACGAGGCGGCGAACCAGGAGCCGTCGCGCTCGTGCACGAAGCCCTTCTGGCGGAGTGCGGGCAGCAGCTGGTAGAGGTAGCCGACCCGTATGCCGAGGCGCTCCGCGAGCTGCGCGCGCGTGAGGCCGGGCTCCTTGCGCAGCAGCGTGACCACCTGCGACGCGCGGTAGCCGCGCGGTCCGGAGTCCGCGTCGCCGCGGCGGCGCGGGCTGGCGGCGGCGGGCGCCGGGCCCGTCCCGTGCGCGACCATCTCGATGCTCTCGGAGCCGGGGGCTGCGGTGACGGCCTCGAGCAGCCCCTTGAGCCGCGTGTACTCGTGCACCGCGGGCTCGAGCTCCGCCATGCGCTCGCGCAGCTCCTCGGCGATCTTCTCGTAGAAGTCCTTGTCGGCTATCGATACGTCGGACATCGTCTGGGCGCGTTCACGCGTGTAAGGGATTTGCGTGGATCGCGGGGTGGATCACCAAATTTAGCTTAGGACCCGGCGCGAAGTCAGGCGACCGCGGAGCCGAACCCGCAGCGTGGGGAGAGAGCGTGTCCAGCGCGGAGCCGATGCCGCCATGGAGACGGAGGGGGAAGGATTCGAACCTTCGACACCGGCCGAGGCCGGTGCTGCGACCCGAGGGCCGCTGCAATGCCTGACTGCAACCCCTCCAAGTGTCAGAAAGCTTAGCATCATCTGGCATATGTCCGCTGTTGCAGCGGTCAAAGCGACTTAGTATTCTGAACCCGGCAATGGCCTCCTTGTCACAGGAGCGCGAGGCGGCCGTGACCGACGGCGGCGGGTCGGCCACGACGGCAACCGCCTCTGCGGCGCCCGCGCCTTCAGGAACCTCAGAGCTTGCCGGGTGGGCGAGCGCGCTCGACTTCGAGCAGGTGCCCGAGCGCGTCGTCGCGTACGCGCGCAGCCAGCTGCTGTCGGAGCTCGCCGGCGCGCGTGCCGCGCTCGGGCATACGCTCGGGCGCAAGCTCACGCAGGCCTTCGGGTCGCCGCTGAGCGACGACCCCAAGCAGGCCGCGCACGTGCTCGCCGCGCTGACTATGTGCCTGGAGTACGACGACACCGTGTACGCCGGGCACGTCTCGCACTCGTGCGTCAACGTCCCGCTCGCCTACGCGCGCCCGCTCGAGCTCGACGGCCGCCGCCTGCTCACCGCGATCATCGCGGCGACCGAGACCACCGCGCGGATCGCGGCCGCTTCGACGCTCGGGACGTTCCGCGGTCAGACCGCGTCGCACCCACACCTGGCCGGCGCGGTCGCCGGCCGGCTGCGCGCGGAGGATGCGCCCGCCGAGCAGTGGGTGAACGCGCTCGGGATCGCGTTCACGCTGCCGCCGTGGTCGCTGCTGCCGGGGCTGCTCGGAAGCGACGCCAAGGTCTTCACCGCGGCCACGCCGGTGCGCACCGGGCTCGACGCGTGCGACGCCGCCGCCGCCGGCATCTCCGGCGCGGCGGACATCATGGAGCACGACGACGGCTTCCTCGCCCGCTTCTCGACCCTGCCGCTGCCCGACGCGCTGGCGTTCGGGCTCGGCACCCGCTGGCACACGGAGACGCTGTCGTTCAAGGTCTACCCGGCCTCGACCGGCATCTACGCCGCGGCCGAGTCCGCGATGGAGATCCACGACCGCCTCGGCGGGGTCGACCCCGACGCGATCGAGGAGATCGTCGTGCACGCGTCGATCTTCACCTTCCTCTCGAACCTGCGCGCGGAGACGTACTACCGCGGCGCCGACACGCCGGTCAGCGCGCTCCAGTTCGCCGTCCCCTACGGGGTCGCCACGGCCCTGCTCACGGGCGGGCTCACGTTCGCGGACTTCGACCACCCGGCGGTCGAGGATCCCGCACGCTGGGAGCTCGTGCGAAAGCTGAGGGTCGAGCACGACGAGGAGCTGACGCGTGAGTCCGGGGCCGGCACGGCACCGCTCGGCGAGGCGCTCCGGCAGGCCGGCGAGCGGGCGATCGAGTGGCTCGAGCTGCGCGGCCTGCCCGACGCGGAGGCCTACGTGCGCGAGCTCGGCCCGCCCGCGGAGACCTTCGAGCAGGCGCGCAAGACGATCGGATCCCGCGTCACGGTGCGTCTCACGGACGGCCGCGAGCTGGAGGCGGCGCGCCTGATGCCGACCGGCGCCGCCGGCGACGACACGCGTGCTCGGCACCCGCAACTGGCGCGGGACAAATTCCTGACGGCGGGCGGCTCTGAGGAGGTCGCAGACGGGCTCGCCACGATCCACGAGGCGTCCAGCGGTGAGGTCGCGGCGCTTATCGAAGCGGCGCTCGACGGGCGCTGATGAAAGGAGGCGACGCGAGATGTCAGACCAGGGCGCTCCCGTGAGCGACACGAAGCAGGCCACCGGCGCGGAGCAGGCGGAGCGCGCGGGTGAGGCGTTTCTCGAAGCCGAGCGCAAGACGATCGACAGGTTGCTGCCAGGGCTCGACGAGCGGCTCGCCGGGCACCCGCTCGAGGAGCTCGAGTCGCGCGAGAGCCCGGCGATCGAGTACTTCCGCGAGAGCGGCGCGTCGAACATCCTGATCCCGTCGGAGTACGACGGCGTTGGCGCCACGGCGGTCGAGGCGCTGCGCGTGCAGCGGGCGATCGGCTCCCGTGCGCCCTCGCTCGCGATCGCCGCGACGATGCACTCCTTCTCGCTCGCGGGCCTGCTCGCGCTCGCCGCGGAGACCGAGGAGAAGGACAGCGTCGAGTGGATGCTGCTCCAGGGCCTCGCGCAGAACAAGCTGCTCGTCGCCTCGGGGTTCGCCGAGGGCAAGAGTGGACAGGGCCTGTTCGCCCCGACCATGCGCGCTCGGCGCGACGGGGAGAACTGGCTGCTGAGCGGGTCGAAGAAGCCGTGCAGCCTCGCCTACTCGATGGACCTGATGGCCACGTCGTGCGCGATGGAAGGTGACGGCGGCGAGTTCGAGGGCTACGCGATCGCGGTCGTCTCGTCGCAGCTCCCCGGGATCGAGGTCGAGCCGTTCTGGAGCGCCCCCGTGCTGACGGGCGCCCAGAGCGAGTGCGTGACGCTACGCGACGTCGAGATCCACGACGAGCTGATGATCAGGATGGGCGAGGACGACGGGACCGGCCTCGACGACCTCCAGACCATCGGCGTCGTCTGGTTCGAGCTGCTGATGACGGCCTCCTACCTCGGGATGGCGAGCGCCCTCGTCGAGCGGGTCCTCAAGGAGGGCAAGTCCGACGCGAACAGCAAGGTGCAGGTCGCCTACGAGATCGAGGCGAGCATGGCGGCGCTCGAGAGCGTCGGGCACGAGATCGACGGCGGGCGCAACGTGGTCGAGCTTGCGCTGCGCTCGGTGCTGGTCCGCTACGCCGCGCAGGACGCGATCGCCCGCGCGGCCGCGTCGAGCGTCGAGCAGCTCGGCGGGATGGCGTTCATCGGCAGCCGCGACGTGGGCTACCTCGCCGCCGCGACGCGTGCGCTGGCGTTCCACCCGCCGCCGCGGCTGCGCAGCGGCGACGCGCTGCTCGAGGCGCTGCACGGCGCGGAGCTCGCCGTCGCCTGACGGTCAGGCGAGCAGCGTCTGCAGCTCGGGAACCGAGAGGTGCCGGTCCAGGAAGGGGTCGTAGCTTCCCTCGCCCAGCAGGGCACGGGTCGCCTCGTCGACCAGCGCCATGCACGCCTGGTAGGGGCCGCAGCCGACGCTCACGCGCGCGACTCCGAGGCGGCTGAGCTCGCCGACCTCGGGCACTCCCGGGATGGCGTACACGTTCAGCGGCCCGTCGAGCCTGTCCACGAGCTGGCCGATCGCGTCGCGGTCGACGGCGCCGGGCACGAACACGCAATCGGCCCCGGCCGCGAGGTAGCGGTTGCCCCGCTCGACGGCCACCTCGAGCGCGTCGTCGACGCCGTAGAGGAAGGCGTCGGTGCGCGCGTTGACGACGAGCTCGATCCCAGCGCTCTCGGCCACGCCGCGCACCGCGGCGATCTTCTCCGCGGCCCGGTCGATCGGCAGGAGCGGCTCCTCGGAGTCGCCCGCGGCGTCCTCGATGTTGAGCCCGATGGCGCCGATCTCGATCACCGCCTCGGCCGTCGCGGCCGCGTCCTCGGGAGCGTCGCCGTAGCCCGCCTCCACGTCGGCGGTGACGCCGACGGGCACCGAGCGGACGATCCGCTCCGTCGCGCTCAGCATCGCGTCGCGATCGATCCGCTGACCGTCCGGGAATCCGAGCGCCCAGGCGATCCCGGCACTGGTCGTGCCGATGGCCACCGGCTGGTGCTTCGCGATCACGCGCGCGCTGGCGACGTCGAACGCGTTCGGCAGCACCACGATCTCCCCTCCGCCGTGGCGGGCGCGGAACTCCCTGGCCTGATCTCGCTGCGTCAGATCCCCTCCCTCGGACGAACGGCGCGGCCAGCCTAACAAGCGCGCCGCGCGTCAGCGGACGCGGCGCGCCGTCTCGGCGGTGAGCTCGGCGCGGTTGCGAACGCCGAGCTTCGCGTAGATGTGCGAGAGGTGCGTCTTGACGGTCCCCGGGGCGACGAACATCGCCCGCCCGATCTCGCCGTTCGTCAACCCGGCCGCGACATGCCGGGCGACCTCGCGCTCCGTCGGCGTGAGGCCCTCCCAGCCGCCGCGGGGGCGCTTGTGCGATCCGCGCGAGCGCCGAATCCATTCCACCGCTCGCTCGAGCGTGAGCCCCTGCCCCTCGGCCCAGGCGGTTGTGAACGCGGCATCGCCCATCTGCGCCCGCAGGTCGCGCTCGAGCGCCTTGAAGCGCGGCCCGTCGGGCGCCCAGCGGACGAGCCCGAGATCGTCCCGCGCCCGCTCGACCGCACCGAGCAACCGGGTCGCGACCTCCTGAGAGCCCATCCCGGCGGCCACCTCCGCCAGCGCGTCGAGCGTCTGCGGCACCCAGAGCCACATCCGCCGCTGCGCGCGCGGCGCGAGCGCCTGGTGGAGGAGCGATTCGGCCTCGATCCAGTCGCCGCGAGCGGCGGCCAGCCGGCCGAGGATCTCCTTGCACCAGGTGATGCCGTGGGGCGTCCGGACCCGCGCGTTGACCTCCAGCGCCTTGCGGGCCCAGTCTTCGGATGCCGCGGTGTCGCCGGCGACGCGCAGCACGTCCGCGAGCTGAGCCATCGCCCAGCCGAGCTGGACTCCTCGGTCCGCCTCCGTGGCCACCACCGCCTCGAGCCGCGCCCGCGCGGAGGCGAGGTCGCCGAGGGTCGCCTCCGCGGCAGCGAGCTGGAGCTCGGTGAGCACGAACGCCATGCCCGCGCCGCGCGCCACGACCCGCTCGCGGCTCGCCTCCAGGCGCGCGAGGGCCGCCTCGGCCTGGCCCTGGGCCAGTTCGACGATCGCGAGATGAGCGTGGGCGAGAGCCTCGCTCACCGGGTCGCCGATCGCCCGCGCCGCGGCCAGCGCCCGCTCCACGAGCTCGTTGAACTGCTCGGCGCTCCCGCTCGCCATGTGCCGGTACGCGCTGCCGAGCAGATTCCAGGGCAGGGGCTCGCAGAAGCCGCGCCGCTCGATCACGGCACGCGCCTCCGCGAAGAGCCGCTCGCCCTCGTCGTACTCGGCGCAGATCATGTGGCCCCAGGCCGTGTTCTGGAGCGTGGTCACCAGCAGCATGTCCTCGCCGCTGGCGCGCGCGAGGTCGCGCCCGCGCTCGTGCATCGGGCGATACGCGACCGGGTCGGCCGAGAACAGAAGCCGCCCCAGCACGTCGAGTGCGCGGGCCATCCCGGCCTCGCCGCCGAGCTCCTCCGCGACCTCCAGGGCGTCCCGGGCCGACGCGGTCGCCTCGCCGTAGCTTCCGGCGTAGGTGAGCAGGTGCGCTCGGGTGCAGAGCACGCGGGCGCGCAGCGGGGAGCGGGCAGCGCCCGGTGCGTCCAGCGCGCGGGTGCAGTAGGTGTCCGCGGCGGCGAAGATGCCGCGCATCCGCCACCAGGGCGTCAGGGCCGTGCACAGCCGAAGCGCCCGCTCGCCGTCGGTCTCGCTCGCCCAACCCAGCGCCGCACCGAGATTCCCCCGGTCCGTGTCCAGCACGTCGAGCACCGCGGGCGCGTCGGCGGACTCGAGCTCGGGCGCGATGCTCTCGGCGAGTCCCAGGAAGAAGTCGCGATGGCGATCGCGGATCGCATCGCTCTCCTCGGCGGCCCGCAGGCGCTCCAGCGCGTACTCGCGCATGGTCTCGAGCAGGCGGTAGCGCACCTCCGGGCTCTGCTCGTCGACCATCACGAGCGACTTGTCCACGAGCGAGCCGAGGACGTGGACCACGCGGTCGCGCTCGGCGGCGTCGAAGGCGCACACCTCCTCGCAGGCCTCGAGCGTGAAGCCGCCCGCGAACACGCCCAGCCGGCGGAACAGCGTGCGCTCCTCGTCGGAGAGGAGATCATGGCTCGAGTCGACCGACGCGCGCAGGCTGCGGTGACGGGGTTGGCCGGTGCGCGGCCCGCCGGTCAGCAACCGGAAGCGGTCGCGCAGGCGGGCGGCGATCTGCTCGACCGGCATGAGCCGGACCTGCGCCGCCGCCAGCTCGATCGCGAGCGGCATCCCGTCGAGCTCGGAGCAGATCTCCGCGAGCGCGGGCGCGGTCGTCTCCGCGATCGTGAAGCCCGCTCGCACGGCGGCCGCGCGCTCCACGAACAGCCGCACCGCGTCCGAGCCGGCGAGCGCCTGCATCCCGGCGCCTGCGCCGGTGTCCGGGAGCGACAGCGGCGGCACGGCCCAGACCGTCTCGGTGGGGAGGCCGTACGGCGCGCGGCTCGTGGCGAGGACGGTCACCTCCGGGCAGCCTCCGAACAGCGCCTGGGCCGCGCCGGCGGCGCCGTCGAGCACGTGCTCGCAGTTGTCGAGCAGGACGAGCGCACGCCGCGGCCTCAGGTGGGCCACCACGGTCGCGAGCGCGCTCCCTCCGGGCGGCTCGCGGGCGCCGACCGCCTCGGCCAGGGCCTCGCCCACCCTCGCGGGGTCGTCGATCGGGGCCAGGTCCACCCACCAGACGCCGCCCGGGAAGCGCGCGACGGCGTCGGCGGCGGCCTGCAATGCGAGGCGAGTCTTGCCGCAGCCGCCGGCGCCCGTGAGCGTGAGCAGGCGCGCTCCGCGGAGGAGCCGGTCGATCTCGGCGAGCTCGCGCTCGCGCCCGACGAAGCTCGTGAGCCCGCGGGGGAGGTTGTTCGGCAGCGTGTCGAGCGAGCGCAGCTCGCCGCCCGCCGCCGCGTCGCCGCCGGCCAGCCCGTACACGTGCTCCGGCCTGCCCAGGTCGGGTAGCCCGTGGACGCCGAGATCCGCG
The DNA here is from genome assembly GCA_036389835.1 of Thermoleophilaceae bacterium. GTDB lineage: Bacteria > Actinomycetota > Thermoleophilia > Solirubrobacterales > Thermoleophilaceae > AC-37. Next base: position 17,661 of record DASVWC010000029.1, on the reverse strand, counting down.
AGCTCGACCCCGTGCGGGGGTCCGTCGACGACGAGCAGCTCGTAGGTCGCGTGCGACAGGACCAGCTGCCCACCGCGCGCGATCGCCGCGAGGCGGAGGCAGCGGCCGAGCGCCGGGGCGAGGTCGTCGCGGTCGAAGCCGGGCTTCACGTCGGCCGTGTACAGCGCGATCCGAACGCGTCGATCGAGCTCGGCCGGCCAATCGCCGCCGCGCACGGCACGCCGGATCTCCAGCGCCGCGGCCAGCGCGTCCTGGGGGCGGCGGAAGACGGCGAAGCGCGTCTCCCCGCCCCCGCGAGGCACGGGCGCGCCGCCGTTGCGCGCCGCCGCGTCCGCGACGATCTCGGCATGGGCGCCGACCGCCCGCTCCATCGCCTCGGGATCGGTGCCCCAGAGGGGGCCGGCGTCCTCGAAGTCGCTGGCCAGGACGGTGAGCGCTCGAGCGGGCCCCGGCCGCGCAACCGCATCCGCAATTCCGGCGGCCGCGACTTCCGTCCGTCCCACGTCGAACTGCTGCACCGAAGGCCTACCCCCGCCCCACCCGCCGCTCGGAGAATCTCCCAGAGCGATAGTGGAATTGTCTCATAGCCCCAGGTCGAAACTCCAGCGTCGAGGTCCGTTTACGCCCATCCAGGGGGTCGATTTGAGGGTGACGCGCCAGGCTCACCAATGGGGGAAAGTCCTCCCCTAACCGTGCGAATCGCGGCCGCAGAAGGGCTCGCTCGTGACCGCGCACGTCACCCTGCGCGTGCTTGGCGCGGATCGCGATCATCGGAACGGGCTTCGCAGGCCTGGGCGCCGCCATCCGGCTCAAGGAAGCGGGCATCGACGACTTCGTGGTGCTGGAGCGCGCTGCCAACGTCGGCGGGACTTGGCGCGACAACAGCTATCCGGGGATCAGCTGCGACATCCCCGCGCACATCTACGCCTACTCGTTCGAGCTGAACCCCCGCTGGACGCGCGGCTTCGCCCCCGGGGGCGAGATACAGGAGTACCTCCGCCGCGTCGCCGAGAAGCACGGGGTGCTGCGGCACATCCGGTTCGAGCACGAGGTCACCGGCGCGGACTGGGACGAGGGCGCGGACCGCTGGCGGCTCTCCACGGCCGGCGGGGACGTCGACGCCCGCTTCGTCATCAGCGCGTCGGGCACGCTCAGCGAGCCGAGGGAGCCCGACATCCCGGGCCTCGGCGACTTCGAGGGGCGCCGCTTCCACTCGGCGCGCTGGGACCACGAGCACGACCTGACCGGCGAGCGGGTCGCCGTGATCGGCACCGGCGCGTCGGCGATCCAGTTCGTGCCCGAGATACAGCCCCGCGTCGAGCGGCTCCACGTCTTCCAGCGCACGGCGCAGTGGGTCCTGCCACGGCTCGACCACGGGGTGAGCGGGATCCAGAAAGCGCTGCTCGAGCGCGCCCCGGCCGCGAACGCGCTCGTGCGCGACGCGCTCTACTGGCTGGTCGAGTCCCGCGTGATCGGCTTCCGCCACCCCAGGCTGATGAAGCTGTTCATGGAGCCGATCGGCCGCTGGCACCTCGAGCGCCAGGTGCGCGACCCGGCTCTGCGCGCGAAGCTGCGGCCCGAGTACACGCTCGGCTGCAAGCGCACGCTGCTGTCGAACAACTGGTTCCCCGCACTAGGGAAGCCGAACGTGGAGGTGGTCACCGACGGGATCGAGCGCGTCACGAAGACCGGCGTCGTGACCCGCGACGGCGAGGAGCGCGAGGTCGACACGATCATCTTCGGCACCGGCTTCTGCTCCACCGACCCGCCGATCGCGGCGCGCATCCGCGGGCGCGACGGGCGCACGCTTCGCGAGCACTGGTTCCCGAAGGCGCGCGCGTACAAGGGCACGACGATCGCGGGCTTCCCGAACCTGTTCTTCATGACCGGTCCGAACACGACGCTGGCGCACGGGTCGATGGTCCCGATGATGGAGTCCCAGCTGAACTACGTGCTCGACGGCCTGCGCGTGGCCGGCGAGCGCCGCGCGCGGGCGGTGGAGGTACGGCCGGCGGCCCAGCGCCGCTGGAACGAATGGGTCGACCGCCGCCTGGAGGGCACGGTCTGGACCGCCGGCGGCTGCCGGAGCTGGTACCTCGACGAGAGGGGTCACAGCAGCGTCCTGTGGCCGAGCTACTCGTTCGTCTTCGACCGGTTCACCCGCCGCTTCGACCCCGAGGCGTACGACCTCGCGGCGTAGCGGCGGCGAGCGCTAGGTGTTGCGGTAGAGCGGCCCGTCGCCGCCCTCGGGCGACGTCAGCCGGCCGCCCTTGGCCGTGATCGCGCCGCACTGCACGCAGTTCGTGTAGTTCACGATCACGTCGACGTCGCCCTTCTCGGGCGCGTCCTCGGGGATCTCGTAGACGCCCGCGGGGCACATCCACTGCCAGGTCTCGGCGATCTCGCGCGGCACCTTCCTCTGGACCCGGATGTGGTTCGGCGCGTCGTCGCGCGTGGCGTTGCCGCTGATGAAGACGCTCGAGAGCTTGTCGAAGGTGTACTTGCCGTCCGGCTTCGGGTAGCGGTCCTTCGAGTTGCCGATGAACATCGGCTGCACGTCGTTGCGGTGCAGGTGCCAGCGGCCGCCCGGGAACCGACCCTTGGTGGCGATCATCAGGTTCACGAGCGGGCCGCCGAGCAGAAGCCCCATCTGGAACGGCTGGCGCGTGTTGCGCTGCTCGTATAGGTCCTTGCCGATGATCGAGTCCTCGACGGCCTGCTCGTACGCCTCGAGGTCGTCGCTGCCGTTCTTCAGCGCGTCGTAGATCGAGTCGGCGGCGATGATGCCTGCCTTGATCGCGTAGTGGACGCCCTTCAGCGCGGCGAGGTTGACCATGCCGGCGGCGTCGCCGACGATCACCGCGCCCGGCATCGACAGCTTCGGCATCGCCCAGTAGCCGCCGGCTGGGATCGCCTTCGCGCCCCAGGAGACCCGCTCACCGCCCTCGAGGACCTTGCGGACCAGCGGGTGTGTCTTGAACAGCTGGAGGATGTCGTGCGGCGAGGTCGTCGCGTCGGCGTAGTCGAGGTCGACGATGAACCCGATCGAGACCAGGTCGTCGCCGGTCTTCTCGTCCTTCATCGGGTATATCCACGAGCCGCCGATCTGGTGGTACCTGGCCGGGATCTTGAGCGGCCAGCCGGCGAGCGTGTGTATCACCCGCTCGAGTGGCTTCTGGACCTTCCAGACCTCCTTCACACCCAGCTCCCACACCATCGGCTCGCGCCCCTCGCCGAGGTCGAACTGGCGGATCGCGGCCCCGGTGAGGTGACCCCAGCACCCCTCCGCAAGCACGGTCGCGCGCGCGGCTATGTCGGTGCCGGGCTCGAAGTTGCCGAGCGGCTCGCCGTCCTTCCCGCGGCCCTTGTCGCCCGAGCGGACGCCCTTGACCGCCCCGTCCTCGACGATCAGCTGCTGCGCCGAGGTCTCCGTGAGGACGTAGGCGCCCGCCTCCTCCGCCTGCTTCTGCATGTAGCGGCACAGCGCGGCCACCGACACGACCTCGTTGCCGTGGTTGCGCTGCGGCGGCGGGACCGGGATCCGGATCTTCGTCCGGCCGCTCGGCAGGACGTAGATCGCCTCCTTCTCGACCTCGCCGAACGCGAATCCCTCCTTGCGCCACTCCTCGCGCTCGAGGTCGGGGAACAGCTCCTTCAGCGGCTCCGGCCGCATCAGTGCGCCGGACAGGCTGTGGCCGCCGCAGGCCTTGGCCTTCTCGACGACGGCCACCGGAACCTCGCCGAGGCTCTCCATGAGCTGCGGGTCGTCGGCGAGACGCTGAAGCAGCCTGTTCGCACACGCGAGACCGGCGGTGCCGCCGCCGACGATGACGACGCCGATCTCGATCCGCTCGTCCTCGGGATCGAGCGCGGACTTGACGAACTCGCGCGGCGAGTCGACCGGCGGTGGGAAGTCGGCGGGGACGGGCTTGCCGTTCATGGAGCTCATGGCGCGACCATGGTACGGACTTCTTGCGCGGCGCCGGGTCCGCGCCCGTACGACGGGCTGCCGGTCATGCGCCCTGCCGGAGCGAGACGATCATCCTGCTGAGCGCGCGCACGCTGTCGAAGTTCTCGGGCAGCATCGCGGTGTGCGGGACCTCGACGCCGTACTCGGCCTCGACGAATGCCGCGATCTGGAACACGGCGAGGCTGTCGATGATCCCGAGCTCGATGAGCGGCGTGTCGACGCCGATCTCCGGCGCGGCGTCGCCGAGCCCGAGCGCGGCGATCGACCGCACCTCGCCGATCACCTTCGCGGCAACCTCGGCCTCCTGCTGGGTGGTCTCCGTGCTCAACTTCGCATCTCCTCTCAGTCTGACCGGCCGGCGGCGAGAAGTCGCGCCCGGTCCGGCTTGCCGTGGGCGTTCCGTGGCAGTGCCTCGACGAGCTCCACCACCTGCGGTCGTGCGGGCCGCGGCAGCCGGGTGCCGCACCAGCGCTGTAGCGCGGTCCCGTCGAGCTCGCCGGACGCGACCGCCACCAGCCGGACGGCGGCGCGCTCGGCGGCTTCGCTGACGACTGCCACGGCCTCCACGACGGCCGGGTGCCGCGCGGCGACGGCCTCGACCTCGTCGAGGTCCACCCATTCGCCGCCGAGCTTGATCGACCGGTCGAGCCGCCCTTCCACGCGCAGCGTCCCGTCGGGGGCACGGCGCACGAGGTCCCCGGTGCGGTAGGCGCGCCGCGCGCCGGGAAGCGTCACGACCCGGCGCGAGGTCTCCTCGGGCAGGTTCCAGTAGCCGCGCATCAGCATCGGACTCGCGACGAGGAGCTCGCCGGTGTCGCCGGCCCCGCCACCGCGTGCGTCGAGCTCGAGCGTGACCCCGGGCAGCGCCGTCCCGATCGGCACCTCGCCCGCGTCCTCCGGCCATGACTCCGGCAGCTCGAAGCACGCGCAGTCGTTGACCTCCGTGGAGCCGTAGACGTTGAGGATCCTCGCCTCCGGGAGCGCCGCGCGCAGCGCACGCCAGTCGCGCGGCGCCATCCGCTCGCCGGTGACGATCGCGACGCGGACCGTTCGGAGCGCCTCCGGGTCCTCCACGACGCCGCGCCACAGGGAGGGGACGAGCTGCAGGACCGTGGGCGCGGCCGCGGCGATCGCCTTCGTGAACGCGCCGGGGAAGATCGCGACGCCGCGCGGGATGCCGATCGTGGTGGCGCCGTGCGCAGCGGGCACGACCAGCTCCAGCAGCGAGATGTCGAACGTGACGGCGGTCGCCGCGGCGACGCGGTCGGACGCACTGGTCACGACGGCCGCCGCCGCCCAGGCGACGAACGCGGCGAGCGACGCGTGGTCGTGCGCCACCCCCTTCGGACGCCCAGTCGAGCCGGACGTGTAGAGGATGTACGCGAGGTCCGTCTCCCGCGGCCCGGGTCCCGCGCCGCCGGCGTCGCACGCCGCCACGTCGTCCCAGGGCATCGCGCGCGCCGCGCCGGGGTCGAGGAGGCCGCTCCCGCGGGCGCCGTGGCGCACGACGGGCGCGGAAGCGGCCGGCCCGCGGCCGTCCACGAGCGCGGCGAGCTCGGCGTCTTCGGCGATCGCCGCAAGGCGCTCCGGCACCGTGTTCGCGCCGAGCGGGACGTACACCGCGCCGGCGGCGAGGATCCCGAACAGCGCGACGAGGACCTCGTAGCCGCCGTCGAGCGCGACGCCGATGCGGTCGCCGGCGGCGACGCCTGACGTGCGCAGTGCGGTCGCGAGGCGCGCGGCGTCGTCTGCGAGCTCGCCGTACGTGCGCGCCGCCGTGCCGTCCTCGAACGCGACGGCGGCGGGCGCGGCGTCGGCGGCCTGCGCGGGAAGGGCGTGAGCAAGGGTCACGGCAACCCCAGGCCCCGCGCGATGAGGTTGCGCTGGATCTCGGAGGTGCCCCCGTAGATCCGCCCGGCGAGTGCGTCACGCATCTCGCGCTCGGCGGGATCCCCCTCGATGTAGCCGTGGCCGCCGAAGATCTCGAGCGCGCGTGTCGAGGATCGGATGAGGCTCTCCGTGGCGAAGAGCTTCGCCTCCGACGCCAGCATCGTCGCGTCGCGCCCGGCGTCCTGCGCGTCGGCCCACCGCTCCACCAGCAGCCGCGACGCGTCCGCTTCGACGCGCATGTCCGCGAGGCGGTGCGAGATCGCCTGGTTGGCGCCGATGGGCGTGCCGAACTGCCTCCGCTCGCACGCCCGCCGGGTGCACCTCTCGATCTGGCGCTCCATGACGCCCACGGCGGTCGCCGGCAGGCAGCCGCGTTCCCACGTCATCGCGCGCGAGAAGACGGCGGCCCCCGCGCCCAGCCCGCCGAGGACCTGCGTGCGCGCGACGGGGCAGTCCTCGAACCGCAACGACCCCATCGGGGCGGTGCGCAGTCCCATCGTCGGCATCGGCGCCCCGCGGACGACGCCGGGCGCGTCGGCGGGGACGAGGAAGACCGAGATGCCGAAGAGCCCGGGCCGATCGTCGGTGCGCGCGTAGACGAGGAACAGATCCGCGACCGGGGCGTTGCTGATCAGCGTCTTCTCGCCCGTCAGCGCGTAGCCGTCGGCGACCGCGCGCGCGAGCGTGCCCACCGCGAAGGCGTCGGAGCCGGTCAGCGGCTCCGTCATCGCGTTCGCGGCGATCAGCGCGCCGTCGCAGAGCCCCGGCAGCAGCTCGGCCTGCTGCTGCTCGTCGCCGAACCAGACGACCGGCATGACGCACGACCAGAGCACGGAGTTGACCGCGAACACGAGGCCCGCGTCGGGACACAGGCGTCCGAAGTCCTCCATGAGCCCGACGGCGTCGCGGGCGCCGAGCCCGAGACCGCCGAGCTCCTCCGGCACGGTGAGGCGCAGCAGCCCGATCTCCGCGCAGCGGCTCCAGAGCTCGTGTGAGAAGGAGCGCTCCGCGTCGCGCCGGCCCGTGCCGGCCGCCACGTCGGCGCCCAGCTCCGCGATGCCGGCGCGCACGGCACCCGCCGTGATCGTCCGCGGTTTCGACGTCGCCGCCACGACGCTCAGTACGAGGAGGCGGTGTCGCCCAGCCTGTGCCGCTCGCTGCCGCACAGCGCGGGCGAGAACACGCACACGAGGTGCAGCGGGGTCTCGGCTCGGAGCCGGTGCGGCTCGCCCTTGCCCGGGCTGTACATCACCCCGGGCTCGAGCCGGTGCACCGAGCCGTCCTCGGCGACGATCTCGCCTGAGCCCTCGATGCAGTAGCAGGCCTCGACGTGGCGCTGGTAGCAGAGCAGGCTCTCCGAGCCGGCGTTGACCGTGGTGTGAGTGACGGTGTAAGGGGATCCGTCACGCTCGACGAGCAGCCGCACGCTCGTGCCGTTGCCCCAATCGACCTCGCGATCGGATCCGATTAGTTCCTGCCGTGACCGGACGATCATCCGAACTCCTTGTGAGACGCGGCGACCTCCCCGCGGGCCGCCGTCTTGACCAAAGGTCGCGCCGTCGCGGAGCGCGTCGCCGCCGCGTGCGCACAGCCGGGGGGCACCAGCGGCGAGCGGGAGTCGACCGGCCAGCGCAGGACGCAGCTCGGCAGCGAGCCGAGGCAGAAGTCGCCGATCCGGTCCCGCGCGTCCTCGGCGCCGGAGCGGATCACGAGCATGGCGAGGATCGGGTCGAGCGGCTTGTACTCGCCCCCGTCCAGCGCCTCGACCCAGGCGTGCTCGATCGGCATCATCCCGAGCAGGTAGCCGAGCCGCAGCCGGCTGGGAATGCCGACCTGCTCGCACGCCCGCGCCAGGCTGCGCGCGGTGGTCGTGCAGTCGCACAGACCGAGCTCCCGGGCGGCGTCCGGCGCGGTGCGCAGCCGCGGCGGGAGGTACTGGTAGCGCAGGCTGCCGTCGCGCAGCTGCTCGAGCGTCCTGCCGTACAGGTCGCGCAGCCGCGGATCCGCGACCTCGGCGATCGTCCCGCGCACGGTGGTCTCCAGCGTCCAGCCGGGGCTGGGGGCCGCCTCGTCGCGGCGCCAGCTCCCCGTGGCGGCCTCCGGCGGGCTGGGAGCGGCCTCCCAGGAACAGCCCTCGGGGCAGACCTCGGTGAGCGTGAGGGCCCAGCGCTCCTCCTGGGCCCACGCCTCGACGGGCTGGTCGGCGAAGCGCACGAGGTAGCGCTCGGCGAGCCGCGGGATCGACAGCGCGCTCCCGCGGTAGAGCCCCGCGTTCATCACGTCCGAGTAGCCCAGGACCGCCTCGGCGTCCTCCGTCCACTGCGGCAGCCCGCCGGCGAGGTGGCGGTCGAGCTCCTCCTCGTCGCAGCACAGCAGCTGCTTGGCGCGCGCCCGGTCGATCCGGGCGTCCCCCCAGTCGCCGGCGAAGAACGTCACGTCCGCCGTCGCGGCGGGCGCCGCGCTCACCGCAGCGCCCCCTCGCGCAGCAGCTCGCGCGTGCGCAGCCGCTGCACCTTGCCCGTCGCGGTGCGCGGGATCTCGTCGTAGCCGAGGAACAGCGGCGGCGCGGTGGGCTCCAGGTCGGCCGCCGACGCGTCCCAGACGTCCGCGGTGATCTCAGCGCCGTCGTAGCTGGCCACGAGCGGCACCGGCGGACCCTCGTCGGCGGGGATGAGCACGACCTCGCGGGCGGCGGGGATGCGCTCCATCAGCGTGTCCTCGAGTGCCAGCAGGCTCTGCACGCCCTCGACCGCGTCGACCTCGCGGTCCAGCACGTGCAGGCACCCGCGCCTCGTCCTGAAGCCGACGTCGCCCATGGACCACCAGTCGCCGTCGCGCTTCGCCTCGTAGAGCTCCGTGCGCCCGAGGTAGTCGCTGACCAGCCCCTTCGAGCGAACCTCGATCTCTCCGACCTCGCCGCGCTTGCGCTCGCCGCCCCCGATGCGCACCTTCGAGTAGCCGAGGATCGGGAATCCGACGCAGCGACCATCGGCGTGCTTGGCGGTGAGCCGCGTGTCGAAGCGCGTCGTGATCGGGCCGCTCTCGGTCTGCCCGTACGCCGACGCGTAGACCGGCACGAACCGGCGCGAGGCGCCGAGCAGCGCCTTGACCGTCCGCGGGTGCACCGCGTCGAAGTTGCTGAACCAGAACTTGCCGCGCTCGAACGCCTCGGGGTGCGTGGCGATGAACGGCTCCCAGTCGACGTAGCTGGCCGGGTGCGCCTCGACGATCGACGGCCTGTGCCGGGCGAGCATCTCGACCGACCGCTGCGGGTCGAACCCGGAGATGAACAGCAGCGGCAGGTTCACCCGCATGACCGCCCCCATCGCCGCCATCGTCCGCAGATGGACCGCCGACAGGTTGAAGGCGACCGTTCCCCTGAACCGCAGCGCCCTCGCGAAGCGCCGGTTGATCCCGATGGTCGACTCGAACGCCGCGCGCCTCTGCGCGCAGAGCTTGGGCGTGCCGGTCGTGCCGGAGCTGTGCGTGATGAGGACCGGTGCCTCCTCGTCCCGCGGCGCGGCGGGCTCGGGCGCCGGGGTGGCCGGGTCCGGCAGACGCTCGCCGTCGCCGCCGTCGACGACGCATGCCCGCGCGGCGAGCCGGTCGAGCTCGAGGCCCGCGAGGCTGCCCGCCGCGGCCGTCTGGCGATCGGTCGCGAGCAGGCGCGGCGCGAGGATGCCGAGCAGCTCCTCGGCCTCCTGCGGGCGGACCATCGGCGAGATCAGGGCGGGCACCGCCCCGAGCCGCATGGCCGAGAACGCGAGTATCACGACGTCGAGCCCGTTGCTCTTGTTGACGACGACGCGGTCGTCGGCGCGGACGCCGGCCGCGGCCAGCCGTGCCGACGTGGCGACGACGAGGTCGGCGAGCGTGCCGTAGTCGAGCTCGCAGCCGACGTCGGGCGCGAGCTCCATCGGCCGGTCCATGAAGATCGGCAGCTTGCGCTTGCGCGCAGGCAGTGCGTCGGCGAGCGTCGCCGTGTGCCACTTGCTCATCCCTCTCCCCCCTTGACCCGCTCCAGACGGGCCGCGATCGTGCCCAGCGTCTCGAACGTCTCCTTCGGCTCCTCGTAGGCCCAGCGGATGCCGAACGCCTCCTCGATGCCGTTCAGGAAGGCCACGTAGGCGATCGAGTCGAGGCCGAGCGAGCGCAGCGGCAGGTCGGCGTCCGCGACGGGGTCGGCGATCTTCACGGCCCCGGCACTCGCGGTCTCGAGGAGCTCCGCGAGCGTGCCGAGGCTCGCGTGGAGGTCCTGGAGCGGCGCGGTGTCCATCGCCTAGCTCCCCTCGACCCGGTCGATGAACTCGATCGTCGCCCGCTCGAACTCGGCCGTCGCCTCCCAGTACGGGAGGTGCCCGACCTGCGGCAGGTAGAGCGTCTCGCAGTCGGGGATGAGCTCCGCGAGCTTCTGCAGGTCGCTCGGGCCGACCATGAAGTCGCAGTCGCCGACGATGAGGAGCGTCGGGCAGGCGATCCGCGTCAGGAGCTCCGGATCGTCGTCGGCGTCCATGGCCGTCCTGAGATTCGACAGGAGCGCCGGGGAGTCCATCATCGCCACGAACGCCTCGCGCAGCGCCACGTACGCCGCCGGTCCCTGCGCCTCGATGCCGGCGGCCGACAGGGTGAGCGACCAGAGCTGATCCCACAGGGCGTCGGAGCCGACCTTCTCGAGCGTCGTCAGCCAGGTCTTGTTGATCGCCTTGCGGCGCCCGCCTCCGTGCGGCGAGAGCGCCGGGCCGAGCAGGATCATCCCGGCGACCCGTTCGGGGTGCGCGAGCGCGAAGTCGCGGCAGAGCAGCGCCGACGCCGAGGAGGTGACGAGGTACGTGCGATCCGCCTCGGCGGCGTCGAGGACGTGCCCGAGGTCGTCGACGTGGTCCTGCCAGGTCGCGTCGGGATCGACGCTCGACTCGCCCTGGTTGCGCATGTCGTAGGTGATCACACGGTTGCGCTGGACGATCTGCTGCGTGAACGACCGCCACATCGGCGCGATGAGGAACGCGCTGTTGACGGCGGTGAGGGCCGGGCCCTTGCCGAGGGTCTCGTAGACGAGACTGACGCCGCGCTCCAAGACGACGCTCGCCTGCTGAGGCTCGTACTCCCAGTTCACCTGGAGCGGTGTGGTCATGTGCAGGCTCCCCTCTTGATTGCTCGAGCGGGCACGGTGGTCCCCGTGCTCGCGGGTCTACGGTCGGTCGCACGCTGCATCCGGTCCTCGCGCGCGGGTGGGGGAAGGGCGTCGCGCGCCAGCTTCCCGCTGGACGTCGTCGGCAGGGCCGGCAGCGTCACGGCGAAGGCGGGGATCATGTCGGCGGGCAGGGTCGCGGTCAGGCGCCGGTGCAGCTCCGCGCGGTCGAGGCCGTCGCCGCGCGGCACGACGTACGCGACGAGCCGGTCCGAGCCGCGGGCGTCCGAGGCCACCGCGACCGCGACGTCGACGATCTCCGGCATCTGGCGCATGACCGCCTCGATCTCGCCGAGCTCGATACGGACGCCGTTGAGCTTGACCTGCTGGTCGATGCGGCCCAGGTAGTCGAGCGTTCCGTCGTCCCGCCACCGCGCGCGGTCGCCGGTGCGGTAGACGCGGCCCTCGATGCCGGGCAGCTCGACGAACCGCTCCGCCGTGAGCCGCGGCTGGCTCGCGTAGCCGAGCGCGACGCCCACGCCGCCGATGCACAGCTCACCCGGCTCCCCGGCCGGGACGCGGTTGCCGTCGCCGTCGAGCAGGTGGACGTCGACGTTGGCGATGGGACGGCCGATCGGCACCGGCGCGGACGCGGGCTGCGGCGCGCACTCCCACCAAGTGACGTCGATGCTCGCCTCGGTCGGCCCGTAGAGGTTGAACAGCCGCGCTGGGGCGAGGGTCTCCAGCGCCCGCAGCATCAGCGGTCCGGGAAGCGCTTCCCCGCTCGCGATCACCCGCCGGAGCGAGCGGCACTCGGCCGCGAGCGGATCCTCGAGGAAGAGCGTCAGCATCGAGGGGACGAAGTGGACGGTGGTCACCTGCTCGCGAGCGATCGTCTCGGTGAGGTAGCGGGGATCGCGGTGGCCGTCCGGAGCCGCGAGGTGCTCGCGGGCGCCCGCGATCAGCGGCCAGAACAGCTCCCACACGGAGACGTCGAACCCGTAGGGCGTCTTCTGGAGCACGATGTCGTCGGCGCCGAGCTCGAGGGCGTCCTGCATCCACAGCAGCCGGTTGACGACGCCCCGGTGCGGGACGACCACCCCCTTCGGACGCCCCGACGACCCCGAGGTGAAGATCACGTACGCGGGGTCGTCGCGGTCGAACGCACGCTCCGCGGGCGGATCCCCCGCGGCCGCGAATCCCAGCTCGCCACCGTCGCCCAGTACGACGATCGCGCAACCGGCCCACCTGGCCGCCTCGGTGACGTGGGCCTCGAAGCGGGGCGCTGTGACGATCACCGCCGGCCGCGCCTGCTCGACCATGTGCCGCAGGCGCTGCACGGGCTGCTCGGGATCGAGCGGACAGTACGCGCCGCCGGCGCGCAGGACGCCGAGAAGCGCGACGGGCAGGTGCACCGAGCGCTCCGCGCAGACGGCGACGACCGTCTCGCGCCCCACGCCGTGTCCCTGGAGCATGGCGGCGAACCCACCGGCCTCGCGCCACATGCGGTCGTACGCGATCCGCTGCCGCGCGTCGCTGAGCGCGACCCTCGACGGCGTCCGGGCCGCCTGCGCTCCGACGAGCGCGTCGAGCGGCGCGTCGAGGTCGTACGGCACGCGCGGTCCAGCCTCGAGCTCCGCGAGCCGGTCCTGGGCGATGGTCATGAGGGGGCCTCCGCGGACTGGATCGCCGGACCGCTGGCCGGCGCCAGCCGGTCGAGGAACATCCCGAGGTACCGGTCGTCGAGCGGTGGGCACGCGATGCCGTGAGCCGCGAGGCGCGCGGTCGCCTCGTCGCAGAGGAACGTCGCGAGCGACATCTGCTCGACGTTCGCGTGCTCGAGGAACGTTCTGAACGGCGCCAGCGAGCTCTGCGCGGCCTCGGGGGACTCGAGGACGAAGCGCCGCCAGGACTCGAAGTCGAGCTCGCGGACCTCGTGACCACGGGCGCGCACCGCGCGGAGCAGCTCGTCGAACGCCTGCGGCTCGGGATGGACGAGGTGGAGGGTTCCGCCAGCGCGCTCGTCCAGGAGCGCGACCAGCGCTTCGGCGACGAAGTCCACCGGCGCGATGTCGACGTCCGAGGGCAGCCGCGCCGCGATGCCGAGCTCGATCCAGCTCCGGAGGATGCGCTCGAAGAAGCCGCTCTCGTTGACCGCTCCGGTCGTGCTGCTCCAGGAGACGATGCCCGGGCGGTAGACCCGCACGTCGACGCCCAGCTCCGCGCCGCGCCGCGCGACCTGCTCCGCGATCCACTTCGTCTGGCTGTACCCGCCCGTGAGCGTGCCGCCGTGGTCGAGCGGGTCGCCCTCGCCGTAGACCCTGCCGGCGCCGAAGGGGAACACCGCGGTCGTCGAGACGTAGTGCAGGCGGGCCCCGAGCCGCGCGGCCAGCTCCACGACGCGCTTGGTGCCGAGGACGTTCGGCTTCCACATCCGCTCGAGCGGGCCGACCCAGTTCACCGTGGCGGCGAGGTGGAGGACGTGTCCCACGCCCCCTGGGGCCGCGGCGAGCACCGCTCCAGCGTCCAGGCCGCCGTCGGCGGCGATGTCTCCGGGGATCGGGACGATCAGCCGCTCGTCACCGTCGCGCTCCAGGCCGTAGCTCGCGAGGCTCTCGCGCACGCGTTCCGCGGCGGCGTCGGCGTTCGGCGCGCGGACGAGGCAGAGCGTCCGCCGCTGCGCGTCGATCAGCTCCCGTAGCACGTGCGCGCCGAGGAAGCCGGTCGCTCCCGTCAACAGGACGTCGCGGCCCTCCCTGGGCCGCGTGGCGACGGCGGACGCCTCGAGCCGCGGCACGAGCTCGAGCAGGTCGCTGGTGTGCGCGACGCGCGGGGCCCGGACCTGCTGGTGGCCGCCGAGCATCCCGAGCAGGATCTCCTCGTGCTCGCCGAGCCCGAGGACCGATCGGGGCGAGGGCGCGTCGAGCCCGCCGATCGGGCAGAGCCCGACGCCGGCGACCGGCGCGGTCTCCATGAGGAGCTGCGTCATCGCCCCCGCCTCGACGAGCGAGAAGTCCCGGGCGAACTCCCCGTAGAGCGGCCCGATGATCTCCATGTCCGTGACGAGGAAGAGGCCGAACGCCGCCTGGTCGTAGATCTCGCGGTTGCTCGGCCAGTGGGTCGTGCGGTCGAGCTCGGGCGCGCCCTCCAGGCGCGCGAGGCGATGCGCCGCCGCGTCGTAGACGTACGCGCCCGGCGCCAGGTCGCCGACGCCGGCGCCGGGGACGTGGACGTACACCCGCACCGGATACGAGCCGCCGCCGGACGGGTAGCGCCGCCGCCCCCCGTCGCCGATCGCGACGGCGGCGAGCAGGGTCGCGAGCTCGTCGAGGCTCACCGCGTCCCCGGCGAAGCTGCGGCACGAGCGTCGCCGCCCGGCCGGGTACGCGACCCGGCCCGGCTGCGGCAGCTCGACGAGCTCGCCCGTCTGCCGGATGGCCGCACGCGTCGCCTTCTTGAGCCGCTCGCGCTCCTCCGGATCGACCGCGACCTCCGACGGCGCGGTCCGGCGCGGAGCGCCGCCGGCGTGGTCCGCGTAGTAGCCGGCGACGCCGCGCAGGGTCCGCAGGCGGTACAGCTCGCGCACGGGCGGCCGGAACCCGAACCGGCGCTCCAGCAAGGCCGTGAGCTTGATGAGCTCGATCGACATCACGCCCGAGTCGAAGAGGTCCGTGTCGGCGTGGAGCCCCGGCACGTCCATCACCTCCCCCGCGAGCTCGACGACCTGGCGGACGGCGTCGTCGCCGTCGCCGGCCACCCGCGCGACGGCGCCGTTGCCACTGCCGTGCGCGGTCGGCGCGGCGGTCGGCGGCGGAGCCGCCCGCTGTGCCTGCAGGTGCTCGCGGGGCTCGTGCCCGACCGCGACGACGGCCTGATCCCACATGGCCGCGACCGGGCGCTCCCACACCCACTCGTCCTCGAGCGACGTGAGCAGGTGCAGGTGGCGATCGAATGCGTGCCGGACGTCGGCGTCGTCGAACATCTCGGCGACGTAGTCCCACGTGAGCTGGATGCCCTCGGGCACCTCGACGATCTGATGGTCGAGCCAGACCTGCGGGGTCTGGGTGTTCGTGTAGACCTGGCGCCCGAGCGGCTCGAAGGACCACTTCGTGGCCGCGTCGAAGCCCATCAGGCTCGTGAAGACGACCGGCGCGAGGAACTGGCACCCCTGCCGCGCCGACAGCTCGCGCAGGAGGTCCACGCCGGCCGCGTCGAGATGCGCCATGTCCGCGTAGAGCCGCTCCTTGAGCGCGCCGGCGGCCTCCGCGAACGGCAGCATCCGATCGATCTCGACCGTCAGCAGATCGAACGTCGTGAAGTCCCCCACCACGCGGTTGACGTCGGGGTGGATCTGCGGCCGCTGGAAGACGGTGACGTTCAGCGTGAAGCGGTCGTCCCCGCTCCAGTGGGCGAGGCTGGCGGCGAACGCCCCGCACGCCGTGGCGGACGGCGTCATCCCGTGCGCGTCGCCGGCCGCGACGATCCGCTCCCAGCGATCGGCGGGGATGACGGCGCCGAGGCGCTCGAAGCGCTGGCGCTCGACCTCCGCCGCCGTTCGTGTGAGCGGCAGCGCCGGTGGGGCGGGGATCGCGTCGAGGCGCGGCGCCCAGTACGCCTCCGCCGCCGCCCTGTCGTCGGCCGGCGGCTCGGCGAGGGCGCACTGCGCGAACGTCACGCCGATCGGCTCCAGCTGCGCGGACGGGTCGGCGTAGAGCCGCATGAGCTCGTCGATCGCGAGGATGATCGACGCGGCGTCCGCGACGAGCATGTCGTAGCTGATCTGGAGGATGCCCGAGTGGCCGCCACGGTCGAGCAGCCGCCACGCGAACAGCGGCCACTCGTCGGCGCGGCGGATCTCGTGCGACACCAGCTCGCGCTCGCGCAGGCGACGCGCTTCGAAGTCCGGCTCGCCGCTGAGGTCGACGACCTCGAGCGGGAACGAGGGGACGCTCGACAGCACGCGCTGCCGCCCCTCGGCGTCGATGACGATCCGGAACGCGTCGTGCCGCGCGACGAGGCGGTCGAGCGCCGCCCGCAGCCGCTCGACGTCGAGATCCTCGACCTCCAGCTCGCAGTAGAAGTGGCAGGACACGTCGCCGAGATCGACGAACCCCATCCGCCCGACCCAGTAGGCCTGCTGGATGTCGGTGAGCTTGAACGGGGTGTCCTCGGGCCACGGGGCGAGCTCGGACTCCTGCCGCGTCGCGGGTGCGGCGTCGTCGCCGGTGAGCTGCCGGTGGACGAACACACCGAGGTCGTGCGGTGTCGGGTGGTCGAAGACCACGGTGGCGGGGAGCCGCAGGCCGGTGGCGGTGGTCAGGCGGTTGCGCAGCTCGACGGCCGTGAGCGAGTCGTAGCCGAGCTCGCGGAAGCCCTGGCGCGGGTCCACGGCGTCGGCAGTGGCGTGCCCGAGCGCGGCGGCGACGTGCCCGCGCACGAGCTCGACCACGAACGCCTCGCGCTCCTCCGGCGGCGTGCGCTGGAGGCGCTCGCCGATCGTGGCGGGCGCGGTGCCGGCTGCGCGCGCGCCGCCGCGCGGGACGAGACCGCTGACGAGCGGGTTCGTGGCGGCGATGGGGCTCCGCGCGAACCGCCGCGCGTCCAGGCGCATGGCGGCGAGCAGCGCGTCGGGCCGCCGGAGCGCCGCGTCCAGGATCGCCAGCCCCTCCTCGGCGGTCATCGGGACCAGGCCGGTGTGCGCCAGGCGGCGCAGGTCGTCGGCACCGAGGCGCCCGGTCATCCCGCCGTCGCGCCAGTGACCCCAGGCGAGCGAGGTGGCGGCCAGCGCGCGAGCCTGCCGGTGCGCCGCGAGCGCGTCGAGGAAGACGTTCGCGGCCGCGTAGCTCGCCTGGCCCGGGCTGCCGAGCAGCCCGGCCGCCGACGAGAAGAGCACGAAGGCGCCGAGGTCGAGGTGCTGCGTCAGCTCGTGCAGGTGCCAGGCCGCGTCGACCTTCGGCGCGAACACGCCGTCGAGCTGCTGCGGCTCCAGCGACTCGACGACGCGGTCGTCGAGCGTGCCGGCCGCGTGGACGACGCCGGTGAGCGGGCGCGCGGGGTCGATCGTGTCGAGCAGGGCCTTCAACGCGTCGCGGTCGGCTACGTCGCACGCCTCGACGCGCACCCGGGCGCCGAGCTCCGTGAGCTCGGCGAGCAGCGACTCGGCGCCGGCGGCGCCGGCGCCCCGGCGGCTGACGAGCAGGAGGTCCCGCACGCCGTGCTCGGTGACGAGGTGCCGTGCGACGAGGCCGCCGAGCAGCCCGGTGCCGCCGGTGATCAGAACGGTGCCGCCCGCGATCGGCGCGGGCATCCGCAGCACGATCTTGCCGACGTGCCGCCCCTGGCTCATGAATCGGAACGCGTCGGGCGCGCGCCGGACGTCCCACGCGGTGATCGGGGGGGAGCCGAGCGCGCCCTCGTCGTGGAGGGCGCGGATCTCCGCGAGCATCGCGGCGATGCGGTCCGGCCCGGCCTCGCCGAGGTCGAACGCCCTGTAGCGCACGCCCGCGTGCCGCGCGGCGACGTCGTCCGGCTCGCGGACGTCGGTCTTCCCCATCTCGACGAACCGCCCGCCCTCGCCGAGCAATCCGAGCGAGGCGTCGACGAACTCGCCGGCGAGCGAGTTGAGCACGACCTCGACCCCGCGCTCGCCGGCGACCGCGGCGAAGCGCTCGGC
>DASVWC010000028.1:0-75681 GCA_036389835.1 Thermoleophilaceae bacterium | reverse complement strand
GGGGGACCAAATCCGACCTCCGCCTCCGACGGTGCCCGGGGTGGACTCCCTAGGCGGGTCCAGCGTCCGACCTAGCGGCCGGGCACCTCCAGGGTCCCGTTCAGACTGTCACTCAAGTTAGGACCACCTCCTTCCTCTGGTCTGCTCATTGAAGCAGACCGGGCGGCCCTACTCCGGCGCCGGCTCGGGGTCGGGCGAGGAGCCGTTCTCGGAGGCGCCGGCGTCCGCTCCGTCGAGCTCCGCGGGCGGCTCGGCGGCCACCGACGCGTCGGCCTCGGTGTTGGTCTCCATGACCAGGGCCACCGCGCTCACCAGGTCGTCCTCGCGGAGGTTCATCAGCTTCACGCCCTGCGACGCGCGGCCGTAACGCGAGATGCCCCGGACCGGCGTGCGCTGCACCATCCCGTTCTGCGAGATGAACACGAGCTCGTGGTGCTCCTTCACGATCAGCGCGCCCGCGAGCCCGCCCTTCTTCTCGGTGAGCTTGATCGTCTGCACGCCCATGCCGCCGCGGTGCTTGACCGGGTAGTCGGCGATCGCCGTGCGCTTGCCGAACCCGTTCTCGGTCACCACGAGCAGCTCGGTGTCCTCGCGCGCGACGTCCATCGCCAGGACGCAGTTGCCCTTCTGCGCGACGTTCATGCCGCGCACGCCGGCGGTGTCGCGGCCCATCGGGCGCGCCTCGTCCTCGCTGAAGCGCGCGGCCTGGCCGGACCGCGAGACCATGATGATGTCGTCGTTGCCGCTGGTCAGCCGCACGGCGACCAGCTCGTCGTCGTCGCGGATGTTGATCGCGATGATCCCGTCGGCCTTGATCGGCGTGTTGTAGGCGAGGAACTCCGTCTTCTTGATCTGCCCCTTCCTGGTGGCGAAGACGACGTACTTCTCCTCCTTGAAGTCGCGCGTGGAGAGCACCGCGCGCACGAACTCGCCCTCGCGCAGCGGCAGCACGTTCACGAGCGCGCGCCCCTTCGCGGTGCGCGACGCCTCCGGCAACTCGTAGACCTTCTGCCGGTAGACCTTGCCGCGGTTGGTGAAGAACAGGAGGTAGTCGTGCGTCGAGCAGACGAAGAGGTGCTCGATGTAGTCCTCGTCCTTCATGTCCATCCCGATCACGCCTACGCCGCCGCGGCGCTGTGAGCGGTAGGTCGACAGCGGCAGCGACTTGATGTAGCCGGACTTCGTGATCGAGATGACCATCTGCTGGTCAGCGATCAGGTCCTCGATGCCGACCTCGTCCTCGGAGTGCGTGATCTCGGTGCGGCGCTCGTCGCCGTAGCGCTCGCGGATCTCGAGCAGCTCCTCCTTGATCAGCCCGAACACGCGGCTCTCGTCGCCGAGGATCTCGCGCAGCTCGCGGATGCGCTCCATCAGGTCCGCGTGCTCCTGCTCGATCTTGCCGGCCTCGAGCGCGGTCAGGCGCTGGAGGCGCAGGTCGAGGATCGCCTGCGCCTGCTCGCGCGAGAGGTCGAACTGCGTCATCAGCCCCTCGCGCGCGACGTCGGGGTCGCGCGAGCCGCGGATCAGCTCGATGACCGCGTCGATGTTGCGCAGCGCGATCAGCAGCCCCTCGAGGATGTGGGCGCGCGCCTCGGCCCGGCGCAGCTCGTACTTCGTGCGCCTGACGATCACCTCGCGCTGGTGGTCCACGTAGTTGTGGATCAGCGAGCGCAGCCCGAGCGTGCGCGGCACGCCGTCGACCAGCGCGACCATGTTCGCGCCGAACGTGGTCTGCATCGGCGTGTGCTTGTAGAGCTTGTTGAGCGCGACCTTGGGGATCACGTCGCGCTTCAGCTCGATCACGAGCCGCACGCCCGACTGGTCGGACTCGTCGCGCAGGTCGGCGACCTCGGGGACCTTCTTGTCGTTGACGACCTCCGCGATCTTCTTGATCAGCCCGCTGCCGTCGTTGCGCCCGTCGCCCTTCGACACCTGGTAGGGCAGCTCGGTGACGATGATCGCCTCCTTGCCCTGGCGCAGCGGCTCGATGTGCGCACGCGCGCGCACGACGATGCGCCCGCGGCCGGTCTCGTACGCCTCCTTGATCCCCGCGCGCCCGACGATGATCCCGCCGGTGGGGAAGTCCGGGCCCTTCACGTACTTCATCAGGCCGGCCGTGTCGATGTCCGGGTCGTCGATGTAGGCGATCGTCGCGTCGATCGACTCGCGCAGGTTGTGCGGCGGGATGTTCGTGGCCATGCCGACGGCGATGCCGGCCGAGCCGTTCACGAGCAGGTTCGGGTAGCGCGCCGGGAGGACCAGCGGCTCGAGCTGCGAGTCGTCGTAGTTGGGGCCGAAGTCGACGGTGTCGGCGTCGATGTCGCGCAGCAGCTCGGTGGCCAGCGGCGCGAGCCGCGACTCGGTGTAGCGCTGGGCGGCGGGCGGGTCGTTGTCGATCGAGCCGAAGTTGCCCTGCCCGTCCACGAGCGGGTAGCGCTGCGCGAAGTCCTGCGCGAGCCGGACGAGCGTGTCGTAGATCGCCTGGTCGCCGTGCGGGTGGAACGAGCCCATCACGTCGCCGACCACGCGCGCGCACTTGCGGTACGGGCGGTTGGGCTGGAGGCCGGCGAGTTGCATCGCGTACAGCACGCGGCGGTGCACCGGCTTGAGGCCGTCGCGCACATCGGGCAGCGCGCGCCCGACGATCACGCTCATCGCGTAGTCGAGGTAGGACGAGCGCATCTCGTCCTCGAGCAGACGCGACTCGATGTTCCCTCCGCTGAGCTGGTCGGGCGTGGCCACTAGACAGCCCTCCTAACGCTTACGCGAAGCTCGATTCTGTGCGAAAACCGAGGAGTCCAAGGACGCAGGGGTGAAGGCGTGCAACGCACGGCGAGCCCCGAGGACACCGGAATCCGAAGGTTTGCAGCCTCAGACATCGAGGTTCGCCACGTCGCGGGCATTGGCCTCGATGAAGAGCCGCCGCGGCTCGACCTTGTCGCCCATCAGCATCGAGAAGATCTGGTCGGCGGCGCTCGCGTCGTCGACCGTGACCTGCTGGAGCGTGCGCTGCGAGGGGTCCATCGTCGTGTCGAAGAGCTGATCCGCATTCATCTCGCCGAGGCCCTTGAAGCGCTGCATGTGCACGCCCTCCTTGGCCACGTCGAGCACCGCGCGGCGCAGGTCCTCGAACGACAGCGCCCTGTCCTCCTTCTTGCCGAGCCGCACGGTGAACGGCGGCGTGCCGGCGAGCGCGCGCAGCTCGCCGTGCACGCGCACGAAGCCGCGGTATTCGTCGTCCTCGAACATGCTCCGGCGCAGCCGGTAGGTGGAGGCGGAGCCGGTCGAGCGCTCGACCACGCGGATCGTCAGCTCGAGCTCGCTCTCGCGCACGAGCTCGGTCTCGTACGGCTCGCCCTCGGGGTCGGCCTTGTTGATCAGCTCGACCACGGCCGCGGGGGTGGTCGCGCCCTCGTCGAGGATCTGCGACTCCTCGAGGAACGTGATCGTGTCGTAGCCGTACTCCGCCCGCAGCGACGACGCCCAGCCCTCGTACTGCTTGAGCAGCCGCCCGTACTTCTGCCAGCGGGTGTGCGTGAGCTTGAACTGGTCGCCCTTGCGGTCGAACAGCTCGATCTTCTCGAGCTTGTCGCGCAGCAGGAACTCCTCGAGGTCGGACTCGCGCTCGATGTAGAGCTCGGTCTTGCCCTGCTTGACCTTGTAGAGCGGGGCCTTCGCCAGGTACACGTAGCCGGCCTCGATCAGGTCCGGCATCTCGCGGAAGAGGAACGTGAGGATCAGCGTGCGGATGTGGGCGCCGTCCACGTCGGCGTCGCACATGACGATCACCTTGTGGTAGCGGGCCTTCTCGATGTCGAACTCCTCGCGGATCCCGGTGCCGATCGCGGTGATCATCGCCTGGATCTCCTGGTTCGAGAGGACCTTGTCGATCCGGTTCTTCTCGGCGTTGATGATCTTGCCGCGCAGCGGCAGGACGGCCTGCGTGTTGCGGTCGCGGCCCTGCTTGGCGGAGCCCCCGGCGGAGTCGCCCTCGACCACGAAGATCTCGGCGAGCGCCGGGTCGCGCACCGAGCAGTCGGCGAGCTTGCCCGGCAGGGTGGAGTTCTCGAGCGCGGACTTGCGCCGCGTGAGGTCGCGCGCCTTGCGCGCCGCCTCGCGTGCGCGGGAAGCCGAGACCGCCTTCTTGATCACCGCGCGCGCGTCCTGCGGGTTCTCCTCGAGGAACTCCGACAGCCCGCGGTTGACCGCCTGCTGCACGAAGCCCTCGACCGGCGGGTTGCCGAGCTTGGTCTTCGTCTGGCCCTCGAACTGGGGCTCCTGCACCTTCACCGAGATGATCGCGGTGAGCCCCTCGCGCACGTCCTCGCCCTGGAGGTTGTCGTCCTTCTCCTTGAGCTCGCCGATCTGACGCGCGTACGCGTTGATCGTGCGCGTGAGCGCCGAGCGGAAGCCCGACAGGTGCGTGCCGCCCTCGTGCGTGTTGATGTTGTTGGCGAACGAGAGCAGCGACTCCTGGTAGGAGTTGTTCCACTGGAGCGCGACCTCGACGTCGCCCACCTCGGTCGAGTCCTCGAGGTACGCGATCTTCTTGTGCAGCGGGTCCTTGGTGCCCTGCGAGTGCAGGTAGCTGACGAAGTCGCGGATGCCGCCGTCGTACTTGAAGCTCGTCTCGAAGCTCTCGCCGCGCTCGTCGGCGAAGTCGATCCGCAGGCCCTTCGTGAGGAACGCCATCTCGCGGAAGCGCTGCTCGAGCGTGGCCCGCTCGTAGTCGATCGTCTCGAAGATCTCGAGGTCGGGCAGGAACGTGATGCTCGTGCCGCGCCTGTCGGTCTTCGCGCCCTTCTTCAACTCGGTCTGGGGGGCGCCGCGCTCGTAGAGCTGCGTCCACTCGTGGCCGTCGCGCCAGATCGTGAGCTCGAGCCGCTCGGTCAGCGCGTTGACGACCGAGACGCCGACCCCGTGCAGGCCGCCCGAGACCTTGTAGCCGCCCCCGTCGCCGAACTTGCCGCCGGCGTGGAGCACCGTGAGCACGACCTCGGCGGCCGGCCGCTTCTCCTTCTCGTGCATGTCGACGGGGATGCCGCGGCCGTTGTCGGTGACCGTGACGCTGTTGTCGGGATGGATCGCGATCCGGACGTGGTCGCACTCGCCCGCGAGCGCCTCGTCGACGGAGTTGTCCATCACCTCGTAGATCAGGTGGTGCAGCCCGCGCGTGCCCGTGGAGCCGATGTACATCCCGGGGCGCTTGCGGACCGCCTCGAGGCCCTCGAGGACGGTGATGTCCTTGGCCCCGTAGGACGCCTTGCCCGTGGAGGACTTCTTCGCCAAAGCTCTTCCTTCGTCAAGCCCGCGCGTGCGCGCGCAGGCGGTCTCTTTACGCGACGAGACCCCGATGCCGGGCGGTGTTCAGGCGCGGCTCGGGGCTCCTCGAACTGGGTCCAAAGGATAGCAGCGGCCAAGGTCGGAACCGGGCCGCCAAGCGTTACAAAATGCCCGCAAATCGCGCAGAAACGTGAATTTATGGAAACACTCGCGTGAGGCGCTCCGAGCCGGGAGGCGGGGGCCGAGGCGCGGGAGGCCTGGGCCGCAGGGGTCAGCGTGTCGCGCGAGTGGAGCCCGGCGCGCTCAGAGGCGCCCGCGCGGGCGGCTCGCCCTGACCCTCAGCGAGCGGACCGGCGCCCCTCCCCCGGTCTCGCCGAGGGCCTCGTTCAGGCGCGGCACGAGGTCGCCCGCCAGCAGCTCGATCTCCTGCGCCCAGACCGACGAGGCGCACGCGATGGTGACCACCCCCTCGCGCTCGGCGACCGGCTCGGCCTCGCGCGCGATCGCCTCCCCGGCCACGCCCGGCCAAGCGCGCTGGACGGCCGCGAGCGTCGTCGCCGGCGCCAGCTCGTCGGCCAGCTCCGCCAGCGCGATCGCCAGCGGCCGCGGCGCCCGGCGTCTCACGCGGCGGGCCTCACCGAGTCGCCCACCGCGGTGGCGGTGCCGGCCGCCACGTGGAACAGGGTGACGTCGTCCGAGTCGGCGCCGGGCACGTGCTCGGCGTCGGTGGTCGTGATCAGCGCCTGCCCCTCCGCGCGCACGAGCTCGGCCAGGCGCTCGCGGCGGGCGGCGTCGAGCTCGGACATCACGTCGTCGAGGAGCATCAGCGGCGGCGATCCGTGCGCGGCCAGCGCGTCGCGCTCGCCGAACAGCAGCGCGAGCAGCCCGAGCCGCTGCTGGCCCTGCGAGCCGAGCGAGCGCAGGGCGCGGCCGCCGTGCACGAGGCCCAGGTCGTCGCGGTGGGGCCCGTGCGTCGTGAAGCCGCGCTCGAGGTCGGAGCCGCGGCGCTCGGCCAGCTCGGCGCGCAGGCCGTCCGCGTCGCCGGCGCGCGATCGCGGCGCGTAGCGCAGCGCCGCGGGCTCCGGCAGGCCCAGCTCCTCGGCGCGGGCCGTGAACGACGGCCCGACCAGGTCGACCGCCGCGCGGCGGTCCTCCATGAGCTGGGTGCCGTGGCGGGCGAGCTCCGCGTCCCACGTGTCGAGCTGGTCCGCGGCCGCCGCGCCGGCCCGCACCCGCGCGATCAGCGCGTTGCGCTGCGCGAGCGCGCGCGTGTACGCGGACCGGGTCGCCCTGCGCGCCGGCCAGAGCGCGGCCACCACCTGGTCGAGGTGAGCGCGGCGCAGCGCCGGCGCCCCCTTCACGAGGTCGAGCCGGTCGGGCAGGAACACCGCGGCGAGCGGCCGCGGCGTCTCCACCCCGCGCTGGAGCGGCGCGCCGTCCACGCGCACGCGCTTCTCCTCGCCCGGGGCTAGCCCGACCTCGAGCACGTGCGCGCCGTCGGGGGCGGCGACGCCCAGCTCCACGCGCGCGACCGCCGCGCCGATGCGCACCAGCTCGCGCTCGTTCGAGGTGCGGCACGAGCGCGCGGTGAGCCCCACGTAGAGCGCCTCGAGCAGGTTGGTCTTGCCGGCCCCGTTCGCCCCCGCGACCACGTTCAGGCCGGGCCCGAGCTCCACCTCCGCCCGCTCGTAGTTGCGGAAGTCCCGAACCGCGAGCCGAGTGACGACCATGACCCTCGACTACACGTTCAGGCGGATCGGCATGACGAGGTAGAGGAAGCTGCCGCCCTCGTCGCCGCCGGCCGACTCGATCAGGCCGGGGCGCAGCGGGCTGATCAGCTTGAGGATCAGCTCGTCGGCGTCCACCGACTCGAGGCCCTCGCGCAGGAAGTCGGGGTTGAAGCCGATCTCGAGGCCCTCGCCCTTGAACGGGATCGGGAGCGACTCGCTCGCCTCGCCGATGTCGGGCGTCTGCGCCGAGATCTCGAGCTGCCCGTCGGTGAACTTCATGCGCAGCGGCGCGTTCTTCTGCGCCAGCAGGCTGATCCGCCGTACCACCTCCACGAGCTCCGCCCCGTTCACCCGCAGCTCGTGCTCGAACGTCTCCGGCAGGAGCTGCTTGTAGTTCGGGAAGCGCCCCTCGACGAGCCGCGACGACAGCGTGACCGCGCCGACCCGGAACACCACCTGGTGCTCGAGCGAGGCGATCTCGATCTGGCCGTCGCCCTCGGCCGCGGCGACGCGGCTCAGCTCCTGGAGCGTCCGCGCCGGCACGTTGGCCTCGAGCTTGCCGTCGAGCGCCTCGGCGAGCGCGGTCTCCTTCACGCTCAGCCGGTACGAGTCGGTAGCCACCATCCGCAGCTCCTTCTCGGCCGCGGACACGAGCACGCCGGTGAGGTGCGGGCGCGTCTCGTCGCGCGAGGCCGCGCGGGCGACCCGGCCGACAGTCTCCACGAACGCCTGCGCCGGCACGCGCACGACCGGCGCGTCGCCGATCTCCGGCAGGTTGGGGAACTCGTCGGCGGGGAGGGTGCGCAGGTGGAAGCGGGCCGGCCCCGAGACCAGCTCCACGTCGCCCTGCGACGAGCGGTACTCGAGCGACACCTCGTCCTTCGGAAGCGAGCGGACGACGTCGAGGAGCAGCCGCGCCGGCACGACCGCGACGCCGTCACGATCTGGTGCGATGTCCACGTTCACGCGCACGCCCAGCTCCATGTCGGTGGCCTGGAGCTCGACCTTGCCGTCGCCCGCGCGGATCATCACGCCGGCGAGCGTTTGGATCGCGCTCCGGGTCGAGGCGCCTCGGGCCGCCACGCCGAGCGCGGAGAGCAGCCGCTCCTTCCCTATCGACAGCTTCATCTAGCTGAACTGCCTTGTCTGGTTGTGATGGGTGCTGTGTGCATGTCGACTGACGTTACGGATCCCGCTCGGCGAGCGGAGTCCGCCCTGACGGGAAGCTGTCGATTGTTCCATCAACCCCGGTCGGCCTCCCCCCTGCCCAGTGCGCGGCGCGCCCTGTCCACAGCCTCGCGCGTGGTCTCTCGATCGTCCCCGGCGACCCGTCGATGGGCGTGCAGGACCGTCGAGTGGTTGCGCCCGCCGAAGTGGCGGCCGATCGCGGGAAGGCTCGCATCGGTCATCTCGCGGGCCAGGTACATGGCGATCTGCCGCGCAAGCGCGACCTTCGGCCGCCGATCGTGGGCGATCAGCGACTCCGGCGTGACGTCGAGCGCCCCGGCCGCCGCCGCCTGGATCTCCTCGAGCGAGGACGCGGCGCCCTGGGCGCGCGATCCGTACAGGGTGCCGAGCACGCGCGCGGCGAGCTCGGGGCCGGGCTCGTCGCCGCGCAGCGAGGCGTAGGCGACCACGCGGATCAGGGCGCCCTCGAGCGCCCGTACGCTGCTCGTCACCCGCCGCGCGATCTCCGCCAGCGTCTCCTCCGGCACGCCGCCCACGGCGTCGAGGCGCGCGCGGTTCTGGAGGATCGCCATGCGCGCCTCGAAATCGGGCAGCTCGAGCGCGGCGACCAGGCCGCACTCGAAGCGCTCGCGCAGCCGCGCCTCGAGCGCGTCGATGTCGCGCGGCGCGCGGTCGCTCGTGATCACTAGCTGGCTGCCGGCCTCGTAGAGGGCGTTGAAGGTGTGGAAGAACTCCTCCTCGGTCCTGAGCTTCTCGGCGAGGAACTGGACGTCGTCGACGAGGAGGACGTCGGCGTCACGGAAGCGGGCGCGGAAGGCGCGCGTGTTGCCGGTCTTGACGGCGCGCACGAAGTCGCCGGTGAAGGTGTCGACGGTCGCGTAGCGCACCCGCATCCCGTCGTCGTACTGCTGCACGTAGTTGCCGATCGCGTGGAGCAGGTGCGTCTTGCCGAGGCCGGGCGGGCCGTGGAGGAAGAGCGGGTTGTAGGCCTGACCCGGCTGCTCGGCGGCGGCGAGAGCGGCGCCGTGGGCGAGCCGGTTGCCGCCGCAGATCACGAACTGGTCGAAGGTGTAGCGCGGGTTGAGCCCGGCCGCGCCCTCGTCGTCCGCCCGTGCGGGCCTGGGGGCCGGCTCGGCGGGCTGCCGCGCGGGCGCGATCCAGTGCTCCTCGACGACCTCGACCGCCGCCGCCACGCCGGCGCGCTTGGCCGCCCTCCGGATGACGCCCGCGAAGCGCTCCTCGACCCAGCCGCGGATGTGATCGGGGGCGCGCACGAACAGCGTTCCGCCGTCGCAGGCCGCGACCGTGAGGGGCTGGAGCCAGATGTGGAAGGTCGAGTCGGTGACCTCGCTGCGGAGCTCCCGTACGACCTCGTCCCAGAGGGCGGGGAGGCTGGTCGCGGGCAGGGGTTCGTGATCGCCGGGCACGGGTCGTCGGCAGCCCTCCTGGAGGCTGGGAGGCGGTGAGTATTGGAGGGAGAGGGGCTGCTCGAGCGGTTCGGCGGACCCTCGGAGCGGCCAGTGTAACGCGATGTTCACACCCCTGGGAACCGCCTCGGCGGCCTTGCCGCAAATCGCGAGAAAAGCCCCGCGGGCCCCGCCGCGACCCGCCGTCGACAGGCTGTGCACAGGCGGACCCGGGTGGGCCGGACGCTATGCTGCGGGCTCTTTCCGTCGCCCTTTTGGGCTGCCCTCGATGAAGCGCACCTACCAGCCCAAGAAGCGTAAGCGCGCCCGCACCCACGGGTTCCGCGCGCGCATGCGTACGCGAGCCGGCCGCCACATGCTGAAGCGCCGCCGCGACAAGGGCCGGAGGCGGCTCACTCCGTAGCGATGGCGGCGGCGCACGGCGGCGGCAGGCGCCGCGGCAGGCGCCAGCGCCTGTCGAGGAGTGCCGAGTTCGACCGCGTCTTCCGGGAGGGCCGCTCGCACGCGAGCCGGCAGCTCGTCGTCTACGCGTTTCCGAACGCGGAGGCAGGCGGCGAGCCGCGGCTCGGGGTGTCCGTCGGCCGCAAGGTCGGCGGCGCGGTGCAGCGCAACCGCGTGAAGCGGCTGCTGCGCGAGGCGTTCTGGTCGATCGCGCCGGACCTGCCGGGCGGCCACGACTTCGTGGTGGTCGCGCGCCCGGACGCCGCGAGCTTCGCGGCCGAGGGCGGCGAGCCGGCCGTCGAGGCGGCGCTCCGCGAGCTGCTCGAGGGTGCGGGACTGGTCGGGGAGCGCTCGGGATGACCCGCCTGCGCGAGCTCTTCCTCGCACCCCTCCACCTCTACCGGAGGGTCATCTCACCGGCCCTTCCGTCGCGCTGCCGGTATTACCCGAGCTGCTCCACGTACGCGGTCGCGGCGGTGCGCGAGTACGGCGTGATCCGCGGCTCGGTGCTCGCCGCATGGAGGGTGATGCGCTGCAATCCGCTCAGCCGCGGGGGCTTCGACCACGTGCACGACCAGCGCTTGTTCAGCGCTCCCGACGCCGCCGCCGGAGCCCGATGACGGTCGTCGCGAACATCCTTCAACCTCTCATCGACGTCAATGAGGCGATCCTCAACTTCTTCCACGACAAGGCGGGATTCGGCTGGGGCCTCTCGATCATCGCCCTGACGGTCGTGGTCCGGATGGCGATCCTGCCGCTCACGTTCCGGCAGGTCCGCGGCATGCAGCAGATGCAGCGGCTCGCTCCGGAGATGAAGAAGATCCAGGAGCGCTACAAGGACGACAAGCAGCGCCAGCAGCAGGAGTTGATGAAGTTCTACTCCGAGCACAACTTCAACCCGCTGTCGTCGTGCCTGCCGCTGCTGCTGCAGCTCCCGTTCTTCCTCTCGCTCTACTACCTCCAGCAGCAGGATCAGTTCAAGAACGAGGTCCGCGAGACCGGCAAGGAGTTCCTGTTCATCCCGGACCTCACGAGCAAGGCGACCGGCGCGGTGCTGGTGACGCTGATCGTGATCTACGTCGGGACGCAGCTCGGCTCGAGCCTCGTGACGATGATCAACGTCCAGGACAAGAACCAGCGCCGGCTGATGCTGGCGCTGCCGTTCGTGTTCGTCGTCGTGATCATCAACTTCCCCGCCGGCCTGCTCGTCTACTGGATTACGACCAACGTGTGGACGATCGGGCAGCAGCTCGCGATCAAGAAGTTCCTGCCGCCGCCCGAGCCGGCGGCCGCGACCGCCGGCGGCGGGTCGGCCGGCCGCGGCGGCGACTCCGACGGCGACGGCAAGCCGAAGGGGCGCTGGGCCGGGATGCTCGAGCGCGCCGCCCAGAACGCGCAGCCGAAGGACGGCGGCTCGGAGGCCAAGCCGGCGCGCGGTGCCCCCAAGTCGGGCGCGCGGGCGTCCTCGGGCGGGTCGAAGGGCGGCTCCGGCGGCGGGAACGGCGGGCCGCGCAAGGCGCCGCCCCCGTCGCCGCGCAAGAAGAAGAAGCGCTCGGGTCGCCGGCGCTAGGCGCCCGCCCGGCGCGCTGAGTCCCGCCCAGCCGCCCAGCCGCCGGTCGCACCTGGTGCGCGAGACGGCCCCTCGCACGGTCTTCGGGCACAATGCCGCGAATGGCTGCCGAGGGAGGGGACGCGCCCGCGCGAGTGGTCGGAGAGGGCGCCACGCTCGGCGAGGCGAAGTGGAACGCGATCAAGGAACTGGAGAGGAGCCACCCGGGCGTGAGCGCGGACGACGTCGAGTTCGAGGTGCTTGACGAGGGCGACGAGGACGCCGGCCGTCCGGCGCGCGTGGGCGCGGAGCTCGACCCCGAGCGCGCCGGCTCGCTCGACGCCGGCCTGCCGGACGAGCCCGCCGAGCGGGTGCGCGCCCTGGTCGGGCGGGTCGCGGCGGCGCTCGGACTGCGGGCGAGCGTGGACATCGAGGAGACCGAGGACACGATCACGGCGACGGTCAACGGGGACGACCTCGGGATCCTGATCGGCAAGCACGGGAGCACGATCGACGCGCTCCAGCACCTGGCGCTGCGAGTCGCCTACAGGGGCGGCGCGGCCGAGCGGCAGGTGGTCGTGGACGCCGCGGGCTACCGCGAGCGGCGCGAGTCGGCCCTCCAGCGGGCCGCGGACCGGGCCGTCGCGGACGCGCTGGACTTCGGGCGCCCGGTGGAGCTCGAGCCGATGACGGCGGCCGAGCGGCGCCTGGTCCACACGTACCTTCGGGACCGAAATGAGGTCCAGACTCATAGCGAGGGGGATGAGCCCGACCGGCGGCTGGTCGTCACGCCTTTGCGTAAGTAGCGGTTCTTCCCGCGGCGGCGCGTGCCGGGCGCCCGGCGCATTTGCCTTCTCCGGGGGTACGCTCGCTTCGCTCACTCAGAGAGCCCCCCGGATCAGGCAATGCTCCGGCCGCCTCCATGCGCAGCGGCTCACGGGTGGTTCTCACCCGCCCGCCGTTTCACGTGAAACGGGCGTGCGGCCGCCGCCCCGTCCCGCCCCGTCCCACCTCTCCGCCCTGCACACCTCTCCGCCCCCCTGCCGTTTCACGTGAAACGCTTGGCCGAGCTCGAGGCGGCTCTGGAGCGGCATGGGGTCGATCCGGGCGTCGCCGCGGTGCTCGACCGGATTCTCGGCGCCCTCGAGCGGGAGCCCGACCCGCACACCGCCGTCGACCCGCTCGACGCCGTCGACGTCCACGTCGCCGACAGCCTCGCTGGGCTCGCGGTCGAGCCGTTGCGTGAGGCCGGATCGATCGCGGACGTCGGCGCTGGAGCGGGGTTTCCGGGGCTGGTGCTCGCTGCGGCCCTCGCGCACGCGCGCGTGGACCTGATCGAGGCGGCGCGGCGGAAGGCCGCGGTGATCGAGCGCCTGATCGCCGCCGGCGGGCTCGCGAACGCGCGGCCCGTCGCCGAGCGAGCCGAGGACTGGGCCGCGAGCGAGGGGCGGGAGTCCTACGCCGCCGTGACCGCGCGCGCCGTGGCCTCGCTCGCGGTGCTCGTCGAGTACGCGGCGCCGCTGCTGGCGCCCGGCGGGGCGCTGGTGGCCTGGAAGGGCGTCCGCGATCCCGACGAGGAGCGGCGCGCGGCCGTCGCGGGCGAGCAGCTCGGGCTCGCCCTGGACGCGACGATCCCGGTCACCCCCTACGCGGGCAGCCGCAACCGCCATCTGCACGTGTTTCGGAAGGTCGCTCCCACCCCGGACGGCTTCCCGCGTCGCGCGGGGATGGCGCTCAAGCGCCCACTCGGCTGATTCCGCCCCGCGGGAGCGCCGATCGCGCCCGGCGGAAGCAGGAATCCGGGTACCGGCCGCGAAGTACCCGCAAACCGCCTTCCGACCGCAACCCCTCGTAAGGTCGCCGCCGATGGGAATCGTCTACGCCGTCGCAAATCAGAAGGGCGGGGTCGGGAAGACCACGACCGCCGTCAACCTCGCCGCCTGCGTCGCCGACGCGGGCTACGAGACGCTGCTCGTCGACCTCGATCCCCAGTGCAACGCCACCGTGGGCCTCGGCGCGGCCAAGGACCTGGAGCCGAACGTCTACACGAGCCTCTCGGGCGAGGTTCCGCTCCACGACGTGGTGGTCGGCACCGACATTCCCGGCCTGTCGCTGGCGCCGGCGACGCCGGACCTCGCCGGCGCCAGCGTCGAGCTGCCGCGCGAGCCCGGCTCGGAGACGCGCCTGCGCGACGCGCTCGAGGGCTTCCGCGAGCGCTACCTGTTCACGATCCTCGACTGCCCGCCGTCGCTCGGCCCGCTCACGGTCAACGCCCTCGTGGCGGCCGACCGCGTGATCGTCCCGGTGCAGACCGAGTACTTCGCGCTCGAGGGGCTGGCCGGCCTGCTCGACACGCTCTCGCTGATCCAGCGCGAGCTCAACCCGAAGCTGTCGGTCTCCGGTCTCGTCCTCACGATGCACGACGGGCGCACGCGGCTCGCCCAGGACGTCGAGCGCGAGCTGCGCGAGCACTTCCCGGAGCTGCTGTTCGACTCGGTGATCCCGCGCAACGTGCGCGTGGGCGAGGCGCCGAGCTACGGCGTCCCGGTCACGCGTCACGACCCGGCCTGCTCGGGCTCGGTGGCGTACCTCAAGCTCGCGCGGGAGGTGGCGGCCCGTGGCTGAGCCTGCGCGGGCACCGGAGCCGGACGCGGTCACGCCCGCCACCCCACCCCAGCGCGGAATGGGCCGCGGACTTGCTGCAATTCTCTCGAGCGGTTCACGCGCGGAGAGCGTCGCGGGCGAGTCCGGCCTGCGCGAGATCGCGGTCTCGCTCGTGCGCCCGAACCCGACCCAGCCGCGCACGGAGTTCGACGAGGAGGCGCTGCTGGCGCTGTCGCGGTCGATCGCCGCGCGCGGGGTGCTCCAGCCGATCGTGGTGCGACCGCTGGCCGGCGGCACGTACGAGCTGGTGGCCGGCGAGCGCCGGCTGCGCGCGTCGCGGATGGCCAACCTCGACACGATCCCGGCGATCGTGCGCGAGACCGACGAGGCCGACCGGCTCGAGCTGGCGCTGATCGAGAACATGGCCCGCGAGGACCTCAACCCGGTCGAGGAGGCGCGCGCGTGCGCGACGCTGGTCGACGACCTCGGGCTCAGCAAGGAGGAGGTCGGCAAGCGCGTCGGACGCAGCCGAGTGGCGATCTCGAACATGATCCGGACGCTCGAGCTGCCGGACGAGGCGCTCGCGATGATCGAGCGCGGCGAGCTCTCGGCCGGCCACGGCCGCGCCCTGCTGATGTGCCACGACCACGAGCAGCGCCTGCGCCTGGCGCGCCGGACCCGCGACGAGGGCTGGTCGGTCCGCGTGACCGAGGAGCGCGCCCGCGAGGCGGAGGCCGGCCCGCGCGCCCCCCGCGCGCCCGCGGTGATCCACCCGGACCTCGAGGACTCGATCGCCGCGGCGGAGGACGCCCTCGCGGCGGCGCTCGGCCGCGAGGTCCGGATCCGCCCGCGCGGCGGCGGCTATCGGGTCGAGCTGGACCTCGAGCACCCCCGCGAAGGGGTCGAGCTGGCGGAGCACATCCTGCGCCGCCACGGCTCCTGACGGGCCGGGGAGCGCCGCTAGAATCCCGCCCCGCAGGGCGATTAGCTCAGCCGGTTAGAGCGCTTCTCTGATAAGGAAGAGGTCCCAGGTTCGAGTCCTGGATCGCCCATCGGCCTGCGTCGAGCTCCCAGGAGGAGGCGGACATGAAGGGGTCGGGTTCGAGCGAGGGCCGGCCGGCATCCGAGCTGATCGACGAACGGATCGCCGAGCTGGGGGACTGGCGCGGGGAGACCTTGAGCAGGATGCGCGAGCTCATCAGGGAGGCGGACCCCGACGTCGTCGAGGAGTGGAAGTGGAGGGGCACTCCGATCTGGTCGCACGACGGGATCGTCTGCACCGGCGAGTCCTACGGGTCGAAGGTGAAGCTGACCTTCGCCAAGGGCGCGTCGCTGGAGGACCCGGCCAAGCTCTTCAACTCGAGCCTCGACGGGAACACGCGGCGCGCGATCGACATAGGTGAGGGGGAGGAGGTCGACGCGGACGCGTTCAAGGCGCTCATCCGCGCCGCGGTCGCCCTCAACGCCTCCGCGAAGACGGCCTGAGCGATCGGCGCCGCCTACGTGGTGAGCAGCCCGCCGTCCACCGGGAGCAGCGCGCCGGTGACGTACGAGGAGGCGTCGCTCGCGAGGAAGATCGCCGCCGCCACGAGCTCGTGCGACTCGCCCTTGCGGCCCGCGGGGACGCGGAACATCATCTGGTCGAGGTAGCCCTCGGGGTACTGCGCGGTCATCTCGGACTCGAAGAAGCCGGGCGCGAGCGCGTTCACGCGGATGCCCTTGCGGCCGGTCCACTGCTGGGCGAGGTCGCGGGTCAGCCCGATGATCGCGGCCTTCGACGAGGCGTAGGCGGCCTGCGGGAGGAACGCGGTCGTGGACCCGAGCACGCTGCCGATGTTCACGATGCTGCCGCCGTCCTTCATCGCGCGGCCGCACGCCTGCGCCATGAAGTACGACCCGTTCAGGTTGATGTCGATGACCTTGCGGAAGTCGTCGGGCGCCTCGCGCGTCGCGGGAGCGGCGGTGCCGATGCCGGCGTTGTTGACCAGGACGTCGACCCGGCCGAGCTGCTCGACGGTCTCGCTGACGACTCGATCGCAGTCCTCGGGGTTGGCGACGTCGGCGGGCACCGCGACACACCGGCGCCCGACCGCCTCGACCCGCTCACGCGTCTGCTCGAGCTTCTCGACCCGCCGCGCGCAGATCGCCACGTCCGCGCCGGCCTCGGCGAAGCCCGTCGCGAACGCGACGCCGAGCCCCGACGAGGCGCCGGTGACGATCGCCACCTTCCCGTCGAGGCGGAACGAGTCGAGGATGCCCATGCGGGCGGACGATAACCGAGCTCACTCGGAACGCATGGCCTCCCGCCGCCGGCTGAGCTCACACGTGAGCCGCAGGTCGGCCACGAAGCGCTCGCGCACCTCGTACAGCATCTCGATCGCGCGCTCGACCTCCTCCTCGTCGAACCTGCGCAGCGCAGGGAGAATCGAGCCGGCGCCACACGAGAGGACCACCTCGGCCGGCTCCTCGCCCGGATAGGGGTTGTTCTCGTCGACCATCTCGGCGAGGCTCGACAGCGCATCCGTGAGGGTGAAGCCGGTCTGCAGGAGCTGACGCAGGTAGCGGTCCTGGATCGGAAGGGGGGAGAGAAATGGGCTCATGACCGCTACAGGCGGCCCGAGGGAAGATTCGCCCCCTACTGCCCCGGCACGCGCACGTTCGACCCGTCGAGGTCCGCGACCACGAAGCGGCCCGTGCCGCCGCCGGAGAAGAACACCGACCACATCCCGCCGCCGCCGAGCGACATCGGGACGAGCGCCATGTAGCTCAGGTCGCCGGGCTTCCTCCCCAGCCGCTCCGCCGCGCGCCGGGCGAGCCGCTGCGGCACGGCTGGGTCGATCCGGCGCAGGCTCAACCCGCGCTGCCCGCCGGGCCCCGCGCTGAACGTCCTGACGTCGAGGTCCGGGAGCACCTGGACGCTCGCCTGCCCGCCGCCCGCCCTCACGACGACCGCGTCGATCCGCTCGGGGGCGACGCGCAGCGCCGTGAGCGACGCCTCGCTCCCCGCCTCCTCGCGCACCTTCTCGAGCGCGCGGGCGAAGCGCTCCCGCGGCACCAGCGACGGCCCGTCGTGCGAGGCGGGCGAGTCGAACCCACCGACCCCGTCGTCGCCCGAGAAGACGCCGAAGACCGCGATGAACGGACCGACCATGACGAGCACGAAGACGAGCGCGACGATCGCCATCGGCAGGCTGACGGGGAACCGCCGCGGCAGCCGCGGGTGCACCGGCCGCGCGGGCGGAACGGACCACGGCTGGGGGCTGGGCGAGTCGGTTTGGAAAGGCTCCACGGGGCGCGCCGTGGCGGCCGTCTCCTCGGACTCGTCGACCGGCCGCGAGGTGGCGCCGACCCGCGCCCGAGCGCCAACCCGAGACTGCGGACTAGCTTCCTCCTCCGGCCGCCACCAGGCCATTCGCCCACGCTCCCGAAGCCGTTTCAAGCACCGCCTGACGCGGCGCAGGGCGAGTCTAACCCGCCGCCGCGACCGTTTTTCGCCCGCTCCCCGTGGGTACCACCGCTATGTACCCCAAAAGAAAACGGTGACCGCGCCGAGGGGCTCTCGTCAGGGACGGCGGTTGCAGGACAGGAGGAGATGAGCCATGGCGTGGAAGCGCTTCAATCGCGGCGAGGGAGATGCCGGCGAACCTCAGCACGGCGGCGTCGCCACACAGACGC
This sequence comes from Thermoleophilaceae bacterium, assembly GCA_036389835.1. GTDB lineage: Bacteria > Actinomycetota > Thermoleophilia > Solirubrobacterales > Thermoleophilaceae > AC-37. The sequence goes on along the minus strand of DASVWC010000028.1, from coordinate 57,784 downwards.
AGCAGCCGCCTCCGCAGCAGACCCCGCTGCCGCCGGACCCGGAGGACCGCACCCGGCACCGCGACGACGGCCGCGCGGGCCGGCACCCGCTCGACGACCGCCCGCATCCCGGGCGCACGACGACGGCCGGCACCGGCTACGAGGCGCGCGAGCGCTTCGGCGGACTCAACTGGGGCGCCGCGTTCTTCGGCTGGCTGACCGCTATCGGCATGGCCGCGATCCTCACGGCCATCCTCAGCGCGGCCGGCGCGGCGATCGGGCTGAGCGAGGACTCCGCGGCGACCGCCGCGGCCGACAACGCCGAGACGGTGAGCATCGCCGGCGGCGTCCTGCTGCTGCTGGTGCTCGCCACCGCGTACTTCTGCGGCGGCTACGTGGCGGGCCGGATGTCCCGCTTCGACGGCAAGCGCCAGGGCTTCGGCGTCTGGGCGATCGGCCTGATCATCACGATCGCGATCGCGGCGGCGGCCGCGATCTTCGGGTCCGAGTACAACATCCTCAACCAGCTCAACCTGCCGCGTATCCCGGTCGACGAGGGCGACCTCGCCACCGGTGGCGCGATCGCCCTGGCGCTCGCACTGCTGGCCACGCTGATCGGCGCGATCCTGGGCGGCGCGAAGGGCCGCCACTACCACGACCGCGTGGACCGCGCGGCCGGCCGCGACTGGTAATTCCACACCCAGCGAGAGAGGCACCGACAGGGGCGGGGCTTCGGCCCCGTCCCTGTGCTTCAGGGGTCACTGGTACCTCCCCTTGCGCGAGGGGTTACGATGGATAACCCATGGCATAAAAATGCCAAGGCTTATCCATAAGATATGGAGCCACCGGACAGAATCCTTCGGGGCCGTACGCAGCGACGCGTCGCTCTCGCCTGCCTTGAGGAGCCTCGCGCGGTTGGTGACGTAGCCCAACTGCTCGGCCGCCCGGACGGAGCGGTGCGCTCAGCTTTCATGAGCCTGCTCGAGACCGGAGTGCTCGAAACAGCGCCGCTTCCTGGTCGCCGCGCCCAGGGGTTCGTTGTGGCGGCGAACCACCGGGCAGCGGTGGAGTCGCTTGCAATTGATCCCCAGGACGTGGGACAGCTGCGCGAAGGGACCTATCTGGTCACAGTGGTCGCGCGCGACCTCAGGTCCCTGCTGCACGTGTTGGGCGATATCGCGGAGGACCAGAACTTCCTGTGGGCCGCCCGCTTAGGGCCCACGCGCGTTCTCCTGAGCCTTGACCAACAGGCTGAGCTTCTTGCCGACAAGCTTCGCGTTCGCCTCGAGGAGCAGAACGCGGCCGTAGCGGTGGAGCGTGTCGAACGACAGATGGCCCCGCGGGCGCTGCGCGAGTGGGTTGCAGAGACCTTGGATACCGCACCGACCGCCAATAGTGACGGCGGCCAAAATTGGGAGGAGGAGCCACGGACGTAGCGTTCGGTTTTTCGCTGGCGATCATTCTGCTGCTGCTGGTGATCGTGCTCCAGCTGCTCGCTCGACGTTGATCCGCTAGGGGTTCCTGCTGCCCACGCCGGTCACGATCTCGCGCACGCGCAGCGGGCCGCTCGTCTCCGGCGCCAGCGGCGGGGTGTCGGCGCCGTCGCCGTCGCGCAGGCCGTTCAGCAGGTCCATCAGCGCGTCGCGCGAGGAATGCCGCGGCGTCCAGCCGAGCTCCTCGCGCGCCCGCGCGGTGTTCATCACCGGCACGTTCAGCGCCATGTCGACCCAGCCGGGGGGAGTGGGCTGCGCGTGCGCGTGCCAGCTCGCCTCCGCCGCCGCGCGCACCACGCCCGCCGGCACCGGCACCTTGCGGGCGCCGAGCAGATCGGCTAGCTCGTCCGGGTCGAGCACCGGGTCGGCCGCGACGTTGTACGCGCCGCGCGCGTCGTCGCGCACGATCGCCAGCCGGTACGCCTCGCCGGCGTCGTACGAGTGGACCGCCTGGAACACGAGCCCCTCGACGTCGGGCACGACCGGGATCAGCTTGGGCCGCATCATCGACCCCGGCAGCAGCGGCCCGATGAACAGCCGCCTGATCTCCGTCGCCGCCTCGCGCTTGAACACGAGCGCCTTGCGCAGCCGCACCACTCGCAGCGCCGGGAACTCGGCCTCCAGCGCGTCGAGCTGGCGCTCGGTCGCCGCCTTGTGCCGCGAGTAGAACGACGTCTCGACCCCGCCGGTCGGGAAGCTCTCGTCCACCCCCGCGCGATCCTTCGGCCCCGGCGAGTACGCCCCGATCGACGACGCGTAGACCAGCGCACCCACGCCCGCCTCCGCCGCCGCGCGGAACACGCGCTCGCTGCCGTCCACGTTGACGGCGTGCAGCTTGTCCTCGTCGCGCGAGGGCTGGATCAGCCAGGCGAGGTGGACCACCGCGTCGGCCCCGTCGAACAGCGACGCGAGGTCGGCCTCGAGCACGTCGGCCGCGACGAACGAGGTCTTCGGGAACTGCATCCCGGGCAGCCGGCGCGCGATCCCCACGATCTCGGTCACCGCCGGCTCGTCCACCAGCGATCGCAGCACGCTCGTGCCCACGTTCCCGGTCGCGCCTGTGATCACGACGCGCATCAGCCGAGCGGGGTCTCCCCGATCCCGTCGAGCAGGTCGCCGATCGACTCGAACACGGCGACGGCTCCGCCCTCGCGCAGCTCCTGCTCCGAGAACCCGCCGGTGATCAGCGCGACCGTCTGGACGCCGGCCGCCTCGGCCGCCTTGCAGTCCCACGGCGTGTCGCCCACCATCACGGCCTCGCCGGGCTCCACGCCCGCCTTCTCCAGGGCCGCCTTCACCAGGTCAGGCTCGGGCTTCGTGGCCTCCACGTCCGCCGAGGTGGTCCAGCCGTCGGCCAGCTCGCGCGCGTCGAGCAGGTCGAGGTAGTGCTCCACCTCGTCCTCCTTCGCCGACGACGCCAGCACCACCGTCCGGCCCGCGTCCTTGAGCCGCTCGATCAGCTCGCGCGCGCGCTCGAACGGCTCGACCTCCTCGATCAGCGCCAGGTAGAGCGCCTTCTCCGCGGTCCGGATGTCGTCGCCCCTCTCCTCCTCGGTCGAGGCGTCGGTGAGCGACTCCACGAGCTGGTCGCCGCCCATCCCGATGTGCCGGTGGATCCGCCAGACCGGCAGCACGATGTCGTGCTGGCGGAAGGCGCGGTACCAGGCGACGGCGTGCTGGTAGTTCGTGTCCACCAGCGTGCCGTCGATGTCGAGGATCGCCGCGCCGGCCATCACTCGTTCCCGGCCTGGCGCGCGAGCCGCGCGGCCTCGGCGGCGCCGCCCTCGAACGGGTCGCCGTGCCCGACCGCGACGGTCGACGCGTCGAGCGCCTCGATCTTGTCGAGCGACGCGAGCGCCTGCGCGGTGTCGTTCGTGGCGCCCTTCGCCACGAGCCGCGGCCCGGTGTTGCCGGTGTACGGGTCGAGCGTGACGATCGCGTCGCCGGCGATCAGCAGGTCGCGCTCGGGGAAGTGGAGGGAGCAGTGCCCCTTCGTGTGGCCGGGCGTGAAGATCACGTGCGGGCGGCCCGGCACGTCGAGCGGCCCCTCGCCCGGGTAGGTGAGCACGCTGCGCAGCGGGCGCGCGAAGAACGCGCGCGAGCGCAGGAACGACAGGGCGATGCGCCGCAGGCCGCTGTCCTTCAGGTAAACGACCGGCAGCCGCTCGGTGGCGAACAGCGCGGGGTGCTTGCTGAGCTTCACGTCGTTCTCGTGGAGCCAGACCGGCACCCCGAGCCGGCTGCGCAGCCGCTCCGCGAACCCCACGTGGTCGTAGTGCGCGTGCGTGAGCACCAGCGCCTCGATGTCGGAGAGCGATCGCCCGAGCTGCCGCACGGCGTCCTCCAGCAGCGACCATCCCGCCGGCGTGCCCGCGTCCACGATCGTGAGCCGCGAGCCGTCCTCGACGACGTACCAGTGGACGTACGAGTCGTCCACCATGTGGACCCCCTCCGCGACGCGGCGCAGCATGAGACTTCGCTTACCCGCGCCCGCCTCGCATTACGCAACGCGCTCGACGGCCGGCGAGCCCTCCTCCTCGGCGATCAGGTCGAGCACGGCCTCCTCGACCGGCCCGTGCAGCGAGTCGAGGTCGTTCGTGTCCGCGACGTCCTTGAGCACGCCGCCGATCGTCAGCCCCGCGTCGAAGCGGTCGAAGACGCGCGGGTCGACGTACGACGCGCGGCACACCGCCGGCGTGTTCCCGAGGTAGTGCGCCACCTCCTTGATCGCCCGCACCTTGGCGCGCTTGCGTGCGGTCTTCGAGGCCGCCGCCGGGCCCGACACCGCCAGCGCCACCGCAGCGAGCACGGTGGCGTTCCAGGTGCGGAAGTCCTTCGCCGAGAAGTCGCCGCCGGTGACCTCCTTCACGTACGCGTTGATGTCGGCCGACTTGATGTCGCGCCAGCGCGTGCCGGCCTTGTACGCCAGCAGCTCCGGCTCGCCGCCGCGGCGGCGCTTGAGCGCAGCGACCACGTCGTACACCTGCGGGTCGACGATCGACTGCACCCGCCGCTGGCCGCTCTTGGCCGGGTAGTCGAAGGTGAGCGTGCCCTTGCTCAGCCGCACGTGCTCCTTGCGGATCGTCGCGAGTCCGTAGGTCTCGTTCTCGACCGCGTAGTCCTCGCCGCCGACGCGGAAGAACCCGCGGTCGAGCAGCCGCACCGCGCAGCCGAGCACCTGCTCGCGGCTCAGCCAGTCGGAGTCCAGGTCGTCCGCCACGCGCGCGCGCATCCGCGGCAGCGACCGCGCGAAGCCGATCATGTCGTCGAACTTGCGCTGGTCCTGGCGCTCGCGCCACTTCGGGTGGTAGAGGTACTGCTTGCGCCCGCGCGCGTCGATGCCGGTCGCCTGGATGTGGCCCATCGGGTGCGGGCAGACCCACACGTCCCTCCACGCCGGCGGGATCGCGAGCTCGTTGATGCGCTGGAGCACCTCCGGCTCCTCGACGCGGTTGCCCTCCTCGTCGACGAACTCGAAGCCCCGCCCGCGGCGGCGGCGGACGATCCCCGGCGCCGAGCAGTCGACCCGCCGCAGCCGCGGCATCAGCCGGCCGCCGCCGCGGCGGCGTCGAGCAGGGCGGGGGTCGGCGCCGCGACCACGCGCGAGCGCATCTCGAGGTCGAGCGGGGCGGCCAGATCCCCGGCGTCCGGGAACGACACGAGCCCGCCCGCCTCGCGCACCACGAGCTGGGCCGCGGCGGCGTCCACCGACCGGCACGTGCGCAGGCTGAGCATCGCGTCGAAGCGCATCGCTCCGACATAGCAGAGCGACAGTGCGATCGAACCGATCATCCGCAGCCGCCGGGCGCCGCTGGTGGCGAGCCGCTCGGCGGCCGCGGCCACCAGCTCGGGCCGGGCCGACTCCACGCCGAGCACCTCGAGCTCGCCGCGCGAGCGCGATAGGTCGAGCCGCTCGCCGCCGAGCCAGGCGCCCGCGCCGCGGCGCGCCCAGAACTCCTCGGCGGCGCGGTCGAGAGTCGCGACATAGCCCAGCTCCACATCGGCCATCGCGTTACCCGAGGCGACCGCGATCGATAGCGCGTGGTGCGGCATGTCACGCTTCGCGTTCAGCGAGCCGTCGATCGGGTCGACCACCACCACGACCGCCCCGCCACCGGCGATCTCGACCTCGCCCCGCTCCTCGGTCACCACGCGCGCCCCCACGCCGAGGCGCTCGAGCTCGTCGAGCACCGCGTCCTCCGCGGCGCGGTCCATCGCGAGCGCCATGTCGCCCCCCTCGCCTCGCCACGTCTCACGCGCACGCTGCTGCGGCGAGTCGAACGGCGCCAGCGCGCCGCGCGCGGCGTCGGCGGCCCGGCGGCACGCGCCGAGCCAATCGGCTGAGAGGGCCTCCGGGAGCCCGCCTGGAGAACCCATCCCGGGCCTATCCTACGGCCGATGCCGCAGCGGACCGCCGACCTGAGCGCTGCACAGCTCGAGGCGGTCACCCACCCGAGCGGGCCGGTGCTGATCCGCGGCGCCGCCGGCACCGGCAAGACGCGCACGCTGCTCGAGCGCTTCACCTGGCTCGTGCGCGAGGGCGCGGCCGCGGGCTCCGTGCTCCTGCTCGCCTACTCGAAGCCCGCGGCGGCGGAGGCGCGCGAGTGGCTCGAGACCGAGATCCAGACGCCCTGGGAGGAGCTCTGGGCCTGCACGTTCGCGTCGTTCTGCGGGCGCGTGCTGCGCGACGAGGCGCTCGAGGCCGGCGTGGACCCGTTCTTCGTGCCGGTCACCCCTGCCGACCGGCTCGCGCTCCTGCTCGACCGGATCGACGAGCTGCACCTGCGCCGCCACGCGATCCGCGGCAACCCGGCGCCGCTCCTCGGCAGCTTCGTGGCGCGCATCGACCGGCTCAAGGAGGAGATGATCCGCCCGCCCGACCTGCGCCGCCACGCCGAGGCGCTCGCCGAGCGCGCGGGTGACGACGCGGAGCGCGCGCACGCCGCCCGCGAGCTGGAGCTGGCGCAGGTCTACGAGCGCCACGAGGCGCTGCTCGCCCAGCGCGGCGCGCTCGACGCGGGCGATCTGCTCCTGCGCACCTTCGACCTGCTGCTCGAGCACCCGCACGTGCGCCGCCGTGTCGCCGAGCGCTTCCGTCACGTGCTCGTGGACGAGTACCAGGACGCGAGCTTCGCGCAGGTTACGGTCCTGCGGCTGCTCTGCGAGGAGCACGGCGACGTGACGGTGGCAGGCGACCCGGGCTCCGCCGTCCGCCGGCTGCGCGGCGCCGGCGCGAAGAACCTCGACGACTTCGAGCGCGAGCACGCGGACGCGAAGGTCGTGCGGCTCGAGCGCAGCCAGCGCTCGGCCCGCAGGATCGTGACCGCCGCGCGCGCCGTGGCCGCGGACGGCGAGCGCGTGACCGCCCGCGCCGGCGGCGAGATCCTGTTCTGGCACTGCCGCTCGGAGCGCGCGCAGGCCCAGCGCGCGGCGCTCGAGGCCGAGCGGCTGATCACCGGCGGCGCCGCGCCGGAGGACGTGTGCGTGCTGGTGCGCGACGTCGCGATCGAGGGCCCGCTGGTCGGTTCCTCGCTCGAGGAGCGCGGCATCCCGTTCCGCCTCGCGACCGCGACCGCGTACTTCCAGCGCTCGGAGGTGCGCGACGTGATCGCCTGGCTGCGGCTGCTCGCCGACCCGGGCGACTCCGGCGCGGTCGTGCGCGCCCTGTCGCGGCCGCCGATCGAGCTGCGCCAGGTCGACATCGCGCGCCTCACCCAGCTCGCGCGGCGGCGCAAGCTCGACATGGTCTCGGGCATCGAGGCCGCCTGCGAGTCGCCCGGCCTCTCGCCCGAGGGCCGCGACCGCGCGCTCGCGTTCCTGCGCGTGTACCGGGCGGCGTCGCGCGCGTTCGAGGAGATGGCGCCGGACCGCTTCGTGCACCGCCTGATCGAGCGGATCGGGCTGCGCCGCCAGCAGGTCTTCGCCGCCAAGGCGGACACCGTCGAGCGCCTCGTCAACATCGCCAAGCTCGCCGACCTCGCCGCCGAGTTCGTGCGCCGGGAGCCGGGCAGCTCGTCGCGTGACTTCGCCCGCTATCTCGCCGCGGTGGCCGAGGCCGGCCTGCCCGAGGAGGAGGCCGCGCCGGCCGACCAGCCCGCCAACGCGGTCCAGGTCGTCTCGATGCACGACGCGAAGGGGATGGAGTTCGACACGGTGCTCGTGCTCGGCCTGTCGGCGTCGCGCATGCCCGGGCAGCGCCGCGAGCCCGTCGCCCCGATCCCCGTCGAGCTGCTGAAGGAGAGCCTGCCCGAGCTCGACCCGCGCGAGGAGCACGACGACGCCATGCGGCGCCTGCTGCACCTCGCCATGACGCGCGCGCGCAGGCGGCTCGTGCTCTCATGGGCGGAGGGCGACCGTGGCCCCGCCGCGCGGCCGTCGCCGTTCCTCGAGGAGGCGCGCGCGGCGACCGGCGGCGAGGTGGAGGAGGTCGAGGAGGAGCTCTTCGGCCCGGCCGAGGGGCTGCACTCGACCTTCCGGATGATGCGCGACGAGCTGCTCGACAGCGTGGCGCACGTGGGCGGCCGGCTGGGGGAGATGCGCCTCGACACCTACCTCGAGGTCTCGCGCTCGATCGCCCGCTACCTCGAGCTGCTCAAGCTCGCGGCGCTGATCGAGCGCGGCAAGGCCGGCCAGCCAGTGAGCGAGGCGATCGGGGAGGTCAACGAGCTGCTGCTCCAGGGGGCGAGCCCCGAGCAGGCCGAGCTGTTCCGGCTCTCCGCGCTCGACGACTACCTGCTCGACACCGCGGGCGGCGAGGAGCGCCGCCGCCGCGACGCGATCGCCGTCGCCCCCGACGACTCGCTCGAGCCGTTCATCCCGCGCCGCGGCGGGGGCCTGATGCTCTCGGCCTCGGACATCGAGACCTACCGCCTCTGCCCGCTCAAGTACAAGTTCGCCCGCGTCTTCCGGATCCCGCAGGAGCCGAGCATCAACCAGCGCTTCGGCATCGTCGTGCACCAGGTGCTCGAGCGCTTCCACGTGACCGGCGGCGGTTCGCTCGAGCAGCTCATGCAGCTCTTCGAGGCCGCTTGGCGGCGGTCCGGGTTCGGGGACTCGAACGACGACCTCCAGTTCCGCGAGCGCGCCGTCGCCGCCCTGCGCCGCTACTGGGAGCTCGACCGCCGCCGCGAGTCCGAGCCGGTCTCGTTCGAGCGCAGCTTCTCGTTCCACATCGGCCCGCACCTGCTGCGCGGCCGCGTGGACCGCGTGGACCGGCTGCCGGACGGCCGCTACGAGCTGATCGACTACAAGACCGGCAAGCCGAAGACCGAGACCGACCTGCGCGAGGACGTGCAGCTCTCGATCTACCAGATGGGCGCGCGCGAGGCGTGGGGGCTCGAGACGGCCGCGCAGAGCTACTACTACGTGCTCGAGAACGAGAAGGTGCCGGTGGCCCACTCCGAGGAGGAGCTCGACCGCGTGCGCGGCACCGTGACCGACATCGGCGACCGGATCATGGCTCACCGCTTCGAGCCGAAGCCGTCCTTCGAGATCTGCTCGTTCTGCGACTACCGAATCATCTGCCCGGCGGCAGAGAAGTAGGCTGCAAACCGCCGCCTGGCTGAGGCGCAGCTACCAGCGGCTGGCGGCTTCCGCCGGGCGGGCCGGGCCCGAGCTGCCGCCCTCGTCGACCTGGCGCTCGATGCGTCGCGCGATCTCACGCGCGGCCTCGTGCAGCAGCATGAGCTTGCCCTCCGACCCCTCGTGGCCGCGGACGAACACCACGAGGGTGCCGCCCTTGCACTCGAAGCCGAGGCGCAGCGGGTGCTCGGTCAGCCAGACCACGAACGACGGGGAGAACAGCTCGCGGACGGCGAACTCGTCCTGGTCGCTGCCGCGGCGCAGGTCGTAGACGTCGTTGAAGCGCGCGCTCTCGAGCTCGACGGGATGGCGCTTGGGCACGCGGAGCCAGTCGTGGTCGAGACCCAGGCCGCTCAGGCGCGGGCGCAGGTAGAGGCCGCGGAAGCGCCACAGCGGCGAGCCGACGTCGATCGCGCAGATCGTGAACTGGTGCGGGGCGAGCGCGGGCACGTTGCCCTCCGAGGACTCGAACTCACCCGTGTGGTACGTGTAGTACGAGACCATGCTGTACGGCCCGCCGAGCTTGCCGTACAGCGGCCCCTCCATCACGTGCGAGAAGCTGCGCCGGTCGCCGGCCGACAGCAGCGGCGTCATCGGCACGTAGCTGCCCTGCGGCGAGTAGGCGAGCCCGAGCTTCGGCGCGAGCTCGCTGAAGAAGTCCGTGGCCGCGCGCCTGCGGGCGATCCAGGTCGTGACGGCGAGGATCAGCAGCGCGGTCAGCAGCGGGCCGATGGCCGCGGGGCGCCAGCTGCCGCTCAGCGTGGACTCGAGGACGAAGTACGCGCTGCCGAGGACCATCGCGCCGATCGCCCACGGCGAGCGCAGCAGCTCGCGCCGGTACGCGTTCCGGCGCTCCTTCATCGACCTACGCGAACGAGACGGCCGGGACGTTGCGCTCGGCCGGCGACGAGAGCTCGAAGAACTCGCGCGGCGGGAAGCTCTTCCCGGCGAGCAGCGAGTTCGGGAAGACCTGGATGCGGGTGTTGTAGTTCTGGACGTTCGAGTTGAAGATCCGGCGGGCGGCCTGGATCTCGTCCTCGAGCTGAGAGAGCTGGAGCTGGAGGCCCTGGAAGTTCTCCGCGGCGCGCAGCTCGGGGTACTGCTCGGCCACCACCCGGATCTGCCCGAGGGCCGAGCTGAGCGCGCCCTCGGCACGCGCGACCTCGGCGGGGTCGTCGGCGCGCATGGCGGCGGCGCGGGCCTCGGTCACCTCGGTGAGCGTGGCGCGCTCGTGCGCGGCGTAGCCCTTGACGGTCTCGACGAGATTCGGGACGAGGTCGTGGCGGCGCTTGAGCTGCACGTCGATGCCGCTCCAGGCCTCGTCGGTCTTGTTGCGCGCGCTCACGAACGAGTTCCAGGTCGCGACGATCCAGACGATCAGCAGGACCAGCGCGCCCCCGACGACGTAGAAGACGGTGTTGCTCATACGGCGGTGATCGACCGCCTATGCGCCGACCTTTAGCGCTGAGGCGCCAGGGTTTATGCGCCCGCCGCGCCGGGGCCGGACCCCGCTTCCGGACCGCGCTGGCGCAGGAACTTCTGGAAGTCGCGCGCGATCGCGTCGGCCGACGGGATCCGCGCGGGGGGCAGGTCGTCGAACGCCTCGTCCATCGACTGCTCGAGCCGCTCCACGAAGCTCTTCACGTCGGGGTCGCTGGCCACCGCGGCGCTCACCTGGCGCTCGTAGTCCTCGGCCGACTCCTCCAGCTCGCGCGCCTCCACCGCCACGCCGGCGGCGCCCTCGAAGCTGCGGATGAGCGCCAGCGCCGCCTTCGGGTTGGGCGCCGCCGCGACGTAGTGCGGCACCGACGCCCACAGCGAGACCGACCTGAGGCCGGCGGCGGCACAGGCGTGGTGGATGACCCCCACGATGCCGGTCGGCCCCTCGTAGGTCGAGCGCTCGAAGCCGAGCTTCTCCACGAGCGCCTGGTCGGACGCGATCCCGGTCATCGGCACCGCGCGCGTGTGCGGCACGTCCGCGAGCAGCGCGCCGAGGGTGATCACGCTCTCGGCCCCCAGCTCGCGCGCGACCTCGATCAGGAGCTGGGTGAACGTGTTCCAGCGCAGCGACGGCTCGACGCCCTCGAACAGGATCAGGTCGTGCTCGGCGCCGGCCACGCGCGCGGCGCTGAAGGTGTTCTCGGGCCACTCGATCACACGCGTGAGGCCCTCCTCGAGCCTCACCGTCGGGCGCACGGCGGTGAAGTCGTAGAACTCCTCGGGGTCGATCCGCGCGAACTCGGTGGCCTCGAAGCTGTCCACGAGGTAGTCGAGCGCCGCCGTGGCGGCCTCGCCGGCGTCGTTCCAGCCCTTGAACGCCACGACCAGCGCCGGGCGCCGCAGCTCAGGCCTCTCCGTCCATTCGACGTGCTCCACCTCAGTCACCGTACCCGAACGGGTTCGGTCTCACGAACGCTTCTACAGGCGCGGTGGTCACGGGCCGATGCTGGCCCAGTGAACTCGGCGCGCCGCACCCTGCTCATGCTGATCGCATCCGGCGTGCTGATGCGGCTGGCCTGGGTCGCGCAGACGGGTGGGCTGACCTTCGACATGGAGTCGTTCCGCCAGCTCGCCGCCGCGCTCGGGGCGCACCCGCTCGACCTCTACGGCGACCTCAACCCCGAGGGCGTCTACCGCTGGCCGTACCCGCCCGGCTACTTCCCGTGGGTGATCGTCAGCGACGCGCTCGCCGGAAGCGGCATCCTCGGCTTCCGGGCCGCGATCGTGCTGCCCGCCGTCTTCGCCGACGCCGGGCTCGCCTGGCTCGTGCACGCCGGCCTCGGGCGCACGGGCGCGTCCGAGCGCGCCCGTCTCGGAGCCGCGGGCGCCGTCGCGCTCGGGCCGTCGTTCGCGCTGGTCTCCGGCTTCCACGGCCAGATCGACTCCGTGGCGATCCTGCCCGCCGTGGCCGCCCTGCTCGTGTGGGAGCGCGGCGGCCCGCGCCGCGCCCTCGCGGCCGGGCTGCTGATCGGGGTCGGCGCGTCGATCAAGACCGCGCCCGGCCTCGTGCTGCTCGCGCTGCTGCCGACCGTCGGCTCGCGGCGCGAGGCCGCGACGCTGCTGGGCGCCGCGGTGGCGCTCCCGCTCGCCGCCCTCGCGCCGTTCCTCGCGGCCGAGGCGGCCGGCGTGATGCGCGCGCTCGGCTACGGCGGGATCCCCGGCCAGGGTGGGATCACGCTGCTGGCCGACCCCGCCCTCGCGCACCACTGGGTGCAGAACCGGCCCGGCGTAGAGCCGAACGGGCTCGTGGCGTTCCTGAGCGGCCACGGGAGCCTCATCACCGGGACCGCGCTGCTGGCGGCGGCGGCGTTCGCCGCACGGCGCCGGATGGCGCCGCGCGAGGCCGCCGTCCTGCTGTGGCTCACCTTCTACGCCCTCGGGACCGGGTTCGCGTTCCAGTACGCGATCTGGGGCCTTCCGTTCCTGCTGCTCGCCGGCCGGCTGCGCTGGGCGCTCGCGATGCAGGCCGGGCTGCTGATCCCGTCGCTGATCTTCTACGCCGGCCCGTTCAAGGCGCCGGCGTTCATCCCGGTCTACGTCGCCCTGATGGCGATCGTCTGGGCCGGGACGGCCGCCGCGCTCGCGGCGACCGTGCGCAACTCGGCCGGAACGCGCGCGACGGCATAGAGTCCGCGCGCGTGAGGGCGCGGCTGGCAGCGGCGCTCGCGGCGGCGTCCTGCCTGGCGCTCGCGGCGTGCGGCGGTGACGACGGGGGCGAGACCGAGCGGGTCGTGGTGGCGCTCGACTTCACGCCCAACGCGGTGCACGCGCCGATCTACACCGCGCGGCGCGAGCGCACCGACGAGCGCGAGGGCGTCCGCATCGAGATCCGCGCCCCCGGCAACGCGCCCGACGCGCTGAAGCTCGTCGCCTCCGGGCGCGCCGACGTGGGGGTGCTCGACATACACGACCTCGGCCTGGCCGCCGAGCGCGGCGGCGACCTGGTCGGCGTCGGCGCGCTCGTGCAGCGCCCGCTCGCCGCGATCATCGCGCGCGACGACGTCCGGCGCCCGCGCGACCTCGAGGGGCGCCGCGTCGGAGTCTCCGGGCTGCCCTCCGACGTGGCCGTGCTGCGGGCGGTGATGGAGGGCGACGGCGGCCGGCTCGACCGCGTGGACCAGGTGACGATCGGCTTCTCCGCGGTGCCCAGCCTCGTCCAGCGCAAGATCGACGCGGTCCCCGCCTTCTGGAACGCCGAGGGCGTGACCCTGCGCCGCCGCCGGGTGCCGATCAGCGAGTTCAGGGTCGACGACTTCGGGGCGCCGCCCTATCCGGAGGTGGTGCTGTTCACGTCGCGGCGCACGCTCGAGCGCCGCCGCGAGGCCGTCGAGTCGGCGCTGCGCGCGATCGGCGCGGCGACCGGCCGCGTGCTCGAGGACCGCGGCCCCGCGGCCGCCGAGATCGCGCGGGTGTCCGGCGCCGACGTGGCGCTCGTGCGCGCCCAGCTCGACGCGGTCGCGCCCGCCCTGCGGCCCGACCTCCGGCTCGACCGGGCCGTGCTGGAGCGCTGGGCCGACTTCGACGAGCGCTTCGGGATCCTGAGCCGCCGTCCGGACGTGGGGCGGCTGTTCGAGCTCGGCCTCGCGCAGTGACGCGGATCGCGCCGGCCGAGTGGCCAGCGGACGGGGTCTCCGACCTCGCCGCGGGTAAGGTGGCGGTCTGGCTCGTCCGCCTCGACGCGGAGGCTTCGACCGACGTGCTCGCGCCGGCCGAGCAGGAGCGAGCCGCGCGCTTCGCCGCCGCCGACCTGAGCCGCCGCTGGTCGCGCGCCCGCGCCGCGCTCCGCCGCATACTCGCGGCGTATGCCGGGGCCGACCCCGCCGCCGTCGCGATCGAGCCGGCGACATGCGTGCACTGCGGCGAGCCGCACGGCAAGCCGTTCCTCGCCGACCCGCCCGCGCGCTGGCTCCGCTTCAACGTCTCGCACTCCGGCGAGCTGGCGCTCGTGGCGGTCGCGCACGGCCGCGAGGTCGGCGTGGACGTGGAGGCGGTGCGCGGCGGCCGCCGTCACGACGCGATCGCCGAGCGCTGGTTCGCCGCCCCCGAGGCGGAGGAGCTGCGCGGCCTCACGGACGCGGAGCGCGAGCTGGCCTTCTACCGCCTCTGGGCGCGCAAGGAGGCGTACCTCAAGGCGACGGCGGAGGGCATCGCGGGCGGGCTCGACGCGTTCGACGCGCGTGGCGCGGCCCGGCTGCCGGGCTGGGACTTCGCCGACGTCGAGGTGCCGGCGGGCTACGCCGGCGCGCTGGCGGTCGCGCCGCCCGGCTTCGAGCCGCGCTACAGCCCTGGTGGGTGACGCGCGACGAAGCCGCTCACCGAGCGCGGCGCCGCCTGCCAGCGCGAGCCGTTCTTGCCGCGCCGGCCGCTCGTGTCGAAGCGCAGGCCGCCGACGACCATGAACATGTGGCCGGGGTTCGCGTAGATCGTGATCCACTTGCCGCGCCCCGGCTCGCCGTACTTCATGAACGGCCCCGAGGCCAACGGCCGGTCGAGCAGCCCGGCCGCGGCCAGCGCGTAGCTCACCGAACCGGAGCAGTCGTAGCCCGAGTCCTCGAACGAGCCGTGCCCGCCGCCCCAGACGTACGGGAAGTCGGCGATGGAGTTTCCGCCGGCGACGGCCATCCGGACCGCCTCGGGGGCGTTCGACGGGGCGCGGGCGAGCCCGTCCTTCGTGAGGGTCACGCGGCCGGCGGGCCCGCCGCCGCCCTCGCGCAGCTCGCGCAGCATCTCGCGCACCTCCTCGTCGGAGGGGGCGCCGGGGCTCACGCCGTCGTCGGCGCCCGACGCGCCGACCACGCGCGGGGCCTTGGCCTTCGGCCCGCGCCGCGCGGCCTCGGGGTCGGGGTGCGCCAGCGCCTCCTCGGTGTCGCGCACGTGCGCGGCCGGGACCCCGGGGCCGCCCGCGTCGCTCAGCGCGACGACCTCGCCGCGGCCGGGGTTCTTCGGCGCCTCGGCGCCGCCGCGCTTGCCAGACGGCTGCGCCGCGACGGCGGCCGCGGCGCCGGCGGCGAGCAGCACGAGCACGAGCAGCCGCGCCACCAGGCGGCCGGGGAGCGGCGGTCGGACCAGTTGCGACATCCCTTCGACTATCGGCGGCTCGCCCCCGGCCTCAAGCGCTCGCGGCTCGGGCTCTCGACCCGTGCCTCGCTTACGATCCGCCATTCCCGCTCACCCGATGGAGGGAGTCGACTTGAAGGCAAGGACCATGGCCGCCGCGGCGATCGGCACGGTCGCGCTCGTGCTCGCGGGGTGCGGCGAGTCAGAGCCGGAGCTCAAGGTCGGGGCATGCACCAACGCGGACCCTACCGAGGCGCTCTCGTTCGACGTGAAGGCCGTGGAATGCGACTCCGACGAGGCGAAGTCGAAGGTGGTCAAGCAGGTCGAGAAGTCGGACGAGTGCGTCGTCGCCTCGGTCTCCGACAGCGCGGAGGACAAGGTCTACTGCACTGAGCCCTACCCGCCCGGCTCGGCGCCCACGAAGCCGGAGGTCGGCGCCTGTACGACGGCGGACCCGGACCAGCTGGTGAGCGTGAACATCCGCCTCGTGAACTGCGACGACAAGGCGGCCAAGTCGAAGATCGTCAAGCGCGCCAAGAGCGAGGACGAGTGCGGCAAGGGGTCGATCCGGGGGCAGAAGGGCGAGATCTTCTGCATCGCGCCGGTTTAGCCGGCGCGGCGCTCCTCAGCGAACTCCGGCCCCGGCCACCCCGGCCAGGCGCCACGGTTGCGTGTCGGGTCCGCTCAGCGCCATCACCCAGCGCTCGGTGAAGTCGGACGCGGAGCTGTCGCTGCCCGACACGACGGCCGCCGTGTCGCGGTTCTGGAGGTAGCGCGTGCCGGTCACGTCGACCTCGACGGTCATCGTGGGCGGCTGCGCGGCGGCGTCGAGGGCGACGATGCGCAGCGCGCGGATCTTCGGCCCGCGCACGACCAGCCGGGTGCGCCGGGTGGTGTCGCCGGGGTAGAGCAGCTCCTGCACGGCGGTCGGCTCGGCGATCGCCTCGAGCTCGCGGTCCTCGCCGTCGACGGCCTCGGCCCACGCCGCGACGGCGCGCCGCGCGGAGGTCTCGAGGATGTCGGGGCCGAAGCGCGCGTCCGCGAGCGCGAGGTCGAGCGCCGCGAAGCGCGCGTCGCCGTCGAAGTCGAGGTCGGCGACGTCGGCGACGGTGAAGCCCTCGGCCACCTTGTCGGCCACCGCGCCCTCCACGAGCGCCTCGTCGCGCAGGCGCTGGGTGTCGGCCCACGGCGTCGCGACGATGTCGGAGCGCAGGTGGTGCTTGCCCTCGTCCTCGCCCTCGATCGACAGCAGCATCCAGCCGTTCTGCGTCCGGCCGAGCGTCCACCACTCCTCGAGCGTCTTCGTCGAGTCGGACTCGCCGTTGGCGTTCATCCGCCCGCCGCCCTGCATCTGCACGTAGTCCTCGAGCGACGCCTCGATTCGCACCACGACCCGGTCGTCGCTGTCGTCCTCGCGGTTGTCGAGCCCGACGTACTTCACATCGGGCTCGCTGAGCACCCGGACCACGTTCTTCCAGCCCTTGCTCTCGAAGTCCTGGAGCCGCAGCGACCACTCCTTCATCAGCTCGGGGCCGACCATCTGGGAGAGCCGCTCGCGGTCGTTGTCGGTCCAGGCCTTCTGGATCTCCTTGAACAGCGCGGCGGCGTCGCGCTTCACGGCCTCCGCGGCCAGGTAGGCGTCGTCCTGCGCGGCCTCGGCGGAGGCGGTGCTCACGCGCCGGTCGCGCCTGCGGATGCGGCGCTGCTCGAGCGCGTTGGTGATCAGCGCCCAGACGAAGATCAGGAACACGATCCCGATGAAGAGCAGGGCACCCCCGGCGCTGTCCTCGCTGCCGCCGCCGCTGTAGCTGCCGCCGCCGCCGCTGTAGCCGCCGCCTCCACCTCCTCCACCACCGCCGCTGTAGCCGGACGAGCCGCTGCCCGCGGCGGCCAGGGCCTGGGCGGGGACGGAGAGGAGGAATGTCGTGAGGAGGAGCGCCGCGCGTGTCTTCATGCCGCCACGGTAACCCGACCGGCGCCTGTGGCGCCAGTGGGCTGCGGCGGTCGCACCTGGACGACCCGGGCACCGCGGCGCGGCACCATCGTCACGCCGCGCCGCACCGGGCGCTCCCCGCGGCGCCCGGAGGGGGCGAGCTCGGCACGCTCGAGCACGCGTTCGAGAACCACGCGCATCTCGAGCTGGGCGAAGCTCGCGCCGAGGCAGCGGCGCGTGCCTCCCCCGAACGGCACCCACGTGTAGGTGTCCGGCGCGTCCTCGCCGAGGAAGCGCTCGGGGCGGAACTCGCGCGGCTGCGGGAAGCTGTCGGCGCGGCGGTGGATCGTCCGGATCGACGGGTTGATCTCCACGCCCGCGGGGATCGTGTAGCCGCCGATCTCGAACGGGCCGCCGCGCACCATCCGGCCGACCCCGGGCACGACGGGGCGCAGCCGCAGCGACTCCTTCACGACCGCGTCGAGGTAGCCGGTGTCGCCCTCCGCGACCGCCGCGCGCGAGCGCTCGAGCACGCGCGGCTCGCGGTGCACGAGGTCGATCGTCCAGGCCAGCCCCGCGGCCGTGGTCTCGTGGCCGGCCACGAGCAGCGTCACGAGCTCGTCGCGCACCTCGGCGTCGGAGAGCCCGCTGCCGTCCTCGTCGCGCGCGAGCAGCAGCAGCGAGAGCGCGTCGTCGCGCTCCTCGAGGTCGGGCGCGCGCCGCCGTTGCTCGATCTCCTCGAGGATGAGCTCGTCCATCGAGCGGCGGCGCTCCTCGAACTCGCGCATCCCCCCCTCGTCGCGCATCCGCCCGCGCGACAGCATCATCAGGATCAGCCGCAGCGGCCTGCTCGTGATCTCGAGGACGGTGCGGATGCGGCGCTTCAGCTCCTCGCGGCGCTCGTCCTCCTCGATGCCGAACACGGCGGTGGCGATCACGTCGAGCGTGAGCACGTACATCTCCGGCAGCAGCGCGAACTCGCGCCCGACCGGCCAGCGGTCGATAGCGCGGTCGGCCGTCTCGGCCATGACGCGCTCGTGGACGGCCAGACGCCGGCCGTGGAACGGCGGGAGCATCAGGCGGCGGTGGCGCAGGTGCTCGGCGCCGTCGAGCACGAGCACCGAGCGCGGGCCGAGCAGCATCCCCAGCGGCGCGTTCGCCTCGCCGGCGCGGAGCCGGTCCGGCGGGGCCTGGAACACCTGGCGCATGAGCTTCGGGTCGAAGACCATCGCGAAGCCGGGGTCGAACAGCGTGCGGAACCAGACGACGTCGCCGTAGCGGCGGCGGCTGGCCTCGAGGAAGCCCGTGCCCGCGGTCAGGAAGCCGAGCGTCTGGAGCAGCGGCGGTAGCGGCGGTCCCGGCGGTGCGCCGGGTGGGCGCTTGGCCATCGCGTCATCGTCGCACAGCCGCGGGGGGCTTCAGTGATCGAAGTCACGACGCAGCTTCGCGAGGCCGATCCGGATGCGGCTCTTCGCGGTGCCGTGCGGTACGCCGTGGACGGTCGCCACCTGGTCGGCCGTGAGCTCGCCCCAGTACGCCAGGCCGATCGCTTCGCGCTGCTCGAGCGGGAGCCGGGCCACCGCGCCGCGCAGCTCGCGAGCGCGGCTCGCGGACACGACCAGCTCCGCCGGGTCGGGATCGGCGGCCGCGGCGGCCTCGTTCCTGAGCCGGTCGTGTGCGCGCTCGCCGGCGCGGCTGTGACGCGCGGCGTCGAGCGCTCGGCTGCGGGCCATCACCCGCAGCAGGCTCACGAAGGTGCCTCGCTCGGGATCGAAGCGGTCGGGCCGCACCCAGAGGGCGAGGAACACCTCCTGCGTCACGTCGTCGGCGAGGTCGCTGTCGCGGACCACCGAGTAGGCCGTGCGGCGGACGCTCTCGGCGTGCCGCTCGAATGCCTCCGCGAGGGGGTGGCGCGCCGGCCGGTTACTTATGGCGTCCTGCATCACTGCCCGGCGGACAATAGCTATGCGATGGCGTATCCGGTACCGGATTGGCGCAAAGTCGCGCACATCACGCCAATAGACAGCAAATCCGGCATCGCTTAGACTCCGGTGCTGTGGCTATGCGCGCGACCACCGTCCGCTTCTCGGATGATCTCTGGTCGCTGCTCGAGCGGGAGGCGGCCGCCGCGGGGGTGAGCGCGGCGCAGTTCGTGCGCGACGCGACCGTGCTGCGGATCGCCTACCTGATGGGCCGCCGCGGGGAGCCCGCGATCGAGGAGACGCTGACGCGCCTGACCGATCTGCCCGAGCGCGACGCCGGACCGATCCCGCCGGCGGACGTGATGGCCGTCGTGCGCGACGCCGACCGGCTGCGCTCGCTGCGCGAGACGGGGCTGCTCGACTCCGAGATGCAGGAGAACTTCGACCGTCACGCGCGGATCGCGTCCGAGGCGCTGGGCGCGCCGGTCGCCCTCGTGTCGCTGGTCGACGAGGACCGGCAGTTCTTCAAGGCCTGCCTGGGGTTGCCGGAGCCGTGGCAATCCAGGCGCGGCTCGCCGCTCAGCCACTCGTTCTGCCAGCACGCGGTGGCCTCGAAGGAGCCGCTGATCGTCGACGACGCCCGCGAGCACCCCGTCCTCAAGGACAACCTCGCGATCCGCGACATGAACGTCGTCGCCTACGCCGGCGTCCCGCTGATCGACCGCGACGGCCACGCGCTCGGGACGCTCTGCACGATCGACGACCACCCGCGCCACTGGAGCAGCCACCAGGTCGAGCTGCTCAAGGACATCGCCAGCTCGGTCTGCCGCGAGATCGAGCTGGCGCGCGCCGCGGCCTAGCGCCGACGCGCCGAAGGGCGTAGTCTTCCGCGGCGGATGCCCGAGCGCACGGCATACGCCACGTGCCCGCTCTGCGAGGCGACCTGCGGGCTGGAGATGCAGGTCGAGGGCGGCTCCGTCGCGTCGATCCGCGGCGACCGCGAGGACGTCTTCTCGAAGGGCTTCATCTGCCCGAAGGGCGCGAGCATCGGCGCGCTGCACGACGACCCCGATCGCCTCACCACCCCACTCGTGCGCCGTGACGGCGAGCTGGTCGAGGCCACCTGGGACGAGGCGTTCGCCGAGATCGAGCGGCGCCTGCCGCCGCTGCTCGAGCAGCACGGCCGCGACTCGGTGGCGCTCTACTTCGGCAACCCGAGCGCTCACAACCTGGCCCACGCCCTCTACGGCCGCGTGATGACGAAGGCGATCGGCACGCGCAACGTCTTCACGGCGAGCACCGTCGACCAGATGCCCAAGCAGGTGGCGGCGGGGCTGATGTTCGGCGGCGGCCTGTCGGTTCCGGTGCCCGACGTGGACCGCACCGACCACTTCCTGATCCTCGGCGCCAACCCGCTCGCCTCGAACGGCAGCCTGATGACCGCGCCCGACATGCGCGGCCGCCTGCGGCGCATCCGCGAGCGCGGCGGCAAGGTCGTCGTGGTGGACCCGCGGCGCAGCCGCACCGCCGAGCACGCCGACGAGCACCACTTCATCCGGCCCGGCACCGACGCGCTGCTGCTGTTCGGACTGCTGCACACGATCCTGGACGAGGGGCTCGAGGCCCCCGGCGAGCTGGTCGAGCACTGCGACGGGATCGACACGGTCCGCGAGCTGGCGGCGGACTTCGCCCCCGAGGACGTGGGCCCGGCGTGCGGGATCGACGCGGAGGAGATCCGGCGCATGGCCCGCGAGCTGGCCGCGGCGGACTCGGCGGCGGTCTACGGGCGGATCGGCACGTGCACGCAGGAGTTCGGCACGCTGGCGAGCTGGCTCGTGGACGTCCTGAACGTGATGACCGGCAACCTCGACCGCCCGGGCGGCGCGATGTTCACGCGCGCGGCCGCCGGGCAGAGCAACTCGCAGGGCGCGCCGGGGCGCGGCCGCGGCTTCACGATCGGCCGCTGGACGAGTCGCGTGCGCGGGCTGCCCGAGGTCTTCGGCGAGCTCCCCGTGGCTTGCATGGCGGAGGAGATCGAGACGCCCGGCGACGGCCAGGTCCGTGCGCTGATCACCGTCGCGGGCAATCCGGCGGTGAGCACGCCGAACGCCGGCCGCCTGTCGGCCGCGCTCGAGCAGCTCGACTTCATGGTCTCGTTCGACGTCTACGTGAACGAGACGACCCGGCACGCGGACGTGATCCTGCCGGGACCCTCGCCGCTCGAGCGCTCCCACTACGACATGGCGCTCTACCAGCTCGCGGTGCGCAACGTGGCGAACTACTCGGCGCCCGTGCTGCCGGCCCAGCCCGGGATGCCGCAGGAGTGGGAGAGCCTGCTGCGGGTGGCGGCGATCGTCACGGGCCAGGGCCGCGACGCCAACATCGACGCGTTCGACGACTTCGTCGCGGGCGAGCTCGTGCGCCGCGAGGCCGGACGCGCCGGCGGCTCGCTGGAGGGCCGCGACGGCGCGGAGGTCCTCGCCGCGCTCGAGCACCGGCGCGGGCCCGAGCGCCTGCTCGACCTGATGCTGCGCGCCGGCCCCTACGGCGACCGCTTCGGCGAGCGCCCGGACGGGCTCACGCTCGAGAAGCTCGAGGCGGCCCCGCACGGGATCGACCTTGGCCCGCTCGAGCCGCGGCTCCCGGAGGTGCTGCGCACCCCGAGCGGGCGCGTCGAGCTGGCGCCCGAGCCGCTCGTGGCCGACGTCGGGCGCCTGCGCGCGGCGCTGACCCGCGAGGTCAACGGCGGGATGGTCCTGATCGGCCGCCGCCACCTGCGCTCCAACAACTCGTGGATGCACAACATCACGCCGCTCGTGCGCGGCAAGGAGCGCTGCACGGCGCACGTGCATCCGGACGACGCCGCGCGGCTCGGCCTGGCCGACGGCGAGCGGGCGCTGGTGCGCTCGCGCGCGGGCGAGGTCGAGGTGCCGGTGGAGGTCACCGACGCGGTGATGCGCGGGGTGGTCAGCATCCCGCACGGCTGGGGTCACGACGTGGACGGCGTGCGGATGCGCGTGGCCGCCGAGCACGCGGGCACGAACTCCAACGTGCTCGCCGACGAGGAGTTGGTCGACCCGCTCTCGGGCAACGCGGTGCTCAACGGCATCCCGGTGGAGCTCGCGCCGGTCGCGGTACCCGCGTAGCCGCCCCCAGGTAGCCTCCCGGCCGTGATCGCGCGAAGCTCGGCGCCGCTTCTCGGCGCGATGCTGGCGGCCACCGCGCTCGCGCTGGGCTGCGGCGGCGACGACGACGGCGACGGCGGCGGCGAGGACAAGAGCCCCGCGCCCGCCGCCGCGACCGCGACCACCAGCCCGGACGCGCGGATCGAGAAGCCCGAGGGCGAGCGGATCGCGGAGGTCGCGCTCGAGCTCCTGAACGCGGAGGACGGCGACGAGCCCTGCTACGCGATCGTGGCATCGGACTACGTCGAGTCGCTCGGCGGGCTGGAGGGCTGCGCGAAGGAGCTCGGCCCGGTCGCCACCGGCCCGCTCGACACGGTCACCGCGGCGCGGCCGCTGGGCGACGGCGAGACCGGCGAGGCGCGGGCCGAGAGCTCCGACGGCTCCCAGAAGCAGACGATCGAGTTCGCCAAGACCGCCGCCGGCGAGTGGCGGGTGGACGGCCTGGGCGGCTCGTAGACGCCATGACCTCGCCCGACACCACGCGAGTGGCCGCGATCCAGGCGACGCCGGTCGTCCTCGACGTCGACGCGACGATCGACAAGGCGGCCGCGCTGCTGGCCGAGGCCGCCGCCGAGGGAGCCCGGCTAGCCGTCCTGCCGGAGACCTTCGTATCGGTGTACCCGTCCAACGCGTGGGCGCGCGGAGCCGCGGCGTTCTCCGGCTGGGACGAGCTCTGGGAGCGGATGTGGGAGAGCGCGGTGGACGTGCGCGGCCCGCACGTGGCGCGTCTCGCCGAGGTCTGCCGCGAGCACGGGCTGCACTGCGTCGTCGGCGTGAACGAGCGCGAGGACGAGCGGCCCGGCACGCTCTACAACGCCATGCTCACGCTCGGGCCGGAGGGCGTCCTGCACCGCCACCGCAAGCTGATGCCGACGATGCAGGAGCGCCTCTTCCACGGCGTCGGCGCCGGCGACGACCTCGGCGTGGCCGACGTCCCCGGAGTCGGTCGTGTCGGCGGCCTCATCTGCTGGGAGAACCGGATGCCGCTGGCGCGCTACGCGGTGTACCAGCACGGCCCTCAGATCTGGGTGGCGCCGACCGCCGACGACTCCGACGGCTGGCTCGCCAGCATGCGGCACATCGCGATCGAGTCGGGCGCGTACGTGGTCTCGGTGCCGCAGTACATCCCGGCGAGCGCCTTCGGCGACGACTTCCCGGTGCCGCTCCCGGACGGCGCGGAGGTCTTCGGCGAGGGCGGCGCCGCGATAGTGGAGCCGACGGGCGGGAAGGTGATAGCGGGCCCGCTGCGCGGCCGCGAGGGAATCCTCTACGCCGACTGCGACATGCGCGCGTCGATGAGGGCCAAGCGCTGGTTCGACGTCGTCGGGCACTACTCGCGCGCGGACGTGCTCGTACCCGAGGTCGGAGCCGCCGCACGCAGTCCCGAGCCGCGGCCGTTCGGCGGCGGCGCGGACGGCGCGGAGGGCTGAGCCGGCGGCGCGCTGGCGCGGCCGTGGCCGCCGCCGCGGCCCGCCGCCGCGGCCTGCTTTGGCCCGGCGCGCCGGGCCCGAAACTCGCGTTTCCACCCACGGAGCGGCGATGGAATCGAACCATCCAAGCGGGGGGCTGCCCCGCCCTGCCGGTTTTGAAGACCGGATGGGCCACCAGACCCCTGCCGCTCCAGCGGCGGAGGCTACGCACCTGTCACACGTCGTAACGGTTCTGTGACACGCGCCAGATCAACGTCCTGCCCTACCGACCCATAGCGACGGCTATCCAGGACGGTGGCGCCGGCGCAGGGCGCCGAGGCGAACGGAGCGTTACGCGACACGCACGCCAGGCTCGCTGGGTGCAGACGCCGCGGTCGCGCGAGCCGCGGTCGCGCCGTCCGCCCCTCGCGCCGTCCGCCGGGCCGCTAGCCGCCGGCCACCGTCGCCGCAGCCCCGCGCCGGCTCCGCGGTGCACGCCGCGCGATGATCCCGCCCCAATCGGCGTCCTCGATCGGCGCCGGCTCGGTCGTCTCGAGGAAGTCGAGCAGCACCGCGGCCAGCCCGTCGGGATCCTCGAGGTGGGGGAAGTGCGCCGCGCGCGGCAGCGTCTCGAAGCGCGAATGCGGCACCGCCCGGTGGGTGGCGAGCCCGTGCTCGATCGGGATCGTGTTGTCGCGCTCGCCCCAGACCACCAGCGTGGGCATCGAGTCGAGCAGGTAGAGCCGGTCGCGGGCGCTCACGCGCTGGCCCTTCACGTCGATAACCGCGCGCAGCGTCTGCAGGAACGCCTCGCGCGCACCCGGGCGCTCGAGCGGGCGCAGCGCGCGCGCCACCGCCTGGAGCGACGCGCCCGAGCGAACCCCACGCGCGCGCAGCCGGCGGCCCGCGCCCGCGATCCCGCCCACCACGCGCCGGTCGGCGGCCAGCGCGAGCAGGCCTGCGAACCCCGGCACCGCCGCGCTGCGCAGCAGCGGGCTGACCTCCGCGCCGAGACCCCCGCTCGACACGAGCACCAGCCGCTCGGTGCGCTGGGGGAACTGGTAGAAGAACTGCATCGCCACGCCGCCTCCGAGCGAATGGCCCACGATCGTCGCCCGGTCGATGCCGATCGCGGTGAGCAGGTCGCGGATGCTGGCGGCATGGGCGCCGAGCGAGTAGTCACCGCGCGGGGTGGCCGAGTCGCCGTGGCCGATGAGGTCGGGTGCGACGACCGTGTAGTCGCGCGCGAGCCGGCGCGCGACGGCCTCCCAGTGCCGCGACGAGTTGACCATCCCGTGGATCAGGACGACCGGCGGCCCGCTCCCGGCGATGCGGTAGATCGCCCGGTGCCCGTGCAGGTCGATCTGCCATTCGTCGAACGCGTGCCACTCCATGTCGCGCGGCACGTTATCGCGCCACCCGGCCTCTCCCGTAGGGGACATTCCGGATTGTCGGGAGCCCGCTTCGCATCGACCATCTCCTCGTCCAACGAAACTCGAGGAGACTCACCATGACCACCGCACCGCAACCCACCCAACCGCCCCCCGAGCCGCGCCGCCTGGAGCGTTCGCGCAAGCGCATGATCGCCGGCGTCGGCGGCGGCCTCGGGCGGTACTTCGGCGTCGACCCGGTGATCTTCCGCATCGCCCTGGTGGCGCTGACCTTCTTCGGCGGCGTCGGCTTCTTCGTGTACGGCGCGATCTGGCTGTTCGTGCCGGCGGAGGGCAGCACGAAGGCACCGCTCGGCGTCCGCTTCTTCCACGGCGACCGCGCGGTCTGGAAGCGCGTCGGGCTGTTCCTCGCCGTCCTGACCGGCAGCGCGCTGGCGGCCGTGGGCAGCTTCTGGGCCACCGGCACCGGCTCGGGCACCTACGTCGCGGCCGCCGTGGTCGTGCTCGGCCTCGCGCTGGCCGCGGCGGCCTTCCGCGGGGGCGCCCGCTGGCTGATCCTGCCGGCGCTGGCGGTGGCGCTCCCCGCGGGCGTCGTCTCCGCGGCCGACGTGGACCTCCACGGCGGCGTGGGCGAGCGCACCTACCGCCCGCACTCGGTCGCCGAGCTGCGCGACTCGTACCGGCTCGGGGCGGGCCACCTCGTGGTGGACCTGCGCGACATCGCCTTCGCGCCCGGCGAGCACGAGCTCGACCTGAGGCTGGGCACCGGCCAGATCGAGCTGCTGGTCCCCGAGGACGTCTGCGTCGCGACCGAGGCCCGCGTGGGCGCAGGCTACGTCGGCGGGCTCGAGCGCGACAGCGGCGGGCTCGACGTCGACTGGTCGGACACCCCGGTGCCGCCGCCGGGCGTGCCGCGCCTCGTGGTGGACGCCGACGTGGGCCTCGGCGCGTTCATGGTCGGCGACCGGCCGATCGGCGACGACTTCCGGCCCGGCCTCTACGGCTCGAACGACGCGTGCCGGAGGCCGCCCGCGCGATGACCCGTCGCGAGGTCGACGCCACCTCGCTGGTCGCGGGCCTGGCGATCACCGCCTTCGGCGGGCTGCTGCTGCTCGCCGAGGAGGACGCGATCGAGCTCGCCTTCGCCTACCTCGCCCCCTCGGTCGCCGCGACCGTGGGGGCGATCGTCGTCGCCACCAGCCGCGGGCCGCGCCGGCGCGGCGGCGTGGCCACGGCGACCGGCGCCGGCCTGCTGGCGCTGAGCGTGCTGCTGCTCCTGCGCGCCCTCGGCTGGTGGTTCAGCGACGCGATCGCCTGGCCGCTGATCGCCGCGGCCGTCGGCGGCGCGCTGATCTGGCGGCAGTCGGTCGGCGCGCCCCAGCGGCCGGCCCCCGACGCGCCGCGGGGAGGCCCCCGGCCCGCGCCGCCCCCGCTGCTCGGCGGCCAGGCGCGCAGCGCGATCGGCCTCGGCGCCGCGCTGGTGCTCGGCGCCGCGCTCGTGTTCCTGTGGGCCAACGGCGCGCTCAACGCGCTCGGCGACGTGGTGCTCGCGGGCGTGGTGCTCGTCGCGGCGATCGGACTGATCCTCGCCCCGCTCTGGTGGCGCCTCGGCCGCAGCCTCGCCGAGGAGCGCGCGGAGCGCATCCGCTCGCAGGAGCGCGCCGAGCTGGCCGCGCACCTCCACGACTCGGTGCTCCAGACGCTCGCGCTCGTGCAGCGCCGAGCGTCCGACCCGCGCGAGGTCGCGGCGCTCGCCCGCCGTCAGGAGCGCGAGCTGCGCGCCTGGCTGCTCGATCGCCCGCCGTCGAGCGCGGGCGAGAGCCTCGCGGCCGCGCTCGAAGCGGCCGCCGCCGACGTGGAGGCCGCCCACGAGGCGGCGGTCGAGGTCGTGACCGTGGGCGACTGCCCGCTCGACGCGAGGACCGAGCCGCTGGTCGCGGCCGCGCGCGAGGCGATCCTCAACGCGGCCAAGTTCGCGGGCACCGCGGGGCCGATCGACGTCTTCGCCGAGGTCGGGGACGCGCGGGTCGCGGTGTTCGTCCGCGACCGCGGGGCCGGCTTCGACCTCGACGCCGTGCCCGAGGAGCGCCGCGGCGTGCGGGAGTCGATAATCGGCCGGATGGAGCGCAACGGCGGCACGGCCGTGGTGCGGTCGGAGCCGGGCTCGGGAACCGAGGTGGAGCTGACGCTCGCGCGGGGCGCCGGATGAGCGCGATCCGGGTCGTGATCGTGGACGACCACGCGATCTTCCGCGCCGGCGTGCGCAGCGAGCTGGCCGAGCGCGTGAAGGTGGTCGGCGA
Organism: Thermoleophilaceae bacterium; assembly: GCA_036389835.1. Lineage (GTDB taxonomy): Bacteria > Actinomycetota > Thermoleophilia > Solirubrobacterales > Thermoleophilaceae > AC-37. The sequence goes on along the minus strand of DASVWC010000028.1, from coordinate 30,534 downwards.
GGCAGGGACCGTCGAGGAGGCGGTCGAGTGCATACGGGAGCTCGAGCCCGACGTGGTGCTGCTCGACGTGCACATGCCCGACGGGGGCGGGGTGGAGGTGATCCGGCGGACGGCCGCGGGCGACCCGGCCGCCACGCGCTTCCTCGCGCTGTCGGTCAGCGACGCGGCCGAGGACGTGATCGCGGTGATCCGCGCCGGAGCCCGCGGCTACGTGACGAAGACCATCGCCGGCGACGACCTGTCGGCCGCCATCGAGCGCGTGCACGGAGGCGACGCGGTCTTCTCGCCGCGGCTGGCCGGCTTCGTGCTCGACGCGTTCGCCGGCGAGGCGGCGCCCACCGAGGCCGATCCCGAGCTCGACCAGCTCACCGCGCGCGAGCGCGAGGTCCTCCAGCACATCGCGCGTGGATACATGTACAAGGAGATCGCGCACCGGCTCGGCATCTCGGCCAAGACCGTCGAGGCCCACGTCTCGGCGGTGCTGCGCAAGCTCCAGCTCTCGAGCCGGCACGAGCTGAGCCGCTGGGCGATGGAGCGCCGCCTGGTCGACCCGGACTGAGTCTGAAAGACTCCGGCGCGTAACCGGGCTGGGAGGAGATGCAGTGGCAACCGTCGAGACCGTCAACGGCCCCATCGACGTCGAGGAGATGGGCCGGACTCTCATCCACGAGCACTTCCGCACCTCCGACGAGGGAACGCGCGTCCAGTTCCCGCAGATGTACGACGAGGACGCGGAGTGGGAGGCCGCGATCGCCGACGCGCAGGCCGTCAAGGGCCACGGCATCGTCACCGTCGTCGAGCCGAGCCCGCTCTACCTCCAGCGCGACGCCCGCTTCTCGAAGCGCGTGGCCGACGCGTCGGGCCTCAACGTGATCCTCCCGACCGGCATCTACACCTACGACTACCTGCCGCAGCCGCTCCTGAACCGCGACGAGGACGCGCTCGCCGAGGTCTTCGTCCACGACATCGAGCAGGGCATCCAGGGCACCGAGATCAAGGCCGCCTTCCTCAAGTGCGCCGCCGACGAGCCCGGCCTCACGCCGAACATCGAGAAGGTCCACTGCGCCGTGGCGCGGGCGAGCAAGCGCACCGGCAGGCCGATCATGGCCCACTCGCACCCCAAGACCGAGACCGGGCTCGAGCAGATGCGGATCTTCGAGGAGGAGGGGGTCGACCCGGCCAAGGTCCACATCGCGCACACCGGCGACACCGACGACCTCGACTACATCGAGCGCCTGCTCGAGCGCGGCCCGTGGATCGGAATGGACCGCTACGGCCTCGACATCTTCCTCCCGACCGACAAGCGCAACGAGACCGTGCTCGCCCTGCTCGAGCGCGGCTACGCGGACCGGATGTTCCTCTCGCAGGACTACTGCTCGACGATCGACTGGTTCCCCCCCGCGGTCCAGGACCAGATGCGGGAGCACGCCGTGCCGGACTGGAGCATGACCTTCATCTTCGAGAAGGTCATCCCGGAGCTGACCGAGCGCGGAATGACCGAGGAGCAGCTCGACCAGATGATGGTCGAGAACCCCAAGCGCTGGTTCTCCGCCTAGGGCTCGCTACGCCTGTTCGCTCCACGCGACGGGAGCCTTACGCGAATGGGCGGTATCGCCCGAGACCGTCCGGATCAGCTCGGCGCGCGCGCCGGCGCGTGATTCCTCCGGCAGGGAGTCGCACAGTCGGCTCGCCAGCGCGAAGCGCTGGATGCGCTCGAGGCGTTCGTGGAACTCCCCCAGCTGGACGGTGGCCTTGCCGTAGAGCACGAAGTTGAGGCCCGCGATTACCTCGATGAAAGCGCCGGCGACAGCGCTGATCCCGGCGGCATTGGTGGCGTCCATCCACAGCTGGACCGCGACCGCCCCGGCGAAGCAACAGAGACCCGCGGCGGCTCCGGCGACGGCCCAGCCGAAGCTCATGCGAGCCTGCACGAGAGCGGTCCTGTAGTAGTCCGACAAGAGGCGTATCTCGTCGGTGATGCAATGCTCGAGGTCGCTTACCCCGACGGGTTGTGAGGTCCGGTCGGCCTCCGCAGGGACTTTGCACGCGGGACGAGCCGTCCGTCGAGATTTGCGGCGTAGGGCCACAGATCGAGTTTCGGCGTCTCGATCGTCACCGTCGATCATCAGGCTTTCCGCCCGACGGGCTGGCTCAGGTCGTGCGCGGCTTGCGCTTGCGGGGGTCGCGGTGCAGACCGCTCAGGAGCACGCGATCACCATCCCGTTCCCGTTGCACTGCCGTAATTCTCGTCGGCAGCGTTGCCACAGGCACGAGCGTGCGGTCTGAATCGTCGAGCAGTACCTCGAGGCACGTTGTTGCGAGGCGGGGGTGCGCGGCGCTCGGGACCGTTCGGACATCGGACATGAACGCACTCGTCAGGGCGAAGGGCGGAAGCGGCGCGGGAGACTCCGAGCAGCGCGAGCACCACGCGCTGAAGATCGAGCTGGTGAAGCTTTCGCCGACCGAGAGGAGCCGCTGGAGCGACCGCTCGGACTCTGTGGTCCATTCGTCACGAGCGACGACGACCGGGCGCGGCGATCCCGGCAGGTAGAGACAGACCCCATTTGCGACGAACCCACGTCGCCAGTCGTTGTCGCCGAGATGCTTTTCCACCAATTCTGGGCTCGCCACCGAGGCGATTCGTGGGCTGACCAGGCTGTCGATCCGGTTCGGGGACACGAGCGGCCTGGCCTCTGCGTCGACGCCGATCGCCAGGACGGGTCGCGTACGCGACCCGTCGCGGATCTCGAGGGCAAGCGTGCGAGCAGCCATCTCGGTGTCAACGAGCAGAGGTTCCATCACTCACGATCGAAGTATCGGTAGACCTGAAGGCCGAACTCGCGCGGGTCAGCCTCAGAGGACTGATCAGCACCGGTGCGGATCAGTCCTCGGATCAGCTCGGCCGGTGTGATCACGTATCGCTCGTCCGCGTGGATGACGGCGTCGGGCAACTCGCCTCGAGCTACGACGAGCGAGGGCGGATCTTCGAGAAAATCTTGGGCTGTGCCTGCGCTCAGGGCGCTGGCGTCGAGTATCTGGATACGGAGGTCCTTGGCGGGATCCGTACCGGGAATAGTCACCGTATGGCCGTCGACCGATGCGCCGAACGGCGCCAGGACGCGTGCGAGGCTCGGAAGGTCGCCGAGCTCCAGCCGATGTAGGAGGCCTTCGCCGGTCAGGCCGTGCGTGCCGGGCCCCTCCGGAATCAGCTGTTCCGTTGCGTATGCGGCGCCGAGCGCGGATCGTTTGGCGCGAAGCCGGATCGCGCGGTCGCGCAGCCAGTGGTCGGCCCGTCGGCGTGTGTCCTGATCCAGGCAGAGCTGGTCCAGGATCTCGGTCATCGACAAGTGACCGTGGGCGAACGGGGCGAGGTGCTCGCGACCCGCGAAGGGCAGGTTGGCCATGTCCAGCGATGTGAGTCGAGGTGGAAGGCCGCGTCGAAGGCGACCCGCGAGGCTTTCCGCGAGCCTTGCGTGCCTCGGCAAGAGGGCGTGCGCGGCTCCAAGCAGGTGCGCGCATGCGCGGACGAAGTTGCGTAGGTGCGGACCCTCGACCCGCCATGTGACCGCGACGACGTGTTGAGTTTGAACGGGACCGAAGACATGTGCCTTGAGCCGAGCGTTCGTCGCGCTCCGTTTCTCGAAGTTCGCCCATTCGTAAGCGAGCAGGGTTCGCAGAAGGAGGTGCCCGCCGAGGTCACTGTGTCGTGCGGCACCCGGATCCGCGTCGGCTACCAGATGCGCGGGGCTATCTAGCAGGTTAGCGAGGGCACCGCCGGCGACGAGCTCTTGACCAGAGGCGAGGAGGAAGAGGCTTTCGTGCGGCTCGACGCGGGGGCGGCCGAGGCCGCCTCCGCACGCGAGCCGGTGCTGGAGCACGTCGACGGCGGCGCCGGGTCCTGTCTCCGCGTACGTGCGAAGGACATCTTGAAGGTTCCGCACGAGTGTCGTCTCGACGTCCCTGTTGCGGGTGAACGCCCAGCCGATGTCGCCGCGCGCCGTGTTGTCCGTGGCCGCCTGGCAGATCAGATCCAGGTCCGAAGGCGGGTCCGCGCGATTGAGCATGTCGCGCAGCGACCGCACCGTCCTTGCAGATCTGAGCGGAAACGCGTTTTCGTCGATCACGTGTCCAAGTGGGGTCACGCGCAGCCGGTCGGCCCCGTCATCGGCGACAGCGCCTTCTCGTACGAGCAGCTCGAGAACGACTGCCGGCAATTGCGTCTCAGCACCCAGGTCTTCGAGCGCAAGCTGGGACTTCAGCCGGTCTAGAACCTCGACGGCGTCGTCGTCGCCGATCGGCGTCGCCGTGTATGCCGCCAGGTAGGTCCGTTCGAGAAACGCCTTGATGTCAGCGAGCGTCCCGTCCCTGCTGCGGATCACGTCGTGGTGACGAAGGTGGTGAAGCGCCACAGCCGCGAGCCGGTCGATTCGCTCTGGTCCGACCGTCCCCCCGGGAACGATCGCCAGACCGCGGTCGTTCGCAACGAAGTAAGAGAAGGCACGCTCCGGGTTGGTCACCACGGCTTGATCGAGGATCGTGGCCGGAGCGCGCGGCGCAACACAGAGATACCCGTGGCCGTGGTCGCCCCAGCGGCCCTTGCGTCCCGCGCGGTTTAGGCGTTGACGCACCCGATGCACCGGAACCAGCTCCTCCTCGCCCGAGCGGCCTCGGAACGTCGAGCTCACGATCACGTGGCTGGCGGCGACATTGATGCCTTCGGCCACGGTGTCGGTCGCGAATAGGAGACGCGCGATCCCCGTGTCGAATTCGCGGATGAACAGCTGCTGGAGCTGGCGTTCGATGCTCGCGGTGTGCACTCCAACCCCGTTCAGCAGCCACCACTGCGCTCGGTCGTAGTCCTCTGTCACGGAGGCAGCTGCGCGCAACTCCCGGTATCTGGCCTCCGGATCAACTTCGAGTGTCGATGGAAATCGCCCCGACGTCCACGGGTTGCCCCCGGCGGGAGCCGACCCGAGCCCAGCGGCCTCGAGGAGGTCGATGGCCGCCGTCGCGTACCTCACGGCAAGGCCGCGCTCCTCGAGGAAGATGATGATCCGCCGCGTGTCGTCCTCGAGCAGGAGCCGCGTCGCAAGCAGCACCGACAATCCCTTCGAGGGAAGGTGTCCGAGCTGCTGCTTCATACCTGCGCTCAAGGTGGTGAGGGTTTCCGTGATCGGCGGGACGATCTCGCGCTCGATCACCGTTCCCGCCTCGCCCTCGGGTGTCTCCGTACGTACTATCTCCTTCGAGTCTCCCGACACGTGCACTGTGAGACTCGTGATCCGCTCCGGGGGCATGATCGAACGGCTCGCGGAGAGCCACTTCACGGCCGCGTCATGAGTCCGTTGGTCGAGTTCCGGTCCCATCAGCATCACCGGAGGGGGATTGCCCTCGTTGACCTGGAGACCGGTGAGCAGTGCGTCCAGCCGTCCGCCGCGCTGCAAATCACGCATCCACTGCCACTCGTCGACGACGATGAGTGCGATCTCGTCGAGCAGTCGCGAGCGCTGTGGCCCGGCCAGGAGATTTGCGGCCGACTCGTAGACGCAGATCGCGACTTCGTACTCCCCCGCGGTTACGTCCCGCCGGTGAAGATCGTGCTCTGCCGAGACGCCGACTACGCGTAGCGGTGGTTCGGCGCCAGGCACGTCGAGCCATTTCTCCCAGGCCTCGAGCTGTTCGTCGATAAGGGCGCGGGTCGGCATGAGGACCAGGGCCTTCGTTCCACTCTCGCGACGCTTGCCCGTCCTCGGGTCGAGCGTCGCGTAGGTGGCCCCCATCTGGCCGAGCCGCGTCTTTCCGACGCCGGGCGGTGCTGCGGCGATCATCGACCGACGGAGATCCACGAGCTCGGGGAAGAACGGGAGTGCGAGTTCCTGGAGCCGGGTCAACGGACCGAGGTTCGCCAAGAGCGCCTTGGGCAGGAAGCGCTCAGCGATCCCGTGCTCGGTTACGTCCGGGAGCGACCTGGATCGGCGTGTCTCGATCAGGCTCAGTGTGAGCGACCGCAATCCCGCCGCCGCACCGAGGGTGACTTCACTCGGAGCGTCCAGGCCCCTCGCCCACATCAGCCGCTTGTCCGTTTGGGTGGACGACGGCTCATCGAGGCCGTCGCAGACCCAACGGCGCCAGCGATCAACAGCAGCCCACGCGTTGGTATCGACCTTGGACAGCCCTTGTAGGGCTCCTTTGAGTGCTGCGAGCACATCGGCGGCTTCTTGTTGGAGTGATTCGGACGAGGCCGGCGTTCCGTTGACCGAACTTCGCCACGCTGTCTCCGGATCCGAAGAGGCTCGTTCGACCAGCGCCGCGAGGCGGGCGAGGTCGGTCGTACTCGCATAACCGCGACGCTTGCCCTGCCGGATGAGGCCGAGGGTGTTCAGGATGGGCGCGAGCGATGTCCACGAATGCATCCAACGCGCAACGGGCATCTTGGTGCTGGCGCCCACGTCCGTCGGTACGTCGGGGCCAGTGGCGCGTCGTGCGTCGAGTGCGTGGGGGTCGTCCGGAAGAACGAGCGTGAGCGGGCCATTTTCAGTGTCGAGCTGTTGCATGTCTTCCAGGCAAGCACGGGCACTGATCACGGGTGGTCATCCAGTGCTCGAAGGCCCCTCTTGCTCGCTGCTGCTCAACCTATATACAGCGCGCAGATTCTCGCCACCCTCAAGCTGGTGATAGCTGCGCTGGCTCCTTGACCCCACTCGACCCACAAGCGTGTGCCGCCCATCCACCGAGCACGATCGGCGCGTCCGGCCCACGTGGGGCTCGCGCAGCAGCGCCCGCGCGGCGCGCTGCGATCAGCTCGAACGCGGCAGCCCGCTCCCCCTGTAAGCGCCAACTCGTCGTGCCTGAGCGGCTTACGCCTCGGCCCACCGGGTACGCGAGACCCATGACCAACGACGAGACGCAGAACCAGCAGCAGTCCAGCACGTCGCCCCGCGAGGAGACCAAGGACGCGACGGCGCCGCCCGCGAACCCGGAGGTCGATCAGGAGGCGGTGGAGAAGGGCCGGGAGAACATCGACCGCGTCTCCGGCAACTAGGCGGACGCGCCCGCCGTCAGCGAGACCATCGGCGGGCGCTCCACGAGCGCGACCGTCCTCTCCTCGAGGCCCTCGGGCCCCGGGGCGAGGAACGCGTCGCGCTGCTCCGCGGTGAGCCGTCCCTCGCGGGCCAGGCGCTCGGTGACGGCGCGCAGCACCGCGTAGGCCATCGGGCCGAGGTCGCGCAGCTCCTGGTGGCGGTTCTGGCGCACGTCGAGGTCCACCTGCGCCATCGACCAGAGCCCGACCGCGTACCACGCGTCGATGAGCTGGCCGATCTCGACCGCGTAGCCGGTCGCGAACGGCAGCCGCTCGAACAGCGACCGGCGCGCGGCGATCTCGCCGGCGAGCGGCTGGGCGAACGCCGCCAGCTCGGGGTAGAACAGGTTGAGCAGCGGGCGCGCGGTGAGCTCGGTCACCCGCCCGCCGCCCTCCGGCGCGCGGACGCTGTCGTACTTGAACGGGCGCCTGTAGAAGCCCTTCACGAACTCGATCCCGTCGTGCGTCAGCAGCGGCCCGAGCAGGCCGAGCGCGAAGTGCGGGCCGAAGTCCTCGGAGTCGGCGTCGACGAAGGCGATCACGTCGCCGTGCAGCACCGACAGCCCGCGCCACATCGCGTCGCCCTTGCCCTGGCACGGCCCGTACTCGCCGAGGAGGTCCGACTGCACGTAGACCTCCGCGCCCTCGGCGGCGGCGATCCGGCCCGTTCCGTCGCGCGAGCTGCAGTCGAGCACCGCCACCTGGTCGATCACCCCGCGCTCGCGCAGCTCGACCAGGTCGTGCACGATCGAGCCGATCGTGGCCGCCTCCTCGCGTGCCGGCACGCAGACCGACACGCTCGCCGTCCGCTCGGCCGCGAGCCGATCGGCCGGGAACTCCCTGTGATGGAAGCTGCGCTCGCGCAGCCACGCGTCGTACCGCACCTGCTCTCCCCACCTACTCGACGATCAGATGGCGTACCGGCGGCGCGAACCGCTCGGATGCCTCCTCCACCAAGCCCTCCTCGAGGAAGTTGCGCTGGCCGCCGGAGTGCGTGAACAGCACGATCTCGTCGGCCTCGAAGGTCGCCAGGGCATCCTGGAGCGCGAGCAGGGGATCCGACTCCCCGGTGTCGCCGGCCGCGTCGATGCCCTCCTCGTCCAGCCGTTCCACCGTCTCCGTCTGGACCGCCTCGGCCCGCTCGATGGCGGGGTCGGGGTCGGCGAGGATGAAGCGGCGCCTGCTCTGGAGCGCGGGCGCGACGACGAGGACCTCGGCGTCCTGGAGGCCGCCGCCGAGGGCGCTGCGCAGCGCCTCCGCGTCGATCGCCTCGGATACGAGTGCCAGGATCTTCCTCGCCATCAACCCTGTGTATACCCGAACCGCGTCTCAAGCATCAGCCGGGCGCCCCAGCGCCCTGCGGGCCAGGTTGACCGCGAAGAAGAGCTGGAGCCCGGCGAACGACAGCTCGAGCGCCCGTTCGGAGAGCACGTTCGCCAGCGTTGTCCCCAGCACGACGCCGGGCGGGGCGAGCGCGGCCACGATCAGCCCGTCGCGAACGCGCAGGTTCCCGTACCCGTGCTGGCGCCAGGCGCCGAGGATCGCGACGGGGACGATGGCCAGCAGCGAGGTCGAGAGGGCGTCGAGCTGGCTCTGGTCGAGGAAGAAGACGAGCGTGGGCACGAAGATGATCCCGCCGCCCACGCCGAGCATCCCCCCGGTCACCCCGGCGGCGAAGCCGAGCGCCAGCGCGGCGGCGATGCTCCCCGCGTCCATCTAGCTCGCCACCAGGAGCGCGGCCGAGACGACCAGCAGGACGGCGAACGCCGCCGCCACCGCGCGCTCGGGGACCCGCTGCTGGAGGGCGGTGCCGGCGGCGACGCCGCCGAGCGCGGGCACCCCGACGATCGCCGCGCGCAGCGGGTCGACGTTCCCGTGCAGGCCCTGGATCGCGGCCGCGAGCGTCGCGATCAGGACGATCGCGAACAGCGACGTGCCGGTCGCCTCGCGCTCGCCGTAGCCGAACCAGAGGATCAGCAGCGGCACGATCACCGTCCCCCCGCCCACGCCGAACAGCCCGCTGAACGCTCCCGCGACGCTCCCGATCACCGCCAGCCGGAGGAGCCGCGAGGACATGGGCGGGCATACTAGGGCGCGTGCCAGCCCCCACGGCCGAGACGCTCGCCGCGGCGCTTCAACCGCTCACCGAGTCCCCCGATCGCGCCGCGGTCCTCTGCGACGTGGACGGGACCCTCGCGCCGATCGTGGAGCGCGCGGGCGACGCGCAGGTGCCCGACCGCGCGGCCCGGCTGCTGGGCGCGCTGGCGAGCCGCTACGGCTGCGTCGCGTGCATCTCGGGGCGGACGGCGGCCGACGCGCGCCGGCTCGTCGGGGTGGGGCGGATCGCCTACGCGGGCGCGCACGGGGCGGAGATCCTCGCGCCCGACGAGCGCAGCGCCGAGGCGATCCCCGCCTTCGCGACCTGGGCGGAGCCGATCCACCGCTTCGTGGCCGAGCGCGACGACCCCGAGCTGCGGCGCCTGCGCGTGCGGATCGAGGACAAGGGCGCGATCATGGCCTTCCACTGGCGCGGCGCGCCCGACGAGGACGAGGCGCGCACCCGCGTCGAGGCGATCGCCGGCGAGGCGGAGACGGCCGGGCTGGCGATCCACTGGGGCCGCAAGGTGCTCGAGGTGCGCCCGCCGGTCCCGATCAGCAAGGGCCGCGCGGTGCACGAGCTGGTGCGCCGCAGCGGCGTGCGCACGGCGCTGTTCGGCGGCGACGACGCCACCGACCTCGACGCCTTCGACGCGCTCGACTCGCTGGTCGCCGGCGGCGAGCTCGACGCCGCCGTGCGCGTGGGCGTCGCGTCCGACGAGGGACCGCCCGCGATCGTCGAGCGCGCCGACGTCGTGGTCGAGGGGCCCGGCGGCTTCCTCGACGTGCTGGCCGCGCTCGCCGAGCCCGGCGCCGCGCCGCCGGCCGCCTAGTGGCCTTCGCCGACTTCCTGCGCACCACGGTGCTGCTCTGCGCCGGAGCGGCCACGGCGCTCGCGGTGGTGGCCATCGTGGGCGCCCAGGCGGACGAGGACACCGTGCTGCTCTACGTCGCGGTCGGCTGGTGGACGGCCGCCGCGCTGACCGGGCTCTGGCTCGGCCGCCGCCCGGACGTGACCGACGGCATCGGGCGCCTGCTCGCCGGCGCGCGCGCGACCCAGACGCTGCCGCCGCTCCAGCCCGGAACGGTGGTGTTCAACCGCCTCTGGGCGCTGCTGCTGGTCACCGTCGCATCCGGCGCCGTCGCGTTCCTGATCCCGCAGGTCCCGGCGATCGCGGCCGGCTACGCGCTGCTGATCGCGCTGGCCTGGCGGCGCCAGTCGCGCGCGGTCGAGGCCGTCGAGCAGCGCGACGGGGTGCGCTTCTGGGTCGAGTCGAGCTCCCCCTTCAAGCCCACCCAGCTCGTGCGCACGCCGGGGTTCAGGAAGAACGAGCCGGCGCCGCACGACGTGCGCGCTTAGGCGACGCCGACAGCTCCTCCCAGGGGAGCGTGTTGGCCACGTTCGCGGCGGTGAGCCATGCGCGCCGCGCGGTGAACACGCCGTACTGGATGTTGCGGAGCGTCTCGCGGCCGTGGGCGTCCGAGTCGATCACGAGAGTCGCGCCGCGGTCGACCGCGCGGCGCGCGTTGATCTCGTCGAGGTCGCGCCGGTCGGGGTTGCCATTGATCTCGAGGTAGGTGCCGGTACGGGCGGCGGCCTCGGCCACGGCGTCCACGTCGAGCGGGTACGGCTCACGCCGCTCGATGAGGCGGCCGGTGGGGTGCCCGATGGCGTCCACGAGCGGGTGCTCCATCGCGCGGATCATCCGCTCGGTCTGCTCCTTCTCCGGCGTCCGGAAGGCGGAGTGGAGGCTGCCGACGACCCAGTCGAGCTCCGCGAGCAGGTCGTCCTCGTAGTCGAGCGAGCCGTCGGGGTGGATGTTCACCTCGGAACCGGCCAGCAGGCGGATGCCGTCGATCCGCTCGTCGGCCGCGCGGATCCGCTCGATCTGGCGGCGCAGCTCGTCGGGCGGCACGTCGTTGCCGAAGCCGTGCGAGGCGGAGTGGTCGGTGAAGGCGATGTACTCGTAGCCGCGCTCGCGGGCGGCCTCGGCCATCTCCTCGATCGTGTTGCGCCCGTCGGAGGCGACCGTGTGGCAGTGCAGCTCGCCGCGCAGGTCCTCGATGCGGAGGAGCTCCGGGAGGCGCCCGTCGCGGGCGGCCTGGAGCTCGCCGCGGTCCTCGCGCAGCTCCGGCGGGACCCACTGCATGCCGAGCCGCTCGTAGACCTCCTCCTCGGTCGCGCACGCGTGCGTGGTGCCGGTCGAGTCGTCGGCGATCCCGTACTCGCTCACGTGCAGCCCGCGCTTGACGGCCTCGGTGCGCAGCGACTCGTTGTGCTTCTTCGAGCCGGTCAGGTGCTGGAGGAGGTTGCCGAACGCCTCGGGGCCGACGATGCGCAGGTCGATGCTCAGCCCGTTGTGCGTGACCGCCCGCACGCCCGCGGCGGCGGACGACTGCACCTCGCCGATCAGGGGGAGCTTGGAGAACGCCGCCGCGACCGCCTCGGGCCGGTCGCTCGCGGCCACGAGGTCGAGGTCGCGGCAGGCCTCGACGCGCCGGCGCGCGCTGCCGGCCACCTCCACGCGCTCGGCGTCGGGGTGCTCGCGCAGCGCCTCGGCGAGCGACTCGGCGACCTCGGTGGCCTTCGAGAGCAGCAGGCGGGGCTTGGGGCGGAGGTCCACGCCCGCGTCGAGGGCCAGCAGCACGGTCTCCTCCGCCTTCGGGCCGAAGCCCTGCACGTCGCGCAGCTTCTCCTGCTCGGCCGCCTCGCGCAGGTCGTCGAGCGACGCGACGCCGAGCTGGTCGAACAGCTTGCGAGCCTTCTTGGGGCCGAACCCCGGGATGCGGGTGACCTCGACGAGGCCCGGCGGGTACTTCGCCTTGAGCTTCGCCGCCGACGGGATCGAGCCGGTCTCGAGCAGCGCGTTCAGCTTCTCCTCGATCGTCTTGCCGATCCCGCGCAGCTCGGTCACGGTGCCGGCCCGGGTCATCTCCTCGACCGAGGCGGGGGCGTCGCGGATCGCCTTCGCGGCGTTGCGGTACGCGAGCACCCGGTGGACGATCGCGCCGTCGAGCTCGTAGAGGTCGGCGAGCTCGTCGAAGTGGAGGGCGATCTCGGCGTTCCGCATGCCCGGTCTAGGGTACGGGCGTGTCCGGCACCTGGCTTGTCCTACCGACCTACAACGAGGCCGAGAACATCGAGCCGATCGTGCAAGCGCTGCTCCCGCGGCTCGCCGAGGCCGCGCCCGAGCACACGCTGCTGGTGGTCGACGACTCCTCGCCGGACGGCACCGGCGCGATCGCCGACCGGCTCGCGCGCGAGAACGGGGCCGTCGAGGTGCTGCACCGGGCGGGCAAGGAGGGGCTGGGCCGCGCCTACCTCGCGGGGTTCGCCCGCGCGCTCGACGAGGGCGCCGAGCTCGTGATGGAGATGGACGCGGACTTCTCGCACGACCCGGCCGACGTGCCGCGCCTGATCGAGGCGGCCGGCGACGCCGACCTCGTGCTCGGGTCGCGCTACGTGGACGGCGGCGGCGTGATCGGCTGGGAGTGGCACCGGCGAGTGCTCTCGCGCGGCGGGTGCTGGTACGCGCGGACGGTGCTGGGCGTGCCGGTGCGCGACCTGACCGGCGGCTTCAAGTGCTTCCGGCGCCAGGTGCTCGAGACGCTCGACCTCGCGGACGTGCAGGCCGACGGCTACGGCTTCCAGATCGAGATGACCTACAGGACGCTGCGGGCCGGCTTCCGCGTGAAGGAGATCCCGATCATGTTCCACGAGCGCCGCGCCGGCGCGTCGAAGATGGACCGCGCGATCGCCCTGGAGGCGGTGCGCAAGGTGCCGGCGCTGCGCGCCCGGCTGCGGCGCAGGCCGCGCCCCCGCGCCGCCGCGTGAGTCCGCCGGGCCGCGCCCCCGCGCCCCGCGCCGCCGCGTGAGTCCGCCGGGCCGCGCCCCCGCGCCGCCGCGTAAGCTGCTCCGGGCTGCGAGGCTTCGCCGCGCGCCGGTGGGCGGGTGTGGGTCCGACCCACGGCCGTGGGCGGGGTCACTATACTTTTTGAAGCACCACCCGACGAGACCAGGAGAGCACCGATGGCAGGAGCCATAACCGAAGTCACCGATTCGAACTTCCAGGCCGAGGTACTCGAGTCCACCGAGCCCGTGCTGGTCGACTTCTGGGCGCCGTGGTGCGGGCCGTGCCGCGTGATCGCGCCGGCCCTCGAGGAGATCACCGAGGAGCGCGACGACCTGCGGATCGTGAAGCTGAACGTCGACGACAACCAGCAGACGGCCGCGCGCTACAACGTGCTCTCGATCCCCACGCTGATCCTCTTCCGCAACGGCGAGGTCGCGCACCAGATCATCGGCGCGATGCCGAAGAAGCGGCTCGTGCAGGAGATCGAGCCGGTCCTCTCCGCCGCCTAGCGGCGGCTCGCACCATGCCGATCGTCACGATCGAGTGGTACGAGGGCCGCTCGGCCGAGCAGAAGAAGGAGCTGGCCGAGAAGCTGACCGACCTGATGGTCGACGTCGGCAAGACCGAGCGCGACCACGTCTGGATCCGCTTCGTCGACTCGCCCAAGAGCGAGTGGGCGATGGGCGGCGAGGTCCAGGGTTAGCGCTTCTTCGCGCTGGACTTCTTCGCGCTGGACTTCCTCGAGCTCGGCTTCTTGCTCTGACCCGCGCCCGCTCGGGTGGCCACGGCCTTGCCGGCCTCCTTCGCCGCGCCGCCGGCCGCCTTCGCCGCCGTCTTCACGCTGCCGACGGCCGCTCCGGCGGCCTTCTTCGCCTCACGCGCGCTGCTCGTCGCCGCCTTCGCCTGACGCGTGGACGCCGACTTCTTGCCGGTGCTGCTCGACCGCGCCTTCTGCTCGTTGCGCTTGCGCGTGACCGCGCCCTTCTTCGCGGCCGCCTTTCGATCCGCCTTGGCCCGCTCAGCCATGGGTCCCTCCTCCGTGGTGGTCAGCGGAGCGGAACCCTACGCGCCGTGCGCTACACGCGCTCGACGCCTATCGAGAGCTCGCGGCCCTCGATCCTCACCGGCTCGCCGCCGAGCGTCCCGTCGCGGTAGGCGACCTCGACGGCCAGGGTCTCGCCCGCCACGTAGCGCTCGTGCTCGCGCACCGCGGCGACCAGGTCCGCGTCGCCGCCGAGCGTCAGCCTGATCCGGTCCGCCACGTCGAGCCCGGCGGACTTGCGCGTCTCCTGGATCGCGCGGACGGCCTCGCGGGCGAGCCCCTCGCGGCGCAGCGAGTCGTCGAGCTCCAGGTTCAGCGCCACCGCGTGCGAGCCGGAGCGCTCCACCTGGTAGCCCTCCAGCGGCTGGAGCACGAGCTGCACGTCGTCGGCCGTCAGCGGGTGCTCGGAGCCGTCGATCGCCAGCCCCACGGTCCCACCGTCGCGCAGCGTCGCCGCCACGGACTGCGCGTCGAGCGCCGCCACCGCCGCGGCCGCCTGCGGCATCTGGCTGCCGAAGCGCGGCCCGAGCGTGCGGTAGTTCGGCTTCAGCTCCCAGCGCCCGAGCTCGTCGGCCTCGCTCACGAACCGCACGCGCTTGACGTTCAGCTCCTCGAGCAGCTGGTCCTGCAAGCGCCCGATCGCCTCCTGCTCGCGCCCGGCGGCCACGACGACGGCCTCGGCGAGCGGCTGGCGCACCTTCACCTTCGCCTGCGCCCGCGCGGCCCGGCCGAGCTCGATCGCCTCGCGGAGCACCGCCACGTCGCGCTCCAGGTCGCGGTCGCGCGCCGCCGCGTCGCCGCGCGGGAAGTCGCACAGGTGGACCGACGGCTCGGAGCCGTCGAGGTTGTCGTAGATCTCGTCCGCCACGAACGGGATGAGCGGCGCGAGCAGCTTCGACACCGCGACCAGGCAGCGGTGGAGCGTGCCGAACGCGGCGGGGTCGCCGTCCCAGAACCGCCGCCGCGACCTGCGCACGTACCAGTTCGACAGGTCCTCCACGAACGCGTCGATCGCGCGGCCCGCGGACGTGGTGTCGTAGTCGTCCATCCGCTCGGTGACGGCCTCGATCGTCTGCTGGAGGCGCGAGATCGCCCAGCGGTCGAGGTCGTGCTCGGGCGCGGCTTCGAACGACTCCACCCCGTTCACGTTCGCGTACAGCACGAGGAACCCGTACGTGTTCCAGAGCGTCAGCATGAACTGGCGCACGCTCTCGCCGACCGTGTCGAGCGAGAAGCGGTAGCCGTCCCACGGCTGCTTCGAGGTGAAGTAGTACCAGCGGAAGGCGTCCGCGCCGTGCTTCTCGATCACGTCCCACGGCACCACCACGTTCCCGCGCGACTTCGACATCTTCTGGCCGGTGGGGTCGAGGATCAGGCCGAGGCAGAGCACGGTCCGGTACGAGCTCTGCCCGTACATCAGCGTCGACACGGCCAGCAGCGAGTAGAACCACCCGCGCGTCTGGTCGAGCCCCTCGCAGATGTAGTCGGCGGGGAAGCGCTCGGCGAACAGCTCCTCGTTCTCGAACGGGGCGTGCCACTGCGCGAACGGCATCGAGCCCGAGTCGTACCAGGCGTCGATCACCTCGGGAACGCGCCGCATCTCGCCGCCGCACTCCTCGCACGGGAAGCTGACCTCGTCGATGAACGGCTTGTGCAGGTCGTCGGGAACCGACCCGGCGAGCCCCTCGAGCTGCGCGCGCGAGCCGATGCACTGCTGGTGCCCCTCGTCGCAGACCCAGACCGGCAGCGGCGTGCCCCAGTAGCGCTCGCGCGAGATCGCCCAGTCGACGTTGTTGGCGAGCCAGTCGCCGAAGCGCCCGTGCTTGATGTGCTCGGGGTACCAGCGCATCCGCTCGTTCTCCTCGAGCATCTGGTCGCGGACGGCGGTCGTCTTCACGTACCAGCTCGCCTTCGCGTAGTAGAGGAGCGGCGTGCCGCAGCGCCAGCAGTGCGGGTAGGCGTGCTCGTAGCCCTCGTCGCGGAACAGCCGGCCGCTCGAGCGCAGCGCCTCGACGATCTCCGGGTCGGCGTCCTTCACGAACCTGCCGGCGAACGCCTCCACGCGCTCGTCGAAGGTCCCGTCGAGGTTCACCGGGTTCTGCACCTTCAGCCCGTAGCGCTGACCGAGCTGGAAGTCGTCCTCGCCGAACGCGATCGCGGTGTGCACGATGCCGGTGCCGTCCTCGGTGGTGACGAAGTCCGCCTCGAGGACGGTGTGCCCCTTCTCGCCGTAGTCGGAGATCCACGGGAACGGCGGCTCGTACGAGAGGCCGGCCAGCTCGCTGCCGCTCATGCGCTCCTCCACCGCGGCCTCCTCGCCGAGCACGCGCTCGAGCAGCGGCTCGGCCACGATCAGCGACTCGCCGCCCACGCGCGCGCGCACGTAGGTCACGTCCGGTGCCACCGCCAGCGCGGCGTTCGAGACCAGCGTCCACGGCGTGGTCGTCCAGCCGAGCAGCGCGACGCCCTCCTCCCCGCGCACCGGGAAGCGCACGTACACCGACGGGTCGACCACGTCGCGGTAGCCCTGGGCGACCTCGTGCGAGGACAGCGCCGTGCCACAGCGCGGGCAGTACGGCACGACCTTGTGCCCCTGGTAGAGCAACCCGCGCCGCCAGACCTCGCGCAACGACCACCAGACCGACTCGATGTACTCGTCCTCGAGCGTGAAGTAGGCGTCGTCGCTGTCGACCCAGAAGCCGATCCGGTCGGTGAGCGCGTTCCACTCCTCGATGTAGGTGAGCACCGACTCGCGGCAGCGGGCGTTGAACTCCGCCACCCCGTACTCCTCGATCTCGTGCTTGTTCGAGAGGCCGAGCTCGCGCTCGATCTCGAGCTCCACCGGCAGCCCGTGGCAGTCCCAGCCGGCCTTGCGGTGCACCTGGTGCCCCTGCATGGTCTTGTAGCGCGGGAAGACGTCCTTGAACACGCGCGCGAGCACGTGGTGCGACCCCGGCCGGCCGTTGGCGGTCGGGGGCCCCTCGTAGAACACGAACCGCGGCGCCCCCTCGCGCCGGCGGACCGACTCGTGGAACACGTCGCGCTCGCGCCAGCGCGCCAGCACGACCTCCTCGAGCTCAGGGAACGACTGACCGGGATCGACGGGGCGGAACACGCGTCGATCCTAGGGACCACCCGGGCGCGGGGCGATTAGGGACAGACTTCAGTCTGTCCCCGGCGCCGGGCCGCGCCTTGGTGCAGGACGGCTACGAACTGCGCGCGACGCTGCGCATGCCGGCGCCGCGGCTCCAGGCGGGGCCGTCGACCATCGCCTTGAGGTTGCGCACCGCCTCGCTGGGCGCGGCGCCCAGCGTCGGGATGTTGTGGCTGCCGCTGACCGGCATCGACCCGCGGTACTCGAACAGCGGGGCGTTCGAGCCGGTCTGGCGGACGGCGTATACGAGCCGGCCGAGCACGTCGAGCGTGGCGCCGCTGCCGGCCAGCACGAGCGCCGACGGGTCGAGCGCGCGCATCGCGCGGGTCATCCGCTCCTGGGCGAGCGCCACCGAGAGCAGCAGTACCCGGAACCCGGCCCGGCGCAGCGCGAGCTCGAGCGCCTGGACCTGGATGCCCTCCAGGCCGAGCACCGGGCTCGAGTCGAAGATCAGGATGCCCTCGGCTCGCGTGGCCGGAGCGGTCACGCGGCGGGCGGCGTGCAGCCAGCCGGTCGCCCAGCGGCAGGCCAGCTCCAGCTCGGCCTCGCGGCCGTCGCGGTTCTGGGCGAGCTCGAGGCCGGGCAGCAGGAGCTCCTCCACCGTGCGCTCGATCGAGCGCAGCGACAGGCTCTCCTCCATCAGGCGGTCGGCGAGCGACTCGTCGAAGCGGTCGAACGCCTCGACCATCCGCGACGCGGACCCGAGGCCCTCGCCACGCTGGCGGGCGACCTGGATCGCCGAGGAGATGTTGTGGGTCTCCAGCAGCGCGCGGCGCAGCGCCTCGAGCTCGTTGAGCTCGTACTGGCGGTGGCCGCCGGCGGTCCGGCGCGGGGCCGGGTAGCCGAAGCGGCGCTCCCAGCTCCGCAGCGTGTTCGGGCTGACGCCGAGGAGCTCGGCCGCCGCGTTGGTTCGAATGCCGCTCATGTCGTCACCTTCGGCACAAGTCGCAGGTTCCTTTACGGGTTGGCAGCCCAAAGCTCCAGTCCCGCACGCGAGTTGTGACAGGTCGGCCCCCCGTTGCGCAAGCTCCGGGAGAGAACTTGCACACCCGCCGGGGCGGGGGCAAGTCCGATCAGGCCGCGGCCTCGACCACCACGAGCGCCGCCGGCGGCATGCCGCAGTTCCCGATCCGCGCCACCAGCGACACGTCCGCCAGCCGCTTCGCCGCGGGCGTCACGGGCAGCTCGTAGATCGTCCGGTCCCCGGTCGCGGCACGCACCACGCGCCGGGCGAGGTCCGTCACGCCGCTCGGCGTGGTGAGCACCGACAGGAGCGGCCGGCCGTACAGGCCCTGGCCCGAGTCGAGCAGCTCCTCGGCCGCCTCGGAGGCAGCGCTCACGAGCAGGTCGGAGGTCACGACCAGGAACGCACCGTCGCGCCGCGCGAGCAGCTCGCTCGAGCACGTCAGCACCATCCCGAGGCCGCAGTTCGAGCACACGCGCCCGCGCAGGGGGCGCTCGGGGCTGCTGAGCTTCGCGTCGAACAGCGCACCGCAATGGGTGCAGAATCGGGTCAGCTCGGCCTGATCGGCGCGTCCGTGCGCGTGGGCCTGAGCGACCTGGGCCAGATCTCTCATCCTTGCTCCTCCGGTCCTTGGGGGGAGTCCGTTCCCCGCGAACACGAGAAGAACATGGGAAGGTCCCGTTCGCATGAGGGTGCAGGTTTTGCAGCGGATGCGTTCCGCCAACCGGGGCAAAGCTCTCGCGGCTCTCGCAATAGCGCTCTCAGCCGCCGGCTGCTCGCGCTCGGACGACGCGGCGGTCCCGGTCGGCTGCAAGGAGGGGCCGGACTCGGTCCGCGCCGCCCTCGCGCGCGCGCCCGCGCGAGTGGAGCTCGACGGCACGCCGCTGTCGGAGTGCTTCACCCGTGGAAGCGCCGGCGCCGACCTCCAGCAGGTGGGCGCGTCGTACGTGACGGTCGCGGGCCGCCTCGCCGACCGGGCGCGGCTCGAGCCGGACGGGCCCGACGCGCTGCGGCTGGGCTACCTGGTCGGAGCTGCGCGGCGCGGCGCGTCGTCCACGCAGGGCGTTCACGACGAGCTGATGCGCCGGATCGAGCAGGAGCTGACCGGCCTCGACACGGGCACGGCGGCCTACCGCCGCGGGTACCGGGCCGGACGGGACCATGGATAGTGTTGAAGCCATGAGCGATCAGCAGCTGTGGGGTGGCGAGACGAGCAAGGCCGTCGAGAACTTCAAGGTCTCCGGCGAGCGCGTGCCGGTCTCGGTGGTGCGCTGGCTCGGGCGCATCAAGGCCGCCGCCGCCCGGACCAACGCCGAGCTGGGCGAGCTCGACCAGGACATCGCCGACCGCATCGGCGCCGCGGGCGACGAGATCGCCCAGGGGCGCCACGACGACCAGTTCCCGATCGACGTCTTCCAGACCGGCTCGGGCACCTCCTCGAACATGAACGCGAACGAGGTGATCGCGGCGCTGGCCGGCGAGGGCGTCCACGCCAACGACCACGTGAACATGGGCCAGTCGTCGAACGACGTCTTCCCGTCCGCCGTGCACCTGGCCGCGCTCGGCGAGGTGACCGACCGGCTGCTGCCGGCGCTCGAGCGCCTCGGCGGGTCGCTCGAGGCCAAGTCCGAGGAGTTCGCCGACCTGGTCAAGGCCGGCCGCACCCACCTGATGGACGCGGTGCCCGTCACCCTCGGCCAGGAGTTCGGCGGCTACGCCGCGCAGATCCGCCTGGGCCGCGAGCGCGTGCTCTCCGCGCTCCCGCGCGTGGGCCAGATCCCGCTCGGCGGCACCGCCACCGGCACGGGCCTGAACACGCACCCCGACTTCGCGGCGGGCGTGCGCTCCAAGCTCGCCGAGGCGACCGGCCTCCCGGTCGACGGCCCGGCCGACCCGTTCGAGGCCCAGGCCAACCGCGACGCGCTCGTGGAGCTCTCCGGCGCGCTCAAGGTGATCGCCGTCTCGCTCACCAAGATCGCCAACGACCTGGCGCTGATGGGCTCCGGCCCGCGCACCGGCCTCGGCGAGATCGCCTTGCCCGAGCTCCAGAAGGGGTCGTCGATCATGCCCGGCAAGGTCAACCCGGTGATCCCGGAGGTCGTGCTCCAGGTCGCCGCCCAGGTGATGGGCAACGACGCCGCGATCACCGTGGCCGGCTCCCAGGGCCAGTTCGAGCTGAACGTGCGCGTGCCGATGATCGCGCGCAACCTGCTCCAGTCGATCGGGCTTCTCTCGAACGCGTCGCTGCTGCTGGCCGAGAAGGTCGTGGACGGGATCGAGGCCAACGAGGAGGCGCTCAGCCGCAACGCGGAGTCCACGCCGGCCATCGCCACGGCCCTCAACCCCTACATCGGCTACGACAAGGGCACGGAGATCGTGAAGGAGGCCGTCGCCTCGCGGCGCACGATCCGCGAGGTCGCGATCGAGAAGGGCGTGGACGAGGAGACGCTCGACCGCGCGCTCGACCTGCACACGATGGCGCGCGGCGCAAGGCCCGCCCCGACGGGCTAGCGAATAAAGCCGATCGGCCCTATGGTGGATCGCACGCGGTGACGGACCACCGCGGCGAACTCGCAAACATGGCCCGCCGACTCGTACTCCCGATTCTCGCTGCTGCGCTGTGCCTCGCGCCCGCGGGGGCGCAGGCCGCCGAGAGCGACTTCGGCAGCGACCTGAGCTCGCCGGCGAACCTCTCCGCCAACCACGGCGCCGACACCTCCTACTGGAACATCGGGGCCTCCCCGGCGCTCGGTGCGTACGCCGCGCCGGCCGAGGGGCAGGTGACCGTCGTGAAGCTCAAGGGCGGCGTGATCCCGAACGAGCGGCTGCGCAACACCGACGAGGAGCGGATCGCCCAGATCATCCACTTCCAGGTGCTGCGCGACGCCGGCGACGGGCGGTTGAAGGTCGTCTCGCTCAGCACCGGCCACCTCCAGATCCCGGTCACCTCCGACCAGCAGGAGGTCACGACCTACAAGCCGGTGAACCTGTGCGTCAGGCAGGGCGACTTCGTCGCGTTCAACACGATCGGCGCGCACGAGTACAGGCGCGACCCCGGCGTCCTCGGGGGCCCGGAGGGCGCCGAGTACCAGGTCTTCGGCCGCGTGCCGGGCGCCAACACGCAGTGGTACTCGAAGGACAACGGCCTGAACGAGGGGTCGAAGTTCCTGCCGTCGCCCAACGACCAGATGCAGGGGTTCGAGCTGCTGATGCGCACCACGCTCGCGACGGGCCCCGACGCGACCGACATCTGCCCGGGCGGCTACGCGCAGCACGTGTTCCGCGGCGCGGACATCAACCCGCCGCCCAAGGTGAGCCCGATCGTGGTGCGCACCAAGGACCGCGACGCGCGCGTGCGGATCTTCTGCCACGGCGAGAACTACGGCGGCTGCGTGGGCACGCTCAAGCTGCTCGACGCCAACCAGCAGGTGATCGGCAGCGGCCGCTTCGACGTGCCCAGCACCCACACCGAGCCGGTCGAGATCCCGCTCTCGGACGCGACGATCGCTGCGATCTCGGCCGCCGGCACGATGCGCGTGACCGCGGTGGCGGACGCCACCGATAAGCCCGCCGCCGACCCGCGCAACACCGACGCGCCCGGCACGCGGCCCGGCCCGCAGCAGAAGACCACCACCGAGGAGCTGACGCTCAAGCCCGACAAGGCGCCGTGCGTGGTACCGAAGAAGCTCGTCGGCAAGAGCTCGAAGGTCGCGAAGGGCGCGGTCCGCAAGGGCGGCTGCCGGAGCGTCGTGAAGTACAAGCGGACCAAGAAGGCCAAGGAGGCCGGCCGGGTCGTCTCGTACAAGCCGGCCGGCGGGACCGTGCTCCCGGCCGGGTCGGCGGTCACGCTCACCATCGGCCGCCGCTCCTAGAGCCGGCGCGTAGGCGTCCTTGCACGGGGCCGGGACCCGTGCTTATGGTGGATCGGTGCGCCCCCTCCTCGCAGCGCTCGCGCTCGTGCTCGCCGTGCCGGCCGCCGCCCGCGGCGAGGTGATCCCGTTCGGCAGCGACCTGTCGGGCGCGGCGAACGTCGCCGAGTCGCATCCGACCGACACCGCCTACTGGAACACGGCCCTGGCGAGCGGAGGGGCGGTCACGGCGCCGGCCGACGGGCACATCACCGCGATCAAGGTCAAGGGCGGCGTGCTCACCCGCACGGCCGACGACCGCACGGCGCGCATGTTCCACTTCCAGGTGCTGGACCCGACCAGCGCGGGGCTGAAGGTCGAGCTCAGCTCCGGCGACATGTTCCTGCCGCGCACCGACGATCAGCAGCGCGTGACCACCTACGCGGAGCCGGAGCTGCTCAACATCTGCATCCACAGGGGCGACTTCGTGGACCTCAACACGATCGGCGGCGGCGAGTTCGCGGCGAACGGCGACCGCGGCTCGGCGCTCCAGGTCTTCTCGCGCACGCCCGGCTCGACCGCGAACTGGTACGAGGCCAACGACGGCACGAACACCGGAGCGGTCTTTCCGCGCAGCACCGCGATGAACAACCAGGAGCTGCTGATGCAGCCGGTCCTCTCGACGGGCCCCGACGCGTCCGACATCTGCCCCGGCGGCTACCGCCAGCACATCTTCCGCGGGCTCGAGTTCCCGGCGCCCACCCAGCCGACCGTCAAGACCAAGACGCGCCGCGTGCGGCTCAAGGGCCAGTGCAACGCCGAGAACTACGGCGGCTGCTTCGGCGAGCTGTCGCTCGCGGCCGTGATCGACGGCGCGCCGCGGAAGCTCGGCGAGGTCTCGTTCTCGCTCAAGCCCGGGATCAGGAACACGATCGAGATACCGATCTCGGCGGCCAGCGTGCTCGCGATCCAGAAGGCCAGGACCCTCGAGGGCACGCTCACCGCCGTCGGTCACGACGACCCGCGCGCGGACGACCGCGTGAAGTGGGACAGCGTGCCGCGTCAGGAGAAGACGACCACCGACAAGATCACGCTCAAGCCGGACCGCAAGGCGTGCATCGTGCCGGGCGGGCTCGTCGGCAAGACGTCCGTAAAGGCGAAGGCCGCGCTCAAGAAGGCCGGCTGCCTCTACCTGCTCAAGAACAAGAAGGTCAGCAAGAAGAGCCAGGTCGGCAGGATCGTCGCCGTCAAGCCGGGGGCCGGCACCGTGGTGCCGGCCGGCTCGCGGGTGACGCTGACGGTCGGCCGCAGCAAGTAGGCGCGGAGCGCCGGCCGACTCACGAATCTCCGCCTACCGTCCGATGAACTAGGGCGGGCATGGGTACGTCGACGAGAAAGCTCCTGAGCGGGTTCGCCGCCGCCGCGGTCGCGGCCCTCGCGTTCCCGGCCGCCGGCATGGCCGGCGTCGAGACCTTCGGCAGCGACCTGAGCGCGCCGGCGAACGCGATCGAGCCCGAGGGCGGGATCCACCCGGCCTACAACGGCGTCTGGAACGGCGCCGACACCGCGTTCTGGAACACCAAGCTCGCGAACGGCAGCCGCGTCACGGCGCCGGCCGACGGCCAGATCGTGGAGATCCGCGTGAAGGGCACGGCCGTGTCGGGCCCGCACCCGTGGAGCCCCAACGTGGCGCCGCGGGCGCTCGTCCACTTCCAGGTGCTCCACCCGCAGGCGGACGGCAGCGCGCAGGTGGACCTCACGTCGGGCGGCGTCGACTGGCCGATCGGCGGCGACCCGCAGCAGGTCACCACCTACCGGCCGGTGAACCTCTGCGCCCACGCCGGCGACTACGTGGACTTCAACACCTGGGGCGGGCACGAGTGGCGCTGGGACAAGTACGGCGGCATCCCGATGCAGGTCTTCAGCCAGGTGCGCGGGTCGAGCATGAACTGGTACGAGAAGGACAACGGGACCAACAACGGCCAGTTCGTGCGCGGGCGCACGCGTGACGGACGTGAGCTGCTGATGCAGACCGTGATCGCGACCGGCCCCGACGCCACCGACATCTGCCCCGGCGGCTACGCGCAGCACATCTTCCGCGGGCTCGAGATCCAGCCCTCGCCGCAGAGCGCGGTGGTCCGCACGCGCGACCGGGTCGCCAAGGTCCGCACCTTCTGCCACGGCGAGAACTACGGCGCGTGCAAGGGCCGGCTCACCCTCAAGGCGAACGTGGCCGGCCAGGAGGTCGAGCTGGGCAGCTCGGAGTTCGACGTGGACAACTCCTACACGGTGAACGTGCAGGTCCCGCTGTCGGACGCGATGGTCACGATGCTCCGCGGCGCCGGCTCGCTGAACGTCACGGCCGTGGCGGACGGGCACGACGACCCCGCCCACGACGAGCGCGTGAAGTGGGGCGGGGCGATCCCGGTCCAGAGCAAGGTCACGACCGGCCAGGTCACGCTCAAGCCCGACAAGCTGCTGCCGCTCTGCACGATCCCGCACGTCAAGGGCTTGAAGCTCGCGTCGGCGAAGAAGGCCCTCAAGAAGGCGGGCTGCCCGGTGGGCAGGGTCCGCTACTCGCGCGGCTCCAAGCGTGGCCGGGTGATCAACCAGAAGCCGAACCGCGGCAAGGCGCTCGACGCCGGCAGCAAGGTCTACCTGACCGTCGCGCGCTAGCGGGAGCGGCGCGCCGCCGCGCGCCCGCCGCCGCGCGCCCGCCCGCCGGCTAGTGCTGGTGCTCCTCCGGCACGCGCAGCCGGTTGTCGCGCAGCCACTTGACGAGCTGCCGGCGCTGGACCCCGAGGATCCGCTTGGCCTGACGCTTGGGGGTGAGCAGCCGCTTCACGCCCACGCGCTGCTCGCGCGCGAGGAAGCGCAGCAGGCGCTCGCGGACCGAGGTCTCGGTGCGGCCGCCCCTGCGCGCGACCTCCAGCACGGTGTGGCCGGAGCTGCGCATCTCCCACCACGTCCTGTGGTCCACCCCGAAGAAGAACTGGGCGTTCTGCCCGATGCGCTTGTTGTGGAAGACGTGGAAGAGCAGGTGGCGCGCGAGGTGACTCTGGGTCATCGTGCGCCGCGTGCGCGAGCGCAGCAGCGCGTAGTGCTCGAAGCCGGCGCGACCGCGCCAGCGCCTGACGAGTCGGTCGACCAGCGCGGCCGGGCTCACCCCGCGGCGGCGGGCGAGGCCGGCGATCGTGTGCTCGTGGCTGTCGAGCCAGTGGAAGACGTCCATGCGGCTCACGCGCAGCGCGGCGTAGAGCTCGCGCTCGTCGAACGGGATCCAGTGGCGCACCACCCAGTCCTCCCTGGGCAGCCAGTTGACGTCCGCGCCCGGCGGCGCCTCGGAGTCCTGCGCGCGCGCCGGAGCGGCCGCGAGCAGCGCGATCAGGGCCGCCACTGCGACAAGGACTGACGGGCGACCCCCCACCGGGGTGGCATCCTACGGTCATGCAGCGGGGCAGGGCAATCGCCGCGGTCCTTCTGGGCGCATGCGCGCTCGCGGCGTTCCCGGCGGCCGCGCCGTCCGCCGCGCCGATCGAGGAGATGTCCGCCTGCTCGGCGCTCGGGCCGAAGCCGCCGGGCAGCCGCGCCGGGCGCTCGATGGCCGAGCGGGTGGCCGAGCGCTTCCGCGCGGCCGGGCTCGAGACCACGTTCGAGGACTTCCACGTCCCCGTGTACGTGGTCGAGCGGGTGTCGCTGCGGGTGCTCGGGCCGAATGCGCGCGAGGTGCCGGGGGAGACGTTCGCCTACGGCGGCACCGGCCGCGTGGAGGGCGAGGTGGTCGACGTCGGCACCGGCCGCGCCGGCGACTACGCGGGCAAGGACGCCAAGGGCAAGATCGTGATGGTGCGCCGCGACGAGGCCTTCCACCGGAGCTCGCAGCTAACCGAGGTGCTCGCGCACGGCGGGAGCGCGATGCTCTACGTCTCGGGCTCGCCGGACAACCTGATCCAGACCGGCGCGGTGCGCTTCGCGCAGGCGCCGCCGGCCACGATCCCCACGGTCACCGTCGGCTCCGACGACGGCGCCGCGCTGCGCCAGGAGCTCGAGAGCGGCGGCCTGCGGATGTCGATCGAGGTCGAGGCCGAGCGCCAGGACGGTCACGGGCGCAACGTGATCGGCGTGCGGCGCGGGACCACGCGGCCCGACCACGTGATCGTGGTGGGCGGCCACTACGACAACTGGCACATGGGCGCGGTGGACAACTGCACCGGGATGGCGTCGATGCTCGCGGTGGCCCAGGCCGTGCGCGACGTGCCGCTCGACTACACCGTCGTCTTCGGCGCGTGGGACGCGGAGGAGATCGGCCTCGTCGGCTCCTACGACTGGGTGATGCGCCACCCCGACCTGATGGGGAAGGTCGTGGTGAACCAGAACCTCGAGATGTCGGCCGCCCACGAGGGCGCGCTGAGCCTGCGCTTCGGCACGAGCTCGCCGACGATGAACGCGACGGCCAACGGCGCCGCCGCGGCCAACGGCTACAACGCGGCGCCGATCCCCGCGGCGTCGGTGCGCCAGATCAGCGGCGGGATCATCCCCACGGACCTCCAGCCGTTCTACAGCGCGGGGATCCAGGGCTTCTCGACGTTCACCTCGACCGCGTACTACCACACGCGCCAGGACCTGCCGGAGCGGGTCGACGAGCTCCCGCTCAACCGCGTCACCGACTACACGCGCGACGCCCTGCTGGCCCTCCAGACGGTGCCGCCCGAGTCGCTGCAGGTGCGCGAGGTGCCGACCGTCTCGGTCAGCGCGCCCGCCGAGGCTCGGCCCGGCGCCGAGCTGCCGGTGGAGGTGCGGGTCACGGGGCCGGGCGGCGAGCCGGTGCTCGGCGCGCCGGTCAAGGTGCTGGTAAACCAGCGCGACCACTGGCCGGTGAACGAGGGGCTCGCGGAGGAGGCCGGCGGCGGTGTGTACCGGTACCGCGTGCCGGGCGGCGTGACCGAGGCGGACCGCACGTCGATCACGGCGACGGTGAACCGGGCCGAGTACATCGCCGAGGGCTATGCGGTGGTGGACCAGCGCGCGGGCGGGCTGCTGCCGCCCGCCGGCGCCGACCGCGGCTGCGCGAGCCGCGGGTTCGTGCGGCTCAGGCTGCGCGCGCCGAAGGGGACCGGGCGGATCCTGCGCGTGCGGGCGCGCACGAGCGCGGGACGGGTGCGGCTGGTCACGAGGCGGCGGGTGGTCTTCGACCTGCGCAAGGTCGGTTCGCGGGCGGTGCGGCTGAAGGTGAGCGCGCGTACGTCGAGCGGCCGGCTGGTGAAACAGAAGCGCACGTACCCGGCGTGCCTGAGGCAGGCGTCGATGAGCCGGGTCGTGGGCGGGTTCGGCGACTAGCCGCACTGCCGGAGGCGCCGAGCGCCGGGGTCTAGAGGTCGGTCTGCTCGACCCTGCCGCTCGGGTGGACGCTCACGACCCGCAGCGTGTCGTCTCCCGCGCACTTGAAGGCGTGCGGCGTCTCGGCCGGGACGATCACGATGTTGCCGGCCTCGACCGTGACCTGCTCGTCGCCGGCGGTGAAGGTCGCCGTTCCGGTCTCGACCACGAACAGCTCGGGGTAGGGGTGCAGGTGGAGGTCGGGGCCCTGGCCGCGCTCGTAGCGCGTGACGAACACGGAGGCCGGCAGCTCGTCGCCGCCCTCGAACAGCGACGCGGTCGGGGAGCGGCGGAGGGAGTCGATCGGGATGACGGTGGCCACGCGGGCATCCTGCCACGCCCGTGGTGCCCCATCCCCGATTCGTGGTAGTAGTGCCCGCCATGAAAACTCCCCTGCGCATCGCGCTCCTCGCCGGTTCCCTGCTCCTCCTGCTCGCTCTTCCCGCCGCGGACGCCTCCGCCGCGAGCTGCGCGAAGAAGGGGTACAAGACGATCGACCAGAGCAAGTACCTGGTCTTCCAGCGCGGCCCGGCGCCCAAGGGCGACTCGACCAGCGACTTCGGCTACCACGCCTGCCGGCTGCGCACGGGCAAGCGCTACACGCTCGGCGGGAACGAGTGCTTCGGCAACGACCTCGGGCGGGTCGGCGACTACGCGCTGGCGAACAACGTGATCGCGTACGAGGCGTACACGTGCGGCGACCCCGAGGGCGAGGCGGACGCGAAGACCCTGAACGTCGCGACCGGGGTGAAGCGCTCGTACCCGGCCGAGGAGGGCGAGCTGCCCGGCGGTGGGGTGCAGGACTACTCGATCACGGACATCGTGGTCAGGCCGAACGGGAACGTGGCCTGGATCGCGCTGGCAAAGCACCTCTCGGGCGGCAACCAGACCCGCTACGACGTGCGCCGGGCGATCGACCAGAACGTGACCCGCGTGGACTTCGGCCCGAACATCGTGCCCGACTCGCTGGCGTACAGCGGCGGCAAGATCTTCTGGCTGAAGGGGGAGGACGCGAAGTGGGCGACGCTGCCGTAGGTCCGTTGGAGGCTCAGCCACCCGGGCACGGACGCCCGAGTTGCTTCACGCTCCCGTCGGCGCACTCCGGGCGGCTCTGCGGCTCGTAGGTCTCGCCGCGGTCCTCCGCCTGGCGGCACGCGTTCACCTCCGAGGACGGCACCTCGGTCCAGCAGTAGTCGTTCGACAGGTCGTACTCGCCGTCGCCGGAGCCGCACCCCGTGACGGTGCAGCAGATGACGAGCGCGATGAAGAAGCGTCGCACGGGGTCGAGATCGGCGCGCGCCAGGCGTGGCTGAAGCCCGGCTCGCGAGGTGCGCGGCTCGAGCCGAGCGCTAGCCGGCCGTGTTGCTGAGCCGGTTCACACGAACCGCGGTGACCTTCATGTCGGTCACCCGGCCGGTTGATCTTCAGCAGCGACGTGCTGTCGTTGGGCGAAGACCCTGGGTCTCGCTCACGGCCGCGTACGCCCCTGGCAATTTTTAGCCGACGACGCTCGGCGCGGGCCGCGCCGCCGAGTGGCCGAAACGGCGAGGTGGGCTCTCCAAGGGTCGGATAGCGACCCAAATAGAGCCCACCTCAGCGCGAAACCGCGCGGCAGGCCTCGCTGGCGAAGCCCCGGAAGCCGCGATCCCGCCGCACTTCGTGGGCCCTCTACAGGTTCACCGCCACGTACTTCGTCTCGAGGTACTCCTCGATCCCCTCGCGGCCGCCCTCGCGGCCGAAGCCGCTCTGCTTGACGCCTCCGAAGGGCGCCGCGGGGTTCGAGACCATGCCCTGGTTCAGGCCCACCATCCCCGTGTGCAGCCCCTCGCACACGCGCAGCGCCCGCTTGACGTCGCGCGTGTAGACGTACGCCACCAGCCCGTACTCGGTGTCGTTCGCGGCCCTGATCGCGTCCTCCTCGGACTCGAACGACGCCACCGGCGCCACCGGCCCGAAGATCTCCTCCTTCAGCAACTCCGCCTCGGGTGGCACGTCAGACAAAACGGTCGGATCGAAGAAGTAGCCGGCGCCGTCGCGCGCGCTGCCGCCCACCAGCACCTTCGCGCCCTTCCCGGTGGCATCGGAGACGAGCTCGGCCACCTTGTCGCGCTGGTCGCCGTCGATCAGCGGCCCGACCTCCACGCCCTCCTCGGTCCCGCGCCCGACCTTCATCGAATCGAGCTTCGCCGCCAGCTTCTCGGCGAACTCGCCCGCGATGCCGTCGGCCACGTGGAAGCGGTTCGCCGCCGTGCACGCCTCGCCGATGTTGCGCATCTTCGCGATGACGGCGCCCTCCACGGCGTCGTCCACGTCGGCGTCGTCGAAGACGAGGAAGGGGGCGTTGCCGCCCAGCTCCATCGACACCTTGAGGATCTGATCGGCGGACTGCTCGATCAGCTTCCGCCCCACCTCGGTGGACCCGGTGAACGACAGCTTCCGCGCCCGCCAGTCCTTGATCAGCGGCTCCATCACGGACCCGGAGGAGGAGGACGTGATGACGTTCAGCACGCCGCCGGGCAGCCCGACCTCCTCCAAAATGCCCGCCAAAGCCAGCATCGACAGCGGCGTCTGCTTCGCCGGCTTGATCACCATCGTGCAGCCCGCGGCTATGGCCGGCCCGATCTTGCGCGTGCCCATCGCCAGCGGGAAGTTCCACGGCGTGATCAGGATGCACGGCCCGACCGGCTGCTTCATCGTCAGCAGCCGCCCGGCCCCGTTCGGCGCCGTCGCGTAGCGCCCCTCGATGCGCACGGCCTCCTCCGCGAACCAGCGGAAGAACTCACCGGCATAGGTGATCTCGGCCTCGCTCTCCTTCAGCGACTTGCCCATCTCGAGCGTCATCAGCAGGGCGAGGTCGCTCTTGCGCTCCTCGATCAGCTCCCACGCGCTTCGCAGGATCTCCCCGCGGTCGCGCGGCGGCGTCGCGGCCCACGCGTCGCGCTCCTCGTGCGCGGCGGCCAGGGCGGCAACCGCGTCGTCGGGCGTCCCGTCGGCCACCTCGGCCACGACCTCGCCGGTCGCCGGGTCCTCGACCTCCAGCACGGCCCCCTCGGACCCGTCGCGCCACTCCCCGCCGACGTAGAGCTGCTTGTGCACGCCCTCGACGACCTTCTGCTCC